>NZ_JBHVSU010000002.1:0-982876 GCF_042885035.1 Agrobacterium sp. NPDC058088 | reverse complement strand
AGCCGGTCCGGTCGGGGGCTGATTGTCGGAGCCAGTGTCGCATTTCTAACGGGCCAGCTGCGTCGCATCTCTAATCAGCTTTAACATCGTTTGTAATAGACCGGTATCCTGACGATGCGCCACTCCACTGTTCGTGGCGGCACTTCAATTATGCGACAGGCCGCCATCTCCTTTTGGAGCGCTGTTGCGGCATCGGCATTGCCGGTTGTTGAATTTCGCCGGATGGCAGGAATTTGGCGATCGGTCGAAGGTCATATGGATTAAATGGTTCCCAGCGGTGTTCTCCTGAGTGCGACCAAGTACTCACGAAGGAGCCTGCACCGTGAAATACTCTTACTCCCTCACTCTCCTGATGGCGGCATTGGCCTGCACTCCGGTGTCGGCCAGCCCGTTCTCGTCCGCTGCTGGACGGTATCGCATTGATCCCGCGTCCCATATCGGGTTTTCAATTGCCCAGGTTGCCGGTCCCGGAATCAAGGGCGCCATCCTCGACATATCCGGCCAGTTCGATATCGATCCGGACCAGCCCGCCAAGTCTTATGTGGAAATCAGCCTCAATCCGTCCAGCGTCAAGACAGGGCAAGAGCGGGTGGAAAACTTCCTGAAATCCAGCGCGGTTTTTAATATCGCCACCTATCCGCAGATCGTGTTTCGCTCCAGCCGGGTCGTTCAGGACGGACCGCGCAGCGCTGTGGTCGAGGGCATATTGACGGCCAAAGGCGTATCCCGCCCCGAGACCTTCCATGCGACTTTCGTTGAGCAGCAAAAGGGATCGGTTACCTTCCATGTCACCGGCAATGTTCCCCGCATGCCCTACGGCATGGGCGTCGGTGTGCCGCTCTATTCGAATACGGTGGCGTTCGATATCGATCTGAAGGGCGTCAGATAAAAAGTCGCAGACGCATCAAAAAAATCGGCAAGGCGGGAATAAATTCCGTTGACCGGTGTTTTATCCAGTATCGGGCACCTTGCCCGATCCGTTTTCCTCAAGGGCTATCTCATGCGTGTACATCATTTTGTTCTGGCTGGCGCGCTGGCGCTCGCCTCCACAACCGCCCTCGCCGAGCCTTATGCCGGTGGCGCTGTGGTTGAAAAGGCGACGGCCAAGGGTACTATCCTGACCGATGCCAAAGGCATGACCCTCTATACGTTCGACAATGACGGCGACGCCTCATCGGCCTGCTATGATGGCTGTGCTAAAAAATGGCCACCCCTCGCCGCCCTGAAAACGGACAAGGCGGACGGCGACTACAAACCAATCGCCCGCAAAGATGGCACGATGCAATGGTCGCATGACGGAAAGCCGCTTTACCGCTGGCAGATGGACAAAAAACCCGGCGACATCACGGGAGACGGCGTCGGCGGCGTTTGGCACGTTGCCAAGGAGTAGCCCTCATGCCGGACTTTCTGGACGAGATGACAAGTTGCATACCGGCGCTCCGGCGTTATGCGAATGCGCTGACGCATGATCGCGACACGGCTGATGATCTCGTTCAGGACTGTCTGGAAAGAGCGATCCGTAAAAAGGCATTGTGGCGACCGCAGGGTCCGTTGCGTCCCTGGTTGTATCGGGTGCTTGTTAATGTCTACCGCAACAATCTGCGCGGCAGCAGACGCCGGCCCCAGCAGATCCCGATTGACGATGCTGAGGAACAACTGGTTGTCCCGGCAGCGCAGACGGGTCGAGTCGCCCTTGCCGAAATGGCCCGCGCCATCGAAAAACTGTCCGGCGAACACCGTGAGGCCCTGCTCCTCGTCGTTGTCGAAGGCCTTACTTATGCGGAGGCCGCAAAGATTCTTGAAATTCCCCTTGGCACACTGATGTCCCGGCTGGGACGAGCCCGAACGGCGCTTGCCCGCATGACCCAGGAAGACCAGCCAAATCTCAAGGTGATAAAATGACCGGCAGAGAGCCACACGTAACCGAAGCCGATCTGCTCTCTTATGTCGATGGGCAGCTTGATGCCCAGAGGCTCGGTGCCGTTCGTGCCCACCTCGCCTCCAATCTGGCCGATGCACGCAAGGTAACGATGTGGCAGCAGCAGAATGCGACGCTGACGGCTCTTTATGGCCCTGTCGACACCAATATCGTGCCGGATCGCCTTGATGTGTATCGCATTGAGCGGCGCGTAAGATTGGAACGGGCCGATTGGCGCAACATGGCAGCCGCAGCCGTCCTTATCCTTGCCGTCGGGATGACAGGCGGCTGGTTCGGACGTGGGCTTATGTTCGAGGTTACCGAACCTGCTTCCATCGTGGCGGATGCGACACAGGCACATAAGCTGTTTGCGAGCGACGTTCTGCATCCGGTGGAGGTCCGCGCCGATGGCGGAGATCCCCAAAACCTGCCGAAATGGCTCTCCAAGCGGCTGGACCGCAAGGTCAACATCCCGGATCTTACCCGTCACGGCCTCTCCCTCGTTGGCGGCCGTGTGCTGCCCGGTTCCGAAGGTCCCGCCGCCCAGCTCATGTACGAAGACAAAGGCGGGCAGCGCGTCACGCTTTACATCGTTGCAGCGGCCGACTCGAGCGATACCGCCATGCGGCGCTCCAGTGTCGGTTCGCTGGAGACGGTGTCCTGGGACGACGAAATGATCCGCTGCGCCCTGGTCGGCAACCTGCCGTCCGACCGTATGGACGCCATTGCCAAGGACACCTATCAACAGCTGAGTTAACCGATGCAAGAGTTTGGCGACAATTCCGGTATTGCCCCGGCGGGTGGACGTCGTTTGCGCAACACGTCCTCATCCTTTGGACTGGTGGCGATCGTGTTCCACTGGACGATCGCTATCCTTTTCCTTGCCCAGCTGGCGCTGGGATATCTGATGAGCCGTGACAGCATCGATCCGGTGCTTCAGTTCGATCTCTTTCAATACCACAAGTCGATCGGATTTCTGGTGCTCGCACTGGCGATACCGCGTTGCATCTGGTCGGTTTTTAGCAGGAAGCCGCGGTCTGTTGATGGCGAAAGCATTGTTTCGAGGTTCGCTGCGCGGGCCGCCCATGCTGCGCTCCTGTTCCTGACCGTGGCCGTTCCCCTCGCCGGCTGGGCGGTAGCGTCAACCTCTCCCTTGCAGATCCCCAGCTATGTCTTTGATCTCGTTGTCGTTCCGGGGTTGCCCATGACGATCTCCGATCAAGCCGAAGCCTTCTGGAGTGAGGTTCACGCCACCCTCGCCTATCTTGCCGCCATTATTGTCCTCCTTCATGTGATGGCGGCGCTATGGCACCACCTCATACGCAGAGATCCGACCCTTCGCCGCATGCTTCCCCTTCTGGCGGCCACGGATAACAGCCGCAGGGAAACCTCCAGCGAACAGTAGGACGATGGTGGAAGAGTTGCGCAAAAGCTTCAGGCACCACTTGTTTCGGTTGCAGAGTGGGGAAAGAACTCCCTTTGGCGGGCATCATTTGTTATCGTCGCCAACGAAGAGCAGTGGCGCATCGAGGTAGACTTTGCCTAAGTAAATACCGGTCTCAATCCAGTTTCACCCGTATTGCGGATAGCCACAGGCTGTCGGCGTATGATCATGTTCATCGGGTGGTGGCAAGAGACCGGTCTGGCATTGTTAAAATGTGCCTTGCACAGCCCTGCTGTCTCAGCTCTTCGCCCCCCAGGACATCGCCACGCCGTACCCGTAAGGGTTTTCTCCTGCACCATCTTGGTGGACTTCCAAACGGAAGACCAAGACATTATGTGCAATCTCCTTCGGGTCCAATGGACCATTACGCCACGAACGGCGCCCCAGCCCTGGCTTGCCTGCAACGGATGCGGTGAACTGAGGGCATTTCAGGCCAGCGGCAAGATCCGGCTCAACGCCAATGGCCGCAAACTCGATGCCTGGCTTATCTACAGATGCCTGATCTGCGACAAAAGCTGGAACCGGCCAATCTTCGAGCGGCAAAATGTTCGCGATATAAGCCCTGCCGTTCTGGAGGCGCTGCAGTCCAACGATCCAGAATGGATAAAAGCCGAAACCTTTAACCTCGAGGCGTTGAGGCGCAAGTCGCAGCGTATCGACGAGTTTGCGGAGTTTGATATCGAGAAAAAGATACGGGACGAACCTCCCGACTGGACTGCGGCCGAGATCGATCTCGCCGTTCCGTTTCCGGCCGGCATACGCCTCGACCGGCTGCTGGCCTCCGAACTCGGGCTTTCACGCTCGATGCTGCAGAAGCTTCACGATGACGGCCAGATACGGGCGCAATCCGATCTTTTGCGGCGACGCCTAAAGAACGGTGCACGGATCGTGATCGAGTGCTGTGACGGTCTTGATCCGGAGCGGTTCTGGAAACCGGCGATGACCGGTCTCTAAGAGCAGCGCGGGGGTCTGCGGGTTCAGGCCCTCGCCTACTTAGTCATCGACAGGCTGCGAAAAGCTCTGGCCATTTCGGGGAAAACCCCTAAGCTCCTGCGCTGGACAGAAATTGCCGACAACCATCAGATTTTAAGTTCAAATCATCAGGGAGAAAGCACGATATGAGTCTGCGTATCAACGATATTGCCCCCGACTTCACCGCCGAGACCACCCAGGGCCCGGTGCATTTTCACGACTGGATCGGCGATGGCTGGGCGGTCCTGTTTTCCCATCCGAAAAACTTCACGCCAGTGTGCACGACGGAACTTGGCGCCATGGGCGGCCTGCAGCCGGAATTTGAAAAACGTGGCGTCAAGATCATCGGCATCTCGGTGGATCCGGTCGAGAGCCACGAAAAATGGAAGAACGATATCCGCACCGCGACCGGTTTTAACGTCGATTATCCGCTGATCGGCGACAAGGACCTGAAGGTTGCGAAGCTCTATGACATGCTGCCGGCGGGCGCTGGTGACAGTTCGGAGGGCCGCACGCCTGCCGACAACGCTACCGTGCGCTCCGTCTTCGTCATCGGCCCCGACAAGAAGATCAAGCTGGTCCTCACCTACCCGATGACCACCGGCCGCAATTTCGAGGAAATTCTCCGCGCCATCGATTCCATTCAGCTCACCTCCAAACACCAGGTGGCAACACCGGCTAACTGGAAACAGGGCGAGGACGTCATCATTACCGCCGCCGTCTCGAACGAAGATGCGATTGCCCGTTTCGGCTCCTACGACACGGTTCTTCCCTATCTGCGCAAGACGAAGCAACCCGGCTGATCTGAGACCTGTGATGGGGCGGTGAAACCGTCATCGCCCCAGCCATCGCACATCTCATGGCTTTATGATGCCTCCATGATAGTCAAGCCGATACGTCTCGACATGTCCCCGGTAAATGCGCTCGACGCCGGTGAAGGACCCGAACTCACCCGCATTCGTATCGACATAGACCAGATTTTCCACCAGATGGGTGAAGCCACCGAGAAAGCGGCCTTCCCGATAGAGCGTGGAAAGCGAGTGCTGAATGACCCTGCCGGCCGTCACGCCGTCGATCATATCGGGCCTGAGAATACGGCCGTAATAACTCATCGCCCATACCGCTGTTCCCTGATGCCAGACGACCTCCTGGCCGATAAAATCGGTTCCGCCGAAATAGCTGTCGATATAGTGCCAGTCTCCGTCCTGATAAGCGAGATCGTGCGATCCCTGACGCGTGGGTGTCGCAGATTTATCGCCGCCGCCGACATAGGTCGCGGACTTGGCTTGCACGATAAACTCTTCCAACATTGAACCCTCCACCATCAAGAACATAAAGGGAACATATGTGGTTTTTGTGATCGCCGCAAGCATTCTCCCACACGACATCAAGCCGCTATTTCAGCCCTGATGGGCTTGGTAATTGCATCATTTGCGCTTAGAAGCGTGGCAGGAATTATTCCAAAAGAGTGCCCATGACGCAAAACCCGCAAATCTATGTCGATGCCGATGCCTGCCCCGTGAAGCCGGAAATCCTCAAGGTGGCGGAGCGGCATGGGCTTGAGGTGACCTTCGTCGCCAATTCCGGTTTGCGCCCGTCGCGCGATCCGATGGTGAAGAACGTCATCGTATCTGCGGGTTTCGACGCGGCGGACGACTGGATTGCCGAACATGCCGGCGAAAACGATATCGTCATCACCGCCGATGTGCCGCTGGCCGGACGCTGCGTCGCCAAGGGTGCTCTGGTAACGGGACCGACAGGGCGCGTTTTCGATCCTTCGAATATCGGCATGGCGACGGCGATGCGTGATCTTGGTGCGCATCTGCGTGAAACCGGGGAAAGCAAGGGGTATAACGCGGCCTTTTCGCCGCGCGACCGCTCGGCCTTTCTGGAGACGCTTGACCGTTTCTGCCGCCGTGTCAAAAAATGACGCTGCAAACAGAAAGGTGTCGTCCATGACCCCCGCCAGTCCTAAGAACCCAGCCAAGAACCCTGTTAATCCCAAGAGCAATCTCTATCGCCGTCATCGGCCTTTCGTCATCGCGTTTATCGTCTGGGCGTTCAGCCTTGGCCTTGCGCTGGCATTTGCGCCTTCCCTTGCCATAGAGATCGCCGCAGTCCTGTTTTTCCTCACCTATCTGACGCTGGTTGCCTTTCGCCTGCCGTATCTGACGGCGCAGCAACTGAAGGCCCATGCCGACAGCGATGATCTGCCTGCGATCGCCATCATCGCCGTAACGCTGCTTGCGGTGGGTGTTGCCGTGGTGTCGCTGTTTCAGGCGCTCAACCACTCCGGTGAAACGGTCTGGACGCTGCTGATCGCCTTCGGCTCGGTGATCTTTGGCTGGCTGACAATCCACACCATGACCGCCCTGCACTACGCCCATCTTTACTGGCGGCCGACCTCGGTGGATGGCAAGCGCCAGCATCGTGGCGGCATGGATTTTCCGGCGACGAAGGACCCCTGCGGTTACGATTTTCTCTATTTCGCCGTGGTGATCGGCATGACCGCGCAGACCTCGGATGTGGGGGTAACCACCACCGCCATGCGCAAAGTGACGCTGCTGCACTCCATCGTTTCTTTTTTCTTCAACACGGTTCTGGTCGCAGCGGCGGTCAATGCTGCGGTCTCGCTTGCGGGCTGAACCCGAATTTTTCCTAAAGGAATGGCTTCATGAATATCATTTCGCAAAATACGGCCTTTGGTGGTATGCAGGGCGTATTTTCGCACCAATCCGAAACGCTCAAAAGCGAGATGACCTTTGCGGTCTATGTGCCGCCGAAGGCGATTCATGAGCCCTGCCCGGTTGTCTGGTATCTCTCAGGCCTCACCTGCACACACGCCAATGTTATGGAAAAGGGCGAATATCGCCGCATGGCGTCCGAACTCGGGCTTATCATCGTCTGCCCGGATACAAGCCCGCGTGGCAATGATGTGCCGGATGAGCTGACCAACTGGCAGATGGGCAAAGGTGCTGGTTTTTATCTCGATGCCACGCAGGAGCCGTGGTCCGAGCACTACCAGATGTATAGCTACATCACGGAAGAACTGCCCTCCCTCATCGGCCAGCATTTCCGCGCGGATATGAGCCGCCAGGCCATTTTCGGCCATTCGATGGGTGGCCATGGTGCGATGACCATTGCGCTGAAAAACCCCGAGCGTTTCAAGAGCTGCTCCGCCTTTGCCCCGATCGTGGCCCCCTCCTCCGCCGACTGGTCGGAACCGGCACTGGAAAAATATCTCGGCGCGGACCGGGCCGCATGGCGTCGATATGATGCCTGCTCGCTGGTCGAGGACGGCGCACGGTTTCCCGAGTTCCTGATCGATCAGGGCAAGGCCGACAGCTTCCTGGAAAAGGGCCTGCGTCCCTGGCTGTTCGAAGAAGCGATCAAGGGCACGGATATCGGCCTGACACTGCGCATGCACGATCGTTATGACCACTCCTATTATTTCATCTCCACCTTCATGGATGACCATTTGAAGTGGCATGCGGAACGGCTTGGCTAAGGATCGAGAAGCGGGTGGCGGCGCCCGATAAGCGCCGCCGTTTCCCGTCTTGATCCGGCATTACGGGATGCGGGCGATGACCTTGATCTCGAAATCGAAGCCGGCGAGCCAGTTGACACCTATGGCTGTCCAGTTCGGATAAGGCGATTTGCTGAAAATCTCCTGTTTGACAGTCATGATCGTCGCGAACTGGTTTTCAGGGTCGGTGTGGAATGTCGTCACATCGACGATATCGTCAAAGGTGCACCCCGCCGCTGCGAGTGTCGCCTTGAGATTTTCGAAAGCCAGCCGGACCTGTTTTTCAAAATCGGGTTCAGGCGTTCCGTCGGCTCGGCTGCCGACCTGGCCGGAAACGAAAAGGAGATCACCGGATCGAATGGCGGCGGAATAGCCGTGTTCTTCGTAAAGCGCGTGCCTGTTGGCCGGGAAAATTGCTTCGCGTGCAGTCATTTGACATCTCTCTTTTTGGCTGAGTGAGTGGACGAGCGAAGCGTTGCTGTCGGGGCTTCGAACGTCACCTCACATACGTTACGTATGCGAGATAGTGACGTACGCAGCGTATGTCAATTAGGATACGCAATGTATGTGAAATCGACGGCATCGAAATGCTATTGTCAGAGCGTGGAGATTTCAGGACTGATGGGGACAAGCGGTGTCGCCCTCTCGCATTTCCTGCTGTTTATGGAAACAGAGCCGTCGCCAGCGTCGTCGGGCCGGGTCGGTTCAGCCGGAATTCGCGGATCACCCGCTCAGCGACGCCATAGGCAAGTTCCTGCTCGATGGCCTGATTGTCGAAGCTGACAACGGTAGCTGTGAATTTGGCCTCGGCGATGACCTCGCCCGTTGAAACGGCCGCGGCACGGACGATCACCTTGGCTGAAGCCCGCTCCCCGAACATGAATGGTGCGCGAGTAACGGATGCAAGACGGATGGTCAGCACCACGCGCGGCCGAATTTCTCCACGAGCCGTCGTCTTGATCGCATTCTGAACCTGCGCATGGATGGATTGCATCAGTGCCGGCGCGACATCCGGGCGTGCGGCGACAAATGCGCCACGCACGTCGTAAAGCAGTCGGTCGCTATTTGTCGCTTCCGGTTCCAACCTGAAAGACATGAGCACGAAACACGCCAGCACAAGAATGCCGAGGCGTTTTAGCGTGGTGGTCATGATCAGCGGCTCCCCTAACGTGAGGTAACCGCATGTTCGACGATCAGGGTTAGAAAAGCGTTAAGAGGCGATCTTCAGCGACTCCAGGACGTTGAGGGCGGCACGCATGTCGATGAGCCTGACGGCGCGGCGCTCCAGCGCCTCCTCGTCCTCGCCCCATTGCTCGGCGGTCCAGTCCTCGTCCAGATGGGCGAGCGCCCAGGCTTCTTCCAGCGTCAGTTCACCTTCCGCCAATGCCAGCGCCAAAATGGCGGAACCGGTCAGAGACGTCATGGTGTGGAGCGCGGCAAGAGCAATCGGCGTATCGTATTTTTTCAGCGTCACTGCGAAAGCCGCGATAGCTTCGCGCGGCTGCTCCTGATGCATCACACCTTCGACGAGAATGAAGCGCGCGCCGAGTACATTGGCCGCCCAGTCCAGTACAGGATCCCAATGGTCCGTTTGTCGCGCCACCAGCGCTTCCGGATCGCCAGCGCGATAGCAGAGGAGGTCCGACGAGGAAAAACGGAGGATGTCCTCGAAAACCGCCTGCGTGTCACTGGCGATGCCATCGATGGCGGTATTCACGTGCCTCGACACGGGCATGACCACCGGGTTCACCACCTCCGTCTGCGCATCCCATTCGTCGCGCAGCAGTTCGGCCAGCGCTCGCGTGGGTGCGATGAGCGGTTTCTTTGCGGGCGTGCGCAGCGGCTTGCCATCGAGGAGGATGGTGAAGCCGCCCTCTTCCAGGTCAGCGAAGGTCACATCCTTATAGAACCGCTTTGGCAAAGGTTTCTGCATCTGGATCTGCGCGCGCAGGATCGGGTCGGGGTGGCTGAGGCCCTCCGAAAGGTCGTTCAGGAGATCACGCATGGCACATCCTCGTCAGTCGGGTAGAAAAGGTCATTCAGTAATGTCGGCCGAAACATGGGCCGGAATTTCGTTCGGATGGTTGACGACTGCGTCGGCGCCCGCATCCCAGAGGTCCTCGACCGAGGCATAACCCCAGGAAACGCCGATGGCCTTTGCGCCAGCCGCTTTCGCCATCTGCATGTCATAGATCGCGTCACCGATGACGATAGTATCGGCTGGAACCATGCCGGTTTCGTGGCAGCATTCCGTCACCATGGCGGGGTGCGGCTTGGAGGGGCAATCATCCGCCGTGCGCGAAACGATGAAATGGTCGATTAACCCATGGGTTTCGAGAATATGGGTGAGCCCACGCCGGCCCTTGCCTGTGACGGCGCCGATCAGCACGTCGTCCCGTTTCGAAAGCGTATCGATCAGCGGTGCGATCCCGTCAAAGAGCGGCGTCGTCATCTCGGGGCGTTCCCGTAGAGGATGATAGACCTCCCGGTAACGCTGCGTCATCGCCAGCGCCTCGTCATCCACATGTGTCTTGCCAAGCATGCGGGCGATGGCGATATCCAGCGTCAGACCGATGATCGCCTTGGTCTGTGAAATATCAGGCCGCGGCTTTCCAAAATCGGCAAAGGTTTCGGACATGACCGCATGGATCAGGCCGGCGCTGTCCACGAGAGTACCGTCGCAATCGAAAAGGACGAGTTTCATCTGCTATCAGTCTTCCCTATCGCCATCGGCTACGTCGAGGCCGAGAAGGTTCCAGGTTTGCACCATATGCGGCGGCAAAGGTGCGCTGACCCGAAGCCGACCACCGGAGGGGTGCGGTATGTCGATGTGGCGCGCATGCAGATGCAGGCGCTTCTGAATACCGCCCGGGAAATCCCAGTTCGGATCATCGATATAATATTTGGGATCGCCAATGATCGGGTGGCCCATATGCAGCGCATGAACGCGCAGCTGGTGTGTACGGCCGGTATAGGGTTCCATCTCCAGCCAGGCGAGGTTCTGCGCGGCGGTATCGATGACGCGATAGTAGGAAATGGCGTGATCGGCCCCCTCCTCGCCGTGTTTGGCGATGCGCATGCGATCGCCATCCATCGTCTGTTCCTTGACGAGCCAGGTGGAAATCTTGTCCTGGTGTTTGCGCGGCACACCCTTGACCAGCGCCCAGTAGGTTTTTTTCGTATCGCGCTCGCGGAAGGCAGCCGTCAGTTTCTGCGCGGCGCCTCTCGTGCGGGCAACCACAAGCACGCCTGATGTGTCACGGTCCAGACGGTGCACCAGACGCGGTTTTTCGCCCTTCGGGCTTGTCCATGCTTCGAGAAGACCGTCAATGTGACGGTTGACGCCTGAACCACCCTGCACGGCAATGCCGGCCGGCTTGTTGAAAACGAAGACCTTGTCGTCCTCATGCAGCAGCATGCGCGCCAGAAGCTCGGCATCCGCTGACTGTTTGAGGTCCTTCGAACCGATCGGACCGGTCTTGGTCTTCATATCGGAATCGACCGGCGGCACGCGCACCATCTGTCCGGGCTGCACCCGCGCATCCGTCTTCACGCGGCCGCCATCCACACGCACCTGGCCGGAGCGCAAGAGCTTCTGCAGCTGCCCGAAACCGAGACCCGGATAGTGAATCTTGAACCAGCGATCGAGGCGCATACCGGCCTCGTCGGCCTCGACCTTGATATGCTCGATACCTGCCATGAAATTTCCAGTCTTTCTGTCTTGATCGCGCGCCCTGTTCGTCGGCGCGCCGTTTGGTTCAAGCCTTTAGAACAAGTTGCGGCCCAAGGCCAGCCCGGCAAAAACCGCGGCAATGGAAACCACGAGGCTTGCAAGGATGTAAAAGGCCGAAAGGCCGATCGCACCACGCTCGAAAAGCGAAACCGCATCCAGCGAGAAGGATGAGAATGTCGTGAAGCCGCCAAGCACGCCGGTGACGAGAAACAGGCGCATTTCCATCGACGCGTTGAGCCGCCGCGCCACCAGTTCCACCAGCAGACCGATCAGGAAAGACCCGACGATGTTAACCGCGAGCGTTCCCCAGGGGAAATTCGGCCCGGCCAGCCGCATGCTCCAGACGCCGACCAGATAACGGAACACGGAACCGATGGCGCCGCCTGTCGCGACAAGAGCGATATTGATCATAGAATGATATCTCCGGAAATTGCCGGACCTCGTGAAGTCCAAGGCATTTCTAGACCAAGGGCACAGCGGGTGAAAGCCCATTGGCTGACGTCGTCGTCCATTAAAATACGATTAAATTGCAGCGTCGCGATTTAGCCTTGCAACAATAAGCGGCTGTTACTCTCGTTTTTTTAAGGATCGGCAGGATCGCCGGGGGTTGGATGACACAGGTTCTTTCTGTTTCCGCAAATACGGCAGCCTATGCGCTGGAAGCCGTGAAGCCATCGCAGCGCGTTCCGCGCAAAAGCGAAGTGGAAGAGGCCATTCACGAATTGGCACGCAAGGCAGAAGGTGGGGATGACTTCCAGCTGCGCGGCATGATGACCGCCATCAAGCCGCCCGCCCTGACGCTCTATTTCCTGACCGTTGCCAGCCAGCGTCAGGAGCAGCAGGCGACATTAGAACAGGCCGTGGAAGCCTACGAGGAAAACAGCGCCACAAAAAAATCAAAAAATAACCCTTTAGATCAAACCGATATCTAGGAATTTTAATTTCGTTTCTTTGTCTTCTCATCATGCCGAACGGACATTTGCGTTCAGCCTGATGTCAGCTTGATTTTCTAGATATTTCCGACCGAGTTCCGGAAAGTCGAGATGGTAGATACCGTCTCCTTTTTTCCATCACGGCGCTGAAGAACAAATACAATATATAAAAATCTTGCGGCTACCGGACCTGTCACGCGTTCCGGTAGCCGTTTTTCATCGGTCAATTATGCTGATGCTCGCTGCCGCCCTTGGCCGCGCCTGTGGAGAGTATGATCTCGACCTTGCCGGCCTTCTCGAAGATCAGCGTCACCGGCACCTTATCGCCTTCGGCAAAAGGCTTCTTCACATCGAAGAACATCATGTGCAGACCGCCGGGCTTCAGCTCCACCGTCTGGCCGGCGGGAATGACGATACCGTCATCCAGCTTGCGCATTTTCATGACGTCGTTGACCATGGCCATCTCGTGGATTTCAGAACGGCCGGCGGCGGAGGATTCGATGCCGACCAGCTTGTCGTCGCTATCGCCGGTGTTCTTGATCGTCACGTAACCGCCGCCGACGGGCTGGCCCGGCAACATGGCCTTGGTCGCACCATCGGACACTTCGAGGCTGCCGGCCTTCACGACATCCATATCCATGTTCATGCTGGAATGATCATGTCCGCCCGCATGCGTCTTGGCAGTGACCTTGATGGTCGGCGCCGGGCTTTTCAGCGAATGCGGATCAACGCCGGCGGTTGCGACCTCATCCCAGGATACCTTGCCCTTGTCGCCGCAAAGCTGCGTTACCTTGAAGGGCAGATCCTGCCCCGCCTCGATTCCGGAGATTTTACCCTGCACTGCAAAGGTATCGTAGAACTCGTCCGGCAGGTTGCCACCCTTCCAGCGAATTTCGACAGCCCCGCTTTTGATGTCCTTGCCGTGGTTCTTGTAGGTCTTCTGATAGTCGCCCTTGATGATTTCCAGTTCCCAGCCTGCCTTGGGCTGCGGCTTGGCGGAAATGAAGCCTTCCGGCAGCTTGATCTGTACTTCCGTGGTTGCAAGTCCGCCATCGCAGCCGTGCGGCACCTGAAGGGCGGCGACGATGGTACTGTCCTGTTCGGCCGAACCGTCCACAAACGTGGCGTGAGCGAAGGCCGGCGCGGTCGAAACCGACGCGGCGAAGAGAGTGCAGGTGATGATCTTGGTGGTTCTCATTTGCTTGTCCCTGCGACTGCGCCCCTTGGGGTGTCGCAGCCGCGCAGTGCCGCTGGCAGGCGGCGATGATCTCATATGTGAAAATCAGGCGGACAGCGACGGCGGGCCGCGGGCGGCCGGTTTGCGGATCGTCAGGACGGAACGGAAGCTCCATTCCGCGGACAGGCGATTATCGAGCCAGGCGAATTCAGTCCTCAGCCAGCCTTCCGTATCGGGCATCGGCAGAAGAATGGACGATGCGAGCAGGCAGGCCTCACAGAAGAGGATCGCGTCCCCCGAATGGGCTGGGCCGTCCTTGGCGTGGGAGGCATTCGCCTCGCCCGAATGACCGAGGCAAATCCCGGCAAAGGTGCCGTCCGGCAGCCTGTAGCTCTCGTCGAGGACAACCGCGGGGTTGGCGGCAAGTGCGGGCTTGTGGGCAAAACCGAGCGACAACATCAGGGTCGCGCAGAAAATGCGAAGCATCTTCTCCATCCCCGTCAGTCGTCGTTTTCGATTTGCGTCCATGACACCATGCGATATCCCGCTTTCCTGCCGATTTCAAAGGGGAATTTTGCCGCAGGCTTGATCCTTGCAGCGGAACAATCGACGCAAGGCGGCATTTTCCTGCCGTAACCATCGTTTTGAAGGAGGCAGACATGCCAGCCAAATCAAAAGCCCAGCAGAAAGCGGCGGGCGCAGCCCTTGCCGCCAAACGCGGCGAAGTCAAAAAATCCAGTTTACAAGGTGCTTCAAAAAGCATGGAGAAGTCCATGACAGAAAAGGAACTTGAGGATTTCGCATCAACAAAACGTAAGGGCTTGCCGGAGAAGAAAACTGACTGAGGGCATCTTGCATCCTCATTCCCGTGCGCCCCACAAAAATCCAGCCGGTCCACGTCATACCGATGCTGGGTGAACGATGATGGCGCAGATGGAGCAAGAATCTGTTCAGATGCGTCATTTGGTCCTTGCCAATAGCGGGGCTTCGAAGATAATGAGCGCGCATCATCGTTGGGAGAAACCGCTTCAATGCGGTGCCGAAGGAGCAACCGCCCCGGAAACTCTCAGGCAAAAGGACCAGCGGTGACGACGGAACTCTGGAGAGAAGCCACCTTTAAACAGGACGGCTCGCCGAAGGGATAACAATCTCAGGCGACAAGGACAGAGGGGGCTCTTGAACCCGGCGCATTGCGCCATGACCTGAGCCCGCGCGATATCTCGCGCAACCCTGGAGGCGTCCTTGGACGATACCGCCGAGCTTAAAATCACGCCGCTCCATTCCCTGCACCTATCGCTTGGCGCCCGCATGGTGCCATTCGCCGGTTACGACATGCCGGTGCAATATCCGGCCGGTGTATTGAAGGAACACCTTCAGACCCGCACCTCCGCCGGTCTTTTCGATGTTTCCCACATGGGCCAGGTCCTCCTGAAAGCGAAGTCCGGCAGAAATGAAGATGCCGCGCGCGCGCTCGAAAAGCTGGTGCCGGTTGACATTCTCGGCCTCAAGGAAGGCCGCCAGCGCTACGGTTTCTTCACCGATGAAAATGGCAGCATTCTCGATGACCTGATGATCACCAATCGCGGCGATCATCTTTTTGTCGTCGTCAACGCTGCCTGCAAGGATGCCGATGTCGCCCATATGAAGGCGCATCTTTCCGACGCCTGCGAGATAACGCTTCTCGATGACCGGGCGCTCATCGCGCTTCAGGGACCGCGCGCTGAGGCCGTTCTGGCTGAACTCTGGGCCGGCGTCTCGGAAATGAAATTCATGGATGTGCAGGAAGTGCCGCTGCATGACGTGCCCTGCATCGTCTCGCGCTCTGGTTATTCCGGTGAAGACGGCTTTGAAATCTCCGTACCGGCCGACAAGGCCGAAGAGATCGCCAAAGCCCTGCTCGAACACCCCGATTGCGAAGCCATCGGCCTCGGTGCGCGCGACAGCCTGCGTCTGGAAGCCGGCCTTTGTCTTTACGGCAACGATATCGATACCACGACCTCCCCCATCGAAGCCTCGCTCGAATGGGCGATTCAGAAAGCGCGCCGCGCTGGCGGCGACCGCGAGGGCGGTTTTCCCGGCGCAGAGCGCATTCTCGGCGAACTGAAAGATGGCACATCGCGCCGCCGCGTCGGCCTGAAGCCGGAAGGCAAGGCGCCGGTGCGTGGCCATTCGAAGCTGTTTGCAGATGCCGAAGGCAAGAGGGAAATCGGTGAAGTGACCTCGGGCGGTTTCGGTCCTTCGGTCGAAGGCCCCGTGGCGATGGGTTACGTGCCTGTTCCTTACGCCGCTCCCGGCACGGCGATCTTCGCGGAAGTGCGCGGCAAATACTTGCCCGTCACCGTCGCCGCCCTGCCCTTCATCAAGCCCACCTATAAACGATAATCTTCATCCCATCTCCGGAGAGAATACGATGCTGAAATTTACCGCAGAACACGAATGGCTGAAGTTCGAAGGCGATATCGCCACCGTTGGCATCACCAGCCACGCCGCTGAACAGCTTGGCGATCTCGTTTTCGTCGAACTGCCGGAAGTGGGCGCCACCTTCTCCAAGGATGGCGATGCTGCGACCGTTGAATCCGTCAAGGCGGCTTCCGACGTCTATTGTCCGCTGGACGGCGAAGTGGTGGAAATCAACCAGGCGATCGTTGATGATCCCTCGCTGGTCAATTCCGATCCGCAGGGCGCTGGCTGGTTCTTCAAGCTGAAACTCTCCAATCCGGCCGATGCCGAGACGCTGCTCGATGAAGCAGCCTATAAGGAGCTGATCGCGTAATGACGACGCCCACCGAATTCCATTTCACCGACTATCAGCCCTATGATTTCGCCAACCGGCGTCACATCGGGCCGTCGCCGTCGGAAATGGCCGAGATGCTGAAAGTCGTTGGCTATAAGAGCCTTGACGCGCTCATCGACGCCACCGTCCCCTCCTCCATCCGTCAGAAAGTGCCGCTGACCTGGGGTGCAGCCTTGACGGAACGCGAGGCGCTGGATCGTCTTCGTGAAACGGCCAACAAGAACCAGGTCCTGACTTCGCTGATAGGTCAGGGCTATTACGGCACGATCACGCCGCCGGTCATCCAGCGCAATATTCTGGAAAACCCGGCCTGGTACACGGCCTATACGCCCTATCAGCCGGAAATCAGCCAGGGCCGCCTTGAGGCGCTGCTGAACTACCAGACCATGGTCTGCGATCTGACCGGCCTCGACGTCGCCAACGCCTCGCTGCTTGATGAAGCGACAGCTGCCGCCGAAGCCATGGCGATGTGCCAGCGCGTCGCCAAGTCCAAGGCGACCACCTTCTTCGTGGACGCCAATTGCCACCCGCAGACTATCGCGCTGATCGAGACGCGTGCGGCCCCGCTCGGCTGGAAAGTGATCGTCGGCAATCCCTTCACCGATCTCGATCCTGTCGACGTGTTCGGCGCGATCTTCCAGTATCCGGGCACGCATGGCCATGTCAGCGATTTCTCCGGCCTGATTTCCCGCCTGCACCAGACCGGCGCGATTGCCGCCGTCGCCGCCGATCTTCTGGCCCTGACGCTGTTGAAGTCACCCGGTGAAATGGGCGCGGATATCGCCATCGGCACCTCGCAGCGTTTCGGCGTTCCGGTCGGTTACGGTGGCCCGCATGCGGCTTACATGGCCGTCAAGGATGCGCATAAGCGCTCCATGCCCGGCCGTCTGGTCGGTGTCTCGGTCGATGCGCGCGGCAATCGCGCCTATCGCCTGTCGCTGCAGACACGCGAACAGCATATCCGCCGCGAAAAGGCGACGTCGAACATCTGCACCGCGCAGGTGCTGCTGGCCGTCATGGCCTCGATGTACGGCGTCTTCCACGGCCCGCAGGGCATCAAGGCGATTGCCCAGCAGACCCACCAGAAGGCCGTTCTGATGGCCAAGGGTCTGGAGAAACTTGGCTACGTCATCGAGCCGGAGACCTTCTTCGATACGATCACCGTCGAAGTCGGTCACATGCAGGGTGTCATCCTGCGTTCGGCTGTTGCGGAAGGTGTGAACCTGCGCAAGGTCGGCGCGACCAAAATTGGCATGAGCCTTGACGAGCGCACGCGCCCGGCAACGCTTGAGGCCGTCTGGCGTGCTTTCGGCGGCAATTTCTCGATCTCGGATTTCGAGCCGGAATATCGCCTGCCGAAGGAACTGCTGCGCACCAGCCAGTACATGACGCATCCGATTTTCCACATGAACCGTGCCGAAAGCGAGATGACCCGTTACATCCGCCGCCTATCGGATCGTGATCTGGCGCTCGACCGCTCGATGATCCCGCTCGGTTCCTGCACCATGAAACTGAATGCGACAGCGGAAATGCTGCCGATCACCTGGCCGGAATTTTCCGACATCCATCCCTTCGTGCCGGCCAATCAAGCGCTCGGTTACAAGGAGATGATCGACGATCTCTCCGAAAAGCTGTGCTCGGTCACCGGTTACGATGCCTTCTCCATGCAGCCGAATTCCGGCGCGCAGGGCGAGTATGCCGGGCTTCTGACCATCCGCAACTACCACCTTGCCAATGGCGGCACACATCGCGATGTCTGCCTCATTCCAACCTCGGCGCATGGCACTAACCCTGCCTCGGCACAGATGGTCGGCATGAAGGTTGTGCCGGTGAAGGTGCGGGACAACGGTGACATCGATATCGATGATTTCCGTGCAAAAGCAGAGCAGTATGCGGAAAACCTTTCGTGCTGCATGATCACCTATCCGTCCACCCACGGCGTGTTCGAGGAGACGGTTCGCGAGATTTGCGAGATCACCCACAAGCATGGCGGGCAGGTCTATCTGGACGGCGCCAACATGAACGCCATGGTCGGTCTCGCCCGCCCCGGCGATATCGGTTCGGACGTTTCGCATCTCAACCTGCACAAGACCTTCTGCATTCCGCATGGCGGCGGTGGCCCCGGCATGGGACCGATCGGTGTCAAGGCGCATCTGGCTCCCTATCTTCCCGGTCATCCGGCGACGGACGGACGCGAGGGTGCGGTGTCTGCCGCTCCTTTTGGTTCGCCATCGATCCTGCCGATTTCCTGGAGCTATTGCCTGATGATGGGCGGCGAAGGGCTGACGCAGGCGACCAAGGTGGCGATCCTCAACGCCAACTATATCGCTGAGCGGCTGAAGGGTGCGTACGACGTGCTCTATAAGTCCGAAACCGGCCGCGTGGCGCATGAGTGCATCATCGATACCCGCCCGCTGGCAGACAGCTGCGGCGTGACGGTGGACGATGTCGCCAAACGCCTCATCGACTGCGGTTTCCACGCGCCGACCATGAGCTGGCCGGTGGCTGGCACGCTGATGATCGAGCCGACGGAATCCGAGACCAAGGCGGAAATCGACCGTTTCTGCGACGCCATGCTGGCCATCCGCGAGGAAGCCCGCGACATTGAGGAAGGCCGCGCGGACAAGACCAACAATCCGTTGAAGAACGCGCCGCACACGGTGGAAGACCTCGTCGGCGAATGGGATCGTCCCTACAGCCGCGAAAAAGGCTGCTTCCCGCCCGGCGCATTCCGCATCGACAAATACTGGTCGCCGGTCAACCGTATCGACAACGTCTATGGTGACCGCAACCTCATTTGCACCTGCCCGCCGATGGAGGCTTACGCCGAAGCGGCTGAGTAAGTTACGCTTTGCTCAAGACAAAAGCCCGGATCGATCCGGGCTTTTTTTATATCAGCAATGGCTGTTGCCACCGGCGGGCAATCTAAAATCGCTGGGCGCCTGCATGTCGGCTCTGATACGCACGCAGATAAACACTATAAAAATCAAATATTTATCATTTTTCCTCGCTTGATTGAAACTTGGCGGCGCAAACCTCCGTCTCTTGTGTCGCTACGGATGACCGATAGCGGCCGCTGGAAGGGCTTCCTTTCGGGGCTTTGAATGTCACCAAGGAGGAATAATGATGCACAAAGTTTCTGTTCGCGCCCTGACACTGGCTGCTGCTCTTTCCATCGGCATGGTTTCTGCTTATGCGGCGAACCCCAAAGTTGGCGGCGCCGCGATGTTCGAGAACAAGAACATCGTTGAAAACGCAGTGAACTCGAAGGACCACACCACCCTCGTCGCAGCGGTGAAGGCCGCGGGTCTTGTCGAAACGCTTCAGGGCAAAGGCCCGTTTACGGTCTTCGCGCCGACCAACGAAGCTTTCGCGGCCCTTCCGAAGGGCGCGGTCGACGATCTTCTGAAGCCGGAGAACAAGGAGAAGCTGGTCAAAGTGCTGACCTGTCATGTGGTTGCCGCCAATGCACTGTCACCTGCCATCGAAAAAATGATCAAGGACGACAAAGGCGAACATGACGTGAAGACTGTTGGCGGCTGTGTGCTGAAGGCCAAGGAAAGCAAGGGCAAAATTACATTGACGGATGAGAATGGTACGGTTGCTCACGTCACCATTGCCGACGTCAAGCAATCCAATGGCGTCATTCATGTCATCGACAAGGTGTTGCTGCCGAAGATGTAATCAGGGCCGCATGACACAAGATGGCCGAATGAGACATTCGTCTTGAACCCGCATCATAGGCCCGGAAATATCCGGGCCTTATCATTTCATGCGATAGCGCCTCCACATCCCAAAATGGTGAGACATGATTGATCGCCATCGGTTCTATGCTAAACGGGATTATGCAACCCTGCGGCGGTGGAGTGTAAATGCGCCTGATTTGCCTGAATGGTTGGGGTGGAAAGCTTCACGACGAGATCGTTCCCTATATCGCCTCGTCCGACCCGGATATTTTATGCCTTCAGGAGGTGGTACACACGCCGGCCGCCCTGGAGGACTGGCTGAGCTATCGCGATCATGGCATAGAACTGCCGCAGCGGGCGAACTTCTTCCGCGACGTCACAGAGGCCTTGCCGGATCATGTGGCGATATTCTGCCCGGCGGCGCAGGGCGACCTCTGGCATGGCGAGACACGATATCCTTCCCAATGGGGGCTTGCGACCTTCGTTCGCAAATCCCTAGCCATTATTGCGCAGGCGCAGGGCTTCGTACACGGCGTGTTTTCGGCTGACGGATATGGCGATCATCCGCGATCACGCACGGCCCACGCCATCAGGGTTTTCGACTTCACGAGCGGTCAGCCTGTCGTCATTGCCCACATGCATGGATTGCGCGACCTCGAAGGCAAGCACGATACGCCTGCCAGGCTGGAACAGGCAAAACGGCTTGTCCAACTCGTCAAGAATATCGCCCAGGATGGCGACCGGGTCATTGTCTGTGGCGATTTCAATGTTCTGCCTCACAGCGCGACCTTTGATTTGTTGAACGAGCTCAATCTTGTCGAGCTCGTCACGACCCGCGGTTTTGCCGATACGCGAACGTCGCATTATGCCAAGCCGAACAGATATGCGGATTACCTGCTGGTCAATCCGGCCGTGAAGGTCGATCACTTCAATGTCGTGAGACAGCCGGAAGTCTCGGATCATTGCCCATTGCTGCTTGAATTCAGCTGACCAGCCGCGTGCTGCCTTGCGGCCGCTCGTCAGCGCACCAGCCGGATGTCGCTTGTCACCACCGTCTTGCCGGTCCTGCCATCCTTATCGGTGGTGCGCAGGCGCAGGCCGTTGGTTCCAACCTTTTCAATGGTCATGGCGGCAGTACGATCGCCGTTGATGTCGCGGTTCCATCGCACCGTCAGGTTGATGGCGTTTCCCTTCCTTGTGCCGGAAAGCGCTGATGGCCGGCCGGAAGGGCCGGTGTAAGCGCCACTGTAGCGTCCGCCCTTCTCGGAGAGATCGGCCGCGATTGCGCGCCTGACCACAAGAAGGCCGCGGCACGTGCCGGACATATTGAGCGACGATGCCCCCGCATTGGAATTCAGCGTACAACTCACATTAATCGGCGGCGTGCCAATCCGGGTGATCACGGTTCCCTTGCCCGCCCATGTGCCTTTCAGCGATGAGAGGAACGCGCTTTCATCCGCATGTGCGGTTTGCGTGCCGAGCAATCCGGCCGAAAATAAAACTGCGATAGCCTTAATCTTCATATTGATCGTCATGGCGAGTATCCGGTTTTCCACGAAGACTAACTCACCGGTGCCGTCAAACGTTCCTCCAGCCTATGCCGCGACAGCCAAAAATATTTGGGATTCGTGTTGATGTCGTGCCAATGCAACCAAATACGGGCACAGATGTTTCTAGCCAGCCTCGATCAATTCCTATTCATTCTTTCATATTTTTCGGAGCATATTTCATGACGACTATCGGCGCTTCGGCACCACCCGGTGGCCTTCCCTCCAGTGGGTTGCCTCGGAGCGGGGGTATCTCAGACCGCACGCTTTTTGCCCTTGCAACACTGAACTTTTTTCTCGCCGATGCCCGAGACGGTCTCGGGCCGTTTCTGGACGCGTTTCTGGCGACAAAGGGCTGGTCCTCGCTTTCGCTGGGCATGATCGCCACGGTCGGCGGCCTCGTCGGTCTGCTTGCCACACCGCTCTGCGGCGCGCTGGTGGATGGCACGACGTGGAAACGAACGTTGATTGCCATTCCAGTCGTGCTCGTAACCGTCGGAGCACTGATCACACTGATCTTCCCGGATGTTTGGATCGTCTGGACCGGCCAGATCATGACGGCAGTAGTTGGCGCCGTGATCGGCCCGGCGCTTGCCGGCCTCACACTTGGCCTTGTGGGTGAGCGCCTGTTTTCCCATCAGATTTCACGCAACGAGTTCTGGAACCACGGCGGTAACTTCGCGTCGCTTTTCGCGACTTATGTGGTTGTCACTTTCTTTGGCATGAATGGGATCATCGGTCTGATGCTGCTGACCGCCGCGGGCGCTCTGCTCGCGACGGCGGCTATCGATCCCGATAGAATCGATCACAAGGTTGCGCGTGGCCTTGGCGAAGACAAGGGAGAGCCTGGTCCCTCAGGCTTCAGGGTGCTGCTGCACGAACGCGGGTTGATCTTTCTCGCCATCATTCTACTCGTCTTCCACTTCGGCAACGCGCCGATGGGTCGGTTGATTGCGCAAGATTTCGCGATCGAACTGCAGACTCCTTTCCGCACCACCGCGATCATTACCGGCGTCGCACAATTCGCGATGATTTTCGTCGCCGCCATGGCGCCGTGGCTGATACGCCGTTTCGGTCTTTCGACCGTGTTTATCGTCGCGCTCATCGCCCTGCCCATACGTGGCCTTCTCGCTTCGGCCTTCACGGACTTCTGGGTCATCTTTCCGGTGCAGTTTCTTGATGGGGTTGGCGCCGGGCTGCTCGGCATTGTCACACCCGTCGCCGTGGAAAGGATATTGAAGGGAACCGGCCGTTTTAATGTAGGTCTTGCCAGTGTTATGATGGTTCAGGGCATCGGCGCGTCATTCAGCAATGTCGTTGCAGGCTGGCTGGTGACGAAGGGCGGTTATTCGCTATCGCATCTTGTCGGCGGCGGCATTGCGGCAATCGCCATCGGACTTTTCCTTCTCTATCGCAACGAAATCGCGCCAAAGCAGGATGAAGACGCCGTTTCCCAATAGCGGCAATGAAGTGCACAAACAAAAAGGAGGCCTGACGGCCTCCTGAAATCTCTTAGTCTGTTATGCGTTCAGCCAACGAAAGCGCGCTCGATCACGAATTCGGCGGGCTTGTTGTTGGCGCCTTCGGTGAGGCCAGCCTTCTCAAGCAGTTCCTTGGTGTCCTTCAACATTGCCGAGGAACCGCAGATCATGCCGCGATCAATGGCAGGATCGAGTGCCGGTACACCGAGATCGGCAAACAGCTTGCCGTTTTCGATCAGCGTGGTGATACGGCCCTTGAAGGGATAATCCTCACGGGTCACCGTCGCATAGTGCTTGAGCTTGTCGCCGACGATCTCGTTCAGGAATTCGTGGTTGCGGATTTCTTCGACCAGATCGAAACCGTATTTCAGCTCGGCCACGTCACGGCAGGTGTGGGTGAGGATGACCTCTTCGAACTTCTCATAGGTCTCCGGGTCGCGGATCAGGCTCGCGAAAGGCGCGATGCCGGTTCCGGTCGAGAACATGTAAAGCCGTCGGCCTGGTGTCAGCGCGTCCAGAACCAGCGTCCCTGTCGGCTTCTTGCGCATCAAAACCGTGTCACCGGGCTTGATCGCCTGAAGATGCGAGGTCAGCGGGCCGTCCGGAACCTTGATAGAGAAGAACTCCAGTTCCTCGTCCCAGGCGGGGCTGGCGATGGAATAGGCGCGGTAGATCGGCTTTTCGCCAACCATCAGGCCGATCATGGCGAACTCGCCGGAACGGAAACGGAAGCCGGCAGGACGCGTCATGCGGAAACGGAACAGGTGATCCGTATAGTGCTCCACCGACAAAACCGTCTCGGCGTAAACACCATCAGGTATCTTGATCGCGAAATCTTCCGTCTTGGCTGGCGCGTTCATTATCAGGTTCCGTCCATTCTCATTCGGTAAGCGACATTCTACGACCCGGCAATTATACCATTTTTACCGCGGTTTGAAGGTATGAGAATGTCACAACTGCTATGTGCTCAGGAAATATGTATCAAAAAATCATATTTCCGCGCAACGTGTCACGCCGACGCACGCCGGCGCCAGCTATAGGCCTCACCGCCCGCCGCCGGCCTGGCCGTCGGCTGGTAATAGACCGGGATTTCCGGCAGACGATTTTCGGACAGACGGCGGATTGCCGTCTCGTTCGTCACCGCAAAGCTGGTAAAGCCGGTGCGCAGCATCAGCGGCACCTGGTCGATCAGCACATCGCCGACCGCCCTCACCTCGCCGGCAAAACCAAGGCGGCTGCGCAGCAGCGAAGCGTGGCTGAAACCACGACCGTCATTGAAGGCCGGGAAGCTAACCGCGACAAGGTCGATACGATCGAGATAAGGCTCGAGCCGGATGACGTTATCAGCCGGCGAAATCAACACGCCGAGGCCGATATCGTTGCTTTCAGCGGCGCGAACAAGGAAATCGGCAAGTGAAAGCATCGGCTTCTGCTCGCCTGTTGCCTTCACCTCTTCCGTTTCAATCACCCACTGATCATTGTCCACGAAGCCGTCGCGGTTCCAGATTTTCGTCATGTCCATCTCCTCAGGCGGCTTCGGCGGCGGAACCGTAGAGCGCGTCCTTGAACGGCTGCGGTCCGACACGGCGATAGGCTTCGAGGAAGTTCTCTTCCTTCGAAAGGCGCAGGCCCAGATAGGTATCGACGATGGTTTCCACCGCGTCGGTCACTTTTTCCGGCTCGAAACCGCGACCGATGATCTCACCGATCGAGGTGTTTTCGTCGCCCGATCCGCCAAGCGTGATCTGGTAGAGTTCCGCACCCTTCTTTTCCACGCCCAAGAGGCCGATATGGCCGACATGGTGATGGCCGCAGGCATTGATGCAGCCCGAAATCTTGATCTTCAGTTCGCCGATTTCCAATTGGCGTTCATGAGAGCCAAAACGGGTGGAAATCTCCTGCGCCAACGGAATGGAGCGCGCATTGGCAAGCGCGCAATAGTCCAGCCCGGGACAGGCAATGATATCGGTGATCAGCCCGGCATTGGCGGTCGCAAGGCCCGCGCCTACAAGCGCACGATAGACTGGTTCCAGATCGGCCAGCGCCACATGCGGCAAAATGATGTTCTGCTCGTGGCTGATGCGGATTTCGTCGAAGGCGTATTCCGCGGCGATATCGGCGACCAGTTCCATCTGCTCGTCGGTCGCATCGCCCGGAATGCCGCCGATCGGCTTCAGCGAAATCGTCACCATACCGTAATCGGGATGCTTGTGCGGCGCGACGTTCTGCTCGACGAAACGCGCAAAACCTTCATCGGCCCGCTTCCAGCGCGCCAGGCTTTCCCAGCCTTCCGGCCGGTCCTTCAGCGCCGGAGGTGCGAAATACGAAGTGATGGCAGCGATATCGGCATCAGGCAGCTTCAACTCGGTGTTTTTCAACTCGGCGAATTCCACCTCGACCTGGCGAGCAAGTTCTTCCGCGCCGGTCTCATGCACGAGGATCTTGATGCGCGCCTTGTATTTGTTGTCGCGGCGGCCATGCAGGTTATAAACGCGCATGACAGCGGTGGTGTAGGACAGAAGGTCCTCTTCGGGCAGGAAGTCGCGGATCTTCTTGGCGATCATCGGCGTACGGCCCTGCCCGCCGCCGACATAAACGGCAAAACCGATTTCGCCCTTGTCGTTCTTTTTCAGATGCAGGCCGATATCGTGGACCTGAATGGCCGCGCGGTCGCGCTCGGCGCCCGTGACAGCGATCTTGAACTTGCGCGGCAGGAACGAGAACTCGGGATGCACCGAAGACCATTGACGCAGGATTTCCGCATAGGGACGCGGATCGGCGACTTCGTCTGCGGCAGCACCGGCAAAATGGTCGGCGGTGACGTTGCGAATGCAATTGCCCGAGGTCTGCAGCGCGTGCATTTCCACACTCGCCAGTTCGGAAAGGATATCCGGCGTGTCCGACAGGCGCGGCCAGTTGTACTGGATGTTCTGGCGGGTGGTGAAGTGGCCATAACCACGGTCATATTTGCGGGCGATATGCGCCAGCATCCGCATCTGTTTGGAATTCAGCGTACCGTAGGGAATGGCGACGCGCAGCATATAGGCGTGCAGCTGAAGATAGACACCATTCATCAGGCGCAGCGGCTTGAATGCGTCCTCGGCCAGCTCGCCGGACAGCCGGCGCTCGACCTGATCGCGAAACTGCGCCACGCGGCCTTCAACAAATGCGTGATCGAACTCGTCGTAACGGTACATATTCTTCCTCAGACTGCGATGAATGCTGCATCGGCCGGCTTGTAGCCGGTGGCATATTGCATGGTCGGGCCGGCGGCGCGGATGCGTTCGCGAAGCCGCGTCGGCCAAAGCTTGCCGTTCTCTTCAACGACATCGATGATATTGACGTCAACGACCTTGTTGGCGGAAAAATCACGCTTGCCGATTTCCTCAAGCGAGGCCACGGCCTCCGCATGGCGAGCGACGATC
The DNA here is from genome assembly GCF_042885035.1 of Agrobacterium sp. NPDC058088. Taxonomy (NCBI): domain Bacteria; kingdom Pseudomonadati; phylum Pseudomonadota; class Alphaproteobacteria; order Hyphomicrobiales; family Rhizobiaceae; genus Agrobacterium; species Agrobacterium sp. NPDC058088. Next base: position 956,241 of record NZ_JBHVSU010000002.1, on the reverse strand, counting down.
GCATCCTGCAGCGCCTCGGTCCATTCGCCATTGGCGTCGAGCCAGACGGCAATGCCGTCGCTCAGGCGATTGGCGGTCAAAACCTTGTCAACCATTCACATACTCCCGTTTGAGGCTTGCTGGCTTGACGGCAAGCGCAAGCGCCTCGGATCTGTCGAAATTGGCGCCCGCCACCGCATCGCCGATAATGACCATGACCGGACCGGTCAACTCATCGCGATGTTCGAGGTCGGGAAGATCGTTTAATGTGCCATGCAGCAGGCGGCGATCCGCGCGGCTGGCATTTTCGATAACGGCGACGGTGGTTTCGACGCCCAATCCCGCATCGATGAGCCGCTTGGCCACCGATGCGGCAACGCTGCGGCCCATATAGACGGCAATCGTCGCGCCGGAGACCGCAAGACGCGCCCAGTCCGGCAGGACGTCGCCGGTCAGATCGTGGCCGGTGGTGAAGATCAGCGAGGACGCGACACCGCGCAGGGTCAGCGGCAATTCGAAATCCGCAGCCGCGGCAAAGGCGGAGGTGATGCCAGGTACGATCTCGTAAGCGATGCCGGCTTCGCGCAGCGCCGCCATTTCCTCGCCAGCCCGGCCATAGACCAGAGGATCACCGGATTTGAGGCGCACGACACGCTTGCCTTCCTGGCCGAGACGGACCAGCAGGCGATTGATGTCATTCTGCGACTTGCTGTGGCAGCCCTTGCGTTTGCCGACGGAGAGCCTTTCGGCGTCGCGGCGACCCATATCGACAATCGCCTGCGGCACCAGAGCGTCATAAACGATCACATCGGCTTCCATCAGCACGCGCTGTGCGCGCAACGTCAACAAATCTTCCGCGCCGGGGCCGGCGCCAACCAGCCAGACACGGCCTTCGCTGCGTTCTGGTGACTGCAGCAGACGGTCAACCGCCTGACGGGCAGACGGCGTATCGCCAATCGCAACTGCATCCGCAACAGCACCGGAGAAAAAGCGCCGCCAGAAATTGCGCCGCAGGGCGCCTTTGGGCACGTTTTCCTCTGCCGCATCGCGATATTGCACGGCGAGGCGTGCGAGCTTGCCGAGCGACGGCGACAGCATCTGGTCAATGCGGGCGCGGATCATCTGGGCGAGAACAGGCCCTGCCCCTTCCGTGCCGATGGCAATGGCGAGGGGCGCGCGGGTGACAAGCGCCGGGGTGAAAAAGTCGCAGAACGCCGGCTGATCCACTGCATTGGCAGGTATTTTCTTCGCGCGCGCGACAGAGACGATCTCGCGATCCAGCGCTTCATCGCCCGTTGCTGCGAAGACCAAGGTGGCGCCGTCAACCAACGGGCTGGCGAAAGCTTGGGCACGGTGATCTACATGGTTTTCGCTGATATAACGCGAAAAATCCGCTTCCGGCTGATCGGCATAGGCAACGATATGGGCGTTGGTATTGGCAAGCAGCCTTACCTTCGCGAAGGCTTCGTCACCATTTCCGAAAACGGCAACCTGCCTGCCCTCGACCCGGAAGAAAGCGGGGAAGGTTGAAAGGCGGTCGCCAGCAGTGGAAAAATCATGTTCGTTGTGCATTGGACATATATCCCGCATTGCGGCGCAAGATTGAAGAAACAGAAATTCAAGCCGTTCCGACACCTGGATTTTTATTTCTCGAAGACCCCGGTTTTGGAGGAAAACAAACCGGCATTGATTTTTCGAGCCTCGGCGTAGCCGTAAAATCCCCTCAGAATCCCTTGACAAAGCGGGTACCCACGCCGAACAAGGAATGACAATCACCTGTCGATTTCTCCATGCGAAAACCGCTTTCCCGAAAGCGGCACGAAGGATCAGACCCTTGACCAGCCAGTTGCTCGCCGCCCGCCTCCTCGATGTCATCGAACACGATATCCTGCCCTTGACAGCCCGTGGCGTCAGCCTCGGCAACAAGGTTTTCGGAGCCGCGATCCTGCGCAAATCAGACCTTTCGCTTGTCGTTGCGGAGACCAATAATGAGCTGGAAAATCCGCTGTGGCATGGCGAAGTGCATACGTTGAAGCGGTTCTACGAGTTGGGCGAAAAGCCGAATACAAAAGACCTGATTTTCCTCTCCACCCACGAACCCTGTACCATGTGCATGTCCGCCATCACCTGGGCCGGCTTCGACAACTTCTATTCCTTCTTCAGCCACGAGGATTCGCGCGACGCTTTCGCAATCCCGCATGACCTGAAAATCCTGAAAGAAGTCTTTGGGCTGGAGCCGGGTGGATATCGCCGCAACAATGCCTTCTGGAACTCTTTCTTCATCGCTGATCTGGTGGAAGCCGAAGACGATCCGCTTAAAAGCAAACTGAAGGACCAGACGGCCCGCATCAAGGCCGCATATGACGATCTCTCCACCACTTACCAATCATCCAAGAGCGACAACGATATTCCGCTGAATTAGAGCAATTCCAGAAAGAATAATACGTACCGGGTTTCCGTCCGGGCAATGCGTAAAACTAAAAACGAAGGTTTAGACACGATGGAAGCCTCGAAGGATATTTACCGCCTGATCGAGATCATGGAAGCGCTGCGACAGCCGGAAACCGGCTGCCCCTGGGATGTCGTGCAGACCTTCGAGACGATCAAGCCCTATACGATCGAAGAGGCCTATGAGGTTGCCGACGCCATTGAGCGCAAGGATATGGACGATCTTTGCGAAGAACTGGGCGATCTTCTCCTGCAGGTGGTTTTCCACGCCCGCATCGCCGAGGAAAGGGGTGAATTCGCCTTTGGTGACGTGGTGCACGCCGTAACCTCGAAGATGATCCGCCGCCATCCGCATGTCTTCGACGTCTCCGAGGCCAATACGCCTGACAGCGTCAAGCTGCAATGGGACCAGATCAAAGCCGAGGAAAAGCGCGAAAGGGCAGAGCGCCGCGCGCGCCGCGGTATCACCGAAGACTTCAAGGCCGGTTTTCTGGGCGGTATTCAGCGCAGCCAGCCGGCGCTGACGGAAGCTTTGAAGCTGCAGCAACAGGCTGCCCGCGTCGGTTTCGACTGGTCGGACCCAGCTCCCATCCTCGACAAGATCGAGGAGGAAATCGCAGAACTTCGCGAAGCGCTGGCGGAAGGAAAGCCGGAGAAAGTCTCCGATGAACTCGGCGATCTGATCTTCGCCCTCGTCAATATCGGCCGTCACGTCAAAGCCGATCCGGAAAACGCTCTGCGCGGCACCAATACGAAATTCCGCAGGCGTTTCAATCACATCGAGACGTCTCTCACCGACAACGGTGAAACCTTGAAAGAGGCAAGCCTCGAGAGGATGGAAGATTTGTGGCAGGCAGCGAAACGGATCGAGCGTTCGCTTGATACGGTTTCACTCTGATCGTGGATGACGTTGAATGCGGGGCAATCCTCGCATTCCTCTCAGCGCTCCCAGTCTTCCCGCTCGCGAACGGCCGTCTTTCCGAGTTTCCGTTCGAGTTCGACAGCCTGCGCTTCCGACAGGCGCACATCCAGCGCAACCGATCCGTCCTCGTGATCTTCACGACCGTCAACGATGGCGTTGCTGTAGACCCAGGAGATCAGCGGCAGTTGTTCGACGGAAAGCATCACGGTCGTTTCCGTCAGCACACCGGACAGGCGTTTTGAAATCTCATCCATCAGGGCATCGACACCCTCGCCCGTGATTGCGGAAACGGCGCGTATATCCGAGCGACCTTCGGCACGCTGCATGATCGCGTCGTGCGCTTCCGGCTCCAGACGGTCGACCTTGTTCCAGACCTCGATGATGCGCTTTTCCGCTTCCTTCTCGTCGATACCGAGATCGCCGAGAATGCGCAGCACATCCGCAGACTGGGCAGCATTATCAGGATCGGACATGTCACGCACATGCAGAACGAGATCGGCTTCAAGTACCTCTTCCAGCGTTGCGCGGAAAGCGGCGACAAGATGTGTCGGCAGGTCGGAAATGAAGCCCACCGTATCCGACAGGATGACAGTTCGGCCATGCGGCAGTTTCATGCGGCGCAAGGTTGGATCGAGTGTGGCGAACAGCATGTCCTCCGCCAGAACACCCGCGCCGGTAATACGGTTGAACAGCGTGGATTTGCCGGCGTTGGTGTAACCAACCAGAGCCACGATCGGATGCGGTACCTTGCGGCGCTTGGCACGGTGCAGCTGGCGCGTGCGTACCACCTGCTCCAGCTCCTTCTCGAGCTTGACGATGCGATCCTGCAGCAACCGTCTGTCGGCCTCGATCTGGGTTTCACCCGGACCACCCATGAAACCCGCACCACCGCGCTGGCGTTCAAGGTGGGTCCAGCTTCTGACGAGGCGTCCCTTCTGGTAGTTCAGATGCGCGAGATCGACCTGCAGCGTGCCTTCCTTGGTGGAGGCGCGGCGGCCGAAGATTTCAAGGATGAGACCCGTGCGGTCGATGACCTTGGCATTCCACTGCTTTTCGAGATTGCGCTGCTGCACCGGCGTCAAGGGATGGTCGACAATCACCAGGCCCGAGTCTGTTTCATCGAGAAGATGGCCTATTTCGTCGATCTTGCCGGTTCCGAACAGGGTTGCGGGACGCGGCTGGTTGACCGGCACGACGAGCCCCTGGGTCACCACGAGATCGATGGCAAGCGCCAGCCCCTTCGCCTCCTCCAGCTTGGCTTCGACAGAGCGGCCGGGAACTGCAGGAGCTGCCGCCGCATCACGGCTTTCGCGCTGCTGCTTGAGGACGGGAACAATAACCACCGCGCGCATGTCGTCGCGGCGCTTTTCCTGCTCCGGAATGATCGATTCGTTCGAGGTGTCGCGTGTTGAAATGGGCTCGGCCTTATCCAGAAAGAATGTTTCGGCCGACCGCATCCGTGCGGACGGCCATGGAGATTAACCTGACGCGCCCGGAAATGTTCCGATTCGGGTCAGCCTCTGTCGAAAATAACGTTAAGGGAGCCTGATCAGGCTGCGCCTTCTTCGCTCTCGAACATCTGCATGGGCTGGCCGGGCATGATGGTGGAGATCGCATGCTTGTAAACCAGCTGCGAATGACCATCACGGCGCAAAAGCACGCAGAAATTGTCGAAGGAGGTGACAACGCCCGTCAGCTTGACGCCGTTGATCAGGAAAATCGTGAGCGAAATCTTCTGCTTACGAACGGTATTGAGGAAGAGATCCTGAAGGTTTTGAGAACGTTCCGCCATAGCGCCGCTTCTTTCTTTTTTGCCGGCAGGGATACCGGAAAATAATCAATCAATAATAAGCCGGCCGAGTCTTGTCCCCCGCTTGGCTGGCCTCAAACTCTGGTATCAAATCACGTTCCGTTCCGCAACGGCGAAAACGGCTTCAGCAGTACGAGTATTGACCCGCATTTTCAATTCGGGACAGTCAAAAATATTGTATCGAAACACGGAAAAGTTGTTCCACGTCCCGCACCGCGTCGGCCGATGCGAATAGCACCACCCGGTCTTTCGCCCTGATCTTCGTGCTGCCATCCGGCCGGATCACAACACCGTCGCGATATATCGCGCCGATGCGCACGCCGTCGGGCATATCGATATCGCGAAACGCCTGCCCTACCAGCGGCGATGTTTCCAACGCTTCCGCCTCGATCACCTCCGCCGAACCACGCTGGACAGCGTAGACCGAGCGTATACGGCCTTTGCGCACATGCTGAAGCACGCGGGAGATCGTGACCGCGCGGGGGTTGATATAGGCATCGAGCCCGAGCGAGCGGGCGACATCATGGAACGAGGTGCTGTTCAGCAGCGCAAGATTCGATTTGCAGCCAAGCTGTTTGGCGATCACGCCGGCCAGAATATTGGTCTGGTCGTTATTAGTGAGCGTAACGATCAGATCGGCATCCTGAATATCGGCCTGCATCAGGATTTTCTGGTCGAGCGCCGAGCCATGCATGACAATGGTATTGCGAAGCTGTTCGGATGCGGCAACCGCTCTGTCGCGGTCCGCCTCGATGATCTTCACCCGCGTTTTCGGCTGCATCTCCTCAATCTTGTGTGCGACGAAGTGGCCTATATTGCCAGCGCCCGCAATCACGATGCGCTGCGCTTCCTGCTCCTCATGGCCGAAGAGGCTCAGGGTGCGGCGCGCATGCTGGCGTTGACAGATGACGTAGGCAAGGTCACCTACCCGCAGCTGTTCCGAAGAATGCGCCACCTTGAGGATACCATCCCGGTAAACGCCTACTACCGTGGCAATGAGATCGGGAAAGAGGTTGGAGAGCTGCTGCAGCGGCGTGTTGATGACAGGACAATCTTCCATGCATTCGATGGCCAGCATGTAGATCGTGTCTTCCGCGAACCGCACGACGTCGGTTGCGCCTGGAAAAGCGATACGCCGCAACACCATCTTGCCGACTTCGACTTCAGGCGAAATCGTGACATCGATGGACATGTTCTCGCGGCTGAAGAGATCGGCATATTCCGGCTTCAGATAGCTCTGATCGCGGATGCGGGCGATTTTGGTCGGCACACTGAACAGCGCATGCGCCACCTCGCAGGCGACGATATTGATCTCGTCATGCAACGTCACGGCAATGATCATATCGGCCTGATCGGCGCCGGCTTTGGCCAGCATGTCGGGATGCGCGCCATGACCCACATAACCGCGCACATCCAGCGTTTCGGTTATGGCGGTAATCAGCGACGCGGCGGTGTCGATGACCGATACTTCGTTATCTTCCCGCGACAATTGCTCGGCGATGCCGTAACCCACCTGCCCTGCGCCGCAAATGATGACTTTCATGCTGTCTCTCTGACGGAATAATCGGTTACGGCGAAGCGCCTTCGTCCCTTATACGCCGAGAGATTTCAGTTTGCGATGCAGGGCCGACCGTTCCATGCCGACAAATTCCGCGGTGCGCGAAATATTGCCGCCGAAGCGGTTGATCTGCGCCATCAGGTAGTCACGTTCGAACATTTCACGCGCTTCACGCAACGGCAGCGTCATGATGTGCTGGTCACCCTGCGCCGAAATCTTCGGCAGCATGTCACCAATATCCGCCGGCAGCATGTCGGCCGAGATCGGCGCTTCGCCACCTTCAGGACGGGCGAGAATCATCAGGCGCTCGATGTTGTTGCGCAGCTGGCGGATATTGCCAGGCCAGTCATGTGTCTGGAGAACGGCCATGGCATCGTCACCGATCTTGCGCGGGCGGATGCCGGCCTGCTCGGAAATCTGGCGCATGAACATATCGACAAGGAAAGGAATATCCTCGCGTCGTTCGGAAAGTGCCGGCACCTTCACCGGTACGACGGCGAGACGATGGTAGAGATCCTCGCGGAACGCCCCTTCCGCGATCAGGCTTTCGAGATGATGAGCGGTCGAGGAAATGATGCGCACATCGACTTTCACCCGCTTGCCGCCGCCGACACGCTCAAACTGCTGGTCGACCAGCACGCGCAGGATCTTGTTCTGCGTCTCGCGCGGCATTTCGCCGACTTCATCCAGATAAAGAACGCCGCGATGGGCCTCTTCCAGAGCGCCCACCTTGCGGGGCTGCCCGGGCAGGCCTTCGGTGCCGAAAAGCGCGATCTCCATACGGTCTGGGGTGATCGTCGCAGCATTCAGGGCCACGAAAGGACCGCTGGCGCGTGACGACTTCTTATGCACCATGCGTGCAACCAGCTCCTTGCCGGAACCGGAAGGGCCGAGGATCATGATGCGGCTGTTGGTGGGCGCAACCCGGTCGATGGTCTGGCGCAGCTGCGACACCGCAAGCGACGCGCCGACGAGCTCAACCGCATCACCGGTGCGCTTCTTGAGTTCCTGAACCTCGCGCTTCAGCTTGGAGTTTTCCAGCGCCCGCTCGGCTATCAGGATCAGGCGGTCGGCCTTGAAGGGCTTTTCAATGAAATCGAACGCGCCACGCTTGATGGCGTTGACGGCGGTTTCGATATTGCCGTGACCGGAAATCATGACTACCGGGATTTCGGGATGGCGGCTCTTGATCTCGTCCAGCAGCGCCAGACCGTCGAGCTTCGAGCCCTGCATCCAGATGTCGAGAAAGATCAGGCGCGGCACACGCTCGGAAATGGCCGCCAGCGCACTGTCGCTGTCGAAGGCCATACGCGTCTCGTGGCCCTCATCGGAAAGAATGCCCGCTACGATTTCGCGAATGTCCGCCTCGTCATCCACGACCAAAATATCAGACGCCATATGCTGCTTCCTTGTTATTTTCGCCGCCGACCGCCTCGATATAGGGCAGCAGCACTCGGATCATGGCGCCATGGCCATGGTCGAATTCGGCAGGGGCATCGTGGAGTTCCAGATACCCGCCATGTTCTTCGATGATTTTCTTGACGATCGCGAGGCCGAGGCCCGTGCCCTTGTCCCGCATCGTCATATAGGGTTCGAGAATGCGGTGACGGTTCTCAACAGGCAGGCCGCGGCCATTGTCGATGATGTCAGCCACGAAACGGGAATTGGCTTCGTCGAAGGAGGCGCGCACCAGGATTTTCCCCGGCCGCTTTTCGCCTTCCACCGCTTCGATGGCTTCCGTCGCATTCTTGATGAGATTGCCGAAGGCTTGCCCCAGCATGCGGGCATCGAACATGCCCTCCAGAGGGATATCGCCCAGCTCGGTCGTGAACTTCGTATCAGAGGCGCTGATTTCCCGAAGGAAAGCTGCATCCTTCAGGATCGACCGCAGGTCCGATTTTTCTTTCGTCGGTTTAGGCATGCGTGCAAAGGCTGAGAATTCATCCACCATTCGGCCGATATCGCCGACTTGGCGAACGATGGTGTCCGTACACTGGTCGAAGATCGCACGGTCGCTCTCGTCGATCTGCTTGCCAAAACGGCGCTTGATGCGCTCTGCGGAAAGCTGGATCGGCGTTAGCGGGTTCTTGATTTCATGCGCAATGCGGCGCGCCACATCCGACCATGCTGTCGAACGCTGGGCGATCACGAGATCGGTAATATCGTCGAGGGTGATCACGTAGCTGTCGCGGCCGTCGCGGGCATCCTCGCGGGTCACCTGCACATTTAGCGTCCGTTCCTTGCCGCGCCGCATGATGTTGATCTGCTTGCGGAAGTTGCCACGCGCCCAGCTGTTTGCCTCCGTCACGACCTGATCGATCTCCGGCGCAATCTCGGAAAGCTGCGCTCCCATCAGCTGATCGAAATTCAGCGCCAGGAACTCTTCGCCGGACGGGTTGACAATGGTGATGCTGCGGTTCTCATCAATGCCGATGACAGCGGCGGTCACCCCCGATAGCACGGCTTCGATGAAGCGGCGACGGTCGTCAATATCGTCCTTGGCCTCGATGATCTGCTCCTGCTGGCTGCGCAGTTCAGAAACCATCTTGTTGAAAGTGCGCGACAGGCGCCCGACGTCGCCATCGACGGCGCGCACGGGCACCAGCACATGCATGTTGCCGGTTGCGACACTGTCGGCGGCGCCGATGAGAAGACGGATTGGCCGCACGATACGGTCGGCCACCGCAATCGCCGTCCAGATGGCTGCCAACAGCACGATCAATGCAAAACCGAGATAAAGGATCGCAAAGGCGATCTGCAGCGGCGCACGGCCCGCCTCCATGTTCTTGTATTCCGCCCGGTTCTCTTCCATCAGCCGCATCGCGGTCATGACCTTGGGATCGACCGCGCGTACGGTGTAAAGGAAGGTGCCGCTGATGCCTTCGAGCTTGATGATGGCGCCGACAAGGTTGGTAATGCCCGGTGGGATCAAGGTCGGCTGGCCGGCGGCTGCCTTTTCGAGCGCGTCGTGGGGGATGGCGGGAAGCGGTTTTTCGGTTTTGATGTCGGCCTGGGCGACGGCATCGCCGTCCTCCTGCACCAGGAATGCGCCAAGCAGACCGCGACCCTTGGCCTGACGAGTCATCAGATCGACGAAGCCGGTACGGTCGAGATAAAAAAGCGCGCGGTTGCGGTCGAGATCGGTTGCCATAGACAGGGTCTGGCCCTGCAGATAACCGGCATTTTCCATCATATAGGCCTGGGCGATATTGCCCGATGACTCGACAATCGACTGGGTACGGATCGAAAACCAGCGATCGAGGCCGACATTCAGCGTCAGGCTGGCAAAGATGGCGACAAGAACGGCCGGCGTAATCGCGACAATGGAAAAAAGCACGACGATGCGGACATGCAGACGCGCCGCCGCCCTGCCCTTTTTACGTGCTTTCAGCAGCCGGTTGATTTCGCGGCCGATGAGGAAGATCAGGCCGATCACCAAGATCGAATTGATGACGACGGAGGCGATGACGACATTGGTTGTCGGGGCTATCGGTGTCACGCCTAAAAGCACGAACAGGGTGATGATGGCGCAGACAAGCGCGATGCCAGCGAGCACCAGCCCCGGCAGGGCGAAAGACATCCTGCGATCGGCAACCACCATTCCCGCTGCCTCATCGGCAACGTCGCGTTCGGCGGCGGGTTTCCGCATGCACTACTCCCAATTGCTGGCCAGCCAGCACCACAATCCTGAAGTCAGGCGGGACTCGCCTCCCTCAGGCGAATCTCCGTCCTTCCTAGTGTTTTCCAAGCAACACAATGTGGCGAAAATGCAACGACAACTGCGGCCTTGTCAACATTCTCAGCTGGGGCGGGAACTACGATAGACGGAAACGCCGAGCTCGCGGATTTTCTTGCGCAGCGTATTGCGGTTGAGGCCAAGAAGATCGGCAGCCTTGATCTGGTTGCCGCGGGTCGCCGTCAAGGCCGCGAGAATGAGCGGATATTCGAGTTCGCGCAGCACGCGGTCATAAAGACCTGGAGGAGGCAGGCCATCGCCGAAGCCGGCGAAATAATCCCGCATGTTCTCCTCGACCGCCTGCGAAATCGTGAGCGAACCGGTGCGGACTGCCATCTTGTCGAGCGGGCTGTCGGGGACATCCGATTGCAGTTCCTGCTCGATGATCTCGCGGGTGATGACTTCCTGCGGATAAAGCGCCATCAGGCGGCGGATGAGGTTTTCCAGCTCGCGCACGTTGCCGGGCCAGGCATAGGCCTTCATGACTTCAAGCGCTTCGGTCTCGAAACGCTTGCCTTCCAGCCCTTCCTTCTCGCCCGTCTGGATGAAATGGCGCACCAGATCAGGAATATCCTCGGCGCGGTCACGCAAGGGTGGCAGGCGCAACGGCACGACGTTCAGGCGATAATAGAGGTCTTCACGGAAGAGGCCCTGATTGATCGATTGCTTCAGGTCCTTGTTGGTGGCGGCGACGATTCGGACATCGGTACGGATCGGCGTGCGTCCGCCCACCGTGGTATATTCACCCTGCTGCAACACGCGCAGAAGGCGTGTCTGGGCATCCATCGGCATGTCGCCGATTTCATCGAGGAACAGCGTGCCGCCCTCGGCTTGTTCGAAACGGCCGGTGGAGCGGTTCTGAGCACCGGTAAAGGCGCCCTTTTCATGGCCGAACAGTTCGGATTCGATGAGATCGCGCGGGATGGCCGCCATGTTGATGGCAACGAAGGGACCATTGCGGCGCTTGCCATAATCATGCAGCGCGCGCGCCACCAGCTCCTTACCCGTACCGGATTCACCCGTGATCATCAGCGTCAGGTCGGTCTGCATCAGGCGGGCAAGAACACGGTAGATTTCCTGCATCGCAGCGGAGCGGCCGACGAGCGGCATACCGTCCTGCATGTCGTCATCCAGCTTCGCCGGCTTGCGCTTCGGCTCTGAGAGTGCGCGGCCGATGATGGCGATCAGCTCCGTCAGGTCGAAGGGCTTGGGCAGATAATCGTAAGCGCCCTTTTCCGAGGCCTTTATTGCCGTCATGAAGGTGTTCTGTGCGCTCATGACCAGAACCGGCAGGTCCGGGCGGGCCTTCTTGATGCGCGGCAGCAAATCGAAGGCGTTTTCGTCCGGCATCACGACATCGGTCACGACAAGATCGCCCTCACCCGCAGACACCCAGCGCCAGAGCGTTGCGGCATTGGAGGTGATGCGCACGTCGTAACCGGCGCGACTAAGCGCCTGGTTCAGCACCGTACGGATTGCGGCGTCATCATCGGCGACGAGGATCGTAGCTGTCATAGGTCATTTCCTGTCGTGTTCGGCAAGGTGATGTCGTCAAGCGCCACTTCAGGCGAGACGGGCATCAATACGCGGAAAGTCGTGCGGTGGTTCTGGCTGTCGCATTCGACGATGCCGCCATGGGCACCGATGAGCTTGGCGACCAGCGCGAGGCCGAGGCCCGAACCATTTGTCTTGGTGGTTATAAACGGGTCGAAGAGATGCGGCAGAAGATCGGCCGGGACGCCCGGACCATTGTCATGCACGCAAAATTCGAGCGGTAGCGAGATGCGCTCCCGGCTGCCGGCGACCGACAGGCGGATGCCGGGGCGATAGGCGGTGGTCAGAACGACTTCGCCGTCCGGCTGGTTGCCCACGGCTTCAGCCGCATTCTTCACCAGATTGAGGAAGACCTGCACCAACTGGTCGCGATTGGCATAGACTGGCGGCAGTGAGGGGTCGTAATTCTCTGATATCTTGATGTTGCGGGCAAAACCGGCCTTGGCGATCGCCTTTACATGATCGAGCACGGAATGGATGTTGACCGGCACGCGGTCCACCGGCCGCTCGTCGGAAAACACTTCCATACGATCGACCAGCGAGACGATGCGGTCTGTCTCGTCGCAGATCAATCGGGTCAGGGCACGGTCCTCGTCCGGAACCGACATTTCCAGAAGCTGCGCAGCACCCCGAATACCGGATAGAGGATTCTTGATCTCATGCGCAAGCATGGAAGCAAGGCCAGTGACCGAGCGGGCGGCGGCGCGATGGGTCAATTGCCGGTCGATCTTGTCGGCCATCGACCGTTCCTGGAAAACGACGACCACCGAACCCGCCTCGCTGACAACGGGCGCCACATAGAGGTCAACCAGCTTATCCTGACCGAGGCGCGGTGAACTCAGATCGACGCGATATTCATTGACGGGTGCGCGGCGCTCCCGCACCTGATCGATAAGCGCCAGCAGCGGGCTGCCGAAGGGAATGAAGGTGGAAACCCGGTAGCGCGCCAAATGCGAGGCGCTCGCCCCGAAAAAGGCTTCGGCTTCCCAATTGGCAAAGGCGATGAAACCCTCGGCATCCACCAGAATGACGGGGTTCTGCACGGCGTTTAGAACCGCCATGGCAAGCGGATTTGCATCTGCCGGGCTGTGTTTGTCGGCGCTCATGCGGCCTTCCTTGCGGCGTCTTCGCCCGCATTTGCGTAAAGAGCGGAACGCAGCAGATCAGCTACCTCCCCCGTGTCACGCGATGTCATGATTTGAGCCTTATCGGGCGTGTCGATCTCCGGCGCGAAACGGTCGAGATACCAGCCCAGATGTTTGCGGGCGTGCCGGAGACCGGCTTCCCTTCCGTAAAATTCCAGCATCATGTCGTAATGCTCAACAGCGATATCGGCAATCTCGGCACGTTGCGGCGCAGCGTGTCCGGCGAGAACGGCCGGCAGCCAGGGCTGACCCTGCGCACCGCGACCAACCATGACGGCATCTGCGCCGGAACGGCGCAGGATTTCCCGCGCATCGTCGGCCGTCTCGACATCGCCATTGGCGATGAGAGGCACGGAAATCACCTCGCGCACTGCGCGGATGGCGTCCCAGTCCGCGCGCCCCTCATAAAACTGCATGCGGGTGCGGCCGTGAATTGTGATGAGCTGCACACCTGCCGCTTGGGCACGGCGGGCAATCTCAGGCGCATTGATGGTGTTTTCATCCCAGCCGAGCCGCATCTTCAGCGTCACGGGCACGTCGACGGCATTAACTGTCGCCTCGATCAGCGAGAGCGCATGATCGGGATCGCGCATCAACGCCGAGCCCGAATAACCGCCCGTCACCTTCTTGGCCGGACATCCCATATTGATATCGATAATACCGGCGCCGTTATCGGCGGCAATCTTCGCGGCTTCGGCCATGAAATGCGCCTCGCGCCCGGCAAGCTGCACCATATGCGGAACCATGCCGGCATTTTTCAGCCGCGCCCAGGATTCCCCCCTGTTGGCGACGAGTTCGCGGCTGGCGACCATTTCGGTCACGACAAGGCCCGCGCCATAACGCCAGGCCAGTTGGCGGAATGGCAGATCCGTCACGCCAGACATGGGCGCCAGCACGGCACGATTACGGATCGTGACGGAGCCGATGCTGAACGGTTCTGACAATTCCGGAAAAGGCAACTGATGATCTTTCGTGCAGAAGGGTTATTTGCATTATTTTTAGACAGTGTTTGTGCGGTTGCCAAGCACTTTTAAAGGGTTGCATCTTTTATTTGCTGGGCGGTTGCCTGCCTGTTTTGCTGTCGACAGTAATTTGTGCAAGTTCAAAGGCGCAATGACGATCGATCCTGCGACACGCGGAAGCGAATGCGCGTCTTATCGGGCTGGCCATCCGGGTTTTGAAACGCTACAGCAGGACTGTCAACCGCTAAGGGTTGCGCACAAAGCATATGACCAATGCAGGAAAGTACTATGAAACTCGGCATCGTCATCGTCGCCGCCGGACGCGGTGAAAGGGCAGGCTCCCCTGAGGAAGGGCCGAAGCAATATCGCCCGATCGGTGGCAGGGCCGTGATCGAGCATACATTGGCGACCTTCCTGCGGTGGAACGATGCCTGCCCCATCGTGGTGGTCAGCCATGCCGACGATGCGGCCCTGTTGTCTCCAATCCTTGGTCGGCTCGATGCCGGCGAACGCATCACCACGGTAACGGGCGGCGCGACGCGCCAGCAATCGGTTCTGGCCGGCCTTGAGGCGCTCTCCTCGCACGGCCTTACACATGTAATGATCCATGATGCCGTACGGCCTTTCGTTGCCGAGGATATGCTGGAACGTATCGTCGCGCTGCACCGGGCGGGTGCGGGCGGCGTTCTGCCTGCGCTGCCCGTCACCGATACGCTGAAGCGCGGTGCGGGCGAGCGTGTCGTCGAGACGGTTTCCCGGCAGGGACTTTATGCGGCGCAGACACCGCAGAGTTTCGCCTATGGCGATATTCTCGGTGCACATCGCGCCGCTTCGGCGTCGGGCAAAACCGATTTCACCGATGATGCGTCGATTGCCGAATGGGCCGGGCTGACGGTGACGCTGACCGATGGCTCGGTCGACAATGTAAAACTCACTCTCAAGCGGGATATCGCCATGGCCGATGAAAAGCTCTCCCACGCATTGCCCGATGTGCGCACCGGCAATGGTTACGACGTTCATCAGCTTGAGGCCGGCGACGGCGTGACGCTGTGCGGCATCTTCATCGAACACGATCAGAGACTGAAAGGTCACTCGGATGCCGATGTGGCGCTGCACGCCCTGACGGATGCGCTGCTCGCCACCTGCGGCGCTGGCGATATCGGCGATCATTTCCCGCCTTCCGATCCGCAATGGAAGGGCGCAGCCTCGCGCATCTTCCTCGAGCATGCGGCCAAGGTCGTGCGCGACAATGGCGGCACGATCATGAATGCCGATGTTTCTTTGATCGCCGAAGCCCCGCGCATCGGCCCGCACCGCCAAGCCATGCGGGAAGCCCTCGCGGACATGCTCGGCATCGCGCTGGAGCGCTGCTCGGTGAAGGCGACGACCAATGAGACGATCGGTTTCGTCGGCCGCCGTGAAGGCATAGCCGCAATCGCCACTGCAACCGTTGTTTACCGGGGCAGACCGCTATGAGCCTTTTCCCCGAAGACATTCAAGAATTGGCGCGGCGTATCATTGCCGATTTCACCGCCCGTGGCTTGATGGTCTCGACGGCGGAGAGCTGCACCGGAGGACTGATCGCCGGCGCGCTGACGGAGATTGCCGGCTCCTCCGCTGTCGTCGACCGCGGTTTCGTCACCTATACCAATGACGCCAAGAGGGACATGCTGGGGGTTGGCGCCGAGGTACTGACAGAATTTGGCGCCGTCTCCCGGCAGACCGCATTGCAGATGGCGCATGGCGCCCTCTTCCGCTCGCGCGCCGATTTCGCCGTGGCGGTGACAGGCATTGCCGGCCCGGGCGGCGGCTCGGCCGAAAAACCGGTGGGGCTGGTGCATCTGGCCGCCAAGGCTCGCAACGGCCACGTCCTGCATCACGAGATGCGTTACGGAGACATCGGCCGTACTGAAATCCGGCTTGCGACTGTCAAAACCGCGCTTGAGATGTGGATTGCCCTCAATCAGGCGGGGTCGGTGTAAATTTTGTCGGCGCGGGTCTCGAAGGCTTCCGCGAACATTCGGAAAGCCCGATCGAACATCGAGCCCATCACCGCTCCGAGCAGGCGACTCTTGAATTCATAATCGATGAAGAAATGAATGGTCGCGCCGCCATTTTCGGCCGCCTCGAAACGCCAGCGATTATCGAGATATTTGAACGGCCCGTCGATATATTTCACGTCGATGGCGCGTTCGGCCGGGTTCAATAACACCTGCGTGGTGAAGGTCTCGCGAATGGCTTTGTAGCCGACAGTCATATCCGCCACCAGCAGCACCTTGCCATCCCGCTCCTTGCGCGAGCGGACGGTCAGCGCCTCGCAAAGCGGCAGAAACTGCGGATATTTCTCCACATCGGCGACGAGGTCGTACATGCGGTCGGGCGAGTGTTTGACAATGCGATGCGTTTCGAACTGTGGCATGAGCGGCAGTTAATCCTCGATCACGAGAAGATCAAGAAGGCGGCGAAGCTGTTTTCGGCTTTTCAGCTGGAATATCGGCACATTGGGGCCGTGAAGCGCGAAATTCTCTTCGAAGATCGGAGTATGGCGGTGTTCGAAATTCCAGATATAGCGCAGGAAATCGAGGTCTATTCTTTCCGGGCAACCTGCCGCCATTTCGGGCCGGGCCTTGCCATAACCCTTCACGATCCGGCTGATCGCACCCCACAGGCAAAGCCAGCGCGGCATGCGTACCCAAAGAACGATATCCGTTCTTGGCAGGCGCAAGTCGAACGATGACGGATTGCTGCCATCCATCAGCCATCGGTCTTCGGTGATGATGGCCGCGATCCTCTGCCGCTGTTCTTCGCGCGGGCGCAACTGCCAGCCGGGCAACCAGAAAATGTCGCGATCCATGGAAATATAGCGAAGCCCGAAGGCGGTTGCGAGTTTTTGCGAGAGTGTCGATTTTCCACCGCCGGAGCAGCCGACGACCATAATACGGCGTGCAGACGCGATAATCGCAGCTGCATCCTCAACGTTTTCAAGATAATTCGGCATCGAATAAACCTCATCCTCGTCGCCGTGCCATTGTCCAATAAAGTGAGCAATATTCTTCAGCGGCGCGACGCCAGTGTCGGACGTTACGGAAATTTAACTATTGCAACCCCCTCGCAGGGATTGCTATTTATTTGCGACTAATATTACACCCATGGGATGCAACGGCGCTGGAACCTCCCATTTTCACCGCGCTTATTCATCCTTGGGTTCACACCCGACATAACCGCTTTGAGCCACTGAGTGAGCCGATGGACGATTTTTCCAACATCATCAACCTTCTCGAATCCGCCAAGCAACTCGCATCGATGAACGAAATGCCGATGCTTGCCTATCTCATCGACGTCGCGAAATGCGAGGCGAGAGAGAACAAGCCGGTTTTGCGCAAACGCAAACGCGGCGAATCGACCGCCAAGGAAGACTGTTAACTGCCGTTTCCCATCGCTGAGCGATAAAGCCGGCTGGTCCAATCTTCCAGACGATGTCATAATCAAGCAATGAAACCGGCCGCTTTTTCGAGGCGGCCATTTCTTTGCACAATGGAAACGACAGCGTCATGACATCCGCATCCGCCGATATCAGAACCTACAGGCAGGAAAGACCAAAGGAACGGCACGGCTTCGTGCAGATCGTTCTTCCCGTCTCCGGCCGCCTGCGGATCGATGTGGCCGGGCAGCAGGACGAATTGTCGACCGGGCGCGGCGTCTTCATCCATCGCGACGCACCGCACACGCAGGAATCGACTGCAATCAACCATTCTTTGGTGGTCGATCTCGATGAAAGTGCCGTTTCCGAACGCACACTCGAGAAATTTGCCCGCTCGCCCTTTCTCGATATTGCCCCGGACACACGGCAATTGATCGCTTATATGCGCAGTCTCATCGGAACGGATGGACGCCGCGACGACATAGCTGGCCTGTGGGCGCCGCTTCTTGTCGACAGCCTCGCCAATGAAAAAACCGATATTCGCGAGCGCCTGCGCTGGCTTGGAGCGGTCGTCGGGGCGGAGCCCTTCTTTCCCTGGACCATCGACATGCTGGCGGCCTGCGCGTCGATCAGCGAAAGTCGCCTTCATGCCCTGTTTATCGAGGAATTCGGTCTCTCGCCTCACCGCTGGCTTACCGGACTGCGCATGGACAAGGTCTGCGCCCTGCTCAACGATTCTTCTCTGCCTATCGCCGAAATCGCTCTGCGGGCAGGTTTTTCCGACCAGACGGCTCTAACGCGCGCCATGCGCAATAGTGTGGGCGAAACACCGGCCGCCTATCGCCGTAACCGAGGCATCCACTGAAACCGCTGACAATTCATCAGGAGTTTTTGTCAAGACAGCCGCACAAGGCCTGTGGCACATCGCGGACAATCGTGAATGCGGATGTGACATGACATGAACAAGACAGGTCTCGGTGTTTTTTACGGCATGCTGGCGGGTGCGCTCTGGGGCGGGATATTCCTCGCACCCAAACTCGTGCCGGATTTTTCCGCGCTGCAACTCTCGACGGCGCGTTATCTCACCTACGGGCTGATTTCCCTCATTATAATCGGGCCGCGCCTCAAACGGGTATCGGCCCATTTCGGTGCGCGTGAATGGTTCGCGCTCGGCTGGCTGAGCATGATTGGCAACATCGCCTATTATGTCTTCATATCGACGGCGGTGAAGCTGAGCGGTGTCGCCTTCACGTCGATCATTATCGGCTTTCTGCCGGTTGCCGTCACTGTTATCGGCAGTCGCGATCACGGCGCGGTGTCGCTGAAACGGCTCTGGCCGTCGCTTGCTTTCGGCGCGATCGGCATTATCGGCATTTCCTGGCAGTCGCTGACGGAGAGCGAGACGGGACTGGATATGTCGCGCATCCTTGGCCTTGCCTGCGCGCTGGGCGCACTCGTGTCATGGACGGCTTTCGCGGTTGGTAATGCCCGTTGGCTATCCCGCCTTCATGACGTCAGCGCGGACGACTGGAACATGATGACGGGTGTGGTAACCGGCGCTCTTGCGCTTGCGCTCGCCATCCCCGCCTTCATCTTTGGTGAAAACACGCATGGAACAGAGGACTGGCTGCATTTTGCCGCGGTCGCGGCAGGGCTCGGCTTCACCGCTTCCATTCTGGGAAATGCGCTCTGGAACAGGATGAGCCGCCTTCTGCCTCTCACCATGGTCGGGCAGATGATCCTTTTCGAAACGCTGTTTGCGTTGCTTTACGGTTTTCTCTGGGAAGGACGTGGCCCGACGCTTGTCGAGGTCGTCGCAATCTGCTCGGTGGTGCTGAGCGTTGTTCTATGTATGCGGGCGCATAGGCCCGAGAAGGTCGTGGTGTGATTGGGTTGAAGGCCGGGAACAGGCGGCTGAGCCATTTCACAAGCCTTGCCTCCCACTCACGTCATCCTCGGCCCTGTCCCGGGAAGCCAAACCCGTATCGTATAATTGATGGGCCGCAGATGCTCAGGACAAAGCCCGAGCATGGCGGCGAAGAGCGCGAATATCGCCCTCTTCAGCAACTTATCTTGTCGAACCTCTGCCTCTTATTCAGCTGCTGCCAGCAGCTTCTTTTCGCGGGCCGCACGCAGGCGTTCGAAATCGTCACCGGCATGGTGGGACGACCGGGTCAACGGGCTGGAAGAGACCATCAGGAAGCCCTTAGTGTAGGCGACCGTCTCGTAGGATTTGAACTCTTCCGGCGTGACGTAAGCCTCGACCTTGTGGTGCTTGCGGGTCGGCTGCAGATATTGGCCGATGGTCAGGAAGTCCACGTCGGCGCTGCGCAGGTCGTCCATCAATTGCAGCACTTCGTTGCGCTCTTCGCCAAGGCCAACCATGATGCCTGACTTGGTGAACATGGTCGGGTCCAGCTCCTTCACCCGCTGCAACAGGCGTACGGAGTGGAAATAACGCGCGCCCGGACGAACCGTGAGGTAATTGCCCGGAACGGTTTCCATATTGTGGTTGAAGACGTCAGGCTTGGCGGCGACGACACGCTCCAGCGCACCGGGCTTCTTCAGGAAGTCGGGCGTGAGGATTTCGATGGTCGTCGTCGGAGACGCGGCGCGGATCGCCCAGATGACCTTTTCGAAATGTTCAGCACCGCCATCGGCGAGATCGTCACGGTCGACCGAGGTGATGACGACGTGCGAAAGCCCCATCTGCTTCACGGCCTTGGCGACGTTCTCGGGTTCGTTCATATCAAGCGGATTGGGCTTGCCGGTGGCGACGTTGCAGAAGGCGCAGGCGCGGGTGCATATTTCACCCATGATCATGAAGGTCGCGTGCTTCTTGTCCCAGCATTCACCGATATTCGGACAGCCGGCTTCCTCGCACACCGTGACGAGCTTATGGCTGCGAACCAGCTCGCGCGTCTCATGATAGCCTTTGGAGGTCGGTGCCTTGACGCGAATCCATTCCGGCTTGCGCATCACCTCGGTATCGGGCTTGTGCGCCTTTTCCGGGTGGCGGATACGCTTTTCGTCGGACGACGTCCTGTCGAGAATAGTGACCATAAAAACCTGCTTCCATCGCCTTTGGCGATCCAGACATCTTTGGTGCGATGCTTTAGAACAATTCCAGAAAAAGCGTAAGCCCCTTCCGGTCACGAAGCCTTGTCAGCGCCGCACGAGCTTTGCCAGAAACAGCAAGAGGCTTGCGCCGAGGAACGATGTGACGAAATAACCGAGCCTGCTATCCTGAACGAAAACATCGAAGGTTCGCAGCACGGCGACAGCGACGACCGAACCGACAATGCCAAGCACGATGTTCATGAAGATGCCGAAGCGCATGTCCATGAGCTTGCCCGCAAGCCAGCCGGCGAGACCGCCGATGATGATTGCTGCAATCCAGCCTACACTTTCCATTCCCACGCTCCCTGAAACAGCAGCCTGCCTTAGGGCTGCATCGAGACATATGGGACACCCGGCAAGGTTAGACAATGCCGGGTATCACGCGGCACTTATGCGTTGAGCACACGTCCGTAAGCGTCGAGCACGCTTTCCTTCATCGACTCCGAAATGGTCGGGTGCGGGAAGATGGTGTGCATCAAATCTTCTTCGGTCGTCTCCAGATTCATGGCGACGACGAAGCCCTGGATGAGTTCGGTCACTTCAGCACCGACCATATGGGCGCCGAGCAGCTCGCCGGTCTTCTTGTCGAAGATGGTCTTGACCATGCCCTGATCTTCACCAAGAGCAACTGCCTTGCCGTTTGCCGCGAAAGAGAACCGGCCGACGCGGATATCGCGACCCTGTTCCTTTGCCTTGGCTTCGGTAAGACCGACAGACGCGACCTGCGGGTTGCAATAGGTGCAGCCTGGAATCTTCAGCTTGTCCATCGGGTGAACATTCGGCAGACCGGCGATCTTTTCGACGCAGATGACGGCCTCATGCTCGGCCTTGTGGGCGAGCAGCGGCGGGCCAGCAACGTCGCCGATGGCGTAGATGCCGGGAACGTTGGTCTTGCCATAACCGTCGATGACGATGAAGCCGCGATCAGTCTTCACGCCAGCAGCCTCAAGACCGATGCCTTCTATGTTGGCAACGACGCCGACGGCGGAGATCATGCGATCAGCCGTGATCTTCTCGGAAGAACCGTCCTTCTTCTCCAGCGTCGCGGTGATGGAGTTCGCGCCCTTCTCCACCTTGGAAACCTTGGTTTCCAGATGGATTTTCATGCCCTGCTTCTCAAGCTGCTTCTTGGCGAAGGTGGAGATTTCCGCGTCTTCTACAGGCATGACCTGGCTCATGATTTCGACAACGGTCACGTCCACACCCATGGTGCGGTAGAAGCTGGCGAATTCAATGCCGATGGCACCCGAACCCATGACGAGCAACGACTTCGGCATTTCTTCCGGCTTCATCGCTTCGAAATAGGTCCAGATCAGCTTGCCATCCGGCTCGATGCCAGGCAGCGCGCGTGGGCGTGCGCCTGTCGCGACGATGATGTGCTTGGCATTGTAGGTGCCCTCGCCCAGCGTGTTCTTCGGAACGGGACCCTGCGGCTGCACCACCGGCTTGGTGGACGTGCCGACCACGATTTCGCCCGGCTTCGTAATCTTGGCTTCACCCCAGATGATGTCGACCTTGTTCTTCTTGAACAGGAAACCGACGCCATTGTTCATGCGCGCTGCAATGCCGCGCGAGCGCGCCACGATTGCCTTGACGTCAGGCTTGATCGAGCCTTCCAGCGTCAGGCCATAATCCTTCGCATGGGTGGCGGTGTGCATGACATCGGCGGTGCGCAGCAGCGCCTTGGTGGGAATGCAGCCCCAGTTGGAGCAGATGCCGGCCAGATGCTCACGCTCCACGACGGCAACCTTCATGCCGAGCTGGGCTGCGCGGATCGCGGCAATGTAACCGCCCGGTCCCGAACCGATGATGATGACGTCATATGATTGAGCCATTGGAAATCCTGCCTTGTCCTATCGGGTCGCGAGCAGCGCCACGACCGGGAATTGTTCTTAAAGTCCGAGCATCATGCGAACGACGGGCTCCAGCCCTCGCCCGATGGCCCGCGTATTTTCAGCATCGAGATGGACGCCATCCACCGGCGTCGTGCGCGCCACGGAACCCGCATCGAAAAAGCCGCAATCGAGCTCGTCGGCCAGATCCCGGTAAACGGATGCCAGCATTGCCGATTCATCGATTGCATCACGAAAGATCGCGCCCATGAAAGGATTTGCCGTCTCGCAAAGCTGCGGCGGAGCGACGATCAGCACGTCAGGCGCTTCCCAGTCCGGCACCTGCCAGATATGGTTGCGCGTGAGCTTCACCAGCCGCTCGACGCCCTTCATGGCAACAATCGCCGACCCATGGATCGCCGGTTTCATGTCGTTGGTGCCAAGCATGATAATCACCAGATCAAGCGGCGCATGGCTGTGCAGCAACGTCGGAAGAATCCGCGCACCGTTGCGGTCGCAATCGGCGGTGTTGTCGTCATAGGCGGTGGTGCGACCGCCAAGACCTTCGTGGATCACATGCACGTCGGAACCGAGCGCCTTTTGCAAGACGCTCGGCCAAAGATCGTCATGGCTATGCCGGCCACCCGTTTCCGCATTTGATCCCCAGGTCAGGGAATCGCCAAAGCAGAGGACCGACTTCACCATTTTATTCTCCGATCAAACCAGCATGCCCATCGGGTTTTCGATGTAGCGCTTGAAGGCGCCGATCAGTTCGGCTCCGAGCGCGCCATCGACGCAACGATGGTCGGTGGAGAGCGTGACGGTCATGACGTTGGCGATCTTGATCTCGCCGTTCTTGACGACCGCGCGTTCTTCACCCGCGCCGACCGCCAGAATGGTGGCATGCGGCGGGTTGATGACGGCGGAGAAGCTCTTTACGCCCATCATGCCCATGTTGGACACGGCGGTCGTTCCGCCCTGATACTCCTCGGGCTTCAGCTTGCGCTCTTTCGCGCGCTTACCGTAGTCCTTCATCTCGTTGGAGATGGTGGAGAGCGACTTCTGCTCGGCCTTGCGGATGATCGGCGTGATCAGGCCACCCGGAATGGAAACGGCGACGCCGACATCCGAATGCTTGTGCTTGACCATGGCGCTTTCCGTCCAGGAGACGTTGGCGTCAGGCACGTCACGAAGCGCAAGCGCCAGCGCCTTGATGACCATATCATTGACCGACAGCTTGTAGGCTGGCTTGCCATCCTTTTCGGGGGCAGCAGCGTTAAGCTGGGCGCGCAGCGCCAGAAGCGTATCCAGTTCGCAATCGACCGAAACGTAGAAATGCGGAACGGTCTGCTTGGATTCGACCAGACGCTTAGCGATGACCTTGCGCATTCCATCATGCGGCACAAGCTCATAGGAGCCTTCTTCGAACAGCTTGAGAACCGCTTCGTCCGACTGACCCTTGGCGAGTGTGGGGGCCGGTGCCCCTGCGGATGCAGCAGCCGCGGTCGGCGCAGCCTTTGCACCGCCGGAAGCGGCAGCCTTTTCGACGTCTGTCTTCACGATACGGCCATGCGGGCCGGAACCTGAAACGGCCGATAGGTCGAGACCAGCTTCCTTGGCGAGACGACGTGCCAACGGCGAAGCGAAGATGCGCTCGCCGGACTTTGCAACCGGGGCCGGTGTGGAAGAAGCAGGTGCCTGATCGGCGGCCGGCTTTTCAGCCTTGGCAGGAGCAGCTTCGGATTTTTCTTCCTTCGGCGCTTCAGCCTTTGCGGCTTCCTGCTTCGGGGCTTCCGCCTTGGCAGGAGCGGCATCGCCACCCTTTGCCGCCTCGGCCACATCCTCGCCATCGGCGGCGAGGATTGCGATGAGGGCATTGACCTTGACGGCTTCCGTGCCGGCCGGAACGACCAGCTTGGCAACGGTGCCTTCGTCGACGGCTTCCACTTCCATGGTCGCCTTATCGGTCTCGATCTCGGCGATCACGTCACCGGGTGCGACCTTGTCGCCTTCCTTGACCAGCCACTTGGCCAGATTGCCCTCTTCCATCGTGGGGGAAAGGGCAGGCATGGTGATGTTTATCGGCATCGAAACGCCTCCCCTTACTTGTAGCAGACGGTTTTGACGGCCTGAACGACTTCATCGACGTTGGGCAGAGCCAGCTTTTCGAGGTTCGCCGCGTAGGGCATCGGAACGTCCTTGCCAGCAATCGTCAGGATCGGCGCATCGAGGTGATCGAAAGCGGCGCGCATGACCTGGTTGGCGATGAAGTCACCGACCGATGACTGCGGGAAGCCTTCCTCGACCGTGACCAGACGACCGGTCTTCTTGACCGATTCGATGACGGTGGGCAGATCCATCGGACGGATGGTGCGCAGATCGATCAGTTCGACATCGATGCCGAGCTTTTCGAGTTCCGCTACCGCCTTGATGGCATAGGTCATGCCGATGCCGAAGGAAACGATGGTCGCGTCCTTGCCCTTGCGGTGAATGCGCGCCTTGCCGATTGGCAGCACGAAATCATCGAGCTTCGGCACTTCGAAGCTCTGGCCGTAGAGAATTTCGTTCTCAAGGAAGATGACCGGGTTCGGATCGCGGATAGCCGCCTTCAGCAGACCCTTGGCGTCGGCTGCCGTGTAAGGCATGACGACCTTGAGGCCCGGAATATGGCTGTACCATGCGGCGTAACATTGCGAGTGCTGCGCGCCAACGCGAGCAGCGGCACCCGAGGGACCACGGAACACCATCGGCGCGCCCATCTGGCCGCCCGACATGTAAAGCGTCTTCGCCGCCGAGTTGACGATCTGGTCGATCGCCTGCATGGCAAAGTTGAAGGTCATGAATTCGACGATGGGCTTGAGGCCAGTCATGGCCGCACCGACGCCGATACCGGCAAAACCGTGCTCGGTGATCGGGGTGTCGATGACGCGGCGCTCGCCGAATTCCTGCAACAGGCCTTGGGTGATCTTGTAGGCGCCCTGATATTCGGCGACTTCTTCACCCATGACGAAGACTTTTTCGTCGGCGCGCATTTCTTCGGCCATGGCGTCGCGCAGTGCTTCACGCACTGTCGTCATCACCATTTCCGTGCCTTCCGGAATGTCCGGATCGGCTGCAGCTTCGATCTTCGGGGCAGCTGGAACCTTGGCGGCTTCCTTGGCAGCGCTCGGCTCTTCGGCAGCTTCGCGGGTCTTGCCGCCAGCGGCGTCAGAACCAGAATTGGCAGCTTCCGCCTTCGGCTCTTCCTTCTTGGCGGAAGAAGAGATCGCGTCAGCGCTTTCGCCATCCTGAAGAAGAACGGCGATTGCCGTGTTGACCTTGACACCTTCGGTGCCGGCCTCGATCAGCAGCTTGCCGATCACGCCTTCGTCCACGGCTTCCACTTCCATGGTCGCCTTGTCGGTCTCGATCTCGGCGATCACGTCACCGGAGGTGACCTTGTCGCCTTCCTTTTTTAGCCACTTGGAAAGCGTGCCTTCCTCCATGGTCGGAGAAAGGGCGGGCATAAGAATTTCTACTGGCATTGGTTTCCCTTTCCCGATCAGAGCAGAATGTCGGTGTAAAGCTCGGATACATCCGGCTCTGGGTCGTTCTGGGCGAAGTCTGCGCTATCGGCGACGATATCACGGACATCCTTGTCGATGGCCTTGAGTTCGTCTTCGCTTGCCCAGCCCTGCTCCAGAAGCCGTGCCTTGACCTGCTCGATCGGGTCATGTTCGGAGCGCATCTTCTGCACTTCATCCTTGGAACGGTATTTCGCCGGGTCGGACATGGAGTGACCACGGTAACGATAGGTCAGCATTTCCAGAATGATCGGACCCTTGCCGGAACGGCAATGTTCCAGCGCCTGGTCGGCTGCGGCCTTAACGGCGCGCACATCCATGCCATCCACCTGAACGCCGGGAATGCCGAAGGACTGGCCACGCAGCGAATAGTTCGACTGGGCGGTGGCGCGGGCGGTCGAGGTGCCCATGGCATAACGGTTGTTTTCGACGATATAGATGATCGGCAGTTTCCAGAGAGCAGCCATGTTGAAGCTCTCATAGACCTGGCCCTGGTTGGCAGCGCCATCACCGAAATAGGTCACGGAGACATTGTCGTTGCCGCGATATTTGTTGGCGAAGGCGAGACCGGTGCCGAGCGAAACCTGCGCACCAACGATGCCGTGGCCTCCATAGAAATGCTTCTCCTTGGAGAACATGTGCATGGAGCCGCCCTTGCCTTTCGACAGACCGCCGCGGCGGCCGGTCAATTCGGCCATGACGCCACGCGCGCTCATGCCGAGTGCAAGCATGTGTCCATGGTCACGATAAGCGGTGATGACCTGATCGCCTTCCTTCTGCGACATCTGCATGCCGACAACAACGGCTTCCTGGCCGATGTAGAGGTGACAGAAACCACCGATAAAGCCCATACCGTAGAGCTGGCCGGCCTTTTCCTCGAAGCGGCGGATGAGCAACATTTCACGGTAAGCGTGAAGTTCGTCTTCCTTGGAGAAGTCGGGGCTGTTCTTGCCGGTGAATTCGGTTGCAGCCTTTGCCGTGGTCTTGCGGCCGGATACGGTCGCTGATTTTCGCGGCGCCATTCATCCCTCCCTGAGTTGCCATTTGAATGGATAGAGTGGCGCGTACCATATTCAAGAAAACGCCATGCAGCAATGCTTTAAACGCATGGCACATATTCACGCTAAGATGCTGTGAATAAATCAAAAATCATTAATTAACTTGATTCAGGTTAATCAGAAATATGTGTTCATGATGACGATTTCGTCCGTGCGGGACATATTCAGCTGATAACGCGAAATCTCATCGATCATGTCCCGCTCGAGCGAGCCATCACTCAGCAATTCCACCTGCCGCTCCAGCGCCACACGGGCCTGCGTCAGCTTTGCAAGTTCCGCAGTGCGTGTCATGCGCTGGCGCTCAAGCCGCTCGGTTGCCTGCAGGCCGAAGTCGCCATGGATGGAATGATAGCCGAAATAGGAAAGAAAAGCGATGGTGATGGCTGGAACGATCAGCCGACCGAATCGTCTCTTTTTATGATGTCTGGTCCACATGCCGGAGAGATGCCTCAAAACGCGTAACTTGATTCTGAGACTAGAGTGGATTGTTTAACTATCCGTTGACCTTAACAGGCGATTGGCAAATGGGCATTAAAAAGCCCGCCGAGAGGCGGGCTTCAACAATGACGTCGTTCTGAAAGCTCTCCTCCTCCACCATGCTCGCGCGTGACCCGAGCATCTGCTAGGTATCGAATTGACGAGACGTTGGCAGATCCTCGGCACAGGGCCGAGGATGACGTAGAAATGTGCTGCTAGCCTGTAATACTGCTAGCTCTTAAGGCAGAAAAGCTCCCGGAAATCCTGGCGAATTAACCACGCAGGATTGAACGGCCGGCGTATGCAGCCTGCGGACCGAGCATTTCTTCGATGCGGATCAGCTGGTTGTACTTTGCAAGCCGGTCGGAACGAGCGAGCGAGCCGGTCTTGATCTGACCGCAGTTCGTCGCGACAGCGAGATCGGCAATGGTGGAATCTTCCGTCTCGCCCGAGCGGTGCGACATAACGGCGGTGTAGCCAGCCTTGTGCGCGGTTTCCACCGCATCCAGCGTCTCGGAGAGCGAACCGATCTGGTTGACCTTGACGAGGATGGAGTTTGCAACGCCCATCTTGATGCCATCGCGCAGACGTGCGGAGTTGGTGACGAAGAGATCGTCGCCGACCAGCTGGCACTTATTGCCGATGAGGTCGGTCAATGTCTTCCATCCGTCCCAGTCGTCTTCAGCCATACCGTCTTCGATGGAAATGATCGGATACTTTGCAACGAGGTCTGCGAGGTATTCAGCCATCGCACCCGATTCCAGCGTGCGGCCTTCGCCCTCGAGAACGTATTTGCCGTTCTTGAAGAATTCGGTCGATGCACAGTCGAGGCCGACATACATGTCTTCGCCCGGACGGTAACCGGCTTTCTCGATCGACTTCATGATGAAATCGAGCGCCGCCGGCGCGCTTTCGAGGCCAGGTGCGAAACCACCTTCGTCACCGACATTGGTGTTGTGGCCCTGCGCGGACAATTCTTTCTTCAGCGTGTGGAACACCTCCGATCCCATACGTACGGCTTCGCGGATGTTTTCCGCGCCAACCGGCAGGATCATGAATTCCTGGAAGTCGATCGGGTTGTCGGCATGCGCGCCGCCGTTGATGATGTTCATCATCGGAACCGGCAGCAGATGCGCGTTTGGGCCGCCGACATAACGGTAAAGCGGCAGACCGGAGGCTTCGGCAGCAGCCTTGGCGATGGCGAGCGAAACGCCGAGAATGGCGTTCGCGCCGATGCGCGACTTGTTCGGGGTGCCGTCCAGCGCGATCATCATCTGGTCGATCTGAATCTGGTTTTCAGCATCGAAGCCGCCGATGGCGTCGAAGATTTCCGTGTTGACGGCTTCAACAGCCTTTTCCACGCCCTTGCCGAGATAACGCTTGCCGCCGTCGCGCAGCTCAACCGCTTCATGCGCGCCGGTGGAGGCGCCCGACGGAACGGCTGCACGGCCCATGGAGCCGTCTTCGAGGTACACATCGACTTCAACGGTCGGGTTGCCGCGGCTGTCGAGGATTTCGCGCGCAATAATATCGGTAATGGCAGTCATGGTCTCTCCCTTGGGAATGGAACAGATATTTTCCGTCGCCTGTCTTAGACGATGGCGAAGAAATTACAATGACGGCGGACGGCAGAAACGGGGCACCCGCCATTTAAAATCGATTGGTACGGATCAACAGCCGTTCCCTTACGCCTTGGTAATGGCGTCAAAGGCCAGAAGCTTTTCGAGCAGTTCGGGCATGTCCTTCAGGTGCACCATGTTGGGGCCGTCGGAAGGCGCATTATCCGGGTCTTCATGGGTTTCAATAAAGAGACCGGCGACGCCGACAGCGACAGCGGCACGGGCCAAAGTCTCGACGAATTCACGCTGGCCGCCCGTGGAGCCGCCCTGCCCGCCCGGCTGCTGCACCGAATGGGTAGCGTCAAACACGACAGGCGCGCCGAGCGATGCCATGATCGGCAGAGAGCGCATATCGGAAACCAGCGTGTTGTAACCGAAGGATGCGCCGCGTTCGCACAGAAGCACGTTCGGGTTGCCGCTCTCATTCAGCTTGGCCAACACGTTCTTCATGTCCCAGGGCGCCAGGAACTGACCCTTTTTGACATTGATGACGCGACCGGTTTTTGCAGCTGCGACGAGAAGATCGGTCTGACGGCTGAGGAAGGCTGGAATTTGCAAGACATCCACCACCTCGGAAACGATGGCGCATTGTTCTTCGGTGTGAATGTCGGTCAAAACAGGAAAGCCGAACTCCTTCTTGAGATCGGCGAAAACCTGCATCGCACTCTCAAGGCCAATGCCGCGCTTGCCGGAAAGCGAGGTGCGGTTGGCCTTATCGAAGGAGGACTTATAAACAAGTCCGATTCCCAGCTTGTCGCAAAGCTCCTTCAGCACGCCAGCAATCATGAAGGCATGCTCGCGGCTTTCCATCTGGCACGGACCGGCGATCAGCGAAAAGCGCTCGGCATTGGAGAAGGAAACCTTGCTGGCGCCATCGCCGGCGGTGACTTTGAGATTGTTCGTAACGCTCATCATTTTTCCTCGAAGGCGAAGGCAACGCCCTGACCGGGTGCGGCGGGCACCACCAGACGGCCGCCCGCTTTTGCGCAGAACACGCCATTAGCAGCAAGCACCGCTTCTGTCACGGCAAGATCGTCGGCAGAAAAGACGACGCCCATGCCATGCAATCCGACGTCGCTCCCGGCAGAAAGTCCTAAGGCCAGTCCGCCCAAGTCAGCTTTTTGGGTTAGCCTCACGCGGGCATTGCCGGCAACAAAAACCATGTCTCCACCCGAAGACACCCTACCCTCACAGCCCAACACAGTTTCGATCAGGTGCACCGCCTTCGTGTCGCCACCTGAAAACAGGATAATTTCGCTAAGGCCTGAGACACTGTTGGCGTGACGCTCCAGCGCCGCGCGGTCTCCCGGCAGGGCGCGCAGCCGCTGGCAACTAAAGAGGAAGAAATCCGCCGCCGAACCGCTTGCCGCGAAGGCGAGACGGAAGGCCGCCTCGCTCTGCGATCCGTCTGGCATCCGCACGGGGCGTGAAAAATGGAATACATCGCCAGCCGACACGTCCGACGTCACAAACCTCTCATGGTCTGCAAGGGCATCCTCGGTTTTGGCCACGAGAGCCGAAAAGCCCTCCTGCCCGACTTTTTGCCTGAAGGCCCTGTCCCTGCCTGTGAACACATCGCCGCCGTCCGCAGATGCGTTATATTTAGCCGGATCAGCAATCGCGAGTGGCTCAAGATAGGTATCGTCTTTGAAAAAGACACAGGCATTTCGGGTTCCGAACGGATGCAAAGCTTCCGGTGCGACCGTAAATCCAAGGCTGACAAGGCGCTTTACGGCAATGCCGAGATCTTCCACTGGCAGAACGAGATGATCGATGCGATGTGATTTCATCATGGCCTGTTTTCCTGCGCTGGCACCCCGCCCAAGCATACCTGGACGATTTGGACGTCAGAAGAGCACAATCAGGCGCCATGAAGCAAATCATCAAAACAACAGATAGCAGGTTCACGAAATTTTAGGGGATTGCAGAACACATATGGAACATATAGTGTTCGTTCTGTATTTGTTTCGCGACTTCAACGACGATTCTCAAGGGTGTTTTCCTCATGCTCACGCGCAAACAGCAGGAATTGCTTCTCTTCATTCATGAAAGAATGAAAGAGTCCGGCGTGCCGCCCTCCTTCGATGAAATGAAGGACGCACTCGATCTTGCTTCGAAATCCGGTATTCACCGGCTGATTACCGCACTCGAAGAGCGCGGATTCATTCGCCGGCTACCCAACAGGGCGCGAGCGCTCGAAGTCATCAAGTTGCCTGAGGCTTACACGCCGGGCGCAAGGCCGCAGCGCGGCTTTTCGCCGAGCGTCATCGAGGGAAGTCTCGGAAAACCGAAGGAGCCGGAACCCGCCCCCGCCCCTAAGGCGCCCGCCAACGATTTCGCAGGTGCCGCCACCGTTCCCGTCATGGGCCGCATCGCTGCCGGTGTGCCGATTTCTGCCATCCAGAACAATACCCACGATGTGGCTGTGCCGGTGGATATGCTGGGGTCGGGCGAACATTACGCGCTTGAGGTCAAAGGCGATTCGATGATCGAGGCCGGGATTTTTGACGGCGACACCGTCATCATCCGCAACGGCAACACCGCCAATCCGGGCGATATTGTCGTGGCGCTGGTGGATGATGAAGAGGCCACGCTGAAGCGCTTTCGCCGCAAGGGTGCGTCCATTGCGCTGGAAGCGGCAAACCCGGCCTATGAGACCCGCATTTTCGGACCGGATCGGGTGAAAATTCAGGGCAAGCTGGTGGGATTGATCCGCCGTTACCATTGATGTGGTGACATCGCGCAGAGTCCCTGTCGCGATGGGGCCGTCATAAAAATGGTGCTCCCCTATGAAGTGTCGACTTCTGGGAAAGACTTGGTTTGCCGATGCAGGAACATGCGCGTCATCTGGCCGATGGCGCGTCATTTTTTGAGAATCAATCCTCGCTTTGTTTCCCTGACGCCGCAGGCATAGAGTTGGCTTAACGCGTAAACTCAATCGGCCTTCTGCTTCGCTCAGCATTGTCGCAAGTGCTTTCTGTCTCCAAGCGGTGAGATCGACAGAACTCTTTTCTGTCACCCTCGCTTCCCATTCATCAATGCGGCTTATGGGAGCCATGGATTATTTGCGATATTCCAGAGCGCCTTCGCAGGTGTAGAAATGCGCGTCCTATCGGGGAAAAACGCCATGTACGATCTTTATATTGCCAACAAGAACTATTCCTCATGGTCGTTGCGACCCTGGGTTTTGATGCGCACGCTTGGCATCGCCTTTGATGAAAAACTCATTCCCTTCGGCGAAGGTGTTTCCTTCTCCACATTTTCGCCGACCGGCAAGGTGCCATGCCTTGTCGACGAGGGAGTGACAGTTTGGGAATCACTGTCGATCGCCGAATATCTGGCCGAGAGGCATCAGGGCGTCTGGGCGAGCGACAAGCAGGCGCGGGCCTGGTCACGCTCGGCGGCGAGCGAAATGCATGCGGGATTTTTCTCACTGCGCAATCTCTACCCCATGTCGGTCGGTATCCGGGTAAGACCAAAAGCTGGCGATGCCGGGCTTGCGGCCGATATAAAGCGCATCGATGCGTTGTGGAGTGAAGGTCTCACCAGATTCGGCGGACCTTTTCTCGCCGGTCAGAAATTCACGGCGGTCGACGCCTTCTTCTGCCCGGTGGCGTTCCGTTTCCAGACCTATGGCGCCGATCTTTCGCCGGCAGCGAAAGCCTATTGCGACCGGCTGCTCGCCCTGCCCGCCATGCGCGAATGGTACGAGGCCGGACTGAAGGAAATCTGGCGCGACCTGCCACATGAAGAGGAAATTGGCGGCATTGGCGAAGTGACCGCGGATCTGCGCGCCAAGGTCTGAGTGAAGGCCTGACGAACCTTTCTGGCGGCACTCATTGCGATGCCGCCAGCAAGCGGGTAACGGCTTCAGGCACCTCGTGGTCAAAACGGCCGCTCTTCCAGTCATAGAAGCGATGTTCGCTCCACGGCCTGTCCGCACCGGCGGTTGCAGCGCGCATCTGTCCCACGACGCCCGCTTCATCGCTGCCGGCGAAATTTAGCTCAACCGAGCCGATGCGCCTTAATATGTCGCGGTTGAGCAGCAAGGCTCCCGAGCGGCATTGCGCAAATGAGGTTCTGCGGGAAACGATGACGATATCGGCGATATCACAGGCTTTCCCGGCAAACCGACCGTCCTCCAGCACGATGATCCATTCGCCGCTTCGCGCACGCGCCACGCACCAGATGCCCGTCCGGCAGGTAAAGACGCCCGGCGCAGCATCCCTCAGCGTGGCCGTCATTTCGCGCGCCAAGGCCTTCAAATCCTCCGGCGCCAGTTTCGATTTTGCGCTTAGGGCAACGGTGGTTGTCGGAACTGCTTTCTTGAGAAGGACAGGCGCGAGCGGCTTTTGCGGCAGCAGCAGCGCCCTTTGCCACTGGTCATAGATGAAGCCCTGTGGTCGTGTCTTTGTGGTGTAGACCTTGCCCTCGTCCAGAAGCGCCACCAGCCTCCCCTCCTCATGGATAAGCAGATCGGGCAGATCGCGTTGGGCGACGGCTCCGGACAGGCCGAAGGCAAAGAGCAGCGGTGGAATTCCAAGCAGCGCCAGCCGGCTGCGCAGCAATGTCAGCAACAGGAAACCCACTGAAGCAATGCCGATGAAAGCGCCGTGCGGCCGACCGGTCGCCGCGCTGCCGCCCCAGGACGCGACTTCATCCGCAACGTCGATGACTAGCGCCATGCCGTAACCCATGACCTTCAGAAATGGTGCATCGAGCCCAAAGGGCATCAGCAGCATGGCGACAAGACCAAAGGGCATGACAATCAGCGACATCAGCGGCATCGCCGCCAGATTGGCAAAAAGTCCATAGGTGGTGACACGCTGAAAATGCTCGACAGAATAGATCGCCGTCGAAAGTCCACCGATCAACGATGTTGTGATGACACCACCGATGACGGCGCCTGCCGTTTCCACCACTGTCACCCACGCGGGTTTGCGCCCGATGAACAGGCGCTCACGGTCAGTGCGCCAGCGGCTCCAGGCGGCATAGGCGGCGACAAGCGCAATCGTGGCGGCGAAAGACATCTGAAAGCTCGGCCCCATGATTTCCGAAGGAGACAGGGCAAGGATGACCAGAGCGGACAACGCAACATTCCTGAGGCTGAGCGAGGGCTGATCGAAGAGAACGGCGATCAGCATCACCGACATCATCAGCCATGCGCGTTCGGCAGAGACGGCAAAACCGGAAATCAGGTAATAGGCGAGCGTCATCAGCAGTGCCGCAAAGGCGGACAACTTCTTCACCGGCCAGCGTTGAGCAAAGGCCGGAAACAGGCTGAAGGCGAGCCGCAATCCCACGAAGAATATGCCTGACGCCAGCGCCATGTTGAGGCCGGATATGGCGACGATATGGGCAAGCCCGGAAAGCCGCAACGCTTCCATCGTCCCGGCCGATATGGCCTGTCTCTCATCGGTGACGATCGAGGCGGCAAAAGCGCCGGCGTCGCCGCCGATCGTGGTGCGAATGCGCTCGGCAATGGCGATGCGCAGACCGTAAAGCCGCATATCCGCCCACCCCAGCCAGTCCTTTTTTGCATCGATATCGGGGGCAGCTACCATCTGTGGCGGCTTGTAAAAAAAGCCGGTCGCGCCAATGCCCTTGAAATAGGAGGCGAAGGCGAAATCATTGAGACCGGGCAAAGCCGGACCGGATGGCGGCGAAAGCCGCGCCTTACCGCGGATCGTCGCACCGAGCGCCACCGGCTTTCCGCCGCCGCGGGCCAGCAACGAAACCTTTCCAGGCAGGCGTGACAATGCCGGCGCTTCTGTCGCAGCCAATTGCACCACATAACGCCAGTCGCCGCGGGCATCGACCTCTCGGCGCATCACCGTGCCGGTAATGGTGGTGGTAACGGGCGTATCCAGCACCACAGTCCCCGCCCGCCGCGTTTCAAATTCGGCGAAAAGCATGCCTAGCAACAGCAGTGCGACGAGGCTGCAGGCCGTGGCTACCAGGGTCGCGCGATATCGGGCGGCGAATGTCACGCCGGCGGCGAGCAAAAATAGAACAACAAGAAGCGGCAATGAAGGTGCTACATCAAGGGAAAACCAGAGGATCGCCCCACAGCCGATGAAGACCGGTACGAAAAGAAAATCATGGCCGAATGCACGTTCCTCTGCGAGGCAGGTGGTGATTTTCTGGAGAACGGCAATTTGCGGTTTCGGCTTGTCTGCAAGGGCCGGCAAATCATTTGTCGCGACCTCACCGGTCCGGCGCAGCGGAGACAGGATATCTGCCGTGCGGGGCAAGCCGCCCTGCATCGTTTCGGCATATCCGAAATGCTGTTTTTCCCCTTGACCAAGCAATCTGCGCCGCGCCCCTGCCGCACCGGAAACAGGTTTGCAGGCGGACGCGCGGGATTGCAATGCTTTCCTTTAACCCTGCGTTGACCGAGATTGAATTGCTATGATCAATAAAGAGAAAAGCAACGCAATTGCGTTTGCCGCAATGCACAATTTGACCTTTGGATAGCTTGGCATCCGCGCCAGGATCATATAGCTAATCGGTAGACGCTTAACCGCGAGGCGTGTCTCAACGCCTCCACCCGCATGTTCTCGGAGGATCAGTATGACGGAAAAAAGCGCTACAGTGACACTTGGCGAAAAGCAGGTGGAACTCCCGGTAAGGGAAGGCACGATTGGACCAAGCGTCGTCGATATCGCCACGCTCTACAAGCACACGGGCTCCTTCACTTACGACCCGGGTTTCACGTCGACGGCCTCCTGCGAATCCAAGATCACCTATATCGACGGTGACGAGGGCGTTCTCCTTCACCGTGGTTTCCCCATCGAGCAACTCGCCGAACAGGGCGACTTCCTAGAAACCTGCTATCTGCTGCTTTACGGCGAGTTGCCGACGGCTGCGCAGAAGAAGGACTTCGACACCCGCGTCACGCGCCACACCATGGTGCACGAGCAGATGAGCCGCTTCTTCACCGGCTACCGCCGTGATGCGCACCCGATGGCCGTCATGTGCGGCACGGTCGGCGCTCTCTCGGCCTTCTACCACGACTCGACCGACATCACCGATCCGCACCAGCGCATGGTCGCGTCGCTGCGCATGATCGCGAAGATGCCGACGATCGCCGCCATGGCTTACAAGTACCATATCGGCCAGCCCTTCGTTTATCCGAAGAACGATCTGGATTACGCCTCTAACTTCCTACACATGTGCTTTGCCGTGCCTTGCGAGGAATACAAGGTCGATCCGGTCCTGGCCCGCGCCATGGATCGCATCTTTATCCTGCATGCCGATCACGAGCAGAATGCCTCCACCTCTACGGTGCGTCTTGCCGGTTCTTCGGGTGCAAACCCGTTCGCCTGTATCGCGGCTGGCATCGCCTGCCTCTGGGGTCCGGCTCACGGCGGCGCCAACGAAGCGGCGCTCAACATGCTCAACGAAATCGGCACGGTTGACCGTATTCCTGAGTATATCGCCCGCGCCAAGGACAAGAACGACCCGTTCCGCCTGATGGGCTTTGGCCACCGCGTTTACAAGAACTACGACCCCCGCGCCAAGATCATGCAGAAGACGATGTACGAAGTGCTGGAAGCCACCGGCAACTCCGACGATCCGATCATGCAGGTTGCTCTGGAACTGGAAAAGATCGCTCTTTCCGACCCCTACTTCGTCGAAAAGAAGCTTTACCCGAATGTCGACTTCTATTCCGGCATCACGCTGAAGGCGCTCGGCTTCCCCACGACCATGTTCACCGTTCTCTTCGCGCTCGCCCGCACCGTCGGCTGGATCGCACAGTGGAACGAAATGATCGAAGATCCGCAGCAGCGTATCGGCCGTCCGCGCCAGCTCTATACGGGCGCCGGCAAGCGCGACTACGTTCCGGTTTCGAAGCGCTAACCCGAAACCAACCAAGATCAAAGGCCGGCAGGTTTTCACCCGCCGGCCTTTTTGTTATTCGTCCTGATGGTTCTCAGTGGCCCGCGGCAACGCCCAGGAATTGCTTGAGTTCGGGTGTTGCGGGATTGGAAAACACCTCTTCCGGCGGGCCGATTTCATGCACCCTGCCCTCATGCATGAAAACGACGCGGGAGCAGACGTCGCGCGCAAACTTCATCTCATGCGTCACCATCAAGAGTGTCATGCCTTCAGCGGCGAGTTCCCGCACCACGGCAAGCACTTCCGCGACAAGTTCGGGATCGAGCGCCGAGGTGATTTCATCGCATAGGAGTGCGATGGGCTGCATTGCGAGCGCGCGGGCGATAGCGACGCGCTGCTGCTGGCCACCGGACAGTTCATCGGGATAGGCGTCGAATTTATGCGCAAGCCCGACCCGTTCCAGCATCTTGCGGGCAACGGCTTCCGCTTCCGGTTTCGGTGTCTTTTTCACCACGGTCTGCGACAGCATGACGTTGCCGCCAACGGTCTGGTGCGGAAAGAGATTGAACTGCTGGAAGATCATGCCGACCTTCAGCCGTAGCGCCTTGAGATGCAAATCATCGTCGAGAAGCTGCGCGCCAGCGACCGAGATCGAACCGGCCGAGATTGTCTCCAGCCCGTTGATGCAACGAAGCAGGGTCGATTTTCCCGATCCGCTTTTGCCGATGATGGCGATGACTTCACCCGGCTCCACATCGAGATTGATGCCCTTCAGAACCTCGTTGCTGCCATAGCTTTTACGGACTTCAGTGATTTCGATGAGCGACATTGAGCTTCCTTTCCAGGATCTGGCTGCTCTTCGACAGAGGCCAGCACAGCGCGAAATAGATGAGGGCGACGAGGCCATAAACGGTGAAGGGCTGGAAGGTGGCGTTGGTGACCACAGTGCCCGCCTTGGACAATTCGACAAAACCGATGATCGAGGTCACGGCCGTTCCCTTGATGACCTGCACGAAGAAACCGACGGTTGGCGGAATGGCGACCCGCATGGCCTGCGGCAGGATGACGTAACGCATCTGCTGCAGACGCCCCATGGCAAGGCTTGCCGATGCCTCCCACTGGCCTTTGGCGACAGATTCGACGCAGCCGCGCCAGATTTCGGTGAGGAAGGCAGCCGCCCACAGGATCAGCGTCAGGCCCGCCGCCAGCCAGGCAGGCACGTCGATGCCGAACAGGCCGAGGCCGAAAAAGGCGATGAACAGCTGCATCAGAAGGGGCGTTCCCTGAAAAAGCTCGACATAATAGCGTGCGAAAGCCCGCATCGATTTTTTCCGGGAAATGCGCATGAACAGCAGAAGCAGCGCCACCAGACCACCGCCGGCAAAAGAGACGAGCGAGAGAAGCACGGTCCAGCGCGTAGCCAGCAGCAGGTTTCTGAGAATATCCCAGGTGGAGAATTCGATCATCGGACACTCCTGCGCGGAAAAATGAAGTTGCCGCCGATGACCAGCACCTGCCGGAGAAGAATGGCGAGCACGAGATAGATGACGGTGGAGACCATGTAGGCCTCGAAGGCGCGGAAGGTGCGCGACTGGATGAAGTTGGCCGCGAAGGTCAGGTCCTCGGCAGCGATCTGCGACACGACCGACGAGCCGAGCATGACGATCACCACTTGCGACGAAAGCGCCGGCCAGATGCGTTGCAGTGAGGGCACCAGCACCACATGCCGAAAGGTTTCGAAACGGGTCATGGCAAGGCTTGCCCCGGCCTCGAACTGGCCCTTGGGCGTCGCCTGAATGCCGGCGCGGATGATCTCGCAGCTATAGGCCCCGAGATTGACCACCATGGCGATATTGGCCGCGCTCAGTTCCGACAATTGCAGGCCAAGCGATGGCAGGCCGAAAAAAATGAAGAACAATTGTATGAGAAACGGCGTATTGCGAATGAGTTCCACATAGGTCGCGACCGGTGGCCGCAGCCATTTTGGCCCGAGCGCGCGCACCCAGGCGCAGAATATGCCGAGCGCGATGCCGAGAATGCCGCCGATGGCGATCAATTCCAGCGTGACGCCGATACCCTTGACGATCTGCGGATAATAGTCGAGGAGCCATCC
The DNA here is from genome assembly GCF_042885035.1 of Agrobacterium sp. NPDC058088. Taxonomy (NCBI): domain Bacteria; kingdom Pseudomonadati; phylum Pseudomonadota; class Alphaproteobacteria; order Hyphomicrobiales; family Rhizobiaceae; genus Agrobacterium; species Agrobacterium sp. NPDC058088. The sequence goes on along the minus strand of NZ_JBHVSU010000002.1, from coordinate 917,082 downwards.
AAAATCGAATGTGTATTTCACCCGATGCTTCCTTTCGGCGAAGACAAACCATGCGCCGGCCCCGCCTCAGGCAAGGCCGGCGCATGCATTTTGCCGGGTTGCTCAGAGATCCTTGGGCAGGTCGGTTTTCAGCCATTTCTGCGCGATGGTGTTCAGCGAGCCATCTGTCTTTGCGGTGGCGATGATGGCGTTGACCTTTTCAAGAAGCGCCGGCTGTTCCTTGTTCAGGCCGATATAGCAGGGCGAATTCTTGATCAGGAACTTCAGTTCGGGGCGCTTCGGCGGGTTCTTCGCGAGAATGGCGGCGGCGACGACGTTGCCGGTGGCTACTGCTTCAACCTGACCGGCGAGGAAGGCGGAAATCGTGCCGTTATTGTCCTCGTAGCGCTTGATGGTTGTGTCAGCTGGAGCGACCTTGGTCAGTTCCAGATCCTCGACAGCACCGCGGGTGACGCCGACGGTTTTACCGGCCAAATCTTCCGCCTTGGTAACGGCGACCGAGTCGGGCGCAAAGACGCCATTATAAAAAGGCGCATAGGCGGTGGAGAAATCGATGACCTTTTCACGGTCCGGGTTCTTGCCGAGGCTGGAAATGACAAGATCAACCTTATTGGTCTGCAAATAGGGAACGCGGTTGGCGCTGGTAACAGGCACAAGTTCGACCTTCACGCCAAGCTTCTCGCCGATCAGATTGGCAACATCGATGTCGTAACCCTGCGGCGCCATATCCGTGCCGACGCTGCCGAAGGGCGGGAAATCCTGCGGGACGGCTACGCGGATCGTGCCGCGGGAGGTGATATCACCGAGCGCATCGGCAATGGCTGCGGGCGAAAAGCCGAGCGTTGCGGAAATCGCGGCAATGGCAAGCAATGAACGTCTGGACAGCATGGGAGTTACTCCTTGGGGCTTGAGGAAAGAGGCTGCAATGAAAGGGAGTTGCGAAGCTCGTAGAGCGGATCTGGCCTGCGGGTGAGATCGAGACCGGTTTCGACTTCGTCGAGATGGCGGATGGCGAGTTCTGCGGCGGCGTGAAAATCGGCAGCCTTGATCGCTTCGAAAATACGGCAATGCCCGTCATGCGATTGTTGCGCGTGGAAATCGGACTGATAGAGCATGGAGATGAGAATGGTTCTCGCCGTCAGGTCACGGAGCGCTTCGACGATGATGTCGTTTCCGGCGATTTCGGCGATACGGATGTGAAAATCACCCATCAGGCAGGTCAGGCGCTGACGATCGCCTTTGGCAATCGCCGCCTTCTCCTCATCGAGATGATCAGCGAGCAGGGTAACGCCTTCCGCACTGACGGCGGAAAGGTTGCGCAAAAGCCCATATTCGATGATGCGGCGCGCCTCATAGACCTTGATGGATTCTTCGGCAGACGGCTCTACCACGAACCAGCCCCGGCGCGGGCTGACGGTGACGATGCCGCGCGTCTCCAGCCGCATCATCGCTTCGCGAATGCGCGTGCGAGACACGCTGAAGAGGCTGGCGAGCTGGTTTTCGCTGAGGCGGGTTCCCGGACGGATGCGGGCGGAAAGAATGCCGGAGATGATGGCGTCTTCTACCGCGCTCTGGGCGCTTTCTGATGTATGGCTATCTTGCATACAAGATTGAAAGCAAGAGCTGTGCCAGACGAAAATTTGGCGGCTCGCAGGCGTCAGATGATCGGCGGCTTGCCGCCCTAACGATCAAATGCGCTAAAACAGAGCCCTCGCCTGCCTCGATCAGTAGCAGGCGGTAGTGAGCTTTACCTGCACGCGAAACGAAATTTTGGCAGACTGAAAAGGAGGGACAGGATCAGGCTGAGCGGCTATCTCTGTTCTTCAGGACATCGAGAAGAATGGCTGCACCGGTTTCGCCGGGAGGAACCTCCGTGTGCAGACGCTGCTGCACCAGCGCATAGCCTTCCAGCATCGCCTGCCGCTCAATGGTGTCGGAAGACAGGCGCTCGGCCCAGCGCAGCATCGAGCCGGCCCGCACCACCTCGTTGAAATATTCCGGTATAATGGCGTAATCAGCAATCAGGTTTGGCAAGGCGCCCGTCCAGGTCTTCACCCGCTTGCTCAGCATGGTGAAAATCCAGTCAGTTTTGTAGACCGAGATTGTCGGCACGCCAGCCAGCGCCAGTTCGAGAATGACAGTGCCGGAAGCAGCGATGGCCGCATCGGCCTCTGCAAAGGCCTTCCACTTGAAGACAGAGTCGATGCCGATCTCGGGCCTTATATCGTCCGGCCACACTGCTGCCATGTCGCGGATGCGATTTTCCTGACGTGGCACCGTGGGCAGCAGGAAACGTGTGGGGCCGTTGCGCTCCACGAAGGCTTTTGCCGCTTCCTGAAACGGCTCCATCAGCCGCGTCGTCTCCGTGGAGCGCGATCCCGGCAAGAGAAGGATGGTCTTCGGCTGGCCCTGTTCCGGCAGAGGCCGTTCCGCCCGCCTCTGCCGCACGGCCAGCACGTCCGGATCGACGCTGAGCCGGTGGCCCACGAATGTCGTCGGTGGACCGCCAAGACGCCGCATGGCCTCAGGCTCGAATGGCAGCAGGGCCAGAACGTGATCGACATAGGATAACATCGCCGTGGCGCGATATTCCTTCCACGCCCACACGCTCGGGCAGACATAATTGACTACCGGCAGCTGCGGCAATTGCTTGCGGACTTTTTTTGCGACGCGGTGCGTGAAATCAGGGCTGTCGATGATGAGCAGGACATCCGGCTTTGCGGCCACGATGGCCGCAGCAGTCTGGTTGATCCGGGCAATGAGCTTCGGCAGCTTCTTGAGAACCTGCGTGAAGCCCATGATGGAGAGCTCGGAATAGTCGAACAGTGAGGTAAGCCCCTGCGCCTCCAGTGCTTCACCGCCAACGCCCATCAGTTCGACGGAACCGGCATATCGAGCCTTGAGCGCCCGGATCAGATCTGCGCCCAGAAGATCGCCGGATACCTCGCCGGCGATTACCGCCACTTTTAATGCCGCCGTCATCCGATCATGTCTCCGCCCACCATGTCGCCACCGAGTGACGTATCGATACCGCAGACGAATATGCCCGCCTCGTCGGCTGCTTTCAACATCGCGTCACGATCGAGCACCAGCGCCCGCCCAGCTTCGACGGCGATGCCCGCCAGCCCGGCTCTTTTCGCATTTTCCACGGTTTCGATGCCGATGGTTGGCAAATCGGCGCGTACATCCTGCTGGGGCTTGCAGAGCTTCACCAGCACGCCTTTACGGCGAGGCGATATGCGCCCTTCGGCACGCAGAGCGGTGACGCGCGCCAGCATGGCATCCGTACCCTCGACCCCTTCCAGCGCCACGATGCGGCCACCAACGGAGACGGCCCCCTGCCCGACATCGAGCTTGCCGAGCGCAAGTGCCGCTTCAGCGGCCTTGCGAATATCCTTCATATCCTCTTCGGCAGGCTTCTGTCCGCCGAAAGGACCGGTCGTTGCCAAAAGGCCGGGCGCAATCTCGTGCGCGCCGATGACTTTTGCGCCGAGCGTGCTGATGATCTTGATGACCATCTGCAGAACCGCGTCATCGCCACCTGACAACAACGTTTTGACGATGGAGGGCAACTTGAGCAGAATACCCACGGTCGGGCGGATTTCCCGCCACTCCGGACGCCGCGCCACGCCGCCGGACAACACGACTCGGTCTACCTTGTTTTCACGCAACAGACGGCCGAGACCGGCAACATCACCAACGCTGATTACGGCATTGTCGAAATCGCTCCAGTCGAAACGGGAATCATCGCGCAAGCGCACGATGAAGGGGTTCTCACCCATCTCACGGGCGGCGGCCGCCACATAAAGCGGCAGCTGGCCGCTGCCGGCCACGATGGCGAGACGCCCGCCGCCTGTCACAGCTCACTTGCCCCGGTTGGGCGAAGATATCGCGCGATCACTATCTGCACCGATGAAATCGATGATTTCGAGCGCCTGCGGGCAATCCAGATAGTCGTCGCGGTTAATTGCCGCCGCATTGCCGCGGATCGTGCCTTCGGCCTCGAAAATCGCTTTATAAACGCGTCTGACCTTGTGGATGTCCGCACGCTCGATGCCGGCGCGTGTCATGCCCACGACGTTCAGGCCGCCGAGGATGCCGGGATTGCCATTCAACATGCCATAGGGAATGACGTCGTAATTGACCGCCGACAGGCCGCCGATGAATGCCTGACGGCCGATGCGGGTAAACTGGTGCACGGCGCAACCGCCCCCCAGAATAGCGCGGTCCTCGATAGTGACATGGCCAGCCAGCATCACATTGTTGGACAGGATGATGTGACTGCCGAGACGGCAGTCATGCGCGACATGCGAATTGGCGAGAAAGAGGTTGTCATCACCGACAATGGTCTTGCCGCTGCCATCGGAACTGCCGGCATTCATCGTCACGCCTTCGCGCATGATGCAGCGTTCACCGATTTCGAGGGTCGTTTCCGAACCATCGTGGCGAACCGCCTGGGGCGTGCCACCGATGACCGCCATGGAATGAATAACCGATCCGCGGCCGATGACCGTCAGGCCGGACACAACGGCGTGGTTATGCAGCCGGACATCATCATGCAGCGTCACCTTCGGCCCGACATAGGCAAGCGCACCGATGACGACATTTTCACCGATGACCGCTCCATCCTCGACAACGGCGGTCGGATGGACTTTTGCCGACGCCGCGATCTTGCTCATTGCTGGTCCTCGGGGATCATCATCGCGCCCACATCGGCCTCCGCTACAAGCGCGCCGTCCACCTTCGCCTCGCAATGGAACTTAAAGACATTCCCACGCTGACGCTGCTTGGAGACATGGATTTCCAGACGATCACCGGGGATCACGGGCTTGCGGAAACGGGCATTGTCGATCGTCATGAAGTAGACCAGATGACCACCTTCACCCTGGCTGCGAGCGCATATAGCACCTGCCGTCTGGGCCATGGCTTCGACAATCAGAACGCCCGGCATGATCGGCCGGTCCGGGAAATGGCCGGTGAAATGTGGCTCGTTGACCGTCACATTCTTGATGCCAATCGCCGAATTATTACCATCGATCTCAACGATCTTGTCGATCAGCAGGAACGGGTAACGATGCGGCAGAAGCTTCATGACTTCCAGGATGTCGGCCGTGCCAAGCGTCGCCTTCGTTTCGTCAGCCATTGTTTTTTTCTCCTGTTTTTTTATCACGCTCTTCGGCGCGGGCCAGAATGTCGGCCATATCGCGCAGGAAATGTTTCATCGGGCGCGCCGGTATTCCGCCATAACGGCTGCCGGCGGGAACATCGGCAACCACACCGCTCATCGCGGCGATCTGCACGCCGTCGCCAATAGTGATATGTCCATTGATGCCCGTTGCGCCGCCAATCATCACACCGTCGCCGATGCGGGTGCTGCCGGCAATACCGACCTTGCTGACGATGCCGCAATGGCGGCCGATGCGAACGTTGTGACCGATCTGTACCTGATTGTCGATCTTGGTGCCTTCGCCAATGACAGTGTCATCCATCGTGCCACGATCGATCGTCGTATTGGCGCCGACCTCGACATTGTCCTGAATGATGACCCGGCCAATCTGCACGATCTTCAGCATGCCACGCGGACCGGGCGCATAACCGAACCCATCCTGGCCGATGCGTGCGCCGTTATGGATGATGACGTTATTACCGAGCAACGCCGCAAGAATGCTTGCCCCACCGGCAATGGTGCAATCGCGGCCGATCTGTACATGCGAACCGATAACGACACCCGGCCCAACGCGTGTGCCCGCGCCAATATGCGCGCCCGCGCCGATCACGGCCAGCGGTTCCACGATGACACCCGGCTCAAGCTTTGCTGACGGATCGACAAACGCAGCCGGGGAAATTTCCGTTTCCATCGGCGCAACGATCGACGGCCGCATGGCGGATGGATGCAATAAAGCACCGGCCTGCGCAAACAGCGTGTGCGGGGTCTTCGATATCAATGCGGGAATATGGGAAGGAACCAGATTCTTTAGGGCCGCATCACAAATGACAGCGCCCGCCTCGCAAGTCAGCAGCTCTTCGTTGCTCTTGCGGGAAAGAATGTAACAGAGCTGATCGGGTTTTGCCCGGTAGACCGGCGCAACGGACCTGATAATCCGCTCGCCTGCCGCCTCATCAGACAGTTCCGCCCCAAAACGGTCTGCGATATCTTTCAATCGCAGTCCCTCGTGGGGCGGAAAAAATGCGTTGTATTCCATCAGCCGGAAACTCCAGAACGTTCAAAGTTGCAGTTCTGGACTGCCGATATCAGAAAGTGTTGGACATGCCAAACCGGAAACGCTGTTCCTCGTCGTAGTCTTCCTTGGCAATCGGAATAGCATAGTCAACACGGATAGGACCGAAGGGCGATGCCCACATCACGCCGATACCGGCGGATGCGCGGATGGAGTTGTCGTCCTGCAAGGTTTCTCCCGCGCCGATCTTAACCTTGTTGCCGTACATCGTACCGGCATCAACAAAACCAGCGAGACGCAAGCCGAAATCTTCCGGAACACCGGGCATCGGGGCCGTGACTTCGGCAGAGGCTGCGAAATATGTCGTACCGCCGATGGAGTCCGAACCGATGCGCGGACCAATACCATCGTTCTTGAAGCCGCGAACCTGGCGACCGCCGAACTTGAACTGATCGAAGACCAGCAGATTGTCACCTGTCGGCAAGACGTGACCGGCCTGACCGGTCAGCGAACCGATGATGTCGTATTCGTCCGAGAGGGTGTGGTAATAGCGAGCCTTGGCATAGATCTTGTAGTATTCCGAATCCCCACCGAGGCCTGCAAATTCGTTCGTCAAAGCACCCTGCCAGCCTTCGCGTGGCATGTTGCGGTCGTCGAGCGTGTTGTAGTTCAGCGTATTGGAGATGATGGACTGCGTCCAGTCGCCGCCACGAATCAGAGCCTTGTAGGGTTCAGCAAGATTGCTGCCGGCTTCCCAATCGCCCTTACCGTCATAATTGATCTGCTTGTAGGTGTACTTGAACGTCGTCGAAAGGTTTTCCGTGATCGGCGCCGTTACACGCAGAGCAAAGCCCTGTTCGTCGTAATTGTAGTAGTCTTCGCTCTTGCTCTGGTTCTTGAAGAGGTCGAAACCGGCAGCCAGACGGTAGCCGAGGAAATAGGGCTCGGTGAAGGACAGCGAGTAGGTACGTGCATCGTCTTCACCCGCACCAGCGGCAACGCGGATGTACTGACCGCGACCAAGGAAGTTCTTTTCCTCGACCGATGCTTCGAGCAGCACGCCGTCGTTCTGCGAGTAACCCGCACCGATACCGAACGAACCCGTCGACTGGTCTTCAACGTCTACCACGATCACCACGCGGTCAGGCGCACTGCCGCCAGCGGTCGAGATATTGACCTTGGAGAAATAACCCAGTGCTTCGAGACGGCGCTTCGCAGCGGTGATGACCGTCTGGTTGAACGCATCACCTTCGGAAATATCGAATTCGCGACGGATGACGTAGTCACGCGTACGGGTGTTGCCACGGATTTCAATACGCTCGACGTAAGCGCGCTCACCCTGGTCGACGATGTAGGTCACGCCGATGGTGTTGCCAGACATGTCGCGGTCGCCACGCGGCGTAACACGGGCGAAGGGATAGCCTTCACCGGCAACGCGCTTGGAAATTGCTTCCATGCTCTGCTGGACTTCCTTGGCGCTGTAGCTTCCACCCTGACGGGTTTCCACGAGGCCCTGCAGCTCGGAACCATCAACGCCCGGAACAGTCGATTCGACCGCCACGTTACCGAAGTTGTACTTTTTGCCTTCGTCAACGGTGATGGAGATGGTGTATTCGTTCTTGGACTCGTCCAGAACCGCCTCGGAAGACACGACGCGGAAGTCGGCATAACCGTGGTTGTAGTAGAACTGGCGCAGCGCCTCTTCGTCGGCGCGCAGCTTGTCCTCGTTATAAACGTCCTTACGCGTCAGGAACGACAGCATGTTGGACTTCTTGGTGTTGATGACGGCAGCCAGACGACCATCGCTATAGGCATTGTTGCCAATGAAATCGATGCGACCAATCTTCGTGCGCTCGCCTTCATTGATCACGAAAGCGATGTTCACGCGGCCCTGACCGACGGAAACGGTCTGCGTGGTGATTTCGACATCGCTACGGCCGATGGCAGCATAGGCTTCCTTGATGCGGGCAATATCAGCCGTCACGATCGCCTGATTGAACGGACCCATCGGCTGCGTCTGCACGACGCCGGCGAGCTTGTCGTCCTTGATCTTGCGGTTGCCGTTGAAGACCACCTGGTTGACAAGCTGGTTCTCATTGACGGTAACGACCAGCGTGCTGCCGGAAACGCGCATGGATACATTCGAGAAGTAACCGGTGGCGTAAAGACGCTTCACCGATTCATCGATATCCGAATTTGAAAAGTTCTTACCCGGCGCAATGGTGATGTTGGAGCGCACGGAGTCCGCACCGGACCGTTCGGCCCCGCGAACGTCGATCTTGCTGATGACGGCTGCATTTGCAACACCAGCAGAGGCAAGCACGCCAAGGCCCGCAACCGAAGAAACACCGGCAGACAGAGCAACCGCCGACACAGCGTTCAAAAATCTTGAACCAGCCTTCATTTCAATTCTTACCTTTTTACGTTGTCCCTCAGCGGGCGGAACCCGACTCCGGCCATGTGCGTCGTTTTACCTGCTTTTCCCCTACAAGCAAGCGTGAACGTTAAATTCTGTTTACTTCGTGCTCCAGAGTGGCTCATTCGCCACTTCGGCATAAAAACAAGGTAAACAAACAACTAACAAAACCGTTAAAACACAATCCTCAGCCGATCAAGCTGCTGATATCATTCCATGTTGCAAAAACCATAAGTCCCAGAATCATCATCATGCCGATGCGGAAAGCCACTTCCTGCGCGCCCGCACCAAGCGGCCTGCCGCGAATGGCCTCAATGGCGTAGAACACCAGATGGCCACCGTCCAGCACCGGGACAGGCATAAGGTTCAGCAGACCAATCGAGACGGAAAGAACGGCGGCGAGCTGGATAACGGCGGAAATGCCGAGCGTCGCCATCTGGCCGGATGCCTGCGCCACCCGCACCGGACCACCCAGCTGATCGGCATTCATGCGGCCGGTCACGAGATTGCCGATATAGTTGAACGTGCCGGTGATGACGTGGCCGGTTTCGCGCACGCCCTCGGCCAGCGCCTCCGTGGGCGAATATTCGATGTGGCGGAAATTGCCGCTGGTCTGGTCGGTAACGATGCCGATGATGCCCATTTCCAGCTTGTTGCCGAACTGATCCGTGGTTTCGGTCCGGGTCGGAACCATCGGCAGCTTCAGCTCCTCGCCTGCCCTTTCGACGGTCACCGTAATCGGCGTGCCCGGGCGGATGCCGACATACCGGCGGACATCCTCAAAGGTCATCACTTTTTCACCATCGATCGCAACCAGCCGGTCACCAGGCTTTACGCCAGCTGCTGCGGCGGCGCTGTTTTCACGCACCTCCGAGACGACCGGATCAGCAATCATCCGGCCATAGATGCCAAAAAGCACCGCAAAAATCAGAATTGCGAGAATGAAGTTCGCGATCGGGCCGGCGGCAACCGTCGCCGCCCTTTTCCACAACTTTGCGCCGGAAAGCGTCTGCGCCCTCTCCTCAAGCGACATATGTGACAGGCCGGAACTGTCCGGCTTGCTCGCCGCATCTTCGTCGCCGAAGAACTTGACGTAGCCGCCGAGCGGGATTGCGGAAATCTTCCATCGCGTGCCGCGCTTGTCGGTGAAGCCGATCAGCTCGGGGCCGAAGCCAATGGAGAACGCGGTGGAGCGGATGCCACACCAGCGGCCGACAAGATAATGTCCCATCTCATGAACAAAAACGAGCAGGGAAAGCACCAGGATGAAGGGCACGATATAGCCGGTCAGAAAACCCGTCGCCGCCATTATTGTGTTCATGACAATCTGCCCTTTATGTCGTGACCTTTCGCGCCGCCTAGAAACCCGGCAACAGACCGCCGCCCGATCCGGGCGCGTCTCCGGTTGCCGCTGCATGCACGAAAGCTATGAGGAATACCGTAAAGCAGGCAAAAACAAGACCGTCAACACGGTCCATGAAGCCGCCATGGCCCGGAATGAGATGGCTGGAATCCTTGACCTGGAAGCGGCGTTTTATGAAGGATTCGAAGAGATCACCGATCTGGCTGAACACTGACAGTAAAAGCGCGAGCCCCAGCACCAAAAGGCTGATCCTGCCGTGATAGGCCATGGAGACCGCAGCACCGCCGATCACCGCTGCCACCGCGCCACCAATGGCGCCGGACCAGGTCTTGCCGGGCGAAATCGAGGGCGCAAGTTTCGGCCCGCCAATGGCCCGCCCGACGAAATAGGCCAGAATATCGGTCGACCAGACGACGGCAAAAATGAACAGGATGGAAGCAAACCCGGCCAGTTCGTCACCGCGGATGGCCGCCAGCGATATCCCACTCAGGCCAGCGTAAAGAATGCCGCCCACCAGCCACCAGTTCTTGCCGCGCAAAACCGGAAACAGCGCCGCAGTCAGCGCGAATCCTGAGAGAAGCGGCAGATCAAGCGAGGATTCGCCAAAGATCGTATTGCCGGCGATGACGGCAACCGCGAACCAGCCCCAGGCATTGCCGGTCGAATTTGTTTCCGACAGCCGGGTAATCGTCGACCACTCATAATAGATGAGAATCGCCAGAAGACCGGCCACGATGCGGAACAGAATTCCGCCATACCAGGTGGCGGCCAATATGACCGCCGCCATGACGATTGCGGAGATGATCCGCAGTCTGAGTTCACGGCTCATCAGGCGCCTGCCACGGCAACCTGCTCGGCGATGGCGCCGAAGCGGCGATTACGCGTTGCATATTGCTCGATTGCGGAAAAGAAGAGCTGCCTGTCGAAATCGGGCCAATATTCGGGAACGAACAGGAACTCGGAATAGGCCGCCTGCCAGAGCAGAAAATTCGAAAGGCGCTCTTCGCCGCTGGTGCGGATGATGAGATCCGGATCCGGCATTCCGCACGTATCAAGTCTCGCCGAAATCATCTCCGGCGTGATCGATGTGGCATCCAGGCGGCCTTCGGCGACATCGCGGGCAATCGCCATAGTGGCGCGGGTAATCTCGTCACGGCTGCCGTAATTGAAGGCGATCACCAGCGTCAGCTTAGTGTTATCAGCCGTCATCTGTTCCGCCTCTTCGAGAAGAGAACGGATGTCGTTCTTCAGACCCTGCCGGTCACCGATGATGCGCACACGGACGTTTTCACGATGCAATTCCGCAAGGTCGCGCCGTATGAAGGCTTTCAGAAGCCCCATCAGATCGCTCACCTCGGATTCCGGCCTGCGCCAGTTTTCCGAGGAGAAAGCGAACAGCGTGAGATAGCGGATACCGCAATCGCCGGCCGCACGCACAGTTTCGCGCACGGCCTCAACCCCGCGGCGGTGCCCCATGACGCGCGGAAGACCGCGCTGTTTTGCCCAACGCCCATTTCCATCCATGATGATGGCGACGTGCTCGGGTATTGAGGAACGTGTCGTCGTCGGCATATCGATCCAGTAACAGGCAGTGCGGAATTAAAACGAATAAAATACAGGTCTATCACAAGGGATATTAGACCTGCATGATTTCCCTTTCCTTCTCGCCAAGCAAGCGTTCAATCTCGGAAATCGTGTCGTCGGTCATTTTCTGGACCTTTTCGGACTGTCCACGGCTGTCGTCCTGACCGATGTCACCGTCCTTTTCGGCTTTTTTCAGGCCGTCCATGCCGTCGCGGCGCACATGGCGAATCGCCACTTTTGCTTTTTCGGCATAGTCATGGGCCACCTTGACGAGCGATTTGCGGCGCTCTTCGTTGAGTTCAGGCAGCGGAATTCGCAGATTCTGGCCGTCAACGATCGGGTTCAGACCGAGATTGGATTCGCGAATGGCGCGGTCCACGGCGTTGACCATCGACTTGTCCCAGATGTTGACGCCAAGCATGCGCGGCTCAGGAACGGTGATGTTTGCCACCTGGTTGAGCGGCACACGCGAGCCATAGGCCTCGATGGTCACCGGGTCGAGAATGTTTGCCGACGCGCGACCGGTGCGCAGCGATGCGATATCGCTCTTGAATGCATTGATGGCGCCATCCATGCGGCGCTTGATATCGTTGAGGTCAATACCACTCATCTAGATACTCCATCTCTGTCGGCCATGACGGCCGGAATTCGCCCCCAGGGGCGGCATGTTTTTTGATTACTTGTCGTGCACGATGGTCTTGCGACCGCCGCCGGTCAATATCTGTGCGAAACCGCCCTTCTCGTGGATCGAGAAGACAATGATCGGGATATGGTTTTCACGGGCAAGTGCGACAGCGGCGATATCCATGACCGCCAGCCCCTTGCCAAGCACTTCGCTGTGCGTCAGTTCGTCGAAACGGGTGGCTGTCGGGTCCTTCTTCGGATCGGCGGAATAGATGCCATCCACCTGGGTGCCCTTGAAGATCGCCTCGGCGCCCATTTCGGCGGCACGAAGCGCTGCAGCGGAATCGGTGGTGAAGAACGGGTTGCCCGTGCCGCCAGCAAAGATCACCACACGGCCCTGGGCCAGGTGGTGGAGTGCTGCACGCTGCGAGAAGCTCTCACAGATTTCAGGCATGGCGATTGCGGAAAGAACGACGGTGTCGATGCTGAGCTTGCGCAGCGAGGTTGCGAGCGCCAGTGCATTGATGACGGTTGCCAGCATGCCCATATGGTCGCCGGTGACGCGATCACCCCCCTTGGAGGCCACGGCCACGCCGCGGAAAATATTGCCGCCGCCGACGACGACGCCGACTTCAACGCCCATCGCCCTCGCTTCGGCAATATCGGAGGCGATCCGGTCGGCCACAGCCACATCGATACCGAAACCCTGATCACCCATAAGGGCTTCGCCGGAAGCCTTGAGAAGAACACGTTTGTAGAGCGGCTTTGAAGACATCATGACTCCTCGGAAATGTAACCGAAACGCGGATACACGAAGGGCACCGCGTTGTCACGCGATGCCCTCCCGTTTTCCCAAGATTGGGTAAATATAATCAGCCCTTGGCGACGGCTGCGACTTCTGCTGCGAAATCGCTTTCTTCCTTCTCGACGCCTTCGCCGAGGAGAAGACGAACCATGCCCGTCACTTCGATGGAAGCGCCAGCTTCCTTTTCAGCTTCCTTGACGGCAGCACCGACAGTGATGTCGGGGTTGATGACGAACGCCTGCGACAGAAGGGCAACTTCTTCGAAGAACTTGCGCATGCGGCCATCAACCATCTTTTCGATGATGGCTTCCGGCTTGCCGGATTCGCGGGCCTGTTCGATGAAGACGTTGCGTTCACGCTCAGCAACAGCGGCATCAACTTCTTCAGCGCGGATGGCGAGCGGGTTGGTTGCAGCGATGTGCATCGCAACCTGACGGCCGATGGAGTTCAGAACGGCCTTATCGCCTTCCGACTTCAGGGCAACGAGAACGCCGAGCTTGCCGATGCCGTCGCCAGCAGCGTTGTGCACGTAGGTCGCGACAACGCCGTGCGGCACTTCGAGTGCAGCCGAGCGGCGCAGCGTCATGTTTTCACCGATGGTGGCGATGGCGTCCTTGATGCTGTCTGCAACGGTCTTGCCGGTTGCGGGGTAGTTGGCGGCGCTGACAGCGTCGACGGTGCCGTCGGTAGTCAGAGCAACCTGGGCGATACCGCGGATGAGATCCTGGAACGCGTCGTTACGGGCAACGAAGTCGGTTTCGGAGTTGAGTTCGACAACAACAGCCTTGTGACCCATGGTCGCGACGCCGATCAGACCTTCGGCAGCCGTGCGGCCGGACTTCTTGTCGGCCTTTGCGATGCCCTTGGCGCGCAGCCAGTCGATCGCCGCTTCCATGTCGCCATTGGTTTCAGCAAGAGCCTTCTTGCAGTCCATCATGCCTGCGCCAGACTTTTCGCGCAGTTCCTTCACCATTGCGGCTGTGATTTCGGTCATTGTGTGCCTCTTATCGGTTCGATCGGTCAGCCGGCTGAATTTGCCGTGCCGAAGTTCTGGGTGATGACTGTACCCGGCCGCACACCCTTTGAAACCCTGAGGTTCCGGCAAGGGGCATGCGCATTCCCAAGTGCTGCGGCGTCGCCAAACATCGAAATGATGGGTGCCGCTCTAGTGTGACAGCGTTATGAAGACTGCCTGCCGTTCCAACCACATCGGACGCCTGCGGTTTCCAAAAACCGTGGCGGAGCGGTTAGAAACGAACAAGGCCGTCAACCCATTGAAGGTCTTTGACGGCCTTGTCATATCCTGGTCGAGGAGACAGCGATGCAAGATCGCCGCCAGACAGGGCCTAGATCAGGCGCCAGCCTCGTCTTCGAGAGCGGGCTCGATCGGAGCTTCTTCAGAAGCGCCGATGTCGCGGCCGGAAGCGCCCTGCTGACGGGCGATACCGTCGATGGCAGCGCGGGCGATCAGGTCGCAATAAAGCGAGATGGCGCGCGAAGCATCGTCGTTACCGGGGATCGGGTAGTCGATGTGGTCCGGGTCGCAGTTGCTGTCGATGATCGCAACGACCGGAATGCCAAGACGCTTGGCTTCTTCGATCGCGATCTTTTCCTTGTTGGTGTCGATGATGAACATCAGGTCCGGAACGCCGCCCATATCGCGGATACCGCCGAGAGCCTTTTCAAGCTTTTCGCGCTCGCGCTCAAGGTTCAGGCGTTCCTTCTTGGAGTAGCCGGAAGCTTCCGAGTTCAGGATCTCGTCAACCTTGCGCAGACGCTGGATCGAGTTCGAGATGGTCTTCCAGTTGGTCATCATGCCGCCGAGCCAGCGGGAGTTGACGTAGTACTGGGCCGAACGCTTTGCGCTGTCGGCGATGATTTCGGACGCCTGGCGCTTGGTGCCAACGAACAGAACGCGGCCGCCACGGGCAACGGTGTCGGACACGACCTGAAGGGCGCGCGACAGCATCGGAACGGTCTGAGCCAGATCGATGATGTGGATGTTGTTACGGTCGCCGAAGATGTACGGCTTCATCTTCGGGTTCCAGCGGTGCGTCTGGTGGCCGAAGTGAACACCAGCTTCGAGAAGCTGACGCATAGAAAAATCGGGCAATGCCATGCCTTGTTACTCCTTTTCCGGTTTAACCCCCGCGAAGCGAACAGCGCCGATTTTCATCGACACCACCGGGCGGAACGAACCGGATTTCTCCCGGAACATCCCAAGCTTCGCGTGTGGAATGGTGAGCCGCATACAGTCGCCCGCGCAAAAATGCAAGCGATTATGCGAAAAAACCGCGCAAATGGCCGCGTTTCAACGGACTGGCTTGTTTTCGCAGGTTTCGGGCTTGAGAATATCAAGCTTCGCAAGCTTTCCCGTCAGAACAAAATCGCCGTAATCCATCGTCAGGTCCCGGGTGATTCCATTTTCATAGAGCTTGAACGACATGCGGTAGATCGGCAGGGCGTCGGTGCCGGTCTTGTCGTTGTAATAGGCAATGGTCACCGGCCAGAATGCCGCCTTGGCGAATTCGCCAGCCTTGCCGGCTTCGGCATCTCCCTCCTTCGGCATTTGCGACTTGCCGACCAGCGTGGACGTGATCAGGCTTTCATCGCCGTCATCCGAACCGTCGAAAATACGCGATTCGAAGATGCGTTTTCCCTGTCTGGCGTTTTCGATGACCTGGAACATGTGCTGCGTCGGAAACTCGCTGGCGACGAGATTGACCTGTCGTGCATCCGGGCGGGTCAGATCGACCTTCACGCCTTCACTGTTGTCGCTCGCGGCCCCCTGCACTTCCTTGTCCAGCTTGTCGTCGGTGTAGGACTTGGTCTCGAAAGTGAATTTCTTCGCGGTGAGGTCCTCGAAGGTCTTGGTCTGCTGGTCGGTCATGCGAACGGCATCGCCGGTGTTGATCTGCGTCACGAAGCGGAAATCCGTCTTGTAACCCTGACAGGCGGAGCCAGTGAATTCATAGACCATGCGGCCGGTCATACCCTCGATGCCGGAACGATCAGACGCATCCTTGAGTTCGAGATCGTAGACGGCGCGATGGGCGACAAGATCCGGAACCGCAATGGGCAAGGCGCTGGCAGCGTTTGACAGGCCGGTCATAAGCCCTGTTGCGGCAACGAAACCAAGCGTCCTGACAAACATGCAATATATCTCCTGTTGGACTCGCTGCTCATATTGTACAAGCAACCGCCCGGCTTTTGGATCAACATCTTCTGAATGCCGGATTCTTGAAGGATTTACAACAAAACCGGAGACGAAAATGTCTGACGTCATCGAAGGCCGCCTCAAGGAACTGGGCTTTACGCTACCTGTCGCGGCAGCACCAGCCGCAAACTACGTTCCCTTCACCATCAGCGGCAATCTGCTTTATGTATCAGGTCAACTGCCGATGGAATCGGGCAAGATTGCGGTGACGGGCCTCGTTGGCCGCGATGTTGATGTCGCTACGGCCCAGCGCGCCGCCGAATTATGCGCCGTCAACATTCTCGCACAGGTCAAGGCCGCATTGAATGGCGACCTCTCGAAAATCCGCCGCGTCCTCAAGCTTAACGGTTTTGTTGCCTCGGTTCCTGAGTTCGTCGAACAGCACCTTGTCATCAATGGCGCATCCAATCTTCTCGCCAATGCTCTCGGTGACGCCGGCAAGCACGCCCGCGCCGCTGTCGGAATGGCCTGCCTGCCCTTCAATGCCGCCGTCGAGATCGACGCGATCGTGGAAATCGACGTATGACCCTCAAGCTTTCCTGGTTGACGGCCCAGCCCGTCGCCCATCGCGGTTATCATGATCTCAACAAGGCAGTCTGGGAAAATACGCTTTCCGCCTTTTCCCGCGCCATCGAAGCCGGCTTTGCCATTGAATGCGATGTCCAGCTGGCCGCAGACAGCGTGCCGGTGGTTTTCCATGACCACGATATGGCTCGACTGACAGGCATCACGGGTGACGTGCGGGAACGCACCTCGGGTGAACTGGCCATGCTTGCCGTTGGTCAAACCAAAGATCGGGTCCCCACCCTCAAGCAGCTTTTGGCGCTTACCGCCGGCAAGGTGCCGCTGGTGATCGAGCTGAAGGGCCGTGAAGGGGAAGGCGTCGATGACGGTTTTGCCGAGGCAGTTCTGGAGGACCTGGAAGGCTACAAGGGCCATGTAGCGCTGATGAGCTTCGACCATCACCTGCTGAAAGATTTGAAGGCTGCGGGCTCCCCCTGGCCGTTAGGTTTGACGGCCGAAGGTGACAAGCCGGAAGACTTCTTCAAACACGACGAAGCGATGCAGCTTGGGCTCGATTTCATCTCCTATCACTGGGGTCATCTTCCCAACAGCTTTATCGAAGCGCAAAGAAAACTCGGGCTTCCGGTGATTACCTGGACGGTAAGGGATGAAAATGCGCGCGCGACTACCTATAAATATGCGGACCAGATGACATTCGAAGGTTTCGACCCGAGAGAGAACCCCTCCGCCACGGCATGACAGAAGACTATTCCATACGCGTTGCGCAATCCCTGGGGGATATCGATCCGGAGAGCTGGAAACGGCTTTCCGGGACGTCACGCAATACATTAGGAAAATACTACAACCCGTTTGTATCCTATGCCTTTTTATCATCCATGGAGGAGTCCGGCTCGGCAACGGCAAAGACCGGCTGGCTTGGACATCACCTGCTACTCGAAGATGCCGCGGGCGCGCTCGTCGGTGCCGTACCGGCCTATCTGAAGAACCACAGCCAGGGCGAATATGTGTTCGACCACGGCTGGGCGGATGCATTCGAACGGGCTGGCGGCCATTATTATCCGAAGCTTCAATGTTCGGTCCCCTTCACACCTGCGACCGGGCCGCGGCTGCTTGTTTCCGAAACCATGGAGGCCAAGCGCTTCAAGCCGCTTCTCGCCTCCGGTCTTGCGCAGGTGACGGAAAAGATTGGCGTTTCTTCCGCGCATGTCACGTTTCTGGAAGAGGATGATCTGTCGGCTCTCCTGTCGCGCGATTTCCTGCACCGGACCGACCGGCAGTTTCACTTCATCAATGACGGCTATCGCGACCATGATGATTTTCTCGAAGCCCTTTCCTCACGCAAGCGCAAGGGACTGAAAAAGGAACGTCGCGCGGCGCTGGAACACGGCATCGAGATCGACTGGCTGACCGGAAGCGATCTGACGGAGGATATCTGGGACCAGTTCTTCGCCTTCTACATGGATACCGGCAGTCGCAAATGGGGCAGGCCCTACCTGACGCGGAAGTTCTATTCGCTGATCGGCGAGCGCATGGCTGATGATGTGCTGCTTGTCATGGCGAAACGTGAGGGGCGCTACGTTGCGGGCGCGATCAACTTCATCGGTTCGGATGCGCTTTATGGCCGCCACTGGGGCTGCATCGAGGATCACCCCTTCCTGCATTTCGAGGTGTGTTACCATCAGGCCATCGATTTCGCACTGGCGAAGGGATTGAAACGGGTGGAAGCGGGCGCGCAGGGTGAACACAAGCTGGCGCGCGGTTACGTACCGGTCACGACCCATTCGGCGCATTTCATCGCCCACCCGGGCCTGCGCCGTGCCATCGCCGATTATCTTCAGCGCGAGCGCGAAGAGGTCGAGCATATTGGCGATTATCTCGATGAACACACGCCATTCCGCAAGGGCGACAGACAGGAACACGAGCCGGACGCGTAATGTCCGCGATGAGGAGAGCACCGATGGCCAGCGCCTATGACGACAACAATATCTTCGCAAAAATCCTGCGCGGCGAAATTCCGAGCCACAAGCTTTACGAGGATGAGCATACGCTGGCCTTCATGGACGTGATGCCGCAGGCCCCCGGCCATCTGCTTGTCGTTCCCAAGACCGGTTCGCGCAATTTGCTCGATGCCGACCCGGAGGTGCTGGCGAAAACCATCCCCGTGGTGCAGAAACTCGCCGTTGCGGCCAAAGAAGCCTTCGATGCGGATGGTGTCTTCATCGCCCAGTTCAACGAGCCTGCGGCTGGCCAGACGGTGTTCCATCTGCATTTCCACGTCATTCCGCGTAAGGAAGGTGAGCCGCTGAAGCCGCATTCCGGCACCATGGCCGATGGCGAGGTGCTGAAGGCCCACGCGGAGAAGATCAGGGCGGCGCTGGCTTCCTGAGGTTGGCCTCACCCGCACAGTCATCCTCGGCCTTGTGCCAAGGATCGAACCTCGTATGGTGGCATCGATCCATCTGCGACGAAAAGCTTTTCGGGTTTATCACTCTACGGGACGATAGGCATTGCGCTCCGGCCAGGGCCAGCCGTCCAGCGCCGTCATATCCGGCCGGAATATTTCCACCTTCAGCGGATAACAGGCCGCCGTGTCGCTTGAATGGGTGGCGCTGCAATCGCCACCCGGGCAGGCGGAAAGTGCACCGATGAGGTCGATCTCCGCGAAAAATTCCAGATAGTCGCCGGGCCGCACCGGGCTCGCCTTCATGAAATATTGGTGTGTATCGTGGGTGAAACCGGTGCACATGAAGACATTGAGGACGTCATGCACATGCGGTTCGGCGTCGCGGAACGAAATGCCCCTGGCGGAGGCGAGCGCATTCGTCAGGTTCGAATGGCAGCAATGGTGGTAGTCGCCGCCGCTCAACAACTTGTTGGTATAGGGATCGCAGCGGGTGCCGATCACGTCATGCACACCGCCACCATCCTCGTCGAAGCCATACCATGACAGCGTGTCGTGCGTGATGGTCGCCATCGGCCGCAGGGATGGCAGGTTGCTCCACAGCCGGTTGCCGACGGAAACATGGGTAGCATGCAGCGCGCGCGTCTTGCCGCTGAAAAAACGCTCGTTCAGATCATGGGCGTTCCAGAGATTCAAATCCCCCACCTGCGGGCCTTCTATACTGACGATACGGAAAAAATGCCCTTTAGGAACAGTGAAGGTGCGACCGTCACGCGGGGGCACGATGACCTCATCGATCTTCTCCATGCCGCTCTTCGCCTGCTCCAGGCGTGCAAGGTCCGGCACCTCAAGCGTGCCGTTCGGATAAACAACGACGGGACGGACGGCACGGCGCTCGGGAGCGTCGGCGGGTTCGGCAGCAGGCATAGGGGTCATGAAATCCTCGGAAAAAACATTTTGGAGCTGATAATTGCGCCATGGTCGCCCCGCTGACAAGACGGGTTTTTCTTGCGCTCAGCCCAAGTCTCACTTACCCTTGTTGTTCATGACACTGCCGCCACTCGCCACCCTTCGTGCTTTCGAAGCCGCCGCCAGAAAGGCAAGTTTTGCCCTTGCCGCGCAAGAGCTCGGCATGACGGCGACTGCGGTAAGCCAGCATGTACGTAATCTGGAGGCATGGCTTGGGGTAGCTCTTTTCGAGCGCCACGCCCGCGGCGTCAGGCTTACCCCGGCCGGAAGTGAATTTGGTAACACGGTCTCCAGCAGCCTGCGGCAGATAGCTTCCGGTGCGGAGCGTATCCGTCGGGGTCACGACCGCATGACGGTGCGCCTTGCCAGCCTGCCTTCGGTGGTGGCGCATTTTCTGACACCCAGGCTGCCCCGCTTCCGGGCCCTGCATCCAGAAATACAGGTCTCAATCAGCTATTCCGGGGCGCAGCATAAAGGGGCGGCCGATCTAACCATCGGGCATGGAATAACCTTCGGTGAAAATGCGGTCGCCCTCTTCAGCGCCGAAACACGCCCAACCTGCTCTCCCGGCTATATCGCCAATGCAGGCCCCTTCAATGATGAGGCCAGCCTATTGGACGCCGAGCTGCTTCATGACGATACGGAAACCGCATGGCAGAACTGGTTTGCGGCGGCCGAATTGTCTTCAACCTATGGCACGGGTCCAATTTTTGCGGACTTTAATCTGCTCGTCACAGCGCTTAAGGCTGGACAGGGTATCGGCCTCTGCCCGACTGTGCTGTTTCGCGAAGAAATCGCCAAGGGCCAATTGGCCGTACTTTTCGACCGGGCTGCTGATACGGACAAACATTACTGGCTCATCCAGTCTGAAGATATATCCACAGCCGCGAAAACTCTCGCCGATTGGCTGGTGGTCGAGGCCCGACAAAACAGCTTTTGATACAAAAACCGGCATTAAAAACCGAGCACGAACAGCCCAGCCGCTAGAAGTACAATCGGGACCGCCACACCGACAATGACGCGCTGCCCCGCCACCAGAAATGCGATGAAACCGAGGACGGCCGCGCCGATGCGCAGCCACATGGGCGATGATTCCAGCGATCCGGTCGGAAAGACAATCAGCTTGGCGGTGACGGCCATGACGAGGGCGGTGGCAACCGCCCTTACCCAATAAAGCGCTTCGGAATCCTCTTTCAACCGATTGCCGGCGAGGACGCCGAGCCAGCGCCAGAAATCGGTTGCCAGCCAGCCGGCAATCGCGATGAACAGATAGGGCGCCCACCAGTTTTCGGTCATCATGGTTCGCCCTCCGGCGACGTCGGTTTGATCTTGCGGCGGAAAACGAGACGGTCGATCACATAGGCCAAAGTGCCTCCGCCGATACCCGCGTAGAGAATATCGAACTCCGGCGCGACCACCGCAAAGGCGGGTCCGGCAATCACGCCGATGATGAAGGCGACCTTGACGACAGAATGGCGAGCCGAGGCCCAGATGGATGCGATGAAATACACCGGCGTCAGAAAGAACAGCACACCCGCAACGAGCGGCGGGAAAGCGGCAACCACACCATAACACAGGCCAACGATGATGGCGTTGACGACCGTGAGCGTGATGCCGAAACCGGCGAACCAGGCGGCGCGTGCTTCGCGCGGCACCTTGGAAAGATTTTGCGTGGCAAAAACCCAGGCCGTGATCGCGACGAAATGCGAGAGAAACAGCAATATCCATGTCGGCGTCTTCGCGCCGCGCATTTCCGGCACGATGGAGGCGACCATCGGCATCATCCGGACCGAAGACAGGGTTACCGCCAGAAAACAGGCGGCAAGATTGGCACCGCCGACCATGGAGCCGATCAGGATCATCTTGGCAGGCAAGGCCCAGATGACGAGCGTCATGAACACCGCTTCGCCCCGCGCGACCCCGGATTCCAGCGCAAAGGCGCTGAAACCAACGAAAGACGTCATGAGGATGAGCGAGGGCAGCGAGAAAATGCCCCGCATTCCCCGGAGGAACCAGCCGCTAAGGGGGATGGCTTCGCTTTCAGCTATCTGCATGTGAATTCCACTGGAGTATTTCCGCTTTCCGTCGAATTGCGAAAACGCTCGATCTCTTTGTTTTACACATCACGGACGGAAAGTCGGAAACCACTTTCCCCGGAAATGCTTCACGCATGAAAATGCCGGGCTCTCGCCCGGCATTGTCGATCGGTCCAAGACCTTGCCTACTTCTTCTTCGGTACTTTCGGCACCGTATTGGCCTTGCGGCGCGGCTTGTCCTCATCGGACTTGTCGGCCTCGGCCACCAGAACCTCGGCCTCATCAGCGGCCTTTGCCGCCTTTGACGCCGTTTTTGCCTTGGCCTTCGGTTTGCCTGGCGATTTTGCCGCCTTCAGCTCGGCTTCCGGTTGCGGCTTCACAGGCGCGGTCTCAGGCAGAACGTCGAGGATCAGACCATCGGAACCGTCATCCTTTTTGCCGACGGTGACGCTGACGACGCCGCCCTTCTTGAGCTTGCCAAAGAGGATTTCGTTGGCGAGCGGCTTCTTGATGTTCTCCTGGATCACGCGCGACAGAGGGCGAGCGCCCATCTTCTCGTCGTAACCCTTCTCCGCCAACCAGGAGATCGCATCTTCATGCAGATCGAAGGTGACGTTGCGCTCGGAGAGCTGGGTTTCCAGCTGCATGACGAACTTCTGCACGACCTTGTGGATAACGGCGGTCGGCAGCGGCGAGAACGGAATGATCGCGTCCAGACGGTTGCGGAACTCCGGCGTGAACAGGCGGTTGATCGCCTCTTCATCTTCACCGGTGCGGCGCGAAGAACCGAAACCGATAGCGGATTTCGCCATTTCGGACGCACCCGCATTCGTCGTCATGATGAGGATGACGTTGCGGAAGTCGATTTTCTTACCGTTATGGTCGGTCAGCGAGCCGTGGTCCATCACCTGCAACAGGATGTTGTAGATGTCAGGATGCGCCTTTTCGATTTCGTCTAGCAGCACCACGGAATGCGGATGCTGATCGACGCCATCGGTAAGGAGACCGCCCTGGTCGAAGCCGACATAGCCGGGAGGCGCACCAAGCAGGCGCGACACGGTATGACGTTCCATGTACTCCGACATGTCGAAGCGCAGCATCTCGACGCCGAGCGAGGCGGCAAGCTGCTTGGCCACTTCCGTCTTGCCCACGCCTGTCGGGCCGGAGAAGACATAGGAGCCGATCGGCTTGTTCGGTTCGCGCAGGCCCGCACGCGCCAGCTTGATGGCCGTGGCAAGCGCCTCGATGGCGATGTCCTGACCATAAACGACCGAGCGCAGTTCCTTTTCGAGGTTGGCGAGAACCATCTCGTCATCCTTCGATACCGTCTTTGCGGGAATACGAGCCATCGTTGCGATGGTGGCCTCGATTTCCCGTTCGGTGATCAGCTTGCGACGCTTGGACGCTGGCAGCAGCATTTGCGCCGCACCGGTTTCGTCGATCACGTCGATCGCCTTGTCCGGCAGCTTGCGGTCCGAGATATAGCGGGCCGACAGTTCAACGGCAGCCTTGATCGCCTCGTTGGAATATCTGAGGTGATGGTAGTCCTCGAAATAGGGCTTCAGGCCCTTCATGATCGCAATCGCATCATCGATCGACGGCTCGTTGACGTCGATCTTCTGGAAACGACGAACGAGCGCACGGTCCTTTTCGAAGAACTGGCGATATTCCTTATAGGTGGTCGAGCCGATGCAGCGGATCGCGCCCGATGACAACGCGGGCTTCAAGAGGTTCGATGCATCCATTGCGCCGCCGGAAGTGGCGCCCGCACCGATCACGGTGTGGATTTCATCGATGAACAGAACCGCGCCCGGAAACTCTTCGAGTTCCTTGACCACCTGCTTCAGACGCTCTTCGAAATCACCGCGATAACGTGTGCCGGCAAGCAGCGTGCCCATGTCGAGCGAGAAGATGGTGTCATTGGCGAGCGCCTCCGGCACCTTGCCTTCGACGATACGCTTGGCCAAGCCTTCGGCAATCGCCGTCTTGCCCACGCCCGGATCGCCCACATAAAGCGGGTTGTTCTTGGAGCGGCGGCAGAGGATCTGGATGGTGCGGTTGACCTCGTCGTGACGGCCGATCAACGGGTCGATCTTGCCGTTCCTCGCCTTGTCGTTGAGGTTGACGCAATAGGCCTTCAGCGCATCCTGCTGCTTTTTGGCGGATGAACCCTCTTCCTCGGGATTGCCGCGGGTGGGCTTATTTTCGCTTTCCGGCTCATCAGCACCGCGCGGCGCGCGGGTCTGCGATGTGCCGGGGCGCTTGCCGATGCCGTGGGAGATGTAATTGACCGCGTCGTAACGGGTCATCTCCTGCTCCTGCAGGAAATAGGCGGCATGGCTTTCGCGCTCGGCGAAAATAGCCACGAGCACGTTGGCTCCGGTCACTTCCTCGCGGCCGGATGACTGCACATGGATGACGGCGCGCTGGATGACGCGCTGGAAGCCGGATGTGGGTTTGGAATCTTCGTCATAACCGGTGACGAGGTTGGTCAGTTCGTTGTCGACGTAATCGCTGACGGTCTTGCGCAGCGCATCGAGATCGACGTTGCAGGCGCCCATGACGGCTGCGGCATCCGCGTCGTCGATTAGCGCCAGAAGGAGATGTTCCAGCGTCGCATATTCGTGGTGACGCTCATTTGCAAAGGTCAGTGCCTGGTGCAGCGCCTTCTCGAGACTCGGGGAAAAAGTTGGCACGTTGCGATCCTCATTTCTTTTCCATGACGCATTGCAGCGGATGCTGGTGCTGTCGGGCGAAATCCATGACCTGGCTTACTTTCGTCTCTGCGACCTCATATGTAAACACCCCGCATTCGCCCACGCCGTGCTGGTGCACGTGCAGCATGATGCGGGTTGCCGCTTCGCGATCCTTCTGGAAAAAACGCTCCAGAATATGGATGACGAATTCCATGGGAGTGTAGTCGTCATTCAGTAAAAGAACACGGTACAAATTCGGTCTTTTCGTTTTCGGCTTAACGCGGGTGATAACAGACGTTCCGCGGTTGGTGCCGCCGTCTTCCCCGTCGCCCTCGCCCTGCATGTAGATCGGCTTAGCGATCATCTTTCATCATTCTCCAAACTGTTCTCAAACCGACAGCTGATTGCCAGGAGGGAGAACTTCGCCTCTCCATATCTAGGTCTTTAAGATGCGATTTTAAGCCCCTTGCGCAACGGTGCAATCACTATTGCGTTTGCGAAGAGGCAAACCTCGGGAAAAGTGAGGCTATGGAGGCCCCATACGACGCAAACGGGGAGCAAACGGGCGAGAACGGCACGGCTCAGGCCCCATGCAGGCCGGTTGTGCAGCGCAAATGACGCGGGGCGAATCCAGTTCGCCGCCGCCCGCTTCACTCCTTGTCGTCGAGCATTTCGCGAACAGCGATGGCGAGTTGCTTCAGCGAGAAGGGTTTCGGCAGGAATCCGAACTTGGCATCCGCCGGCAGGTTCTTGGCAAAGGCGTCCTCGGCATAACCGGAAACGAAGATGAATTTCAGGTCCGGATAGGATTTGCGCAGTTCTCTCAGCAGCGATGGACCGTCCATTTCCGGCATCACGACGTCGGATACGACGATGTCGACCTTGCCTTCCAGTTCTTCCATCACTTCCAGCGCCTCGGTGCCGGAACCAGCCTCATGCACGGTGTAACCGCGGGTTTCCAGCATGCGTTTGCCGCCACGCCGGACCGCTTCTTCGTCCTCGACCAGCAGAACGACAGCGGATTTGCCGGTGAGATCCAGCGGCTCTTCCTTCACCGGCTCCGCCGCCACGACTGGTGCGGGCATCAGTTCGCCGTCCTGCCCCATCACCTGAACGACCTCGACCACGTGGCGCGGCAGATAGATGCGGAAAGCGGTTCCCTTGCCCACTTCCGATTCGGGATAGATGTAACCGCCCGACTGCTTGACGATGCCATAGACCATGGACAGGCCAAGGCCCGTACCCTTGCCGACTTCCTTGGTGGTAAAGAAGGGCTCGAAAATCTTGTCCATGATTTCAGGGGGAATGCCGGTGCCGTTGTCGGCGACTTCCACCATGACCATGTCTTCGGCCGGGAATTCGGGGCGGCCAAGCGCTGCGACTTCCTTGGCGTCGACGTTGCGCGTTCTGATGGTGATCTTGCCACCATCGGGCATGGCATCGCGCGCGTTGACGCAGAGGTTGATGAGCACCTGCTCGAATTGCGAAAGATCGGTCTTCACCGGCCAGAGATCACGGCCATAGTCGACCTCCAGCTTGACATTGGTGCCTGATATCAACCGGTCCACCAGCATGCGCAGATCGCCGATGACGTCGGTCAGGTTGAGGACGGCCGGCCGCATCGTCTGCTTGCGGGAGAAGGCAAGAAGCTGTCGCACCAGCACGGCGGCGCGGTTGGCATTGCGCTTGATCTCCATGAGGTCGGCGAAGCTCGGATCGGCTGGCCGTGCCTGCAGCAGCAGATGGTCTGAGGACAGCAGGATGGCGGTGAGAACGTTGTTGAAGTCGTGGGCGATGCCGCCCGCAAGCGTGCCCACCGCATTCATCTTCTGGGTCTGCGCCATCTGGGTTTCGAGCGCCTTCTGCTCGGTCACCTCAATGGCGTAAACGATCGCCACTTCTTCCGGCGCCTCGTCGTCCTGGTCGATGACGGCGTTCACGTAAAAACGGAAGTGCCTGCCCTCATCGCTCGGATGGCGGGAATCGAAGGGCGCGATATCGCCCTGGCGATCCTTGGCTTCCGCCAGCGCCTGTTCCAGCCGCGGCTTCTCATTGTCATGAAGCACGGTTTCGAGTGCTACGCCGCGGTCGATATCGTCACGCCCGACAACGCCGGAGAAGAGCTTGAGGAACGGCGCGTTGATGCGCAGGATGCGGCCTTCGCCATCGAGCGAGGCGATCGCCATCGGCGTATTGTTGAAGAAGCGCGTGAAGCGCATGGCGGAGGACGATTCCGTGTCCTCCTGCCCCTTAGGGCGCATCAGAACGATCGTCCGGCTTTCACCCGGCGCACCATCCTTTGCGGTGACCTGATGGACGAGGCGGGCCGGCATGCTCTGGCCGTTCACCCGGCGCATGTCGAGATCGAGGATTTCGGTGCGCTTGGCCGTGCCCTGCGGATGAACGGATTCAATCAGAGCCATGCCTTCGCCAGCGACGATATCCGAGATCGTCATCGAACCTGGCGAAAACTGCGCGAGATCGATGCCGAGCCATTCGGACAGGGTGGCGTTCAGATAAACGATCTCGCCCTTGCGGGTGGCGGAAAAGAAACCGGCCGGCGCATGATCGAGGTAATCGATGGCGTTTTGCAATTCGCGGAAAAAGCGCTCCTGGTCCTCGCGCTCCGGTGTGATATCGGCGATCTGGAAAACGTGAAGCCCCTCGCCGCCCGCATCCTTCAGCACCCTGCCCTTCAGCCTGTACCAATGCGGCCCCGCGCCGGAATCCTCGCCGAGCGGTTTCAGCAGCCGGAACTCCTCATAACCATCACGGCCTTCGCGTAGCACGTTGATGAGCCGGTAAAGCGCTTCGGTCGATTCGCGGCTGCGCGACAGAAGCGTCTCGAGGCTCTGAATATCGCTTGCCTTGGTGGTGCCGCTCATCCGGCAATAGGTGGCGTTAGCGTAGACCATATGCCCCTTGGCGTCGGTGATCAGCGTGCCTTCGGGGTGAGCCGAGAGAAACCGGCGGGCAAGGCCGTCTGATTGCGACTGCGGCATGACCTCGATGAAACCGATGATCGACGAGACCAGAAAGAAGATGCCCATCATGGCCAGCACGCCGAGAATGCCGAGCACGATTTCGTTTTCGAGCGAATCCTTGAAATAAACGAAGGCCGCGGCCGCCGCGATCAGCACCAGCGCCAGAAGCAGAATACGCAAGACCGTGCCGGAACGGGCACGCCTGTCCACCAGCGGAAGGTCGTTGTCGCTTGTCTCGCGCACCCGTGTCATCTTGGCCTCGCAATCGTGCAGGTCGTCATTCGGTCAGCCTTATTCCTCGACGGAATCGGGCAGCAGAATTTCTTGTAGCAACTCGCTTGACCGTCAAAAAGCTCCGCTACGACACAAAGGGTTAAAAAAGCACAGCGAAAACAGCCTGAAAGCTGTATAAATGCTGGAAAGACTATCGTCGCGTACAGCTCAGCTCTTTTACCTGGCATTGAATGCGCGGCGCGGAGCAGACGATCTTGCCTTCAGTGACCGTGCAGATCGAGCATCCGTCCGTGAAGTCGATGCAGGACGGGTGGTCCCGGACGAAGTCCGCCATGGTGGCGGAAGTTTCCGGCGCTCTGTTTTCTGCCGCTGTCGCGAGATGCGGAGAGCCGAAAATCGGCAGCGACCAGAAAACAAGGGCAAGCAGACGTGGTGCAGGAAACCCGTCAATGCGCGATAGCTTGACCATTTAGAGCGCTCCTCAAGCGAAAGGATTGCAACCTTCATTGTCTCTCAGCATTGAAAGAGAAGGTATGATGTTGTGGTGGCGACGTCGCGATCGATGCGGCAATCCTGTGGGGCGAAATGAATAGACCTTGTATCGCACTTAAAAAAATCGTCTTTTCCTCTTTCTCGTTCACACTATAAGAACCACGGCAATATTAATTGTCCCAGAAATTAAAATGCCAAAAAATCTGAAGGGATGATCTCCATGATGGAAGATTTTATCGGCACCTATGGCAACAATCTCATCGTCGCCGTTGTCGGTGTGGGTGTGGCGCTTCTCGTTCTGGCGATTGCTTTGTGGCTTCTGCGCAGGCGCAGTGGCTCGGCGCCCTTTATCCGTGGTGGTCGCAACCGGCAGCCGCGCCTGCAGGTTCTTGACGCTACGGCCGTGGATGCGCGCCGTCGTCTGGTTCTCGTGCGTCGCGACAATGTCGAACATCTCGTCATGATCGGCGGCCCGACGGATATCGTCATCGAGAGCGGCATCGGGGCGATCCCGATCGTCAGGGACGTGCAGGAGCCGGAACTGAAGGCGCTGCCGCGACAGGAAAGCGAACAGAAGAGAGCCGAACCGGCGATCCCGCAGGAACGCCGCGCCGCGCTGCCGCCGCAGCCCGTTGTGGCCGCTGCGCCCGTTTCCGCCGCCGAAGAACCCGTAAAGCAACCGCAGCGGCCGGAGCAGCCAGCGCCTGCGCCGGTTGCGCGTCCCGCACCTGTTGCAGCAATCGCCACTCCGGTGGCATCGCGTCCTTCGCCCCCTCCACAAACCGTCCCGTCTGCCGCGCTCTCGCGAGAGCCGGCTCCCGCAAGACAGGCGGCGCCTGAGCGGACCCGCCCCGCGCCGCCGCCAATACCGGCAGCCGCCCCGGCCGCGACCATCCTGCCCATAGCCGCTGCATCGCTGGATGTGGCGGCGACACCGGCGGAGCCAAAGCGGACCGATCCCTTCGTGCCGGCTCCGGCGCCCACGCCCGTTGCGCCGCCCAACCCGGCGCAGATGCCCGAACAAGCAAAGGCGGCCGAAGAGCGGCCCATGGAGCTTGCCCCGCCGGTCTTTGCGGCGCGCGAACCGGTAATCGACCAATCCAACGCCGCCGATTTTCTCGACGCTGCCCGAGAGCGGGTTCTTCCAGACCTGAAGCCGGGTCAGAATACGCCGCCCACTCCCTTTCCGCCGAGGCCTGAAAAACCTGCTGTAGCTTCGTCCGACACCGAACCGAAATTTTCAGACGAGCTCGCCAGCGATTTCGAAAGCTTTCTGGAAGCGGAAATCGCCAAGAGCAAGGACGCAGATAGTGAACCCTCGGTCGCGCCCGTGGCCGACAGGCAGGCCAAAACGCAGCCCGTCTCCCCGCCCGTCACCGGCGCTTCACCGGATGGAGATATGCAGAAGGAAATGGCGCGTATCTTCGGAGAGCTTTCCGTCACCCGCGACCGGTGACGGGCACGGATCTTCCGGCGTAAAATTCACGACAGCAAAAAGGGCACGGAAACGACTTCCGTGCCCTTTTTCAATTGATGCGGTTTCCAGCCCGTGGGCGGAAACGTCTTATTCGTCGCGGTATACTTTTTCGCGACGCTCGTGACGCTCCTGCGCCTCGATGGAGAGCGTAGCGATCGGGCGGGCGTCCAGACGCTTGAGGCCGATGGGCTCGCCCGTTTCTTCACAGTAACCGTAAGTGCCGTCGTCGATCCGCTGAAGGGCTGCATCGATCTTCGAGATCAGCTTGCGCTGACGGTCGCGGGCGCGAAGCTCGATCGCCCGGTCTGTTTCAGAAGATGCCCGATCTGCAAGATCGGGGTGGTTGGCGCTTTCTTCGGCGAGATGTCCGAGCGTCTCGCGCGCTTCTCTCAGGATATCATTTTTCCATGCTATGAGCTTCGCGCGAAAGTAGGCGCGCTGGCTGGCATTCATGAACTCATCGTCTTCCGAGAGTACATATTTGCTAAGATCGATCTTCTCACTCAACGCGATTCTCCTCGAAGAACATCTCAATGCGGCGGTGTATACTCCAATGATAGTGGCCGGTTCAAGTCTGCAGATCAGTTTTAGGGCATTTTTAAAACTGACACAAAAATCATCTAAATGACTAATTTTTATTCTTTATTCGAATTGAAGCGATCTCTTCTTCAATCACTTCAATGCGACTTACCAACAGGAAAGGGGACTTGCGATCCTGCAACCCTATCCTGTAGCATTCAGTCCATGCCCTGACATTCGAACGCCGGTCCCCGCCCTTGACAGCATCTTTCCCGAGCCGAGTTTATCTTCTGCGCCACGCCAAGGCCGCCTGGGCGGCGCCGGGAGAACGGGATTTCGACCGGGGATTGAACGAGGCCGGTTTTGCCGAAGCGGAGGTCATCGCCGACCTTGCCGCCGACAGGCGCTACCGTCCCGATGTGCTTCTTTCATCCACGGCTACGCGCTGCCGGCAGACCACACAGGCGTGGCAACGGGCTTTCAACGAAGGCATCGATATCGTCTATATTGACGAGATGTATAATGCCCGCAGCGAAACCTATCTGTCACTCATCGCCGCGCAAACGGAGGTGCAGTCGGTGATGCTGGTGGGGCACAACCCCACCATGGAAGCAACGCTGGAAGCCATGATCGGCGAAGATCTTTTGCATGCTGCCCTGCCCTCGGGTTTTCCCACATCGGGTCTTGCGGTTCTGGATCAGGACGACAGCGCAGCAAGCGGTAAAAACCGCTGGCGACTGATCGATTTCCTGGCACCAGGCAAATAATCGCCACCAAGAACCCCAAGGCGCCGGGAGAGCAGCTCCGCCGAAAATCCGCTGGAGCGCTTCTTTTTTGGGCAGCCGCAACTTCCTATATGCAGCCGTGACCGTGAAAAACAGCCAGGAAATTGCCATTGCCGCCTTCTCTTACGTCCCTGACAGACAGCGCGCTTATCGCTTTCGATAATCTGGCCGACCGTGCGAGCAACCTCACGCATCCGACATTGCGGCTTGGCGTCACCGGCCTTTCGCGGGCGGGCAAGACGGTTTTCATCTCCTCCCTAGTCCATAACCTCCTGAATGGCGGCCGGTTGCCGCTGTTTGAGGCCATGCGATCCGGGCGCGTCTCGAATGTTCGCCTCGAGCCGCAGCCGGATGACGCCATTCCCCGCTTCCAGTATGAAGACCATATTCAGGCGCTGGTACGCGACAGGCTCTGGCCGGATTCAACACGGGCGATCTCGGAACTGCGGATCACGCTTGCTTATCAGAGCGCCAGCGGCTGGGGCCGGTGGTTCTCGGCCGGCAAGCTCTCCATCGATATCGTCGACTATCCCGGCGAATGGCTGCTCGATCTGCCGCTGCTCTCGCAGGACTACAAGCAGTTCAGCGATGCGACCGTCGCCCTTGCCCAAAGCGGCATCCGCGCCGAATTGGCGCAGGAATGGCTGGCCATTGCCTCGTCGCTCGACATCAATGCGCCGGCCGATGAAATGACGGCGCGACGGCTGGCGGAAAGTTTCGCCGCCTATCTGAAGGCAGGCAAATCCGACGAGAGGTCACTTTCGACCCTGCCGCCCGGCCGTTTCCTGATGCCCGGTGATCTGGAAGGATCGCCGGCGCTTACCTTTGCACCGCTGCCGGGCCTGACCGAAGAGAAAGCGCCAAAAGGCTCCTTGCGTGCCATGATGGAACGACGCTACGACGCCTATAAATCGATCGTCGTCAAACCCTTCTTCCGCGAACATTTCGCTCGTCTCGACCGGCAGATAGTACTGATCGACACGCTGCAGGCCGTCAATCGCGGTCCGGAAGCCGTGCAGGATCTGGAAAGGGCGCTGGGCGACGTGCTTGCCTGTTTCCGCCCCGGCACCAACAGCCTGCTGTCGTCGCTTGTCCGCCGGCGCATCGACAAGGTGCTGATTGCCGCCACCAAGGCTGATCATCTACATCACGAAAGCCATGACCGGCTCGAGCGGCTGACCCGCCGCCTGGTTGACCGCGCCATCACGACCATCGGCATGAACGGCGCCGGTATCGAGGTCATGGCGCTCGCCTCCGTGCGCGCCACCAGAGAGGCAAGCGTACGGCAGGACGGCCACGAGCTTCCCGTCATCGTCGGCACGCCGATGGCTGGTGAAACCATCAATGGCGAGACGTTCGATGGCAATCGCAAGACGGCGATCTTTCCGGGCGACCTGCCCGACGATCCGGAGCCTTTGTTCCGCAGCATCGACCAAGATGGCGATAAGGCGACACTGCCTGACGTCAATGTCGTGCGCTTTCGCCCACCCAATATTGACGAGCCGGGCAGCGGTGGAATCCGGCTTTCCGTTCCCCATATCAGGCTCGACCGCGCCATGCAGTTCCTGTTCGGAGACAAGCTCGCATGAAGGCTCCCACACAAAACGATCCGCAGACACGCCGCCCGGCGGCTTTCACGCTAGAGACCGAGGAGACGGTACGCCCGTCAACCTCACAAAAACGCGCGCCGCGCAGCTTCGACGCCGAGATATCGCTAACGTCGGACGAGGATGATCCGTTTCTGGCGCCTGCAGATGTCGACGCCGCGGCATTGCCGGTGGCAGTGCCAAAGAAAAGCCGCTTCTCGTTCGGCAAGCTGGCGCTCGGTGCACTCGGTGTCCTGTTCTCGCTGGCCTTCGGGCTCTGGGCGGACCAACTTATCCGCAATCTGTTTTCCCGCTCCGACTGGCTGGGTTACACGGCAACGATTGCCCTCATCGTCGCGCTTTTCGCGGTCCTCGCCGTCGTCGGCCGCGAGGTCTTTGGCATCATGCGGCTCAACGCCGTACAATCCCTCAAGACGGATGCCGAGACGGCAAGCCTCGATAAGAGCCCGAAACCTGCCCGCGCCATCGTCACCCGCCTGAATGCCGTCCTCTCGCACCGGGCTGAAACGGCCAAGGGGCGCGCGGCACTCAAGGAAACGGAAAGTGACGTCATCGATGGCCCGCATCTGATCGAGCTTGCCGAACGCGAGTTGCTGGTGCCACTGGACAGGCAGGCCCGCGCCCTCATTCTCAATTCCTCCAAGCGTGTGTCGGTCGTCACGGCCGTCAGCCCGCGCGCGGTGGTTGATCTCGCTTATGTACTTTTCGAAGTGACGCGGCTGGTGCGCGCCATGGCGGAGCTTTATGGCGGCCGTCCGGGCACGCTGGGCATGCTGAAGCTCCTGCGCGATGTCGTCGCGCACCTTGCCGTGACGGGGTCGATCGCGGTTGGCGACGGCCTTGCCCAGCAGGTTCTCGGCCATGGCCTTGCCTCGAAACTCTCCGCCCGTCTCGGCGAAGGCGTCATCAACGGGCTGATGACGGCGCGAATCGGCATTGCTGCCATGGATCTTTGCCGGCCGCTGCCGTTCAGAGCGGTGAAGCGGCCAGGCATCGGCGATTTCATGTCCGACCTCACACCTGATTTAAGCGGCGGAAAAAACGCTGAAAAAGCCTGATCCACCGGTTATTGACGGTTCAAAAGGTTACGGACAAAGGCGTAAATGAGAGCGAAATAAACCAAGCATTAACCATTCCGCCGGTAGATTGCCGCCTATCGAACAGGCTTCTTCGCCGGGGAAAGTATCATGTATTCGCGCTTCTTTTCGCTTATGGGCGGGCTCGCCGCCATTTTGTCCGTCAGCGGCGGTTTTGGCATGTCTGACGTGCATGCGGCATCGCGCGATCGCGACGACGTGTTCTTCCGCTCCGTCGCCGGTGTCTGGAAAGGTCCGGGCGAAATCGTCGCCGGTAAATACAAGGGCACAAAATTCACTTGCGACCTGACGGGTGAACCGCTCGACGACAAGCAGACGGGCATCAAGCTCGGCGGCACCTGCCGTGTCGGCGTCTTCAGCCAACCCATGTCGGCCGTCATCAGCCAGAAGGGCAATAGCTACGAGGGCAAGTTCCTCGACGGTGCCGAAGGCAAGGGTCTCGACATAACGTCTGGCCAGGTGAGCGGCGACAAGGTCGTCGTCGGCATCAACCGCGCCAAGCTCAACGGTGCCATGGTCGCCCGCGTCTCCAAAGACAATTCGATGAACATCACCATTTCCGTCAAGGTTGCCGACCAGATGATCCCGGTCATCGGTGTGACGCTCGCGCGTGATATCGACCAGATCGCCGTCGGATCGATCAAGCCGTAAAAGCCATAATCTTCTCAGACACCGCCAGGCGGGAGTGTCCACCACTCCCGCTTTTCGTTTGCACGGACAATGCCGCTCCTGTCCGCCAACTGGAGCCATTCCTGCACGGGCTTGCCTTTGACCTCAAGGTCGGGCGCGATATCGGCGAGCGGCATCAGCACGAAAGCGCGCTCCGTCATGCGCGGATGCGGCACTGCGATGCTTTCTGTAACGATAGACTCATTACCATAGGTCAGCACATCGATATCGATGGTGCGCGGACCCCAGCGTTCCGTCCGCACCCGCTTCATGGCCTTTTCGATATCAAGGCATGTCTGCAACAGCGCGGGCGCTGAAAGCGAGGTTTCGACCAAGGCGCAGCAATTGAAAAAATCCGCTTGATCCGTCTTGCCCCAGGGCGGCGTGCGATAAAGACCGGAAACGGCCAGCACGCGGCATTCGTCCCGCCCATCAAGTTCGCGCAGCGCCCTCGCCATGGCGGCGGCGGGATCGCCAATGTTGCCGCCGAGACCAAGTGCAGCGATGGTCTTCTTTTCAGGCACGATGCTCAACGCTCACCTGCGCATAGTCGAGAATGCCTGGAACGGGTGCTGAGGGTTTACGCACCGTGATCCTCAGCCACACGATCTGCGGATAACGTGCCCGCAGCGCCTTTGCTATATCGTTCGCCAGCGCCTCGATGAGATAACGGCGCTGCCCGACGACGATCTTTTCGATGACGGCGAAGGCCACCCCATAATCGACGGTATTTTCGATATCGTCGGTTTCCAGCGCATCACCCGCTTCGACCTCCATCTCGGCATCGACAAAAAAGCGCTGACCCAGCACCTCCTCCTGCTCGAGAAGGCCATGACGGGCGAAAAAAGAACAGTTTTTCAGGATGATGGTATAGCGGCTCATCGCATCGCCTCCATGGCAGGATTGTTTCGCCTGAAAGCCGCGCCATCTTCGGGACACGTCATTCCGGTACTGGTTGATCTACGCATCGGCCTTTGCCGACGATTTGGCAAGAACCGCATCGGCAATAGCCAGTGCATCGCGGGTCGCGGCGACATTATGCACGCGAAAAATCGAAGCACCCGCAAGCCTCAGGATCGCGGTGGTCGCAGCCGTTCCGATATCGCGTTCTTCCGCTACATCCCTGCCCGTCAGCGACCCGATGAAACGCTTGCGCGACGTGCCGGCCAGAACCGGCAGGCCAAAAGCGGCAAGTTCACTGAAACGCGCCATCAGCGCGACATTTTCGCTTTCGTCCTTGGCAAAACCGAAACCGGGATCGAGCACCAGGGCATCGCGCTCAATGCCCGCTTCCTCGGCAATCAAGAGCGAGCGATTGAGAAATTCAAACTGATCCTCAATGACATCGGCAAGCTTCTGCCGGTCACGGCCGGTATGCATGATGCAGACGCCGGCGCGGGCGGCGGCAACCACGCCCGCCATATCCGGATCTTTCTGCAGACCGAAGACGTCATTGACGACATGGGCACCGGCGCTGATTGCCAGCCTTGCCGTTGACGCGCGATAGGTATCGACGGAAATCAGCACATCCGTCTCCCGGCGCAATTTCTCGATGACCGGCAGCACCCGGTCCTGTTCCTCTGCCTCTGTGACCGAGGCGGCACCTGGTCGCGTCGATTCGCCGCCGATATCTATGATGTCGGCTCCCTCCTCCACACAGGTCAGCGCATGGAAAAAAGCCGCATCGACGGCAAGATAACGGCCGCCATCGGAAAAGGAATCAGGCGTTGCATTGACGATGGCCATAATACGGCCACGCCCATCAAGTTTCAGGGAGCGGCCATGGGCCGCTTGCCACGCGTTGCTGCCGACTGTTATCACGTAACACGCGCCTTTCGGGAATAACGGAGTGTTATGTCAATTCTTATAAGTTCCGCTCCGCCTATGCAGCAAACCTTTTTCAAGTTCAACCGGAAGGCCGGGTCATGACCAAATCATCACGCGCTCTCTGCGCCGTTTTCGCAGGCGCATTGGCTCTTTCCCTTTCCGGACCGGCTTTTTCAGAAACCATCGTCCGCAAGACCTATTCCCATTTCTCGATCGGCGGCAAAACGGCGGCCGACCTCGACGAGCAACTTTCCAAGCATGGCCCGCTGACCCGCAATACCGGCGCGCGGCATCCCGGTGCGACCGAGATCAAATTCGGCGGCGAACTCACCTATGTCGAGAAGAACGGCATGTGCAGCGTCGGCACAGCCAAGGTGCTGCTCAACACCCGTATTCTGCTGCCGCAATGGAAAAACCGCCGCCGTACCACGGCGGAACTGGCCTTCATCTGGGATACGCTGCTTGCCGATATCAAGCGCCACGAGGAGCGCCACGCGGAAATCGCCCGCACCCATGCCCGTTCGCTCGAGAGACAGCTGACATCGCTTCGCCCGCAGAAAAGCTGCGAGGCGCTTCAGGCAATGGTCGGCAAGATCACCCAGACCGTGATGGACGAGCACGACCGCGACCAGATGCGCTTCGACGTGGTTGAATCGAAAAACTTCGATGCCCGCATGACCAGGCTGTTGAAAAACCGGCTGGAACAGGGGCAGGCCCGCCGCTGAGCGGCCTACCGCCCACTCATAACGTCCAAATATCAAGCACGGGCATGACGTTACGTCATATCCGATCTCACCCGTGACTTCTCGTCATGGTGCGGCCGGCAAGACTCATTGTAGCTTGTTCATACGGTTTGACATGGTTGCGGCCCACGGCGGCCCGGCGGTTGCAAGCCTCTCCGGTTCTCCCGGTGCGCACTTGAGGGCTCGCAGGTGTTTCCTCCCTCGCCTGCATGCTGCGTACCCGCCTCGCCCCGCTCCCCACTACCAGGTGAGCGGGGCTTTTTCTGCGTTGGCAATGCCGAAAGTTTTCAGCCCTGACGTTCGGGAACATGAACGACGAGCCCATCGAGCTCATCATTCATCTTGATCTGACAGGAAAGCCGAGAGGTGGGGCGAACGTCGAAAGCGAAATCCAGCATGTCCTCTTCCATCGGCTCCGGTCCGCCAACGCGCTCAGCCCAGGCATCATCGACATAGACGTGGCAGGTGGCGCAGGCGCAGGCACCACCGCATTCCGCATCAATGCCGGGAACGGAGTTGCGCACCGCATTCTCCATGACGGTAGAGCCGTTGCTTACGTCGAGTTCGTGGGGCGTGCCGTCAAAGGCAACGATGGTGAGTTTTGTCATGCCGGAAATCCAAAATTTTGTCTGAGAATTGTTCTAAACACATAGAAAGGCCGGCCGGCCTTGGCAACCCGCTTCAGGGGTCTCGGGCTGGACCGGCCTTGGAAAATGGCAAATTAGATACCCCGCGCCTCAGCGGCAGAGCTTGAGGATGAAATTTTCGGCCTCGACGATGGCCGCCGCAAGTTTTGCGATCAGCGTGCTGTCACTACCCTTTTCCTCCACCGCAGCTGCGGCCTCCGAAACAGCGGAGGCGCCGATGGCCTGCGCCGATCCTTTCAGGCGGTGGGCAGTGGCCATGACGGTCTTGTCATCGGCGCCTGCCATTTCATGCAACGCTGCGCGGGCGCTGCGGCTGAACAGCTGCAACACCTCCATCTCCAGATTCTTGTCACCCATCGTCTGCTGTGCAAGATGGTCGAAATCGATTGGCTTCTTGCCGACGGTCGGCGCGCCGCCGTAATTGTCGGGAGCTTCGAAAACAATACTGACCGCTGCCATGGCTGGAATCCTGTCTCACCGTTTCCTGTTTCATGTCACATATGTGTCGTATTCACGCATGCAGGCGGCTGCTATCGACTTAAATTACGGCGTGACGCAGGCGAAAATCTTCTGCTATGGTTAATTTATGTTAAACTTATGCGAAACAAGGCGTTCAGCGCGAAACTCAGGTTTAAAAACTGTTAAAAAGCCGACACTTCGCCCCTGCCGCAAATCCGCATTAATTGTTTCGAACACCTAAATGTGTCACTACGGTACTGCCGTTCTCTAAGGGCTTAAGCTCAAGCTTTGTTATTGCGGCACAGTGATGTAATTTCGCCCGAAAGCTGGACCACCAGCAATTCGGGATTTGGTAATGGCGGAACTGTTCTCTCCTGAGGATAAGTTTCGCTGGCATGATGGCGGCAGTCCGCTTGCAGATCGCAAGTGGGTCGACGGCATGAAGCCGGGCGTATGTGTAACGAGGCGTAACCGCATGGCGAATAACAAGATCAGCGACTCTGTCGACGAGACTGCATTCCAGGCATTGGAAGATGCCCTGCAGCTTGGCGCTTTCGAAGAAAAGCCGGAGACGCGGAAAACTGCAGCGCCGAAGCAGCCGGAGGCCAGAGTGAAGGAAGCAAGCAGACCGACCCCTGCTCCCGAGGCCGCGCGTGCGCCTGCCGAACAGACGCCCCGATCGCCCAATCTCGAAGCGGCCAATGACGGTTCGAAGCGCAGTCCTGCCATGAT
This sequence comes from Agrobacterium sp. NPDC058088, assembly GCF_042885035.1. Classification (NCBI taxonomy): domain Bacteria; kingdom Pseudomonadati; phylum Pseudomonadota; class Alphaproteobacteria; order Hyphomicrobiales; family Rhizobiaceae; genus Agrobacterium; species Agrobacterium sp. NPDC058088. Next base: position 877,995 of record NZ_JBHVSU010000002.1, on the reverse strand, counting down.
CCTGAAATCGCTGGAAGGCGGCTCCATCGGCGGCGCGCTTCGTAATGCCACGATCATGTCGGTGATCTGGGCGCTAGGCGGCCTTGGTATCGCTCATCTTCTCTACGGCAATGCGCTTTGGAACATCGGATCGGTCGCCGATCTCACCGCGATCCCCGGCCTGATGGCGATCGTCGTCGGCATTCTCGTTCCCGTCATGCTGTTCTTCGCCTTCGCGATCATGATGGCGCGCGCCCGCGATCTGCGCAATGCCGCGCGCTCCATGGCTGAAGTCGCCCTTCGCCTTGCCGAGCCCGAAACCGTTGCCTCCGATCGCATCATGTCCGTCGGCCAGGCGGTTCGCCGCGAAGTTTCGGCCATGAATGACGGCATCGAGCGCACAATCGCCCGTGCGACCGAGCTCGAAACACTCGTTCATTCCGAAGTCAACGCGCTTGAGCGCAGCTATGCCGACAACGAATTGCGCGTGCGCAGCCTCGTGCAGGAACTGACCGCCGAGCGCGACGCCATCGTCAACCATGCCGAGCGTATCCGCTCGTCCATCGTCGGTGCCCAGGAACAGATCAAGGAAGAGCTTTCCATCGTCGGCGAAGAGCTTTCGATGCGGATCGCCACGACCGGCGAGGCTTTCGCCTCGATGATCGATACACGTTCGGCCGCGCTTTTGGAAAAATCGCGCGCCTCGACCGAAGCGATGGGCAGCCTGATTGCCGCCAAGACCGAAAACCTGCTTCAGGCGCTGAATTCTTCCGGTTCGACGATCTCAAACGAATTCGACATGCGTCTTCATAACCTCACCTCGACGCTGGACGAGCGCGGTGAAGTTCTGCTGGAGCGTTTCGCAATCCATGCATCGACACTGGATAGCGGCGTGGAAAGCCTCAACAGCGCGCTTGAGGAGCGCACCCGCCAGCTCAACGAGACGCTGTCGACGCGTACGCTGGAACTCAACCGCAATATCGAACGCGGCCAGCAGGTCATCGGCGGTTCGCTTGATACGGTCCTCGATAAGCTGTCCACGACGCTCGAGGAAAAGGGCCTCTCCTTCCGCCAGAGCCTGCAGAGCACGGCCGACGATGCGATCATGGATCTCGATCTTCGCTCAGGTCTCTACGAGGAGCGCATGCAGGCGACCGTTGGCCAGGTCAACTCGGCTTTCGACGAGCATGTCGCGCAGTTCGCCAGCGCCTTCGACCAGCGCGCCGGCAGCCTCGATAGCAAGCTGATGGAAAGCCTCGCCCGCATCAACGAAACCGTTGCCGGCGGCTCCGAAGCACTTGATTCCATCCTGAATGCCAACCTGGAGCGGATTGGCACCACCATGACCGACCAGTCGCTGGCGCTGGCAACTGCGCTGGGCACGGGTCAGGAAATGCTGGAAAGCGCGCTCGACAGCCGGACGCAGGCCTTCAGCGACGCCATTGGCCAGCGCACCGCCGAAATCACTGACGCTTTTGCCAATTCGCATGAGAAGATCGACGCCGTGCTGTCGGAACGCAGCAACGCCCTGTTCGGCGCGCTCTCAGCCAGCCAGGACCGCTTCGACGAAGCGCTCGCCAGCCGTTCGCTGGCGATTACCGGCTCCGTCTCCGGCACGGCCGAGCGCCTTGCTGCAATGCTCGACGAACGCGCAGCCGCAATCAACAGCGTCGTTGCCGATGTGGAGCGTCGGCTTGCAGAAACGCTCGAAACCCGGGCTGCCGCCATCACCGGCGCGGTTTCCGGCATCGAAGACCGCATTTCCGACACGCTGGAAAGCCGCACGGCTGCCCTGCATGACGTCGTCTCCGGTGCGGAGAGCCGTATCGCTGATACGCTCGATGGTCGCACGGCCGCTCTTTCCAGCGCCATTTCCGGCGTTGAGGAACGCATTGCCGACACGATGGACAGCCGTACGCTGTCGCTCGACATGACCTTCGCCAATGTCGAGGAAAGACTGTCCGAAACGCTCGACAACCGCACCTCCGCCCTCACCGGCATTGTGGCAACCGCCGAAGAAAAGATCGCCGGTGCGCTTGACAGCCGCACGGCCCTCTTCGGCGACGTGGTTGCCGGTGCGGAGCACCGTATCGCCGAAACGCTGGAAGGCCGCACCGCCGCGCTCAACGCGGTTGTCTCGGGCGCCGAGGAACGCATCGCCGACGCGCTGGACAGCCGCACCATGGCGCTCGACATGACCTTCTCCGGCGCGGAGGAAAAAATCGCCGAAGCGCTCGACACCCGCACCGCCGCTCTCGGCGATCTGGTTGCAAGCGCCGAGACGCGTATTGCCGGCGCGCTCGACAGCCGCACGGATTCGCTAAAGAGCGTTGTTTCGGGTGCCGAAGAGCGTATCACCGACGCGCTCGACAGCCGCACCATGGCTCTCGACATGACCTTCGCCGGCGCGGAAGAAAAAATCACCCAGGCCCTCGACACGCGCACCGCAACCCTTGGCGAGCTGGTGGCAAGCGCCGAGACCCGTATTGCCGGCGCACTCGACAGCCGCACGGATTCGCTGAAGTCACTCGTTTCCGGCGCGGAAGAGCGGATCACTGATGTTCTTGACAGCCGCACCATGGCGCTCGACATGAGCTTCTCCGGCGTTGAAGAAAAGATCGCCGATATTCTCGATGGTCGCACAGCCGCTCTCAACAGCGCCGTTGCCGGTGTTGAGGACCGCATCGCCAGCGCTCTGGACACGCGTACTGCTGCACTTTCCGGCATTGTTTCCGGTGCTGAGGAACGGATCGCTGATGCACTCGACAGCCGTACCCTGGCGCTCGACATGACGATTTCCGGTGTCGAAGAGCGGATCGCCGAAGCCATGGATGCGAGGGCGTCGTCACTTTCGCTTGCCGCAGCCGGCGTCGGCCAGCGTCTGGAAGCCACTGCCTTTACCCTCGAAAACGCGCTTGCCAGCGGTCACGAGCGGCTGGAAACCATGCTTGGCTCGCAGGCCGAGCGCATTGCCGGTTCGTTGGAGCGCAATAGCGGCCTGATCGAGCAAAGCGTTTCGGGTGTGGCCAACCGCATCGAAAGCGTCGTTGAAGACGGCAGCAGCCGTTTTGCCCAGACGGTGGAAGAAGGCGTTTCCCGCCTCGAAAGCAATCTGTCGCAATCGCATGAGGATATCCGCACCGCGCTCGACCAGCGCCAGGCGGACCTTGCCGCAACGCTCAGTTCCGCCACGACACAGATGGGCGACATGCTTTCCGAACAGGCGATGATGATCGGCACCACTGTCGCTTCCAGCGCCAGCATGCTCGAACTGTCGCTCGAAACCCAGCAGGAAACGCTGCAGAAGGCGATTGACGGCAGTGCTGCGACACTGGAAGAGCGCCTTCGCAACAGCGCTGGCGATATTGCCGTCAAGATAAGCGAAGCTGCCCGTGAAATCGGCGGCGCGACGGACGCCCTTTCCTCGAAAATCGAGACCTCGATCGGCAACGTCACCACCCGTCTGGACGAGACTGGCGCTCGCATCGAAACCTCGCTCGACGCGCTCCAGACCCGCGTCGGCGGCGATCTTGCCAACGTCAACAGTTCTATTGACGACGCCGGCCGCCGCTTTGCCGAAGCGCTGGAAGACAAGACAGCCGTCTTTGCACGCACCAGCGATGAGGCCGCCGAGCGGATCACCGGCATCCTGGACGAGCAGACGACCCGCGTTGCCGATACGTTCGAAAGCCGCACCAGCCGCCTCGCCGAAACCTTCGATACCGGCACGGCCCGCATCGACGAGCGTCTCGGCACCATGGACAGGGCGCTGACCATCGGTCTCGAAAACGTCAACCGCACCATCGAAGGCAAGGCGACTGATTTTGCAATGAGCCTGCGCGGTGCGGTCACCTCGGCCACCCAGAGCATTGGCGACGAAGCCGCCCGCTCCTCTGCCCTGCTCTCGAAATCCGGCTCGGAATTTGCAGAACAGGTGCAGGCGCAGAACGAAGCCTTCACCAAAGCAATCGAAGAAAAGTCGGGAGAAATCGTCAATCGCATTTCCGATGCGCAGACGCGCCTTTCCGGCCAGGCTGCCGCCGTTGCACAGACCTTCTCCGAAGCCGGCAACATCATCGTCAACAAGGTTGCCGAGGCGGAAGCCGTGGTCCGCTCTCAGGTAGGCGTCATCTCCGAAACGCTGACGGGCGTCGAATCCGCCCTCGACGCCCGCGGCGAATCGATCCGCTCGGCGCTTGATAACCGCACCCGTGAACTCAACTCGATGCTGGCCAGCCGTTCTGCCGAACTGTCGCGCCTGATTGAGGAGAAGGCCAAGCCGGTCGTCGACGAGTACGCCACGATCGGTCGCGAAGCCGCCGAAAAGATCGTTTCCGCCGCCCAGCAGAGCGCGGAACTTCTGACCCAGAGCAACAGCGGCATGGTCGGCATGGTGGAGCAGGCAATCAGCGATTACGCCGCCGCCGGAACGGATGCAGCAAGCAAACTCGTCGCCGCCACCCGCCAGAGCACCGACATGCTCTCGGAAACCCATACGGCGATGGCGGACGCCGTCGAACAGGGTATCGACAAATATGCCCGTGCCGGCAGCGATGCGGCCAACAAGCTTGTTGCCGCCACCCGGCAGAGCACGGATATGCTGTCCCAGACCCATAACAGCATGGCCGAGATCGTCGAGCAGTCGGCAACCAACTTCAACGCCGCCGTGGAGCGTGCCGCACAGGGCTTCGGTGCGGCAGATGAAGCGCTGAACGCCTCCGCGACCCGCTTCTCAGAATCCGCCTCGCAGGCTGCCGACATGGTCTCCAGCTCCAGCCGTCTGCTCGAAGGAAAGATCGATCGCCTGTCGAATATTTCCGGCCAGACACTGGCGCAGGTCGCCGGCATCGTCGGCCGCTTCGAGGAACATTCGAAGGTGCTGAGCCAGGCGTCGGAGCTCCTCAATGCAGCACAGTCGAGCCTCGTCGGCACGCTGGAGGAACGCCAGGATGCGCTTCGCAGCCTGTCCGTTGGCCTCGTCAAGCGCTCCGAAGAAATCGAAAGCGCCATGCGCAACGTCGTCGGCGTGGTGGAAACCACCCTCAACGAGGCCGAGGAGCGCTCGCAGAACGTCGCCGGCAATCTGCGTGACAATCTGCAGGCTTCCTTCTCCGATATCGGTCGCTCGCTCGATGAGACGGAACAGCGCGCCCGTTCGGCGGCACAGACAATGCGGGGCGCCCTGCTCTCCGCCGGTCAGGATGCCAGCCGCTCGATCGAAAGCACGCTCTCCGACGCCCAGAAATATTCCGACGAGTTGGTCAACCGCCTGCGTGGTGGTGTCGAATCCTCGCTTTCTGAGGTGGACAACCTTCTGGGTAGCGCTTCCGAGAAATCCAATGCAGCCGCTGCCAACCTTAAGGAAACGCTGCGCCAGGCCGTCGAGGAGGCAGTGAGCCGCTTTGCCGGTGCGACGGACGAGATCCGCCGCTCCAGCCACGATATCCGCCGCGAGCTGGATGCGACCCGCGCCGAACTGAAGCGTGGCGCGTTCGACCTGCCGGAAGAAGCCAAGGAAAGTGCGGCCGCCATGCGCCGCGCCGTTTCCGAACAGATCAAGGCGCTTCAGGATATTTCGCAGCTCGTCGGTCGTTCGACCCACCAGATGGAAGTGTCCGAACCCGTTGCCCGTGCCATTGCTGCAACCCAGCCCGCCGCAGAACGCCGCGCCGAGCCGCGTCAGCAGCCGACGGCCCCAGCTCCGGTGCAGCAGCGCCCGGCGCAGCCCCAGCCTGCCCCTGGACTGCGTGGCACCCTGCCGCTTGAGAACCGCCAGGTCGAAAACCGGCAAGTTGAAAATCGTCAGGCGCCCGCTCCGGCGCAGCCGGTCGCACCCAGCCCGGCTGGACGTCGCGAAGAAGGCGGCGGCTGGATCAGCGATCTGTTGCGTGGCGCATCCCAGGAAACGCCTGCCCCCTCCACACCGCGCGCCACGGCAGAGCAGCAGCCGACCCGCGCGGCCGATACCCGCAATCCGCGCCACATGGTGGAATCGCTGAACTCGCTCTCGGTCGATATCGCCCGCGCCATCGATCACGATGCTTCCGTGGAGCTGTGGCGCCGCTACCAGCGTGGCGAGCGCGATGTCTTCACCCGTCGTCTATATACCCTCAAGGGCCAGACGACCTTTGACGAGATCAAGCGCAAATACGAACGGGAAGCGGAATTCCGCACCGCCGTGGACCGCTACATCACCGATTTCGAGAAGCTGCTCGCCGACGTGGCCCGCACCGACCGCGACCGGAGCGTCACCCAGTCCTACCTCACGTCCGATACCGGCAAGGTCTATACGATGCTTGCCCATGCGGCGGGTCGGTTTAACTGATCCGACTGACGCTGAAATGACAAAACCCCGGTTAATGACCGGGGTTTTTCTTTTAGCTTCGTCTGCCGCTTTGTCGCTCTTAGGCGACGTGGGCTGACCTGCTACGCTGACGTCAAATCTCGAACGTGCCCGACGCAACCCGCACCGCGTGGCCGCCGATGCGGGCGCGGGCGATTTCGTTGTCCTTTATGTCCATGCGCAGGTGGATGTGGGATGGTCTTTCCATCTCCACGCCCTGCTCTATGAGGAGTGGATGGTGGCCATCCGTCAGGCCATCGAAATGGTGGATCGCGCCGGAAAGGGCAGCAGCTGCCGAGCCGGTGGCCGGGTCTTCCGCAATCCCCATTTCCGGGGAGAACATGCGGGCATGGAACTTCGCCGCGTGATTGACGCCACCGCGACAGTAGATATACGCGGCCGCGAGCAGGCCTTCGACCAGCGGCGCGGTGCGGAGCCACAGATTGGCATCGAAATCCATATCGCGCACGGCGGCGATATTGTGCATCGGCACCAGCAGGAAAGGCACGCCGGCCGTCCAGATCGACGGCACGTGGTTCTCGAAACCCAAATGTCCCTCGCTGACGCCAAGCGCATCGGCAAGGGCGGCATGATCGAGCGGCAGCTCGACGCGGGAGGATTTGCGCGGCAGGTCGAATTCCGCGAAGCTGACGGCGCCGGCGCGCATCTTCACCGCACAGCGCACCGGACCCACCTTCTCTTCCAACACGCAGACCATATCAATGTCGTCGTCACCCTCGCCGCGATTGCGCTCGGCGATGGCGACCGCAGCGCCGACGGTCGGGTGGCCGGCGAAAGGCAATTCGCCTGACGGTGTGAAGATGCGCAGCGACGCCGCGTGTGAGGGATTGGTGGAGCGGTTGATGAAGACCGTCTCTGAGAGGTTCATTTCCCGCGCAATCGCCTGCATGGTGGCCTGGGGAAGATCATCGGCGTCATACATGACCGCAAGCGGATTGCCCGCCATCTTCGTCTCGGTAAAGACATCATAGATATCGTAGTTCAGCGCCACATCCGTCTCCTGCCACTCGTCATTCCCGATGCCTTGGCAAACTGCATCACGTCGCCCCGCATCGCAACCCTTGTTGACGGCAGCAAATCAAGAAGCTGTGGACCGGAACTGCAAGACCCTCCACCACGGAACGCTTGGCGGTTCGAAAGGCCTTGTCGCCTGCCGCCGTCTTCATGTACCAAGGGTGCGTCTGGCGGCTTGTTATCCACCTCTTGGTTGAGGTTTAAAGATTTCGAGCCGCTTCAACGGTTTACAGCGTCCTGCACGGGCCGGTTCCGGTCTGCGCCGTTGTTGAGGGAAGCGGATGTCGCATTCTACCTATTCACTGTCCTTCGTCGCCTCTCCTTCCGAGGACGCGCAGATGGCGTTGAAAGAGCTGAAAGCCGTTTATGATGATACGCCGTTCGAAGAGGCCGACGTGATCGTTGCGCTTGGCGGCGACGGTTTCATGCTGCAAATTCTTAACGAGACGATGAATTCCGGCAAGCGGGTCTATGGTATGAACCGGGGATCCGTCGGTTTCCTGATGAATGACTACCGGGTGGAAGGCCTCACCCAGCGCATCGCGGTGGCCAGCGGCAATGATTTCCATCCCCTGCGCATGACGACGACGGATTCCGACGGCGATGAGTTTACGGCGCTCGCAATGAACGAAGTCAGCCTGTTTCGCCAGTCACATCAGGCCGCCAAGCTGCGTGTCGAGGTGGATGGCAAGGTGCGGCTGGAGGAGTTGATCTGCGACGGCATGATGGTGGCGACCCCGGCAGGGTCGACGGCTTACAATTTCTCCGCCCATGGGCCGATCCTGCCGCTCGAATCACCGCTTCTGGCACTGACACCGGTCAGCGCTTTCCGGCCGCGACGCTGGCGCGGCGCGCTTTTGCCGAATAAAGTGACCGTCGATATCCATGTTCTGGAGCGCGACAAGCGCCCGGTGAATGCGGTGGCCGACCACACCGAGGTCAAATCCGTTCGTCACGTCAGGATCGCACAATCGCAGGACAGGACGGCGAGAATTCTATCGGATCCGGATCGTTCATGGTCGGACCGGGTTCTCGCCGAACAGTTCAACAATTAAACCAACCACCACGATTGCCATGCACGTCAAAAAAACGCTCTTCGCTGCTCTGCTTCTCGCCACGGCTGCTTTGCCTGCCCGGGCGCAGGCGCCGGCGATCGACACGCTGCCCGTTTCCGCCATATTCGTCGTCAGCAGCGGCATGTGGGAAGACCGGAACCTGGAGCCGGTGCAGGGTTCAGACGGACAATTGCGGCCACCGCCTGCTTCGCCAACACGGGGCTATTACAAGGTCATTGCGATCCGCCAGGGCGACGGCACGGCGAAAATCTACCTGCAGCGCATCGTCTTTACCGCCGACGGACCGAGCCTGCTCGAAAATATCGAGCTTGAAGAGTTCAGCCAGATGAAATCCTATGTCACGGATATCCGGCCGGAAAGCTCGAATGGCGCCTCCGCCTCGCCCGGCCTTTTCGTTACCGTCTATCTGAAGACGGACCCGATGGCCAAGGAGGCGGAGAGCTGGACGATCCTTATCGACGAACTGGGTGAGATGAAGGTCGAGAAAGCCTCCAACTAACCCGGCATTGTGGGGCACTCTCTTCCATCATTTCGACCATGACCGGTATGCCGGAATATTCTAGTCGTTCAGCTCATGCGGCCCTGTGAGAACCGCACCGAAATGATGCTTCCATAATTTTGCACCCAGTTCACCACTGCGGTCGAGACTGGAGCCCACGGTCAGCCACGGCAAAAGCGTGGGGTGCAGCCCCGCATCGAACAGGGCAAAACCGGCGGCCAGCACGCAGGTATCGGCCTGAATACCGCAGACAAGCACCCGATCGAGTTCCAGAGACAGGAGGTAGTCGATAACGTCCCGGGGTGGCGCATAACCGTGTTTGATGAATATGCGGTCTGCCGGCACGAGCGACACATCATCCCTGCCCGGCCTCCAGCCCAGTTGCCGTTCGAAGGGCGTTACGCTTTCATCATGGCGTTCAACGGTGGCGATGCTGAGCATGGTTTTAGCGAGCGCGGATATTTCCGCCACGAGCGAGGCCGGCGGATTGAAGCTTGGCTGGACGTCGACGATATAAAGCGCCTGTTTCATGCGTGTCCTCCAACAAAAAACCCCTCGCAACGGTTTTGCGAGGGGCAAATTTCCGATCGACGCGTCAGGGCGTCTTAATCGATATCCGAGACTTCCACATTCGCGCCACCGCTGATGCGGTGGGCAAGCGCTGCTTCCATGAACTCGTTCAGGTCGCCATCAAGCACGTTGCCGGGCGCGGTGCTTTCCACGCCGGTGCGCAGGTCCTTGACCAGCTGGTAAGGCTGCAGAACGTAGGAACGGATCTGGTGGCCCCAGCCGATATCGGTCTTGGACGCAGCCTGCGCATTGGCGGCCTCTTCCCGCTTCTGCAGTTCCACCTCGTAGAGACGGGCGCGCAGCATGTCCCACGCCTTGGCGCGGTTCTTGTGCTGGGAGCGTTCCTGCTGGCAGGCGACGGCGATGCCGGTTGGAATATGCGTGATACGCACAGCCGAGTCCGTGGTGTTAACGTGCTGACCACCCGCACCTGACGAACGATAGGTGTCGATGCGGCAATCGCTTTCATTGATGTCGATCTGGATCGAATCATCGACCACCGGGTAGACCCAGATGGAGGAAAACGAGGTGTGGCGCCGGGCATTGCTGTCATAGGGCGAAATACGAACGAGGCGATGAACGCCCGATTCCGTCTTCATCCAGCCGAAGGCGTTGTGACCCTTGACCAGGATCGTGGCCGACTTGATGCCCGCCTCATCGCCGTCGTGGATTTCGAGAACTTCGACCTTGAAGCCCTGACGCTCAGCCCAGCGGGTATACATGCGCAGCAGCATGTTCGCCCAATCCTGGCTTTCGGTGCCGCCCGCGCCGGAATGCACTTCCACATAGGTGTCGTTGCCGTCTGCCTCGCCGGAAAGCATGGCTTCCACCTGACGGCGGTTCGCTTCGCTTCTCAGCGACTTCAGCGCGTCTTCGGCGTCCTTAACGATCTCGTCGTCGCCTTCCATCTCGCCGAGTTCAATCAGCTCGATATTGTCCTTGAGCTGCTGCTCCAGCGCCTTGACGCCGTTGATGCTGTCATCCAGCTGCTGGCGTTCGCGCATCAGCTTCTGGGCCTCGGAGGCATCGTTCCAGAGGGTCGGATCCTCTGCCTTATTGTTCAACCAGTCCAGTCGTCTTATCGCCTGGTCCCAGTCAAAGATGCCTCCTCAGCAGGCTTATGGCCTGCTTGATTTCATCGACTACGTTCACGATTTCATTGCGCATTTCGCTGGTTCTTCACCTTCATTGAAACTTGTAGCTCAGATAAATGCGGGGGGCGCGGATGTAAAGACCCGCGCCCCCGCCAAACGTCATGACTGATGTCAATAAAGACCGCCGCCACCGCCGGTGATGGCCTGCTGTGCCTGCGGCGAGGTCTTCAGAATGTCTTCCTGCGACATATAACCTTCCGCACCAATCACCGAGAAGGTGGAAGCCGGACCCGTGCCGGGCTTGAAGGCTTCCATGATCGTGTCCGGTTCGCCTTCAGCCGCAGCCATGCCGGTCTTGCGGTTGACGGCGACGAAGTTCATGCCAGCGGGAACGATGAACTTGCTCGGCTCCAGATGCTTGGCCGCATCGGCGATGAACTCACCGAAGATCGGTGCCGACAGCGAACCACCCGTGCCGCCGCGCCCCAGAGGTGCAGGCGAATCGAAACCGATATAGAGACCGGCGACCATGTCCGGCGTGTAACCGACGAACCAGGCATCCTTTTCATCATTGGTCGTGCCCGTCTTGCCGGCAACAGGCAGATCGACCTTGATCTTGCCCGCCGCCGTACCGCGCTGCACGACGCCTTCCAGCATGGAGGTCGTCTGGTAAGCTGTCATCGGGTCGAGAACCTGCTCACGATTGTCAACGATGACAGGCTCGTCCTGATTGTGCCAGGCGGTGGCGTTACAGCCCTCGCAGCCGCGCTCCTCGTGACGGAAGATCGTCTTGCCGTAACGGTCCTGAATGCGGTCGATCAGCGTCGGCTTGATCTGCTTGCCGCCATTGGCGAGGACCGAATAAGCCGAGACCATGCGCATGACGGTGGTTTCACCCGAACCGAGCGACATGGACAGAAGCGGCGGCATCTTGTCGTAGATACCGAAGCGTTCGGCATATTCCGCCACCAGATTCATGCCCATGTCCTGCGCCAGGCGCACGGTCATGAGGTTACGGGATTTTTCGATGCCGAGACGCAGCGTCGAAGGACCGGCGGAACCCCCGCCGTAATTCTGCGGTTTCCAGACTTGACCGCCCGACACGACCTCGATCGGTGCATCAAGAATGACCGATGCCGGCGTGTAGCCATTGTCGAGGGCGGCCGCATAGATGAACGGCTTGAAGGAGGAACCCGGCTGGCGCATGGCCTGCGTCGAGCGGTTGAATTCCGACTGCGCATAGGAGAAACCACCGACCATGGCCAGAACGCGGCCGGTATGCGGGTCCATCACCACCATGCCACCCTGGACTTTTGGCGGCTGACGCAGGCGGTATTCGTTGCCGGAGCCGGAAAGCGGCTGCGCATAGACGACGTCGCCCGCCGTCAGAACACCAACCGGCGACTTGGCGGTCGCTTTCTTGCCGCTCGCATCCCGGAAGGCCCAGCGCATGTTTTCAGCGGAGATATGGCCGCGCGTACGCTTGTCGCCATCTTCCGCATCAGGGTCAGCCTGGACACCGATATCGACGCCATCGGCACCAACAGCGAGTACGACCGCAAGCTTCCATTCCGGAACGTCCCGGAGACCCTTGACCTTGGCCAGCGCCGCCGTCCAGTCGCCCGCCGTCTCAATCTTCTCCACCGGTCCACGGAAACCGCGGCGCTCGTCATATTGTACAAGTCCGTCCTGAAGCGCCTTGCGCGCCTCCAACTGGATTTTCGGATCAAAAGAGGTGCGGACCGAAAGACCGCCCTCAAGAAGCGCTTCCTCGCCGAATTTTTCGACGATCTGGCGGCGGACTTCCTCGGCAAAATAATCGGAGGCTGGAATATGCGCGCCGCCGCGGCGCAGGTTGACGCCGAGCGGCTGCTTCTTGGCATCCGCAGCGTCAGCCACCGTGATGTAGCCGTTTTCGGCCATGCGATCCACCACCCAGTCGCGGCGCTCCAGAGCAGCCTTTTCGCGACGGATCGGATGGTAATTGGCCGGCCCCTTCGGCAACGATGCGAGATAGGCCGTCTCGGCGATCGTCAGCTCGGTTACCGACTTGTTGAAATAGGTGAGTGCCGCGCCGGCGATGCCGTAAGAATTCAGGCCGAAAAAGATCTCGTTGAGATAAAGTTCGAGAATCTTGTCCTTGGAATAGGTCTGCTCGATGCGGAAGGAAAGAATGGCTTCCTTGAGCTTGCGGTCGATGGTCTGGTCGTTGGTCAGAAGGAAGTTCTTCGCCACCTGCTGGGTGATGGTGGAGGCGCCGACAGGACGACGGCCGGAGCCGACATTCTGAAGATTGACGAGGATGGCGCGACCGAGACCCCAGATATCGACACCGGGGTGATTGTAGAAATTCTTGTCTTCCGCGGACAGGAAAGCGGCCTTCACGCGGTCGGGAATGGCCTGGATCGGCAGGAACAGGCGCTTTTCATGGGCATATTCCGCCATCAGCGCGCCATTGCCGGCGTGCACGCGGGTGGTCACCGGCGGCTCATAGGTGCTCAGAACTGCGTAATCCGGCAGGTCCTTCGTCACGCCGTGCAAATAAATCGCACCGACGACGGCGGCGCACAGGAAGAGTACGCTGGCCAAGCCGAAAAAATATCCAATCAGTCTGATCATACCAAGCTACCGATAATTCGAATCGTAACCATCCACGCCCGACGATTTACGGGCGCATATTTGCATATCGCGTGCCGTTTTGCACACCATACCTTCGATGACAAGCCGGAATGGCAGCATTCGCTGATATGTTACCGGGCCACAAGCCCGCAATTACGCACCGACGCTTTACGGACTGCCACCGAATCCGGTTTCCGAGTAACGCGGCGAATGTGAGTAAAATAGGGCTCGGGGTCGTTAATCGACCGCAAGCCCAAGAATTGAACAGCTTTTTCCACGATCAATGGCAGGGAGGCAACAGGGTCTCCACCGCACCGACTCCGCCATCAGCCGCCGTTCGCCAAGGCCTTGGAACGGTATCGGCCGACGGCCGTTGCCAAAGTGTCGGCGACCTTTTTGCGCCACTCGGTGTCGAGAAGCAGCTTTTCGTCTTCCGGATTGGAAAGGAAACCAAGTTCAAGAAGCACCGACGGCACGTCATGGGCGCGCAGGACCATGAACCCGGCGTAACGGTGCGGATTGTTGATGAGGCCGACCTGCCCCTCGAAGGAAGAGACGATGTTTTCAGCGAGCGTTACCGAAAATGCCTGGGTTTCACGGCGGGTAAAGTCGAGAAGAATATCGGCGACCTCAGGCGGCTCGCTGGAGGCGGCGACGCCCGCGATCTGGTCGGACTTGTTTTCGCGCTCCGCCAGCTCCTGGGCCTGCCGGTCGGATGCCCGGTCGGACAGGGTATAAACGGTCGCGCCGCGAATGCCTTTCTGCTTCAGCGTATCCGCATGAAGGGAAATAAAGAGATTGGCGTTGTTCTGGCGGGCGATCGTCACCCGTTCGGACAGGGCGAGGAACGTGTCGGAATCGCGCGTGAGAAAGGCCTTAATGCCGGGTTCGCGGTTCAACCGCTCTACGAGTTCCTTCGCAAAGGTCAAAGTGATGACCTTCTCCTCGGTGCCTGTCGTGCCTCCGGTGGCGCCTGCATCGATGCCGCCATGGCCGGCATCGACCGCGATGACAAATTCCGCCGGTCGGGAAGTCTTGTCATCAGGCGTGATCGCGGCTGTCGTCACCGGGGCTGGCGCCCGCCATTGCTGGTCCTTCACAAGTTCCGCAAACTTGCCCTTGGTGGTGATCTCGGTATCGAGAACGAAACGGAAGGACTGTCCGTCATCAGCCTTCTTCGTTTCCGCAACCGACACCTGAACCGGCTTTTTCGCCGTCAGCACGATGCGGGCGCTGTTCTGACCCATGGTGCCGAAGCGTATATCCGAAAACAGGCCGGTCGGTTTGAGGTCCGACGTGGGAAAGGCGAAATTTACGGCGGGAAAGTCGATCACGATGCGGGCGGGCGAATCGAGATAGTGAACGTCGAATTCCGGCTCTTCGGCAAAGTCGAGAACGATCCGTGTGCGCGCCTCATCGCCGATGATCCGTGCCTGGTGGGCAACGAGCGGCTCCACCGCATGGGCCACAGGCACGACAGAGACAGAAGTGGCAACGAGAAATGCAAGAGCAGCCGAGGCCCGCGCGATTCGCGCGCCAAGCCGCCCTGCCCCACCTGAAATCGCTGCGTTGCGCGTGAAATTCATGGCCTTCGAGAAATTCCGTATATCAGTCGTTTTTGATGAATAGCGCGGGAAAACGCCGGTAACGGTGCCGTTTCAACCACGCCGTACGATAGTTTGCGCCTTTGCGCCCCACAATCGCAGGCCTTGGTGAACCAATTGTTAACCCGGAAATTCCACCAATAATATGGCATATTTAGCCAGCCTATTGCTATTATGACAGAGAAAACATACAACATGGAGGAGGGTTAAAAGTGTTGACGGGATAGATGCCCGCCGGCTGCCAATCGAAAAAGACGCTGGCGCTGCATATCGGGCAATCATCTGCCGTCGTTACATTTATCCTGAAACTGGATCAATTCCGGCCGTGGCCGGAGACCTACCCGGTGGTCATGCCACCGCCGCTCTGAGGAGAGCAAATTCATCGGACCCCAAGGGGTCTATATATTATTGTCGTTCCGCCTGGCCAATGATGTCGCAGCAGTTTTCATATGAACCGGATACCAGGAGCAGGCCAAGCGCCTCGCCGTCGGTCCGGATGCTGCCAGTTTACAGAGGCCCGGCAGGAGACTTCATTTCCGGCACATCCTTGCACTCATATGAAAGGCTCGTCCGTGTGGCGGGCCTGTTCTCGTATAAAACAAGGCTGCGCCGAGGAGCACAGCTTACATGGCAGACAAAATGCTTATCGACGCCTCCCACGAAGAGGAGACACGCGTAGTCGTTGTCCGTGGGAACCGGATCGAAGAATTCGATTTTGAATCGGAGCACAAAAAACAGATCCGCGGCAATATCTATCTTGCCAAGGTTACGCGCGTTGAGCCTTCCCTCCAGGCGGCCTTCGTCGATTACGGTGGAAATCGCCACGGCTTTCTCGCTTTTGCGGAAATCCATCCGGATTATTACCAGATCCCGCTCGCGGACCGTCAGGCCCTGCTGAAGGCGGAAGCCGAGGATCACCGCCGCAGCGACGATTTCGAATCGGCCGATGCGCCTGAGCCCGCTGCACCGATGATCGACCTTTCGCAGGTAGATCAGCCGGATGTCGGCATTGTTTCCGCACGCGAAACCACCGAGACCGTTGTCACGGAAGAAGCTGCACCCGTGGTGGAAGCGGTTTCCGAAGAAGCGGCCGTCGAGGTCGTCGCGGAAGAAGCGCCCGCCGAGGAAGAAAAGCCGAAGAAGCGTGCCCGCCGCCCCCGCGCCAAGAAGAAAACTGCTGAAGAAGAAGCAGCCGCAGCCGAGACAGCCGAGGCCTCTTCCGAAGATGACGGCAGCACCGGCGGCGAAATGGCAGCAATGGTCGACACCGATACGATTTCCGAGGAAGTCGAAGGTCTTCGTCGCGGCAATGACGATGATGACGACGACGATGATGACGATCATCACGAAAAGGAAGTCATCGAATCCGTCGGCGCCGAAGACGCCATGGAAGAAGTTCCCGATCGTGTCGCCCGCAAGCCGCGCAAGCAGTATCGCATTCAGGAAGTCATCAAGCGCCGCCAGATCCTTCTGGTACAGGTCGCCAAGGAAGAACGTGGCAATAAGGGTGCCGCACTCACCACCTATCTGTCGCTTGCCGGCCGTTACTCCGTGCTCATGCCGAACACGGCGCGCGGCGGCGGCATTTCCCGCAAGATCACCCAGCCGACCGACCGCAAGCGCCTGAAGGAAATCGCGCGCGATCTGGAAGTGCCGCAGGGCATGGGCGTCATTCTGCGTACCGCAGGCGCCAACCGCACCCGCGTCGAGATCAAGCGCGACTTCGAATATCTGATGCGCCTGTGGGAAAACGTCCGCACACTGACGCTGAATTCCACGGCTCCCTGCCTCGTTTACGAGGAAGGTTCGCTGATCAAGCGTTCGATCCGCGATCTCTATAACAAGGATATCAGCGAGATCATCGTTTCCGGCGAAGAAGGCTATCGTGAAGCGAAAGACTTCATGAAAATGCTGATGCCGAGCCACGCCAAGGTGGTTCAGCCTTACCGCGACATTCACCCGATCTTCTCTCGCTCCGGCATCGAAGCGCAGCTCGACCGCATGCTGCAGCCCCAGGTCACGCTGAAGTCCGGTGGTTACCTCATCATCAACCAGACCGAAGCGCTGGTTTCGATCGACGTCAACTCGGGCCGTTCGACACGCGAGCATTCCATCGAAGAGACCGCGCTGACG
Source organism: Agrobacterium sp. NPDC058088 (assembly GCF_042885035.1). Taxonomy (NCBI): domain Bacteria; kingdom Pseudomonadati; phylum Pseudomonadota; class Alphaproteobacteria; order Hyphomicrobiales; family Rhizobiaceae; genus Agrobacterium; species Agrobacterium sp. NPDC058088. The sequence goes on along the minus strand of NZ_JBHVSU010000002.1, from coordinate 861,043 downwards.
ACCAACCTGGAAGCTGCTGAAGAAGTGGCACGCCAGCTGCGTCTGCGCGACCTCGCGGGTCTTGTCGTCATCGACTTCATCGACATGGAAGAAAAGCGCAACAACCGCGCTGTCGAGAAGAAGCTCAAGGATTGCCTGAAGAACGACCGCGCCCGCATCCAGGTCGGCCGCATCTCGCATTTCGGCCTTCTGGAAATGTCGCGCCAGCGCATTCGCGCTTCGGTGCTGGAATCGACCACGCAGGTCTGCCAGCATTGCGGCGGCACGGGCCATGTCCGCTCGGAATCCTCCATCGCGCTGCATGTGCTGCGCGGCGTCGAGGAATATCTGCTGCGCAACACCACCCACAACATCACCGTGCGCTGCACGCCGGAAACGGCGCTCTACCTGCTCAACCACAAGCGTGGCACGATCGTCGATTATGAAGGCCGCTTCGGCGTCTCCATCATCATCGCTGCCGATGCCGGTGTCGGTGCACAGCATTTCGCCATCGATCGCGGTGAAGCCGTCGAAAATCCGGTGAAGATCGAAAGCCTCATCCAGATGCTGCCGAACTTCGTCGAAGAAGAAGACGATATCGTCATCGAGGCGGAAGAGGACGAAGACGAGGAAGAAATCGTCAAGGCCGAGAGTGCCCAGCCGCGTCAGCAGCCGCAGGGCGACAATGGTGAGGACGGCAAGCGCAAGCGCAAGCGTCGCCGCCGTCGTCGTGGCAAGGGCGGACAGAACGACCAGAACGGTGTGCTCGATGGCCAGTCCGGCACAGATGCGGAAGGCGACGATGCCGAAGGTGAAGACGATGGCGTCGAAACCGATGAGGCAGGCGCAGATGCCGACAACGGTACCACGGAAGCGGTAACGTCCGACGAAGACGGCAAGCGCAAACGCCGCCGTCGCGGCAAGCGTGGCGGCCGCCGCAACCGTGCGGAAGACGAGGCACTCGACGCTGCAGACGCCGAAGCCGGCGAGGAAGGCGAAAGCGAAGAGATTTCCGCCGAAGCATCCGTGAGCGAAGAACCGACCGCCGCCGAAGTGGTGGAAGATGCCGTCGCCGACGTCGTTGAGGTTGAAGCCCCGAAGAAGCCGCGCCGCACCCGCAAGGCAAAGGTAAAGACTGAATCCGAAGAGGCGCCTCAGGCCGAAGCCGTCGCAACGGTGGAGCCGGTGATCGTCAAGGAAACCGTCGTCGACGTTGCCATCGAAGAAGCAGGTGAAGCCTCGTCCGATCTCGCTCCGGAAGCAGAAGCAACGGTGAACGAAGAAAAGGTCCGCGCGAACCGGGGCAGCAATGTCTCGCATTCGGAGCCAGTGGTGACCTCTTCCGGTTCACCCGCAACGCCTGAAGGCGACGAGCCCAAGCCGCGCAAGGGCGGCTGGTGGCAGCGCAAAGGCTTCTTCTGAGAGAAGTGACACTGAATAAAAAACGCCCGTAACATCGTTGCGGGCGTTTTGTTTTGTCTATGCAAGAATGAGGATCGATAATAACCGTCCGTCAAACAGACCGCGTCAGCCCGCCGTCAACCCGGATATTCTGCCCGGTAATATACCCTGCCCCTTCAGACGCGAGAAATGCCACGGTGGCAGCAATCTCCTCGCTTTTGCCGTAGCGCTGCATCGGCACGCTGTCACGACGTTCTTCCGTCGCCGGCAGGCTGTCGATCCAGCCGGGCAGGACATTGTTCATGCGCACATTGTCGGCCGCATAGGTGTCGGCGAAAATCTTGGTGTAGGAGGCAAGGCCGGCGCGGAACACCGCCGAGGTCGGGAACATGCTGCTCGGTTCGAAAGCCCAGGCCGTCGAGATGTTGACGATCGCACCGGCCTTCTGCCTCACCATGATAGGCGCAATGATCCGTGTCGGGCGAATGACATTCATCAGGTACACATCGAGGCCGGTATGCCATTGCTCGTCGGTAATATCGAGAATGGAGGCGCGTGGGCCATGCCCCGCGCTATTCACCAGCACGTCGATGCGGCCGAACGTCTCGAGCGCCTGATCCGTCAGCCGCTGGAGATCGTCATTCGACTGGTTGGAGCCGGTCACGCCGATACCGCCCAGCTCCTTCGCAAGCGCTTCTCCCTTGCCGGAGGAAGACAGGATTGCGAGCCTGTAACCGTCCGCCGCCAGACGTTTCGCCACGGCTGCCCCCATGCCGCTGCCACCTGCCGTTACAATTGCCACTTTTTCTGCCGACATTGCCTTCTCCTTGTCCAATCCGACGGGTTGCCCTGCACCCCATTGTCCCATTTATAACGGGTTTGAGAGGCGAATTCGAACCAGAAAGCCTTGCACCGGCATACAGAAAAACTGATGCTGGAAATCTCAGCCCAGGCTGTTCCCCTTTGGATGGGCGATCCGGCTGTCGGCTGGCGCTTCCTGCCGTTCCTGTAAGCCATAATCGCGGGTCACATGTGCAATACGCAACCTATAGTCTGAAAAGACACCGCCACGGCCCCGGGCTTGTGCTGCGCGATGTGGCACGGTGTTGCGCCAGGCTTTCACCGCCTCCTCGTCCCGGAAGAATGACAGGGAAAGCATCTTCTCCGGATTGCTGATGCTCTGAAACCTCTCGACAGACAGAAAACCATCGATGGTTTCGAGTTGCGCCCGCAGGCCAGCGGCGATGTCGAGATAATGCTGTTTCTCGCCCTCAGCCGGCCAGACCTCGAAGATGACGGCGATCATTGCCCGCCGCCCGTCTGCGGAGCAGAGGCGAGGCGCAGGAACAGCCGGTCCTCACGGCGGATGAACTGTTCACGGCGGGCGAATTCATAGTTTTCCCGCCCTGCAGGGTCGGCGGCTAGTCGCGCCCTGTAGGCTTCGTAAGCGGCAAGATTTTCAATGTTGTAGACTCCATAGGCGATCGTGCTCGATCCCTCTTTCGGCGCGTAATAACCGATGAGATCAGCACCGCAGCGCGGGATCGCCTCACCCCAGTTGCGGGCATATCGATCGAAGGCATCGACTTTGAAGGGGTCGATCTCGTAGCGAATGAAACAGGTCAACATCGTCTTTCTCCTCATGTTCTGCCTCTCCTGTTTAAGCCATTGCCTCGCCTCAATGCTTCGGCTACCATCGAACTATGAAAGACGGACCTCTTATCGCCAATGTCGCCGCCCTGATCGGCGACCCTGCCCGCGCAAACATCTTGACGGCGCTGATGGATGGACGCGCGCTGACGGCAAGCGAGCTTGCGGAGGCGGCCGGCGTGACCCTGCAAACCGCCAGCGGACACCTTTCCAAGCTTTCAGAGGCGCAGTTGCTGAAGGCGGAAAAACAGGGGCGTCATCGCTATTTCCGTCTCTCTGACGAAGATGTGGCGCAGGTGCTGGAAGCCTTGATGGGGCTTGCGCAGCGCACAGGCGCGATCCGTGTACGCACGGGACCGAAGGACAAGGCACTGCGAGAAGCGCGCATCTGCTACGACCACCTCGCCGGGGAAAGCGGCGTCGCGCTGCTTGCGGCCATTACCGCCAGAGGATTGGTGACCTCAGGTGATGACCCCGCCCTCACGGATGCTGGGCGTGACTTTTTCTCCAGCTTCGGCATCGATCTTTCGCCACTCGAAAAAGCACGCCGGCCAGTGTGCCTGCATTGCCTGGACTGGAGCGAGCGCCGCCATCACCTCGGCGGCGGGCTCGGCGCATCGCTGCTTGATGCCATGCAGCAGCGCGACTGGCTACGCCGCGGAAACGGTCGCGTGCTGACCTTCACGGCAAAAGGCGAAAAAGCTTTTGTCAGCACCTTCGGCTGCGCCCCCGCCTGATGGTGTGAGGAGGCGGGCGTCGCGGACTTATTTCAGCCAGCCAGCGATACGCCCCACCGCCTCGGCAATGTCAGATACCGAACCCGCATAGGAAATGCGCAGCGCCCTGTGGCCTTCCTCGGGATCGAAATCCATGCCCGGTGTCGCCGCCACATCGATTTCCGCCAGCATGCGCTTGGCAAAATCCATGCTGTCATTAGAAAAGCGGCTGGTATCGACATAGGCATAAAACGCGCCATCCATGGGCGACGCCAGCGGAAGGCCGATTTCCGGCAGACGCGCCATCAGGAAATCGCGGTTGGTGCGATAACTCTCTCTGTAAACATCGAGCTCTTCCGCTGCCGAAAAGGCTGCGGCCGCGGCAAGCTGTGAGAGTTCCGGTGGTGAGATATAAAGGCTCTGGGCCAGGCACTCGACCGGACGGACGAGATTTTCCGGCAACACCATCCAGCCGATGCGCCAGCCGGTCATGCAATAATATTTGGAGAAGGAATTGATGATCACAGCGCTATCGGTGATTTCGAGCGCACTTGTCTCCTCCCCGACGAAGGTCAAGCCGTGATAAATCTCGTCGGAAATGAAGGCCAAGTCACGGCTCTCGCAATAGGTCGCCAGCCGCTTCAGCGCTTCGCGGCCGGTAACCGTGCCGGTCGGATTGGCGGGGCTTGCCAAAAGCACGCCCTTCAGCTTGCAGCCTGCTTTCGTTTCCGCGCGTTCCAGGCTTGCCGGCGTCAGCGTATAACCGGTTTCTGCCGTGACCGGCACTTCCACGACATTGAGGCCGAGCGCTTTCAGAATATTGCGATAAGCGGGGTAACCGGGCCTTGCGATGGCGACGTAGTCGCCAGCATCGAAAAGGCTGAGGAAGGCAAGATTGAAAGCCGCGGACGAACCTGTCGTCACCGCAATGCGGGCCGGATCGATGGCGACCTGATGGCGCAGCCGGTAATGGCCGGCGATTGCCTCACGCAGTTCGCGCAGGCCGAGCGCATCGGTGTAACCGATGCGCCCATGTTTCAGCGCCTCTTGCGCCGCTGCCAGCGAGGCTTTCGGTGCGGGGTGGGAAGGCTGGCCGACCGCCATGGAAATGACGGGGCGTCCCGCCTGCCTGCGCCTGTTCGCTTCCGCCAGAATATCCATGGCGTGAAAGGGTTCGACGGCGCTCCGCTTCGAGATCGTTATCAAGGGCATGCTCTTTCCTGAACCGTATTTCGCAGACTTGCAGCAGAATCACAATCTTCACAATCGTGAGACCATAATGCGGACAAGTATTTTTGCCGTATGGCATTTGGCTTAAAGTAAGGTAATTGCCTTCATGAGATTCCAAGAGGCTTCGGCCGCACAGAATGAGGACCGATATGGCGCATTTTCTCCGTTCCACCCTTCTTGCCAGCGTGACGGCCCTTTCGACGGTATTCGCCTCCCTGCCCGCCCATGCGCTCGATGAGCAGCAGAAGAGGGAGATGGGCGAGTTCATCAAGCAGTATCTGATCGAGAACCCTGAAATCATGCTGGAGGTTCAGGACGCGCTTGAACGCAAGCAATATGCGTCGCGCAACGCCAAGGCTGCGGAAGCGGTTGCCGACAACAAGAAGGCCATCTTCGAATCGAAATATGACATGGCGCTCGGCAATCCCGATGGCGACGTCACGCTGGTCGAATTTTTTGACTATAATTGCGGTTATTGCAAACGCGCCATGGGCGACATGGACAATATCCTGAAGGGCGACAAGAAGGTGCGCGTCGTCCTCAAGGAGTTTCCGATCCTTGGGCCGGAATCGGTTGCCGCGCACCGCGTCTCCAACGCCGTAAAGCTTTTGGCGCCTGCCAAATATGCCGAATTCCAGCGCACCCTGCTCGGCGGCCGTGGACGGGCCAATGAGGACAGCGCCATGGAAGTCGCGACCTCGCTTGGCCTCAAGGAAGCCGATATCCGCAAGTCCATGGCGGAAAACCCCAATGATGCGCAGGTGCAGGAAACCTACAAGCTGGCAAACAGCCTCGGCATCACCGGAACTCCTTCCTATATCGTCGGCAACGAGGCGGTTTTCGGTGCCGTTGGCGCTGACCCGCTGAAGGAAAAAATCGCCAACATGCGCAACTGCGGTAAAGCCACCTGCTCGTGATTCACACGAAAGGGCTTTATTGGTTGTGAGATAAGGGCCAGCCCCTGCGCTTTAGGGCTTGCAGGGGCTTTTCCTTGAAGGCTGCGCAGTCTATAGGTGTCGCTGATTTTCTTATGGAAACGCGAATGAGCAACATCATCATCGTCATCAACGGCCCCAATCTCAACATGCTGGGAAAACGGGAACCGGGTATTTACGGTGGCAAAACGCTGAAAGACATAGAAAACGATTGTGTAAACGCCGGCGCCGAACTCGGTTTTTCGGTGGAGTTTCGGCAATCCAACCACGAGGGCGTGCTTGTGGACTGGCTGCACGAGGCGGGCGAGCGGGCGGCGGGTGTCGTCATCAATCCCGGCGCTTACAGCCATACCTCCATTGCCCTGCACGACGCCATTCGCGCAATTTCGACTCCGGTCGTGGAAGTGCACATCTCCAATATCCATGCACGGGAAGAATTCCGTCACAAATCGATGGTCTCGCCCGCAGCCAAGGGCATGATCTGCGGTTTCGGACCATATGGATACGTCATGGCGCTTCACGCGCTGAAGAACATCACGGCATAAAAAGAAACAAAGAATAGGGTTTGTCATGTCTGAAAAGAAACAGGGTATCGACAAGGAACTGATCCGCGAACTCGCGAATATCCTCAACGATACCGACCTTTCGGAAATCGAAGTGGAGCAGGAAGACCTGCGCATTCGCGTCTCCCGCGCCGCTCCCGCTCCCGCAACGGTCTATGCTGCAGCGCCCGCTGCTTATGCGCCCGCGCCGGCAGCTCCCGCTGCCGCACCGGCAATCGCAGCACCGGCTGCACCTGCAGCACCCGCCCGCAACCCGGCCAACACCGTGTCCTCGCCGATGGTCGGCACGGTCTATCTGTCGCCTGCCCCGGGCGCACGTCCCTTCATCGAAGTGGGCGCGACCGTCAAGGAAGGCCAGACCATCCTCATCGTTGAAGCCATGAAGACCATGAACCAGATCCCGGCCCCCAAGTCCGGCAAGGTCGTGGAAATCGTCGTGAACGACGCTCAGCCCGTGGAGTATGGTGAAGCCCTCGTGGTCATCGAATAAAGGCGGTTCAGCATGGTTTCGAAGATCCTCATAGCCAATCGCGGCGAGATTGCGCTGCGCGTCCTGCGCGCCGCCAAAGAGCTTGGCATTCCGACGGTAGCCGTACACTCCACGGCCGACGCGGATGCCATGCATGTGCGCCTTGCCGACGAGAGTGTCTGCATCGGCCCGCCGCCTTCGCGTGACAGCTACCTCAACATCCACCAGATCGTTGCAGCCTGCGAAATCACCGGTGCGGACGCCGTTCACCCCGGTTACGGCTTCCTGTCGGAAAATGCAAAGTTCGCCGATATTCTCGACGCGCATGGCATTACCTTCATCGGACCAACCGCCGAACATATCCGCATCATGGGCGACAAGATCACCGCGAAGCAGACGGCGCAGGAACTCGGCATTCCCGTGGTTCCCGGTTCCGATGGCGAAGTGAAGCCTGAAAACGCGCTCGAAATCGCCCGAACAATCGGCTTCCCGGTCCTCATCAAGGCGACGGCGGGCGGCGGTGGTCGCGGCATGAAGGTGGCGAAGACCGAGGCCGATCTGGAAGAGGCGGTTGCGACTGCCCGTTCCGAAGCGGCGGCAGCCTTCGGCAACGACGCCGTCTATATGGAAAAGTACCTCGGCAAGCCACGCCATATCGAGGTGCAGGTGTTCGGCGACGGTGAAGGCAACGCCATTCACCTCGGAGAGCGCGATTGCTCCCTGCAGCGCCGTCACCAGAAGGTTCTGGAAGAAGCCAATTCTCCGGCTCTGACCGTCGAACAGCGCATGAAGATCGGCGAGATTTGCGCGAGCGCCATGCGCAAGCTGAAATATCGCGGTGCCGGTACCATCGAGTTCCTTTATGAAAACGGCGAGTTCTATTTCATCGAAATGAACACCCGCCTGCAGGTGGAGCATCCGGTTACGGAAGCCATCACCGGCATGGATCTCGTGCAGGAACAGATTCGCGTCGCATCAGGCCAGGGCCTGTCGGTGACGCAGGCAGATATCGAATTCCATGGTCACGCCATCGAATGCCGTATCAATGCCGAAGACCCGCGCACCTTCGTTCCCTCGCCGGGAACGCTGACCTATTTCCACACGCCGGGCGGCCTTGGTGTGCGCGTCGATTCCGGCGCCTATCAGGGCTACAAGATCCCGCCCTATTACGACAGCATGATTGGCAAGCTGATCGTTCACGGCCGCGACCGTGACGAGTGCATTCGCCGCCTGCGTCGGGCGCTCGATGAGTTCGTCGTCGACGGCATCAAGACCACGCTTCCGCTTTTCCAGGATCTCCTTCAGAACGAAGATATCCTGAAGGGCGATTACGATATTCACTGGCTGGAGAAATACCTGGCCGGTGACGCGTCTCACTAAGACGATATGGCTGGGCGGCGCGGCAGAAATAACGACATAACGGTCGACATTCTGCTGCGCGCCTACGCCGCCGGCCTGTTTCCCATGGCCGACTCTGCCGATGACCCCGAGCTGTTCTGGGTCGAGCCGGAAATCCGCGGCATTATTCCCCTAAACAATTTTCACGTTTCCAAAAGCCTCGCCAAAGCGATGCGCAAAAAGCCGTTCGAGATACGCTTCGACACTGCCTTCGAAGCGGTTATGGCGGGATGTGCTGCCGAAGCCCCGGACCGACCCAGCACCTGGATCAACGCGACCATTCGCCGTCTCTATACCGAGCTTCACGAAATCGGCCACGCCCACAGTGTCGAGGCCTGGGAAGGCGATGAGCTTGTCGGCGGGCTTTACGGTGTCTCGCTGGGGGCTGCCTTCTTCGGCGAGAGCATGTTCTCCCGCCGCACCAATGCCTCCAAGATATGTCTTGTGCATCTGGTGGAAAGATTAAGAGCTGGTGGTTTCGTGCTGCTGGACACGCAGTTCACGACCGAGCATCTGAAGACATTCGGTGCAATCGACGTGCCGAAGCTGGAATATGCGAAAATGCTAGACCTAGCCGTCAACCGGCCAAGCCTGCGATTCTAAAAACTTGACGTTAGATTATTTGCTTGCAGTTGAGGGAGCGGGAACGTCCGAATCCTGCTTGCAGCCCGTCAGCCATACGTCGTAGATCGGGTGCTCCACGGCATTGAGGCCGGGGCTATCAGCGAACATCCAGCCCGTGAAAATCCGCTTGATCTTGCGGTCGAGGGTGATCTCATCAACCTCGACAAAAGCGTCGATCTTCTGGGTTTCCGTCTGGTCACGGGAATAACAGACTTTCGGCGTTACCTGAAGCGCGCCGAACTGCACCGTCTCATCGATATAGACATCGAAGGACGTGATGCGACCGGTGATCTTGTCGATGCCGGAAAACACCGCGACGCGGTTTTCCAGACGGGCGGCGGAGACGGGCGATACGAGGAGAACAGCAGAGACCGCTGCAAACAGCGAAACTGTCAGCGCACGCAAAGAACGATCCCGCGTGAATTTCCTCATACGATATGTCTCCAAATATTTGCCTATGTCGAACCGCCGACCGGATCAACGCCTAAGGGCGGAATGTGGCAAAAACCGGTGAGAGCGGAAGCAAGCGCGATGTTTTGCACAACACCGCGCATCACGAGAGCTTAGTTGCCGGGCGTCCAGGCGTCGTAGTCGCCCGTCACGCGCGGGCGCTCGCCGGCAACGGCCAGCGACCCTTGAGGGCGATAGGCCTTGGAGGAACCAGTGAGGTTTGGCTGGTGCGGCTTCTGCCAGTCGCGTGCTGCGTAGCTTTCCTGGCTCGGCGGAACGTCGGTGCGGTAATGCATCCAGCCGTGCCAGCCGGGAGGAATGGCCGAGGCTTCGGCGTAACCATTATAGATTACCCAGCGGCGCGGCATGCCCCAGGAGGTGGTGCCGCCTTCGTAATAGGTGTTGCCGAACTCGTCCTGTCCTACCTTCTTGCCGAAACGCCAGGTGTGAAACCGCGTTCCGATCGTCTGGCCATTCCACCAGGTGAAGATTTGCGTCAGGAGAGTCTTCATTCTACGTTCCTCGGGCTTGAATGCGCCGCAGCGATTTTCCGTGCGCGGCACAAGACATGCTTATGCCGCCCCTCACGGCAATTGTCCAGCATTTCGAGATATATCCGCGCTATTTCAGCGTCATCCTGAAGCCCAGATGCCGCTTCTCGAAACCCAGCCGCTCGTAGAAGCGATGCGCATCGAGCCGCGCCATGTTGGAGGTGAGCTGCGCGGCTTTCAGTCCCTGACGGCGGGCTTCATCAAGACAATAGTTGATCATCACCGCGCCGATGCCGAGACCGCGCATATCGGCGCGTGTCTGCACCGCCTCGATCACCATCGACTTCGCCCCTCGCCCAACGAGCTTGGTGAGGATCGCCGTCTGAAAGGTGCCGACCACCTCGCCATCCAGTTCGGCGACGTAAAGCGTTTCGCTCGGCGACGCCTCGATTGCCCGGAAGGCGGCAAGATAATCGAGCCGCGCCGATTCGTCCGCCGTATCGCCGTGGCCGCCGATCTCGTCAGCCGCAAAAATGGCGGCGAGTGCCGGTAGATCGTCTTCACGGGCCGTTCGAATTATCAGATGTTCCAGGGTCTCATTCATCGGGTCAGGCTCTTTTCCATCACGATGCCAGGCAGCCCCTCGATACCCGCCATGCGCTCGATTCGGTCCACCTCGACAAATCCGACGCCTTCATAGAAGTTGATTGCGACAGTATTTTTGGGCTCGACCTCAAGCCGCATGATTTCCGCATCCGGGAAGCAGGTTTCAAGCTCCGCGAACAGATCGCGGCCAACGCCCTGCCGCTGAAGATCGGGCGCGACATACAGCTGGTGGAGCAGAGCCGTCTTCGCCATCTTGGTCGACATGGAGCCGTAAGCCATGCCGCCGATCCGCTTGCCGTCATCGGCAACAAGGAACTCGCCACCCTTCTTCTCCACGCGGTCTTTCATGGCCTGTGGCGAATGCCAGGCGGCTATCAGCTCATCGACCTTATCCGCGCCGTAGATCGCGTCATAGGTGGCGTGCCATGTCGTCGCGAGCAGGGCCCGGACCGGCTCGATGTCACGCAGGCTGGCTGTGCGGATGAAAAACATGATCTGGCTCCGTCTTGAAACAGAAATGCCGGGCGTTGATCCCGGCAGAAGTGATGTCAGTCCCTCGTACCCGACGTCATCCTCGGGTCTGTCCCGAGGATCTGAGCACGTTCGACCTTGTGGGTCGTTAGATCCTCGGGACAAGCCCGAGGATGACGGATGAGAGCTTTCTGCCTCGATACCTGTGAGCACGAGGCAGCGTCCGCTTACTCTTCCTCGATACCGAGCTTCGCCTTCACGAGCGCCTGCACCGCCTGCGGGTTGGCCTTGCCGCCCGTCGCCTTCATGACCTGACCGACGAACCAGCCGGCAAGCGTCGGCTTTGCCTTCACCTTCTCGACCTGATCCGGGTTGGCGGCGATGATCTCGTCGACGGCCTTTTCGATGGCGCCGGTATCGGTCACCTGCTTCATGCCGCGGGCTTCAACGATCTCGGCCGGATTGCCGCCCTCGTTCCAGACGATCTCAAACAGGTCCTTAGCGATCTTGCCGGAGATTGTCTCGGCCTTGATGAGATCGATGATGCCGCCGAGCTGTTCGGGCGACACCGGCGTCGTCTCGATGTCCTTGCCAGACTTGTTCAGCGCGCCGAGTAGGTCGTTGATGACCCAGTTCGCGGCAGCCTTCGGATCGCGTCCGGCCGCGACGGCTTCGTAATAATCGGCAATCGCCTTTTCCGAAACGAGGATCGAGGCGTCATAGACCGACAGGCCGAGATCGGCGACGAAACGGGCCTTTTTGTCATCAGGCAGTTCCGGCAGATCGACCTTCAGCGCTTCCACGAAGGCGTCGTCAAATTCGAGCGGCAGCAGGTCCGGATCGGGGAAATAGCGATAATCATGCGCATCTTCCTTGGAGCGCATGGAACGCGTTTCGCCCTTGCCGGGATCGAACAGGCGGGTTTCCTGATCGATGATGCCGCCATCTTCCAGAATGGCGACCTGGCGACGCGCTTCATATTCGATGGCCTGACCGACGAAGCGGATGGAGTTGACGTTTTTGATTTCGCAGCGCGTGCCGAAGCCTTCGCCCGGACGGCGCACGGAGACGTTGACGTCGGCGCGCATGGAGCCTTCATCCATGTTGCCGTCGCAGGTGCCGAGGTAGCGCACGATGGAGCGCAGCTTGGTGAGATAGGCCTTCGCCTCATCCGACGAGCGCATGTCGGGCTTGGAGACGATTTCCATCAGCGCCACGCCCGAACGGTTCAGGTCGACGAAGGACATGGTCGGGTGCTGGTCGTGCATGGACTTGCCGGCGTCCTGCTCCAGATGCAGGCGCTCGATGCCGATTTCGATATCCTCGAAATTGCCCTGACGATCGGGACCAAGCGAAATGGTGATGGTGCCCTCACCGACGATCGGATCCTTGAACTGCGAAATCTGGTAGCCCTGCGGCAAATCGGGATAGAAGTAATTCTTGCGGTCGAAGATCGAGCGGTTGTTGATCTTGGCCTTGAGGCCGAGACCGGTACGCACCGCCTGCTTCACGCATTCCTCGTTGATAACGGGCAGCATGCCGGGCATGGCCGCATCCACCAGCGACACGTTGGAATTCGGCGCGTTGCCGAAGGTAGTGGAGGCGCCGGAGAACAGCTTGGAATTGGAGAGAACCTGCGCGTGGACCTCCATGCCGATCACGATTTCCCAATCGCCAGTGGCGCCGGGAATGAAGCGTTTCGGGTCGGGGGTGCGCACGTCTACAAGGGTCATCTGAAGCTCACGATATACGGGTTCTTTGGCCTTGGTGGGTAGAACAAATGGAGCGCGGGCGCAAGACATCTTGCGCCCCGTCACGCCCGGCCTACCATTTTCGAGAGTGCCGGATACGCGTTTTTTACGCTTGGCGGTTTCAAATCATGCTATGGAAATGATGACCCTCTGCCTGATCGGCTATATCGGCTTTAATCTCTTCGTTTTCCTTGTCTATTGGTGGGACAAGGAAGCCGCGAGACGTGACGGATGGCGTATACGGGAAAGCACGCTGCTCCTGCTGGCTCTTCTGGGTGGCAGCGCGGGCGCTATCTCGGCACAGCGACTGCTGCGTCACAAAACGCGCAAGGAGCCATTCCGCAGTATCCTCCTGTCGATCGTGATATTGCAGGCCGGCCTTATCGCATCGCTTGCGATCATGCCGGCCTGGCCAGCGCGGTTGGCGGGCGCGCTGCAAACGCTCTCTCAAAACCCTGGTCCGTAAAGCCCGCTCTCGATCTCGGCCAACTGTTTTTGCAGACCCACCGATTGCACCTCGCGGTCCAGCTTCGGCGCATAAGAAACGGAGAGCCAGCGCACGCTATAGCCGTGGTGTCGGAAAAAGGCGACGGCCGGTTCGTTCTGGGCGTGTGTCTCTAGCCGGATGGTCTCGAAACCCTTGTCCTCTATTAGTCTTTCCATATCTACGAGCAGGCGGCTGCCGACGCCCCTGCGTTGAAAATCGGGATCAATCCAGAAGTCGGAAATAGCCTCGTCAAAATGCTCACGCGCGGCCCAACCCGCAACCGAGCCGCCCAGTTCCGCGACTCGGATGGCAAGCCACGATGAGCGGGTGAAATTGGAAAAGGCGCTGGCCGCATTGTCGTAAAGCGTAGGTGTGATGCCGAGAGCCGCGGTCGCCTGCCGCCATGCCCTGATGCCGATGGCCGCAAGGACTTCCGCTTCCCGCTCAAGCGCATTGCGAATGACAATCAAGCCGCGCCCTCCTTGGCCATGAAAATTAAACCATTGCGGGTGCGATTCGGCCAGTGTGCTTTTGCCGGGCAGGCCACCGACTTGACCCTGCTGGACTTGCCCGCTATCCAAAAGAAGCAAGAACGGAGTTTCTATGTTCGCTCAATCGGAGTCCTGGTAAAGGCCCTGCCCGCAAGTTTCTTGCGCGCCGGGCCAGATGAAACCGAGCCGGATGCCCTTAACGGCACCCGGGTTTGCTTTCACGCGTCTAGAAGACGCCGACCGGACTTCAAACAATGGACATTTCCCGCGCGGAACAGCGCATTCTTCACCTACTCGCCCAGGGCGGCAGAATTGAACTCGTTCGAGACGACGCCCGCAAAATTGAAAAACTTTCGCTCTTCACGCGCGAAGGATGGATTTTCAGCGGCCTCGATCTCCTCACCTTCCGCAAGCTGGAAAGCAAGAGAGCCATCGCCTCCTCCGGTGGCAAGCCCTACCGCATCACCACGCGCGGGCTGGAACTCGTGAGGGGTGAGTTGAACAACCGATGACACAAAACGGGCGGCGTTTGACGCCGCCCGTCCTATAAAGCTTAGGTGAGACCGCTTACCACCACTTGGCAGGCGTGAACTTACCGGCTGCCTGCTCGATGGCGTGTGCCGTCGTGAACAGAGTTTCTTCCTCGAAAGGCTTGCCGATGAGCTGAAGGCCGAGCGGGAGGCCCTTGCCGTCGAGACCGGCAGGTACCGAGAGGCCCGGAAGACCGGCCATATTGACCGTGATCGTGAAGACGTCCTGCAGGTACATCTTCACCGGATCGGAGGCGAGCTCCTCGTCACCCACAGCGAAAGCGGAAGACGGGGTGATCGGGGCCAGAATGGCGTCGACGCCCTCGTGGAAGACGTTTTCGAAGTCGCGCTTGATCAGCGTGCGGACCTTCTGCGCCTTGAGATAATAGGCGTCGTAATAACCGGCCGAAAGCACATAGGTGCCGACCATGATGCGACGCTGCACTTCCTTGCCGAAACCGGCGGCGCGGCTCTTTTCGTACATGTCGGCAATGTCCTTGCCATCGACGCGCAGGCCGTAGCGGACACCGTCATAACGGGCGAGGTTGGACGACGCTTCTGCCGGTGCGACGATGTAATAGGCGGGCAGTGCATATTTGGTGTGCGGCAGCGAAATATCGACCACCTCGGCACCGGCATCGCGCAGCCATTCGACGCCCTTTGCCCAAAGCTTTTCGATTTCGTCAGGCATGCCATCGACGCGGTATTCCCGGGGGATACCGATCTTCAGGCCCTTCAGCGACTGGCCGATGGCCTTTTCGTAATCCGGCACGGGAAGGTCAACCGAGGTCGTGTCCTTGGCGTCGACGCTTGCCATGGTCTTCAGCAGGATGGCCGCGTCGCGCACGTCGCGGGCGATCGGGCCAGCCTGATCGAGCGACGAGGCATAAGCGACGATGCCGAAGCGCGAGCAGCGACCGTAAGTCGGCTTGATGCCGACAGTGCCGGTAAAGGCCGCCGGCTGGCGGATGGAGCCGCCGGTGTCGGTGGCGGTTGCGCCAGCGCAGAGATGTGCAGCGACGGCTGCGGCCGAACCGCCCGAGGAGCCGCCGGGTACCAGCTTCTGCTCGGAACCATTCGCGCGCCACGGGTTGATGGCCGGGCCGTACCAGGAGCTTTCATTGGACGAGCCCATGGCGAATTCGTCCATGTTAAGCTTGCCGAGCATGACGGCGCCCTGATCCCAGAGGTTCTGGGTGACGGTGGATTCGTATTTGGGCTTGAAGCCATCGAGGATGTGCGAGCAGGCCTGCGTGTGAATGTCACGCGTTGCGAAAAGATCCTTCACGCCGAGCGGAATGCCTTCCAGCTCACCCGCGGAACCCGCGGCGATACGACCGTCGGAAGCTTTCGCCATCTCGCGCGCCTTCTCAGGCGTCGTCGCGACATAGGCGTTCAGTGCGCCGTTGGCGGCATCGATCGCGGAGAGATAGGCATCGGTCAGCTCAAGGGCGGAAAAATCTTTCGCCTTCAGCTTCTCGCGGGCTTCGGCAATGGTCAGGCTCGTCAGGTCGGTCATGGTCGGCAACGGCTTTCGAAAATCTCGGAAAAATCAGGCGACAAGATGGATCGATTATTCGACCACTTTCGGCACCATGAAGAAATTGCGATCGGTCGCGGGCGCATTGGCGACGATGTCATCCGCTTTGTTGCCGTCGGTCACCTCGTCGGCGCGCTTCTTCATCGCGACCGGTGTTACCGACGTCATCGGCTCGACGCCGTCGACATTCACTTCCGAAAGCTGCTCCACGAAACCGAGTATGCCATTCAGCTGGCGGAGCATATTCTGCGCTTCGTCTTCGGTGACAGCGATACGGGCAAGGCGCGCAACGCGCTTTACGGTGGCGAGATCGACGGACATGGTTCTACTCCGGTCAGAATTTTCCTACCCGCTATAATCACCATGTCCGTCCTTCGCAACGGTAGAAAGCATGTCGAGTCAAACTGGGCATCGGTTTTGCAGCAACGACATGCAGCTGCGAAACGTCAGAAGGACAATATATCGCCAGCCTTGGGCGTGTGGACGCGGGCTGCTGCCCCTTCCATGCCAGCCACGAACTTGTCCGGGGTCTGGTCAATGATCGGGAAGGAACCATAGTGGCAGGGAATAACATTGCCGAACTCGAAGAAGCGTTGGCAGGCGAGCGCCGCCACGGCACCGCCCATGGTAAAGCGATCGCCGATCGGCACGAGGCCGATATCCGGCTGGTGCAGCTCATTGATAAGCTTCATGTCCGAGAAGATGTCGGTATCGCCCATGTGATAGACGGCCGGACCGTCTTCGAAATGCAGCATCAGGCCATTGGCATTGCCGAGCGAATGGGAAACGCCATCTTCGGTGATCTGGGCGGAGGAATGCAGCGCATTGGTGAAAGTGACGGAAAAACCGTCGAAGTGCACGGTGCCACCGGTATTACCCATGTCGACCTTCGCGACACCCTTGGCGGAAAGCCAGGCGGCGAGATCGGCATTGGCGAGCACGGTCGCACCCGTCTCGCGGGCAAGCTGCACGGTATCTCCGACATGGTCACCATGGCCGTGAGTCAGCAGAATATGGGTGACGCCTTCGGCTGCCGACTTCCCATCCTGCCCTGCAAAACCGGGATTGCCGGTGAAAAACGGATCGATGAGAATCTTCGCGCTGCCGTTTTCCAGACGGAAGGCGGAATGGCCGAGCCAGGTGATTTTCATGGGAAGTTCTCCTTTGTATTGCCGGTATAATATGACATAGGACGGCCTGAACAACCGCACTACCGATAATTTAGAGAGGCGACAATGGCCGCTGACAATGACGATTATGTGTACGACGAAGCGACCGGCGAATGGCGCCCTGCTTCCGAACTGGCCGCAGAAGCGGCACGCGCGAAGGAAGTGCGCGATGCAGCAGGCAATGTCCTTGAAGATGGCGATTCCGTGACCTTGATCAAGGATCTGAAGGTCAAGGGAACCAGCACCGTCATCAAGCAGGGCACCGTGATCAAGTCGATCCGCCTCACCGATAATCCTGAAGAGATCGATTGCAGGCATGATGCGGTCAAGGGTCTGGTGCTGCGCACCGAATTCGTCCGCAAGCGATAAGGACAGCACGCGACATGGCAACACTCACCATCGAGGAACTGGCGCAGACACTTCAGCCTGCACAGGCAATTGCCGGCCTCGACCTTGGTACAAAAACCATCGGGCTCGCCATGTCGGATCTGTCGCGGCGTTTTGCGACACCGCGACCCGTCATCAAGCGCGTGAAATTCACGCTGGATGCGGAGGTGCTGCTGGCCTTCGCTGAAAAGGAAAAGGTCGCCGCCTTCATCATCGGCCTGCCGATGAACATGGACGGCTCCGCCGGGCCCCGCGTGCAGGCAACCCGCGCCTTCGTGCGCACCATGGGCGAAAAAACCGCCCTGCCCTTTGTTTATTGGGATGAGCGGCTTTCGACCGTTGCGGCGGAGCGCGCGCTTCTCGAAATGGATGTGTCTCGCGCCAAGCGGGCCGAACGCATCGATTCGGCGGCTGCGAGCTTCATTCTTCAGGGTGCGCTGGACAGGCTTTCCGCACTCACCCGCGCGGCAGACTGACGGCCCTGCCACCAGGTGTAAATCTGCTTGCGCTTGCGGAAACCGAGAATCGCAAAGACGATCAAGCTGTCGACCGCAATAGCACGCGCCACAAGCGGCGGCAGGCTTTCCGGCGGAAGACCGAGAATATTGCCGTAAATCTCGAAGACGAGATCATGGGTTTGGCGCGTCAGCATGTAGAAGCCGAAGCTCATGTCGTAATAGGAAAGCCAGTACCAGCTGCCCAGCAGCGCAACGGGACCGGCCCAGAGGATTAAAAACCACTTCATGCCGTCTGCCCCCGCGCGAAAAACGTATCGGGAATGCCAGCAAGCACCGCCCAGCGCACCACAGCCATCAGGCAGAGGTTCAGCGCCGGCGCGTCGATATCCAACGGCAGCATAGCAAAAAACGTCATCATGACGCCCAAGGCTGTCCAGCGGCTCACTTGCGGCTCCCTTATGCGCAGTCATTGCGCATGGTTAACATTTCGTTAATCCACACTGGACCCGCCGTTGTGGCGAGGCAAATGAAAGCTGTCATTATGGTTAACGACGGGCGGGCGAGTTGTGGAAAAGAATGTGTTCCCGTGAACGGACGGAAGCACCGGGCGGTTGCGCACCCGGTGAAAACATGGCTGATTTTTCGTTAATTTCGGGCTTGCCTCGGGTATTTCAACCCTCGCCGGCAACGCGTGTCAGCCGTAAACGCCGCGCACCAGTCTTTTGACCGCGGTGATGATCTTGTCCCAGTCCCGGTCAGATTTGAGCGGCACGCCGGCGAACTGGCCGCTGGTGGCAGCGGAGATGACGAGGTGCTGAATGGCGGCAAACAGCACGGCATTGACGGCGGCGGTATCCACACCCTTCGGCGCAGCCAGCGAGCCGCGCATGCGCTCCAGCCATTTGCCCAGCGACTTGGCGCGCGCTTCAGCCAGCTGGCGCACCTGCGGCGAACCATCTGACACTTCCCAGGCGATGATCTTGCAAACGAGCGGGTCGCTGCGCAGCGCATCAATGAAATAAAGCGCCAGCTTTTCCATGAGATCACCGTAGGTCAGCAGAAACATGCCGCCGGTGTCTTCGGGAATGCGATCCTTCACCCAGGAACCGAGATCCTCGCCGATCGCCTCGATCAGGCCATCAAGGCCGCCGAAATAACGGTAGATGAGCTGCTTGTCGCAGCCGGCGCGGCGGGCGACGGCATTGATGCCGAACCCCTGAAAGCCCTCTTCGGCAAGCAGCGACCGCGCCGCATTAAAAATCGCCTTCTCGGTCTGGGCGCGATCCTTGATGCGCTTTTCCGGTCTGTCGGCTGAAATCGCCTCTGCGGTCGCCAGCATGATTCCCTACCCGTGTTTTTCGAAGGCCTGACCACAGGGGTTAACAAAGCATGAAGGGAAGAACAATGTGGCGGGGAGATTGGGCGAAAGGTTCCTGTGGATGAAGGGTTCAAGCCGCGTTTACTGGCCGGTATTCCTCGCATTCAGCCAGCTTACTCCAGCGCCATCCCAAACCAGACGCTGCCGGGAGTTTCGTGGCTGTCCAGGCGTTTGAACCCACGCGTTTCCCAGAACCGCATGCCCGCATGGTTACGTTCGCTGGCGCCGAGGTGGATGCCGTAGACGTTGTTCTGCCTCGCCATGTCGAGCCAGCGCGACAGAAGCCGCGTGCCGCCGCCTTTTCCCTGTGTGCGCGGCAAAAGGTTCATGTGGATATGGGCCGGAAAGGGATCGGTCAGCCAGGAAGGCGTGCGCCGCGGGTGATGGATGAAATGGGCGCGGCGCTGGTCGGCATCCCATGTTTCATGGTCGCCACCGGGATCGGGATAGAGCGCGCGCAGGTGCGGCCACCATTCCTGCTCCAGCCGTTCCTCGTAGGCAGCAGTATCGAGCGCGCCGGCGATGTAGCCGCAGACACCCTCCTCATCCTCGGCCACGAAAACGGCATCGGGCCAGAGATGAAGATAGGGCACGGAATAGATATGCCCCACCATGCGGCCATCATTGTAAAGCGGAGTGGCATCCTGCCCGGCATCGCCGGTAGCAAGGCTTATGGCGTAGAGCGCATCTTCATCTTCGGGACGGGCGGAGCGGAAGGTCAGCATTTACGAGCGCCCTCCGTCTTTTCGCGCACACACGCGTCAGCCGTCTGAAAGACAGGAATACTCGCCACGCATTTTCTCAAATCCGATACCCCTCCCAAAGGGACTGCAATAATCGCCTTCCACACCTTATCGGTCAGGACGCAGGCGGATACAATAAATCGATTATATACGTCGGATCGAAGCGGGAATCGAGCATGCCGTAAGTATGCCGCCAGCCGCCCGCAAGACGGGTTTCAAGGAAGGCATCGGCGATCTTGCCCGCACCCAGGCGGCAAAGCTCCGCGGCAGCGGCTGCAAGCGCGAATTGCTCTACCAGCAGGCGGGCCGCACCCTCGTCACGTTCCGCAAGTGCTATCGCGGCGCGCAGCACGTCGGTGGTCTTCTTGCCGGCAGGGCCGAGATCACGCTCCAGCGTCTGGAAGACGAGATCGAACAGGTCCTTGCCGCGCTGAAGTACCCGCAGAACATCCAGCGCCATGACGTTGCCGGAGCCTTCCCAGATGGCATTGACGGGCGCTTCACGATAGTGGCGGGCAATCGGCCGCTCTTCCACGTAACCGTTACCGCCAAGGCATTCCATGGCCTCATAGATGAGCGCCGGCGCAATCTTGCAGCACCAGTATTTGACGATGGGCGTCATTACCCGCGCGTAAGCGGCTTCGGCCGGATTATTGCGGGCCGCGTCGAAAGCACTCGCCAGCCTGAAGGAAAGCGCGGTCGCGGCCGCTACATCGAGGGCCATGTCGGCCAGGACACGCGTCATGATTGGCTGGCTGACCAGCATCTTGCCGAAGACCGAGCGACCGCGGGCATAGTGTACCGCTTCGGCAAGCGAAGCACGCATCATGCCTGCCGATGCCAGCGCGCAATCGAGCCGCGTTAATGTCACCATGTCGAGAATCGTCCGGATGCCGCTGCCGGGATCGCCGAGCAGATAACCGAAGGCATCGGTGAATTCGACTTCGGCTGACGCATTGGAGCGGTTGCCGAGCTTGTCCTTCAGGCGCTGGAAGTGCAGGCCGTTCTTCGAACCGTCTTCGAGATAACGCGGCACGAGGAAGCAACCCATGCCGTCGCCCATCTGGGCCAGCATGACGAAACCGTCGCTCATGGGTGCGGAGAGGAACCATTTGTGGCCGGACAGGCGATAGATGCCCTCGCCCACCCGCTCGGCCGTGGTGCGGTTGGCGCGCACATCCGTGCCGCCCTGCTTTTCCGTCATGCCCATGCCGATGGTGACGGCGGTTTTCTGGAGGGCCGGTTTCTGCGAGGAATCATATTTGCGCGACAGGATCTTCGGCGCCCATTCCTGCTGCACGCGCGGTGACGCCATGATGGCGGCGACGGAAGCGCTGGTCATGGTCAATGGGCAGAGGTGCCCCGCCTCCAGCTGCGAGGTCAGGTAGAATTTGGTGGCGCGGGCCTTGTGTTCATTGCCGCGCGTGTCAGGAGAATTTTCCCAGACGCTGGAATGCAGGCCCGATGACATGGAGCGGCGCATTAGCGCATGCCAGGCCGGATGGAACTCCACCTGATCTAGACGTTCGCCGCGCGGGCCGTGGGTGTGCAACTGCGGCACGCCCTGGTTGGCCATGCGCGCCAACTCCTGGGCCTCATGTGACGTGACGTAACGGCCGAGCTGGTCGTACTCGTCCCGCAGATTGCGCGACAGGCCGGAGGTCAGATCAACGATTAGCGGATCGGAACGATAGGCGTTGATACCGGACCAGAGGCTGGGCTGGTTCAGTTCGGCGAGCTGTTCTTCTGTCCGGGAATTCTGGGTCATCCGCTGCTTCTAGCTGTTTTGTACTGGCATTGCATAGTGGGTTGATATTGCATAATTCCGCCCACAGGAAGCGATCGAGACAATTAAGCCGCCGCTTTCAGCATTTTTCGAGAGTGACCTGATTTGGTGTCCGGCCCGGAGAACGCCAGACACGTTTCCGGCAAGACCGGACGAAAGCACCAGCAGGAAGCCCGAGCCAATACCGCACGAAAGTGGTGCGGCCAAAACTGGCAGACACGCCTCATCAACGCATTATCCATAATCCGCAGCCTCATGTGGAACCTGCGACAGGCTTTTTAGGTTGGCGATCTGCTGAACGTCTGCACCGGGAGGAAGCCATGGAGGCCAGCGCAAGAAAACTCTTCGAACGCTATGAACGATTTTTCAACAAGTCGCTCAAGGGTGACATTGATATGGAGGAGGTTACATCCCTCTACGCCTCCGACTTCATCACCGCGTCCCCTGCCGGGGTGATGAGCGGAAAGAACGATGACCACCTCAAGCAGGCGATGATGAAGGATTACCAGCGCTATCGGGCCATAGGAACGAAGGAGATGCGGATACGCGATCTCCGTATCTCGCCCATCGATGAGCATCATTGCGTGGCCCATGTGGCATGGACAGCCACCTTCGCCCGCAAAGGCGGACCGGATGTCGCAATCGATTTCGACGTTCACTACTTCGTACAGGAGCTGAACGGACCGCCGAAAGTTTTCGGCTGGGCCTCAGGGGACGAGCAGGCGCTTTTAACGAAGCATGGCATCGTCTGACAGGCACTCAACCCATTATCGTCCATCGAAATGCGGGTCTTAAGGATTGGGGAAACATCGTCGTGTTTTCATTTCGGGGGCCGCAGGCGCTTGCCCCGTGACCATGCAATCTCTATAGAGCGCAGGACCGAATTCCGCCGCACTCCTGAGGCGTGTTCACAGCGAATGGGAGCGCGCGGATCAGCATTCGGGCGTTCCGGGCATTTTCACGGGAAAATGCGGCGCCCGTCAGGAGGCACACCGCATGGTCTTCTTCCCCCATCGCCATCTTCTCGGCATCAAGGGGCTTTCCCATCAGGATATTACCCTGCTTCTCGACAAGGCCGACGAGGCGGTGAAAATTAGCCGCCAGCGCGAGAAAAAGACCTCGACGCTTCGGGGTCTGACGCAGATCAACCTGTTCTTCGAAGCCTCGACGCGGACGCAGTCTTCCTTCGAACTTGCCGGCAAGCGCCTCGGCGCGGACGTAATGAACATGTCGGTCGGCAATTCCTCGGTAAAGAAAGGTGAAACGCTGATCGATACGGCGATGACGCTGAACGCGATGCGGCCAGATGTGCTTGTCGTGCGTCACTCTTCCGCCGGTGCCGCCGCCCTTCTGGCACAGAAGGTGGCCTGCTCGGTGGTCAATGCCGGTGACGGCCAACATGAGCACCCGACGCAGGCGCTGCTCGACGCGCTGACCATTCGCCGCGCCAAGGGCGAGCTTTCGGGTATCACGGTGGCAATCTGCGGTGATGTGCTGCACTCGCGCGTCGCCCGCTCCAACATCATCCTGCTCAACCAGATGGGTGCGCGCGTGCGCGTCGTGGCCCCGGCCACGCTTCTTCCCTCCGGCATTCGCGACATGAGCGTGGAAGTCTTCCACGATATGAAGGAAGGGTTGAAGAATGCCGATGTGGTGATGATGCTGCGCCTGCAGCGTGAGCGCATGTCTGGCTCCTTCGTGCCTTCGGTGCGCGAATATTTCCACTATTACGGCCTCGATGCCGAAAAGCTGAAGGCGGCGAAGGAAGATGCGCTCGTCATGCATCCCGGCCCGATGAACCGCGGCGTGGAAATCGCCTCCGAAGTGGCCGATGGCCCGCAGAGCGTCATCGAAAGCCAGGTGGAAATGGGGGTTGCCGTGCGCATGGCTGTCATGGAAACCCTGCTTGTCTCGCAAAATCAGGGTGAGCGCGTATGAGTGCCGTGACCGTTCTCAAGAACCTCCGCATCGTTGATCCCTCCCGCAATCTCGACGAGACCGGTAGCATCGTCATCGGCGCCGATGGCACCATTCTCGCAGCAGGCAAGGATGCGCACAATCAAGGCGTACCTGATGGTGCGACAGTGCGCGACTGCAAGGGTGTCGTGGCCGTTCCCGGTCTGGTAGATGCCCGTGTTTTCGTGGGTGAGCCGGGTGCCGAACACCGCGAAACCATTGAATCCGCATCGCGCGCGGCAGCGGCAGGCGGCGTCACCAGCATCATCATGATGCCTGATACCGATCCCGTCATCGATGACATCGCGCTGGTCGAATATGTGAAGAAGACGGCGCGTGACAAGGCGATCGTCAATGTGCATCCCGCAGCGGCTTTGACCAAGGGTCTGCGAGGCGAGGAAATGACCGAATTCGGCATGCTGAAGGAAGCCGGTGCAGTGGCTTTCACCAATGGTCGTAAGGCGCTGTCCGACACGCTGGTGCTGCGCCGCGCCATGACCTATGCGCGTGAGCTGGGGGCTGTCATCGCGCTCGAGACCCGCGACAAATATATCGGCGGCGGTGACATGAACGAGGGGCTTTTCGCAAGCTGGCTCGGACTGTCAGGCGTTCCCAAGGAAGCCGAGATCATTCCGCTGGAGCGCGACCTGCGCATTGCAGGCCTGACACAGGCGATCTATCACGCCGCCAAGATTTCCGTGCCGGAATCGGCGGAGGCGATCCGGGTTGCGCGGCAGCGGGGCGTGAAAGCCACCTGCGGCATCTCGATCAATCATCTCACGCTCAATGAAAACGATATCGGCGAGTACCGCACTTTCTTCAAACTCTCCCCGCCGCTGCGCGCCGAAGACGACCGCAAGGCCATGGTAGAGGCGCTGAAGGACGGCACCATCGATATCATCGTCTCCTCGCACGACCCCCAGGATGTCGATACCAAGCGTCTGCCGTTTTCGGATGCGGCGAGCGGCGCGGTCGGGCTCGAGACCATGCTGGCGGCGGCGCTGCGCCTCCACCACAGTGGTGAAGTTCCGCTGATGCGGCTGATCGATGCCCTTTCCACCCGCCCGGCCAAGATTTTTGGTCTCGATGCTGGAACGCTTAAAGTCGGCGCGAAGGCCGATATCACGCTGATCGATCTCGATGAGCCATGGCTTGTGGCGAAGGAGCAACTGGTCTCCAAATCCAAAAACACGCCGTTCGAGGATGCCCGTTTCAGCGGCCGCGCGATTGCCACTTATGTGGCTGGCAAAGCCGTTCATTCCTTGGCATAAGATCACGGCAAGAGATCACGCTGACAGCGCGACAGAGGGGACATCTGAATGAGTGCTTTGACTGACTGGCAGACCGCGCCTGCCCTTCTCGCGCTTTCGGCGCTGATCGGCTATCTCTTAGGCTCCATTCCCTTCGGCCTCATTCTCACCCGCATGGCGGGGCTGGGCGATGTGCGCAAGATCGGCTCCGGCAATATCGGCGCGACCAACGTGCTGCGGACCGGCAACAAGAAACTCGCCGCCGCGACCCTGCTGCTCGACGCGCTGAAGGGCACGGCGGCGGTTCTGGTCGCCAATGCGCTCTGGGGTTACGAGGCCTCGCTGGTCGCCGGCTTCTTTGCCTTCCTCGGCCACCTGTTTCCGGTGTGGCTCGGCTTCAAGGGCGGCAAGGGTGTGGCGACCTATATCGGTGTGCTTCTCGGCGCTGCACCCCTCATGATGCTTGCCTTTGCGCTGATCTGGATCGCGACCGCTTTTATCACCCGCTATTCGTCGCTTTCTGCGCTGGTGGCCATGGTGATCATCCCCGTTGCACTTTGGGTGCTCGGACCCGAAAAGACGGCGCTTCTCGTGACCCTGCTCAGCGTGATTTCCTGGTGGAAACATCGAGAAAATATCAAGCGCCTGATGGCGGGCACGGAAAGCAGGATCGGACAGAAAAGCTAAAGTTCATCTTGGGGACATGTCATGCCGCATAAGGAAACGACACGGCAGGGCATAGAGCTTTCCGCGCGGCAGCGAGTGGCATGGTTACGGTTGATCCGCAGCGACAATATCGGTCCCGTCACCTTTCGCGAACTCATCAATCATTTCGGCAGCGCTGAAAAAGCGCTGGATGCCCTGCCCGAACTGTCGCGCCGTGGCGGTTCGTCGCGTAGTCCGCGCATCGCCACCCAGGCGGAGGCGGAACGGGAGCTTGAGGCGGCCGAGAATTTCGGCGCGCGTTTCGTCGGCATCGGCGAGCCAGATTATCCACCAGCGTTGCGGCAGTTGGATGGCGCACCGCCGCTGATCGCCATGAAGGGTTCGGCGGATGCGGCGACAAGAGCCTCCATCGGCATTGTCGGCTCGCGCAACGCTTCCATCAATGGTGCGAAATTCGCGGCCATGCTGGCACGCGACTGTGGGCGGGCCGGTTACACGATCGCATCGGGACTGGCGCGCGGCATCGATGCAGCCGCGCACAGGGCAAGCCTTGCAACCGGCACGGTGGCGATGCTGGCCGGCGGTCTCGACCGCCCCTACCCGCAGGAAAATTTCGGACTTTTGCAGGAGATATACGATCAGGGCGGCGCGACAATCAGCGAAATGCCCTTCGGCTGGGAGCCTCGCGCGCGGGATTTCCCGCGCCGCAATCGGTTGATCGCAGGCGTCTCGCTCGGCGTCGTCATCGTGGAAGCGGCGGAACGTTCGGGTTCATTGATTACGGCGCGGCTTGCAGGTGAAGCCGGGCGGCTTGTTTTCGCCGTGCCCGGTTCCCCGCTCGATGCGCGTTGCGAAGGCACCAACCGGCTGATCAAGGAAGGCGCCATGCTGACCACGGGAGCGGCCGATATTCTTGATGCACTGCGACCATTGATGGAGCCGCAATTGCCCTATGACCGGAAGATCGAGGAACCGAGATCCGACACCGAGATGTCACCACCAGGGGACGACGAGCGCAGCATCATCGCCGCCGCTCTCGGTCCCTCGCCCGTGGAGACCGATGATATCATCCGTCACACGGGTTTCTCCGCTGCCACCGTTCACCTGGTGCTGCTGGAGCTTGATATTGCCGGACGCCTAAACCGGCATGCCGGGGGGCGCGTGTCGCTCTTCATCGCGGATTGACAGTTTGCGCCGGCCGCTCTGAATATCGCCGACTTCGACGTAGGCCATCTCGATCAGGTAACACAGCATGTCCGCGCCCTCACGGTGTGCGACCTGCCGCAGTTCCGCCAGCATCTGGCGGATGTATGCCAAGCTCTCTCTGGTCCCTTCATTATCGGCATTATTGTTTGTTGGGTTCGGGACCATATATTTATCCTGGAAATTCAGCCTGAAACGGGAAGCATTAAGTCTGTTCAAATGATGTTGCCCATCATAACCAATTTACTAAAGATTGCAATACAACAATAGATTATCCATAGGTTGTAGTCACCTGGAAGCGAGAAAATCGGGCTTGCCTCTTGACCAGCGGGCATTACCTGTCCATGTCGAATTATAAAGAAGGCCAATTGCGGCACTAAGCTGCAACCGGGGCCACGTTAACGGACCAGTTCCAGAGAAGAACAATATGAATGTCGTCGTCGTAGAATCTCCTGCCAAAGCCAAGACGATCAATAAGTATCTTGGCTCGGGCTATAAGGTTCTTGCATCCTTTGGCCACGTCAGAGACCTTCCTGCCAAGGACGGATCGGTGCTGCCCGACCAGGATTTCGAAATGTCCTGGGAGGTCGATAGCGCGTCCGCCAAGCGCATGAAGGATATTGCCGATGCGGTAAAATCCTCCGACGGCCTCTTTCTCGCAACCGACCCGGATCGCGAAGGCGAAGCCATTTCCTGGCACGTTCTCGATCTTTTGAAGAAGAAGCGTGTGCTTGGCGACAAGCCGGTGAAGCGCGTGGTCTTCAACGCCATCACCAAAAAGGCGGTTCTGGACGCCATGGCGAACCCGCGCGACATCGACGTGCCGCTGGTGGACGCCTATCTCGCCCGCCGTGCGCTCGATTATCTCGTCGGCTTCAACCTCTCTCCGATTCTGTGGCGCAAGCTGCCGGGCGCCCGATCCGCCGGCCGTGTGCAGTCGGTGGCGCTGCGCCTCGTCTGCGATCGCGAATCCGAAATCGAGCGTTTCGTTTCCGAGGAATACTGGAATATCAGTGCCCTGCTGAAGACACCGCGCGGTGACGAGTTCGAAGCCAAGCTGGTTTCGGCCGACGGCAAGCGATTACAGAACCGCGCCATCAAGACCGGCGACGAAGCCAACCGGCTGAAGTCGCTGCTCGAAGGCGCAACCTATGTGGTCGATAGTGTTGAGGCCAAGCCCGTCAAGCGCAACCCCGGTCCGCCCTTCACCACCTCGACGCTGCAGCAGGCGGCCTCATCGCGCATGGGCTTCGGTGCCTCGAGGACAATGCAGGTCGCGCAGAAACTTTACGAAGGCATCGATATCGGCGGTGAGACCGTTGGTCTGATCACCTATATGCGTACCGACGGCGTGCAGATGGCCCCGGAAGCAATCGATGCTGCGCGCAAGGCTATTGGCGAGCAGTTCGGTGACCGTTACGTGCCGGAAAAGGCGCGTTTCTACTCTACCAAGGCCAAAAATGCGCAGGAAGCGCACGAGGCTATCCGACCGACCGATTTCAACCGCACGCCGGATCAGGTGAAGCGTTACCTCGATGCCGACCAGTTGCGTCTTTACGAGCTGATATGGAAACGCGGTATTGCGAGCCAGATGGCATCTGCCGAAATCGAGCGCACGACGGTTGAGATTCTTGCCAGCAACGGCGGCGAGAAGGCTGGCCTGCGCGCTGTAGGCTCCGTCATCCGTTTTGACGGCTTTATCGCCGCTTATACCGACCAGAAGGAAGATGGCGAGCAGAGCGACGATGGTGACGACGAAGGCCGTCTGCCACCGATCAATGAACGCGAAAACCTCGCCAAGCAGAAGATCAATGCCAGCCAGCACTTCACCGAGCCACCGCCGCGTTATTCGGAAGCTTCGCTGATCAAGAAGATGGAAGAACTCGGCATCGGCCGTCCTTCCACCTATGCGGCGACGCTGAAGACGCTGAGCGATCGTGAATATATCGTTGTCGACAAGCGCAAGCTTATCCCGCATTCCCGTGGTAGGCTGGTGACGGCTTTCCTCGAAAGCTTCTTCACCAAATACGTCGAATACGATTTCACCGCCGCCCTTGAAGAAAAGCTCGACCGGATTTCCGCCGGCGAACTGGACTGGAAGCAGGTTCTGCGTGATTTCTGGAAGGATTTCTTTGCCCAGATCGAAGACACCAAGGAACTGCGTGTCACAAACGTTCTGGATGCGCTGAACGAGGTTCTGGCACCGCTGGTCTTCCCGAAGCGTGAGGATGGTTCCGATCCGCGCATCTGCCAGGTTTGCGGCACCGGCAATCTGTCACTGAAGCTCGGCAAATATGGTGCGTTCGTCGGCTGCTCGAACTATCCTGAGTGCAACTATACGCGTCAGCTGACCTCCGATGGCGCGGAAGCCGAAGCCGCTGCCCTCAACGAGCCCAAGGCACTCGGTGCCGATCCGATGACGGGAGAGGAGCTCACGCTTCGCTCCGGCCGCTTCGGGCCTTACATCCAGCGCGGCGAAGGCAAGGAAGCCAAGCGCTCATCGCTGCCCAAGGGCTGGAAGCCTGAGGATATCGACCACGAGAAGGCGCTGGCGCTCATCAACCTGCCGCGCGATATCGGCAAGCACCCGGAAACCGGCAAGATGATCTCCGCTGGGCTCGGCCGTTACGGACCTTTCCTGCTGCATGATGGTTCTTATGCAAACCTCGAAAGCATCGAAGACGTGTTCTCGATCGGCCTCAACCGCGCCGTGACCGTCATTGCCGAAAAGCAGAGCAAGGGTCCGGGACGCGGCCGCAGCGGCACGCCGGCTGCTCTCAAGGAACTGGGCGACCACCCCGATGGCGGCGCGATCACCGTTCGTGACGGCCGTTACGGGGCCTACGTGAACTGGGGCAAGGTCAATGCCACCATTCCCAAGGGTCAGGATCCGGCCTCAGTGACGCTGGACGAGGCGCTCGTGTTGATCGCCGAGCGCATTGCCAAGACCGGCACCGGCGGCAAGCCCGCCAAGGCCAAGAAAACCGCCGCCAAGGCCGATGGCGACGCCGCCGCAAAACCGAAGGCGACCAAGGCGAAGGCGGCGACAAAGAGCAAGACGACCGCCAAGCCGAAGGCAGCGGCCAAATCCAAGAAGGCAGCAGTGTGAGCAAAGCGCCGCGTCAGAGACAGGGTTCCGCCAGCGACGGTTTCGGACGCACCGGGCGCGGCAAGCGGGTGAGTGAAGGCGAAGGCATCATCCATGGCGAGGTGCCTTCCCGCGAGGTACTGCTGAAATTCATTGCGGACCATCCGCAGCAGGCCTCCAAACGCGAAATCGCCAAGGCTTTCGGGCTGAAGGGTGAAAACCGCGTTGTCCTGAAGGCGCTGCTGAAGGAACTCGAAGTCGACGGCATGGTGCACAAGAGCCGCAAGTCGCTGACGCGACCGGGTGGCCTGCCGCCCGTGACGGTTCTCGACATCACCACCCGCGACAAGGATGGCGAGCTGATCGGCCGCCCGGCGGAATGGCCGGAGGATCTTGGCGCAGCGCCGGCCGTGCTGATCCGCCAATCCTCGCAGGACCGTGGCAAGAAAGCGCCAGCCGCCGGTCTCGGCGACCGTATTCTCGCGAAAATCTTCCCCTCGAAGGAAAGCACCGGCCCCGCCTATACCGCCCGCGTCGTCAAGCTGATCGACCGCCGTCAGAATGCCCTGCTCGGCGTGTTCAAGGAAACGCCGGGTGGCGGCGGACGGCTGATGCCGATCGATCGCCGCGGCGAGGAAATGGTCATCGATCCCGATGGCGTCGGCGATGCCAAAGATGGCGATCTGATCGAGGTTGAAACCTCACGCAACAGCGGCCGTCACGGCCTGACGCGCGCCAAGGTTCTGTCGGTCATCGGCTCGGTTGCCTCGGAAAAGGCGATCTCAATGATCGCAATCCACGCCCACGGCATTCCGCATATCTTTCCGCAGAATGTTATGGCGGAAGCGGATGCGGCGAAGGCCGCGACCATGTCCCACCGCGAGGATTGGCGCGACCTGCCGCTCATCACCATCGATCCGGCGGACGCCAAGGATCATGACGATGCAGTCTACGCCGAGCCTGATACCTCATCCGACAATCCCGATGGTGTCATCGTCACCGTGGCCATTGCTGACGTCTCCTGGTATGTTCGGTCAGGTTCGCCGCTGGACCGCGAGGCGCTGAAGCGCGGCAACTCCGTTTATTTCCCGGATCGCGTCGTGCCGATGCTGCCGGAGCGTATTTCCAATGATCTCTGCTCGCTCAAGGAAGGCGTCGACCGCCCTGCCCTTGCGGTGCGGATGACCTTCTCCAAGGAAGGGCGCAAGGCCGGCCATACCTTCCATCGCATCATGATGAAAAGCGCCGCCAAGCTCTCCTACCAGCAGGCTCAGGCCGCCATTGACGGCAAGCCCGACGACAAGACCGGGCCGCTGCTGGAGCCGATCCTCAAGCCCCTGTGGCACGCCTATGAGGTGATGAAGCGCGGCCGTGACCGTCGCCAGCCGCTGGAACTCGACATGCCCGAGCGCAAGATCAAACTGCGCCCTGACGGCACGGTCGACGCGGTCGTCATTCCCGAACGTCTCGATGCGCACAAGCTGATCGAAGAAATGATGATCCAAGCGAATGTGGCCGCCGCCGAGACGCTGGAAAAGAAGAAACAGCCGCTGGTCTACCGCGTGCATGACGCGCCGACGCTTACCAAGCAGGAGGTGCTGCGCGAATTCCTCGGCACGATCGGCATTACCATGGCCAAGGGTGCGGCCATGCGCGCCAATTCCTTCAACGGCATTCTGGCGCGCGCGCTCGATACGCCGCACCAGATCATGGTCAACGAGATGGTGCTGCGCAGCCAAAGCCAGGCAATCTATAGCCCGGAGAATATCGGCCATTTCGGCCTTAACCTGATGAAATACGCCCATTTCACCTCACCGATCCGCCGTTATGCCGACCTCATAGTGCATCGCGCGCTGGTGGGCTCGCTGGGGCTCGGCGAAGGCGGCATCACGCCACAGGAAGAGGCGACGCTGGACGATATCGCCGCGGAAATCTCGACCTTCGAGCGGCGCGCCATGGCGGCCGAGCGCGACACCGTCAACCGGCTGATCGCGCATCATCTTTCCGAGCGGGTGGGTGAAGAATTCGAAGGCCGCGTCGGCGGTGTCACCAAGGCGGGACTATTTGTCGCGCTGCCGCAGTTTGGCGCTGATGGTTTCGTTCCTATATCTACGCTTGGAACCGATTATTTCTTCTACGACGAAGCGCATCAGGCTCTGACGGGGGAAAAGACCGGTCTCGGTTATCAGCTTGGCGACACGGTGCAGGTACGGCTTGCGGAAGCAGTGCCGCTGGCGGGTGCGTTGCGGTTCGAGATGCTGAGCCCCGGCCGCAAGATGCCAGTCGGATCGCGGTCGTTCCACAAGGCGGGCCGGCGGACATCGCGTCCCGGCGCGAAGCCTGGAACGCGGCCGCCGAGAGGACGACGCTAACAAGACCGCAACAAGCGGTTTAAGAACGGGAGAAGGACTTAAGGATGAGTGCACATCAGAGCTCGGAAACGGTCACCTTCGGAGACGGCAGCACGGAACGGCCGCTTGGCCGTTCGATCATGCGCGGCATGGCCAACCGTTGCCCGGCCTGCGGCAGCGGTCGCCTGTTCCGGGCTTGGCTCAAGCCGGTGGATGCCTGCGCGGCCTGTGGCGAAGAAATGCATCATCACCGTTCGGACGACCTGCCGCCTTATATTTCCATCGTCATCATCGGCCATATCGCTGTTGGCGGCTTCATGATGACCGATCTGGTCTTGAACATTCCCATGTGGGCGCATTTTGCCATCTGGGTACCGATTACCATTCTGGCCGCGCTTTTGACGCTGCAACCCATCAAGGGCGGCGTGATCGGACTGCAATGGGCGCTGCGGATGCACGGCTTCGACCGAAAACAACCAAAACCACAGATAGACGGCTCTTCTCACTGACGGTGGGCGCGGCCTTACATGAGCTTAAGCGGTTCCGAGATGGCGAGACGGTGAGCGCACCCATGCGTCCGCGTGATGCAGCCTCCCTTATCCTGTTCGACCGCTCCGGCCCGCAGCTCATGGTGCTGATGGGGCAACGCAGCAGCGCCCACGTCTTCATGCCGGGCGCTTACGTATTTCCGGGCGGTAAACGCGATCCGCGCGATCATGCGCTGCCCTTTTCCAACGATCTACATCCCGCCGTCCTGCGCAGCCTCACCGCTTCCGCGGCGCGCCATCTCAGTGCTGCCGGGGCAAGGGCTCTGGCGCTTGCGGCCGCGCGCGAGCTTTTCGAGGAGACCGGCGTGGACCTTGGATTGGGCGCTAAGGGGCCGGACCTTTCCCGTTTCAGATATGTTGCGCGCGCCATTACGCCTCCCGGCAATGTACGGCGCTACGACACGCGATTCTTTTGCTGTTACACCGACGAATTGGAGCTCGATGTCAGCCTAACCCGTGATTCCGATGAACTCTGCAACGTTCAATGGCTTGACATGACAGACCTTTCCGGTCTGAACATGCCGACAATCACACGGACGGTTCTCGAAGATGTCACAAAACTCATGATAGGTGATCCCTCATTGCCCTTTGAAAGCCCCGCGCGGCTCTATGTCACGCGCCACGGCCGGTTCATTCGAGACTTTGTATAAAGGCCGTCATGTCACAAATGAAATGCGAAGAAGCGGATGCCATCCACTGGCCCTCACTGATCGCCGCGATTTCCGCAATCAGTGCAGTTGGTGTCGCCATCGGCCTTGGGCTGCCGCTCCTGTCGATCATTCTTGAGAAACGCGGCATCTCCTCGACCATGATCGGGGTGAATTCGGCGATGGCCGGCGTTGCGGCCATGATGGCGGCTCCGGTCACCACCAAGATCGCCCATGATTTCGGCGTGGCGCGAACCATGCTGCTGGCTGTCGTCATTTCGGCGCTGAGCGCACTCAGTTTCTATTTCGCTGATGCCTTCTGGATGTGGTTTCCGCTGCGAATCATTTTCCACGGCGCCACCACCACATTGTTTATCCTGTCCGAATACTGGATCAACATGACGGCGCCGCCGAAAAAACGCGGCATGGTTCTCGGCATCTACGCCACCGGGCTTGCTGTCGGTTTCGCCGTGGGTCCACTGTTGTTTTCAGCGGTCGGCAGCGAAGGCATCCTGCCCTTCCTCGTCGGTGCCGCGATCATCCTTCTTGCCGCCATTCCCATCTTCATGGCGCGCGGCGAAAGCCCGGAACTGAACGAGCGGCCCAATCACCATTTTATCCGCTACATCTGGCTGGTGCCGATGGCATCCGCCGCAGCTTTCGTGTTCGGTTCGGTGCAGGCCGGCGGTCTGTCGCTCTTTCCCATCTACGCCACCCGGGAGGGTTTCAACGAATCGCAGGCAGCACTTCTGCTGACGGTCATGGGAATCGGCAACATGGTCTTCCAGATACCGATCGGCCTTCTGTCCGACCGGTTGAAGGATCGGCGCACCATGCTCGCCCTGATGGCGGTTGCAGGCGTTTGCGGCACGCTGGCGCTGCCTTTCCTGGTGGAGAGCTGGATCCTGGTGGCGGCGCTGCTGCTGTTCTGGGGCGGCCTCGTGTCGGGCATGTATACTGTCGGCCTGACCCATCTCGGTTCGCGGCTCAAGGGTGCCGATCTGGTCTCCGCCAATGCCGCCTTTATCTTCTGTTACGCGATGGGTACGATTGCGGGACCGCAGGCCGTGGGCATTTCCATGGATGTTGCGGGCACCGATGGTTTCGCCTGGGCGCTTGCCGTATTTTTCGGGCTTTACGTGGTGCTTTATGGGTTCCGTTTTGTTTTCCGGGCAAAACAGGCTTGACTTTTTGGGCGCGATACGTAGTTTCGCGCCAGATTTAGCCGAGGTGAGAAGCGCCTGCGGCTTCTCATTTGTTTA
This sequence comes from Agrobacterium sp. NPDC058088, assembly GCF_042885035.1. Taxonomy (NCBI): domain Bacteria; kingdom Pseudomonadati; phylum Pseudomonadota; class Alphaproteobacteria; order Hyphomicrobiales; family Rhizobiaceae; genus Agrobacterium; species Agrobacterium sp. NPDC058088. The sequence goes on along the minus strand of NZ_JBHVSU010000002.1, from coordinate 826,369 downwards.
AAGGCAGGACGACCATGGCGAAAGCTACAACAATCAAGATCAAGCTGCTGTCGACAGCCGACACCGGTACCTTCTACGTCACCACCAAGAACAGCCGTACGTTCACGGACAAGATGACGAAGACGAAGTACGACCCGGTTGTACGCAAGCACGTTGAATTCAAGGAAACCAAGATCAAGTAATTTCTTGATCGGTTTTCCGGCAAATAGCGCGCCCCATGGGCGCGTTTTTTGTTTGTGTCGAAGAAAACCGCCACGGCGCTCTCCGCACCCGGCGTCTCCCCCATCGTGGAAATATGGGTGCTGCGTCTCCGTAGATTGCGAATTTGCTGCCGCCCCTAGCAAAGGACACCAGGAGGCATTCAAGACGCATTAGCCCACCGCCCGCGCTGTGAGCACAAAGATACCCGCAGGCACTTACGAAGGCTGCGTCGGGCAACACGCCCCTGCTCCGACACCGCACAACCCTTCGCAGAAATCGGCAGGAAGACCAGCGCTTCACAACACGCGCGCCATCGACAATGTGTTTTCGGGAAGAAGGCGGTCGGCCAACGATGTGATTACGGCACGAGGAACCGATTCGGACATCGTCAGCCGACCGACCCCACGATTCAGGAGATGCGGCGGACCTGAGCATCATGGGGCATTCAAACTACGCAATACCAGCCCCTGACGAGCGAAATCGAGACGGCAAAAACCGCCATCATTCCATCATCGCAAGACCGACAAACCGCCGGACGAACTGTTACTCTCGATTGTGAGTGTGCGCAGAAGTAAAATAAAAATCAATAAATTCTTAAGCCAGAGATACATCCCCTGAGAAACATGGTTAAATATACCAAGCTGGCACACTATAGTTCCCTGAGAGCTAGAATTCAATGTATTTTTCAACTTGAACTCTATTGATGCCGCCCGAATTCATCCCTTCATTGCAAAGAGATAAAATACATCTGCGGTCAATGGTTTGCTGTATCGCGACATTCGCTGCGATGTGCGAATAACTATTTCGCCGGGATATGCGGGAGAACTGCGCAGACAGTCTTGATCAATTGGCCGCGGCCGTCTTAGGCCGCGGCAGCCACGACGCGGTTGCGGCCGGCGTGTTTAGCTTCGTAAAGCGCCCTGTCGGCCTGCTTCAATATCTCGTCCGGCGCACCGAAGGCGCCGCTGCTGGTGGCGATGCCGAGGGAGGCGGTGATGCTCAGTTCCGTATCGATGGAACGCACATAAAAGGGCGTGTCCTCCACAATCGCCCGCAGGCGCTCGGCGACGCTTGCCGCAAGCTCCTTGGGCGTATCGGGCATGACGACGACGAACTCTTCTCCACCATAACGGCAGGCGAGATCCGCACCGCGCACTGTGCTGCGGATGCGCGCTGCGAACTCCCGCAGCACCTCATCCCCGACATCGTGACCATAGGTGTCATTGACCAGTTTGAAGCGGTCTATATCGGTCATGCAGATGGAGATCGGGCGGCCACGCACCGCGGCGCGGTCGAAAAGTATCTTCAGATGATTGTCGAGGTAACGGCGATTGTTGAGACCCGTCAGCCCATCGACAATGGCAAGTTCCATCGTGTGCTGCAGATTGAGCCGCAGATGTTCATTATAGCGCTTGCGTCTGATCTGAGTGAGCGAACGGGCGACGAGTTCATTCGGATCGATCGGACGAAGAATATAGTCGTTCACCCCCAGATCGAGCGCACGCGCCACCAGCTCGTCCGCCCCCTGCTCCGCCACCAGAAGCAACGGCAGAAAACGGGTGCGCTCCAGCGAGCGAAACTGCGAACACAGCCTCAGCGGATCGTAGTCCTCAAAATTGGAATTGACGATAACGAGTTCGAAGGGGCTGCTCGCTGCCTTGAGCAAGGCCGCCTGTGGCTCCGTGACTGCATCGACCTCCGCAACCGGCTTCAGCGCCCGGATGATGCGTTCCTGCGAGCTGGCGCGGCCATCCGCAACCAGCACGCGGCCCGGCGTCTGCATCAGGCCATCGCTGCGCAGCATCTCCTCGATACCGATCTGCCGGGCGGTTTCCGCACGCAGCCGCAGCTCGTCACTGACGGCTTTCAGACGGACCAGGCTTTTGACACGGGCGATCAGCTGAAGATCATTGACCGGTTTGGTCAGAAAATCGTCGGCGCCGGCCTTGAGGCCACGCACGCGGTCAGACGGTTGATCGAGTGCGGTGACCATGACAACAGGAATATGGGCGGTATTCGGATTGGCCTTCAGCCGTTCGCAGACCTCGAAACCATCCATGCCCGGCATCATGATATCGAGCAGAATGATATCGATCTGCTCCTCATCACAGATCGCCAGCGCCTTGAAACCATCCTCAGCGGTGACGACATCGAAATATTCCGCCAGAAGACGGGCTTCCAGAAGCTTCACATTGGCTGGAATGTCGTCAACAACCAGAACTCTCGCCGTCATAACCGTTCCCCAGTCGCCTTACGCATCGCCCAGATAAGTCTTGATGACTTCGATGAATTTCGGGACGGAAATCGGCTTCGACACATAGGCTTCGCATCCACCCTGGCGAATACGCTCCTCATCACCCTTCATGGCAAATGCGGTAACCGCGATGACGGGAATGACATGCAGTTCGTCATCCTCCTTCAGCCATTTGGTCACCTCCAGCCCCGAAACCTCCGGCAGCTGGATATCCATAAGGATGAGGTCAGGGCGGTGTTTGCGGGCGAGATCGAGCGCCTCCATGCCGTTGCGCGTCTGAATCGTCGTATAGCCAGACGCCTCGATCAGGTCGCGAAAGAGCTTCATGTTCAGCTCGTTGTCTTCGACTATCATGACCTGCTTGGGCATGGTGGGCAGTCCCCGTTTCGCTTTGAAACCTTCATCCAGACATATAGGTTGCCAGAGAACCGATTCCATCGTCCATTCTTTGCGCAAGACTAGAGGGATTTGGTTTCAAAATAGGTAACTTCGGGGAAGAAATGATGCGCGATACGAAAAACAAAGGCAATGCCGGCCAGGATCCGCAAGAAACGGCAGCCGCCATACTTGGCTGGCTGGCAAACGAACCGGACATGCTGGCGCGTTTCCTCGCCTTGAGCGGGTTACAAGCCAATATGTTGCGCCAGGCCGTCAATGATCCCGGCTTTTTGGCCGGGTTGACGGATTTCCTGATGAGCCACGAGCCGGACCTGATGGCCTTCTGTGCCGCCACCGATACATCCCCAGAAACTGTCGCCGCCGCCTGGCACCATTTTTCCGGGCCGGGGCTGGATTCAGGTGTGTATTGACGAGAGGCCTCTTGAGCGACCGTCACAGCCGGAGTATGGTCGGCAACGTTCTGGTTTTGTTTTCGGCCCATGTCCACGTCGCACCGCTATGATCCCGGTTTTTGCCGCGACTGTCTGGCTGGCCAGCCAGAAGGGTTGAGGCGTTGCCGCGCCTGTGGCAGCCCGCGTCTCCTCTATCATTCCGAACTTTATGATCTGAGCATCGCTCATATCGATTGTGACGCCTTTTATGCCTCGGTCGAAAAGCGCGACAATCCGGAACTGGCCGACAAGCCCGTTATCGTCGGCGGTGGCAAGCGCGGGGTTGTCTCCACTGCCTGTTATATCGCCCGCATCCATGGCGTGCGCTCCGCCATGCCCATGTTCAAGGCGCTGGAAGCCTGCCCCGATGCTGTCGTCATCAAGCCGGACATGGAAAAATACAGCCGTGTCGGCCGTGAAATCCGGACGATGATGCAGGAATTGACGCCGCTCGTGCAGCCGCTTTCCATTGACGAAGCGTTTCTCGATCTTTCCGGCACCGAGAAGCTGCATCACGACCCGCCAGCGCGCGTGCTAGCGAAATTTGCCCGGCGCGTGGAAAAAGAAGTCGGGGTGACCGTTTCTGCGGGGCTTTCCTATTGCAAATTTCTCGCCAAAGTCGCCTCCGAGCTGCAAAAACCGCGCGGCTTTTCGGTTGTCGGTGAAGCGGAGGCGTTGTCCTTTCTGGCGGCGCGCCCGGTCACGACCATCTGGGGCGTCGGAAAGGCCTTTGCAGCGACGCTGGAGGCGGATGGCATCCGCATGATCGCGCAATTGCAGGAGATGGAGGAGAGCGAACTGATGCGCCGTTACGGCGTGATGGGGCAGCGGCTGTTCCGGCTTTCACGCGGCATTGACGAGCGACATGTGCACAATAACGATCCGGCCAAAAGCGTATCGTCCGAAACCACTTTCTTCAACGATATTTCCCGTCATGAGGAGCTCGTTTCGATTCTGCGGTCACTCTCGGAAAAAGTCGCCTGGCGGCTGAAGAAGAACGGCATTGCCGGCCAGACCGTGGTGCTGAAGATGAAGACGGCCGACTTCAAGACCCGCACGCGCAACCGCAGGCTGGATGACCCCACACAGCTTGCCGACCGCATATTCCGCACCGGCCTTGCGCTGCTGGAAAAAGAAACCGACGGCACAAAATTCCGCCTCATCGGCATTGGCGTCAGCGATCTGCGCGATGCCGGTCTCGCCGATCCTCCCGATCTCGTCGACAGGCAGGCCACGCGGCGGGCGGCGGCTGAAGCGGCGATGGACAAGCTGCGCGACAAGTTCGGCAAGGGCAGCGTCGAGACCGGCTACACCTTCGGCACCCGCAAATAAAAGCCTCAAACCAACCTTGCGGAACCCGTCCAGCCTCGTCTCCCATAACCCGTGCGCAATGTATTTTAGATTTTACACAAATTAGTGATGTTCCACCTGCGGCTTCCTTAAACTTCATTAAACTTCGCATGGTTGAGTGAGGGAAGTTTTGTGCATGTGGTGTATTGCGTCATGTCCCTTCGCCTCAGTCTTCTGACCGGCATGCTGTCGGTCAGCATTTTTGCCTTTCCGGCGCTTGCCGCCGACAGCCGGTCGCTGCAGATCCTGGTGTCCAAAAGCGACCAGTCGCTCTCGCTTTATGAGAATGGGCAGATCATCGCCACCTCGAAAGTCTCCACCGGCAAGGCCGGGCACGAGACGCCGAGTGGCATCTTCTCCATTCTGGAAAAACGAAAATACCACGAGTCGAATATCTATTCGGCCGCACCCATGCCCTTCATGCAACGCCTGACGTGGTCCGGCATTGCGCTGCACGAGGGCAAGGTGCCGAACTATCCAGCTTCCCATGGCTGCGTGCGCCTGCCTTCGAAATTTGCAAAGTCACTCTTCAGTGATACGCAGACCGGTGTCCACGTGATCATCACCGATCGCCCGGTTTCCCTGCGTTTCGTGCAGCATCCAGCGCTGTTTACGCCACGCGACGACGCCGATGACGGCAAGCTGCTACTGTCGGATGTGGAACTGCGCCCGGCGACCTTCGATGCGGCATTGGGTACGGTCGAGGTTGCCGTCAATGAAAAGACTCAGTCCCTCAAACCGGTGGCAAAAGCAAAGGCTTCCTCGCCGCTGCGCATTCTCATTACCCGTCGGGGCGACCGGGAAAAGGTGATGGATATCCAGACCGTGCTGACCCGCCTCGGCTTCGACGCGGGTTCCGCCGATGGGTTTGCCGGCGAAATGACGGTAAGCGCCATTAACGGGTTCAAGCGGTGGAAAGGGCTGAAAACCACTGGGCCGCTTCTGACCGATGCTTTTGTGACGGCGCTTTACGCATCTGCCGGTGAAGATCATCCGCCAAATGGCCAGATCAGGGTGCGGCAGGATTTCAAACCGCTGTTTGAAGCCGCCATCGACATCAAGGACCCGGAAGTGGCGCTTGGAACACACTTCTTCGAGGCCGTTTCCGTGGATCGCGCTGCCGGAACCGCTGAATGGAACGGCGTGACGCTCGAAAATCATCTGCCAGCCGCTGCCCGCAAGCGGCTCGGAATCACCGATGTCGAGGCCCCCGGCGGTTTCGACCAGTTGAGCGCTGTACTCGGCCGCCTCGAAATCCCCGCGGAGATACGCAACCGCATCGAACAGGAGCTTTCAAGCGGAAGCTCGATCACCGTTTCCGATCTCAGTCACCAGATGGAGACAGGCATGGGAACGGACTTCATCACCGTCACCAAGGAAGGACCGGTGTGAGGGCTTTTGCCCTACACCAGTTCCACATCAACGACACCGGGAGCGGACCGCAGCGCAGCGGCGATCTCAGGTGAAATGCGGTATTTCTCCGTCAGCTCCACCTCGATCTCACGGCTGCCCTCGTCCTTGATGACGATGAAATAGACCGATCCGTCGCCCTTTGTGTTGAGGTGGCGCGCAACGGTCTTCAGCGGGCCGGAATCGCGGACATACACACGAAGCGCCTTCTGCATCTGCACGGACTTCTCTTCCAGAGACTGGGCCGTCTGGATACGCAGACCGATGCCTTCCGGTCGCTCTTCCGCCTGCACCGTGATGACAAGCGATTTGCCGACCTCAAGCAGATCGCGGAACTGGCCGAGCCCCTCGGAAAACAGCACCGCCTCATATTGCCCTGAAGCATCCGAGAAGGTGACGATGCCCATCTTGTTGCCGGTGCGGGTCTTGCGCTCCTGCTTGCCGGTCACCGTGCCGGCCAGACGCCCGGCGGTTGCCCCCTGCTTCACCGCCGCGGAAAAATCGGCGAAATTCTGCACCCGCAACTTTTCCAATATGGGACGGTAGGTATCGAGCGGATGGGCGGTGAGGTAAAAACCCAGCACCTGATATTCGCGCAGCAGCTTTTCCGAAGCGAGCCACGGCTGGAAAGCCGGCAGGACAAGCTTTTCCGGGCCGTTGCCGCCGCCGGAGCCAAACATGTCCGACTGGCCGATGGTGCGGTTGTTCTGGGCCATCTGGGCATAACCGATGATGCGGTCCAGCCCGCCGATCAGTTCGGCGCGGTCTCGGCCGAAACAATCGAAAGCACCTGCATTGATGAGGCTTTCCAGCACGCGGCGGTTGATCTGCTTGGGGTCGATGCGCAGGCAGAAATCCTCAAGGCTTGTGAACGGCTTGCCATCGCGAACCTGGACGATGTGTTCCACCGCCCCCTCGCCCACACCCTTGATGGCGGCCAGCGAATAATAGATGCGGTTTTCGCCGGTCTCGAACTGGCGGAAAGACGTCTGCACCGAAGGTGCGACGACCTCAATCCCAAGGCGGCTGGCATCCTGGCGGAAATCGTTGAGCTTTTCCGTGTTGGCCATATCGAGCGTCATCGAGGCCGCGAGGAACTCCACCGGATAATGCGCCTTCATATAGGCGGTCTGGTAGGACACGATGGCGTAAGCGGCGGCATGGCTCTTGTTGAAGCCATAATTGGCGAATTTCGCCAGAAGATCGAAGATGGTGTCCGCCTGCGGTTTCGACACGCCGTTCTTGATGGCACCATCAACGAAACGCTCGCGCTGCTGGTCCATTTCCTCCTTGATCTTCTTGCCCATGGCGCGACGCAGGAGATCAGCTTCGCCGAGCGAATAACCCGACAGGACCTGAGCGATCTGCATCACCTGTTCCTGATAGACGATAACGCCCTGCGTTTCCTTGAGCAGATGGTCGATGGTCGGATGGATCGATTCCAGCTCCTCCTCGCCATGTTTGCGGGCGTTATAAACCGGGATGTTTTCCATCGGGCCGGGGCGGTAAAGCGCCACCAGCGCGATGATGTCCTCGATGCAGTCCGGTCGCATGCCGATCAGCGCCTTGCGCATGCCGGCACTTTCCACCTGGAACACGCCGATGGTCTCGCCACGCGACAACATCTCGTAGGTCTTGGTGTCATCCAGCGGAATGGCGGCAAGATCGACCTTGATGCCGCGTTTGGCGACAAAGTCAACGGCGACTTTCAGCACGGTCAGCGTCTTCAGGCCAAGGAAGTCGAATTTGACAAGGCCGGCGCTTTCGACCCATTTCATGTTGAACTGGGTGACCGGCATATCGGATCGCGGATCGCGATACATCGGTACAAGCTTCGACAGCGGTCGGTCACCGATGACGATACCGGCGGCATGGGTGGAGGCGTGGCGGTAAAGCCCCTCGATCTTCTGGGCGATATCCAGGAGGCGGGCGACAACCGGTTCTTTGTCCGCCTCTTCCTGCAATCGTGGCTCTTCCTCGATCGCCTTCGAAAGCGGCGTCGGGTTGGCCGGGTTGTTGGGCACCAGCTTGCAGATCTTGTCCACCTGCCCATAGGGCATTTCCAGCACACGGCCGACGTCGCGCAGAGCCGCACGCGCCTGCAGCGAACCGAAGGTGATGATCTGCGCCACCTGCTCGCGGCCATATTTGGCCTGCACGTAGCGGATCACCTCTTCGCGACGATCCTGGCAGAAGTCGATATCGAAGTCGGGCATCGAAACGCGTTCGGGATTGAGAAAGCGTTCGAACAGCAACGAAAAACGCAGCGGGTCGACGTCGGTAATGGTCAGCGCGTAAGCGACCAGCGAGCCCGCACCTGAACCGCGCCCCGGGCCGACCGGAATATCATGCTGCTTGGCCCATTTGATGAAGTCGGCAACGATCAGGAAGTAACCCGGAAACTTCATGCGCGAGATGACGCCGAGTTCGAAATCCAGCCTGTCGCGATACTCCTGCTCCGTATAACCCGGCGCCATGCCGAGCGCGGCGAGCCGCTGATCCAGCCCCTCCACCGCCTGACGGCGCAGTTCCTCCGTCTCGGCGCGCTCGGCCGCTTCCGGGTCGTCGCTGGCGCCGGTGAAACGCGGCAGGATGGGTCCACGTTTTTTCAGCACATAGGAGCATCGCAGAGCAATCTCGACCGTATTCTCCAGCGCCTCGGGAAGATCGGCAAACAGCGCCGTCATCTCCGCACGGCTCTTAAGGTAATGATCGGGTGTCAGGCGGAATCGGCTGTCATCGGACACGATGGCATTATGCGCCACCGCCATCAGCGCATCATGCGCCTCATAGTCAGCCTTGGACGGGAAAAACGCTTCGTTGGTGGCAACGAGGGGAATGTCGTGTTCATAAGCGAGACCAATCAGGCGTCGCTCGTGGGAACGATCGTAACCGGACTGTCGCTGCAACTCGATATAAAGCCTGTCACCAAACAGTGACTTTAGCGTCAGCAGGCGCTCCTTCGCCTGCGCGGCGTGGCCGTCCTTCAGCGCCATATCGACGGGGCCGCCGGAAGCGCCCGTCAGTGCAATCAAGCCGGCATTGGATGCCTCCTCAAGCCACGCGCGGGTAATGTGCACGGAATGGCCGCTGCCCTCACCGTCCAGATAGGCGCGGCTGACGACATCCACCAACCGCTCATACCCTTCCGCATTGGCAGCGAGAAGAACGATGGCCGGGAGTTTCTGAAGATGGCTGTTGTGGCTGCGGCGGTCCTCCGCCGTATCCTGCATGTCAATAGACAGCTGGCAGCCGATGATGGGCTGCAAACCTTCATCACGTGCCTTTTCGGAAAATTCCAACGCGACAAAGAGGTTGTTGGTATCGGTAATAGCAATGGCCGGCTGGCCGTCTCCGACAGCCTTGGACATGATTTTCTTGAGGGGCAATGCCCCCTCAAGCAGGGAATAAGCCGAGTGAACGCGAAGATGGACGAAGCCGGGGGTCTTCAGTGTTTCGCCAGAGGTGTCTCCACGCACAACCGTATCGCCCATATCGTCTTCCTGTCATTCTGAATCGAGGGGGCGATTTTCCGATTTCCGGCGCTCAATGTCCACCATTTTGCGGCGTCCATACACGCTTCTGCGCCGGTGTCTTCTTCACAGGGCAGTGAGGATCACCGAAAAGCTGGCAACAAAGACAGCGATGGAAGCGAAAGCGGCAACGTCACGGATGAAATCAGTCATTGGTCTCTCCTTACTCGTTATGTTCCAATTTTGTTCTCATTTTGTTCGATTGTCAACAGGGTTCTGCAGATATTCCTATTGCTAATGTACGAGAATCGCCTTCGGTTCCGCCGCAGAGAACGGCAAGCCGCTGACTCCAAAGCGAAAACCCGGAGGCGAAAGCGCGTCCGGGTTTGGAGAAAAAAGATTCAAGGCACAGGTACTTTACAGAGGAACTGCCAAACGGATTGACTGCGAGCTCGTGGCTACCCGTTCTGGTTCCGTTGCAGCAACGACCGGCATACTCGTTTCGGGGAGCAATGATGCGCGGGAATCGGCCCCGCGCGCAGTCATCGTTGTCAGAAATCGACGATCTTGCCGTCGGCGAGCGTCACGCGCCGATCCATGCGGGCGGCGAGTTCATGATTGTGGGTGGCGATCAGCGCCGCGAGGCCGGATTGGCGCACCAGTGCCTCGAGCGCATCGAATACGTAATGCGCGGTTTCCGGATCGAGATTGCCGGTCGGCTCGTCGGCGAGCAGCAGGAGCGGCGCGTTGGCGACGGCGCGGGCAATGGCGACACGCTGTTGTTCACCACCGGAGAGTTCCGCCGGACGGTGTTCGCCGCGATGGCCGACCCGCATATAGTCGAGCAGAGCGCTTGCACGCTTGCGGGCCTCCGCCTGGGTGAGACCGGCGATGAGCTGCGGCATCATCACATTTTCCACCGCTGAAAATTCCGGCAGAAGGTGGTGGAACTGATAGACGAAACCGATATCGCTGCGGCGGATTGCGGTGCGCGCTTCATCCGGCAGGCCATTGCAGGGCGCGCCGTTGATGAAGACTTCACCCGCATCGGGATGCTCCAGGAGCCCCGCCAGATGCAGAAGCGTCGATTTGCCGGTGCCCGAAGGAGCGACCAGCGCCACCATCTCACCGCTCCTCAACTCAAAATCGGCCTTGCGCAGAATGGAAAGCGATGTCTCGCCCTGACCGTAGGTTCTCTCGACACCGGTAAGCCGCAGCACTGTTTTTTTTGCCATATTGCGAAGCGGTCCTTATTCGTAACGCAGGGCCTGCACCGGATCGAGCTTGGAAGCCCGCCATGCTGGAAAGATCGTTGCCAGGAAAGAGAGCGTAAGCGCCATGATGACAACGGAAATCGTCTCGCTGATATCCATTTCTGCCGGGAGCTGACTCAGGAAATAAAGCTGCGGGTCAAACAGAACCGTACCTGATATCCAGGAGAAGAACTGCCGAATGGATTCCACGTTGAGGCACACGATGACGCCAAGCGCCACGCCGGCAAAGGTGCCGACCATGCCGATGGCCGCCCCTGTCATGAAGAAGATGCGCATCACTGCACCAGAGCTTGCACCCATGGTGCGCAGAATGGCGATATCGCTACCCTTGTCCTTCACCAGCATGATGAGGCCGGAAATGATGTTCAACGCCGCCACCAGAACGATGAGGGTGAGGATCATGAACATAACGTTTCTTTCCACCTGAAGGGCGGAGAAGAAGGTCTGGTTCCGTTGCCTCCAGTCGGTGATATAGACCTGCCTTTCGGCGGCCTGCTCCACCAGCGGACGGATGCCATCGACATCATCCGGACGGCTGACGTAAAGCTCGATCGATTGCACGATGCCATCGGCATTGAAATAAAGCTGCGCCTCTGAGAGCGGCATATAGATCATCGAGGCGTCGTATTCGGACATGCCGATTTCGAAGACACCAGAGATCTTATAGGATTTGACACGCGGATTGACGCCCATCGGCGTCACGTCGCCCTCCGGAGAAATCAGCGTGATATCGTCGCCGGCCGTCACGCCCAGCTGGGCGGCGAGCCTGGAGCCGACAAGAACGCCATCACCGGCCATGAAACCGACGAGGTCACCAGTCTTGATGTTGGTCGCGACTTCCTTGACCTTGTCGATGTCTTCCTGGCGCACGCCGCGCACCAGCGCACCGGAGCCCGCGCCGCCGCGGCCAGAGGCAAGTGTCTGGCCCTCCACCAGCGGCAGGGCCATGGTAACGCCGGGAACGGCAGCGAATTTCTTGGCCAGCTCATCATAATTGTTAAAGGGCTGGTCGATCGGCTGCACGATCATGTGGCCGTTGATGCCGAGAATGCGGGAAATAAGTTCGGTGCGGAAACCGTTCATAACGGCCATGACGATAATCAGGGTCGCCACACCCAGCATGATGCCGACAAAAGAAAAGCCGGCGATGACGGAAATGAAGGCTTCCTTGCGCCGCGAGCGCAGATAGCGCCAGGCCACCATCCGTTCAAAAGCGGAAAACGGCCGGGCGGTCTTTGCCCCGGCGGAAACAGCCGCACCTTTTTCAGCTTCGGCTTGTGCCATGTCGTCTCCCTGATCTCAAACTGCAAGGCCGGTCTTTTCCTAAAACCGGCCCCTCTTTCTGCGGCTGTGCGACGAAACCCGAGCGGACTTCGGATGAAGCCGCTCCGCTTTCCGCTCGCTTAGCCGAGCACCCTGTTCATCGCCGCCTCGACAGTGACGGTTTCCCGTTCGCCGGTCTTGCGATCCTTCACTTCGACTTCGCCATTCGCGGCCGAACGCGGGCCGACAATGATCTGCAGCGGCACGCCAATCAGATCGGCCGTGGCGAATTTCTGGCCTGCACGGTCGTCCGTATCGTCGTAGAGAACATCCTTGCCGGCATTGGAGAGCTGGTAATACAGCTTTTCACAAGCTGCATCGCAGGCTGCATCTCCAGCCTTCATGTTGATGATCACGACGTCGAAAGGAGCGACCGAAGCCGGCCAGATGATTCCGTTCTCGTCATGCGATGCTTCAATGATGGCGGGAACAAGGCGTGTGGGCCCGATGCCATAGGAACCCATGTGGACAGGATGTTCCTTGCCGTCCTTGCCTTGCACTTTCGCGCCCATCGGCTCGGAATATTTCGTGCCGAAATAGAAGATGTGGCCGACTTCGATGCCGCGTGCCGAAAGGCGCTCGCCTTCGGGAATCGCGTCATAGGCGGCTTCATCGTGCATTTCAGAGGTGGCGGCGTAATCGGCCGTCCATTCGTCGAACACGCCCTGCAACGCTGCAACATCGTCGAAGTCGGTGCTTTCAGCGGGAATGGCGCGGTCCAGGAAGCTCTTGTGGCAGAAGACTTCGGATTCGCCGGTATCGGCCAGAATGATGAATTCATGGCTGTGATTGCCGCCGATCGGGCCGGTATCGGCGCGCATCGGAATGGCACGGAGGCCCAGCCGTTCGAATGTGCGCAGGTATGCCACGAACATCTTGTTGTAGGAATGGATCGCGTCTTCCTTCGTAAGGTCAAAGGAATAAGCGTCCTTCATCAGGAATTCGCGCGAGCGCATGGTGCCGAAACGCGGACGCACCTCGTCGCGGAACTTCAGCTGGATATGATAGAGGTTCAGCGGCAGGTTCTTGTAGGACTTCACATAGGATCGGAAGATGTCGGTGATCATCTCCTCGTTGGTGGGCCCATAGAGCATCTGACGATCCTGGCGGTCCTTGATGCGCAGCATTTCCTTGCCGTAGTCGTCGTAACGACCGCTTTCCTGCCAGAGTTCGGCCGATTGCAGGGTCGGCATCAGAAGCTCGATGGCGCCGGAGCGGTTCTGCTCCTCGCGGATGATCTTGTTGACCTTATCAAGCACACGCTTGCCGAGCGGCAGCCAGGAATAAATGCCAGCCGACTGCTGCCGGATCATGCCGGCGCGCAGCATGAGGCGGTGAGAAACAATCTCAGCTTCCTTGGGGTTTTCCTTCAGGATGGGCAAAAAGTAACGGCTAAGACGCATGACGGCTTCCATTGATGCGGACGACAGCGCGTGAAGCGCGGGAATCGCCCCGAATAGAGGGATATTGGCGCCGGATATAGCGGTTTCCGGCCCGGATGAAAACCCGCCATGAAAAGAGCGATAAAGGTCATTTCATGGTATTTTCGCGATAGCTAATTCGCGTCAAAACGCTTTGATCGGAATATTATTCTTGATCCGGTGCGACAAATTGCACCACAGAGAATTTTTTGCCGACTGTAACAAATATGCAAAAAATCAGATGACAAGCATGGGGCTTTGGGCTAGCTTTAGCTTACAAAAGAGGCAGGAAGTTTAAATTCTTGTCATTTTCGCGGTCAGTCTTGGGAGGATCAGATCTTAGGCGCGCTCGTCGCTGCCCCGGTAACGGTTACAGATCACGCGAAACCTGGAAAACAAGGCTGAAAGGCCTTGTTTTTTTTTGCTTATCTATACGCCTCGGCTCCCTCGCCGTCATTTCGGTAAAATTACGGCGGTGAATCAGGCGCCCGGCAGGCTTCTGCTGTGTGCACGATAGATATGACATCCATATGACAGGGCATCCGACGCATCCACGGCAGATTGCCCTTTGCATAGGCAGATGCCTCGGCGAGCCCACAGCTTGAAAACGTAGAAGTGGGCGACAGCGCCCGCGCCCTTTTTAGTCGAAAACGGGAATAATTCTCGGTAAGTCATCAAGGCTGATGCCAAACCACCAGCTTCCGCCATACCATATTCCGCAGATCAGGGCAGAAATCAGCGTCGTCCATAACACGATCCGTCCGCCCTTGAAGCTGGATGGCGCGCTGGCAACCGTCCCTAGCGCCACATCGCCTTCATCGTCCTGGGTGCGCAGGCCAATCGGCAGCACGATGAAAAGCACCGTCCACCAAACGATGAAATATACGGCGAAGACCGAAAGAAGCGGCATGTGATCCTCCTGCACAATGCGATTCTTGTAACGCATTCATCCGCAAACCGGAATCATTTCTCCGCAAGAAAGCCTAAAAGAAAAATGAGAAGGGCCGCGCTTTCCGGCACGGCCCTGACATCGATGCAGAAGAAACTAACTCCCGGCTGATTGCCGAGAGCCCCGGCTCAGACCTTTGTCACAAACACGGTCACGATCGGCTTTTTGCCCCAGCTCTGATTGGCGGCGGCGCGCACGGCGCGGCGCACGGCTTCACGCAGCAGTTCCAGATCCTTGCGGCGAGCGCGCGGAATGCTTTCGACGGCGCCAAGCACGGCGTCATAAAGCGTGTCCTCCATCGCCTCATCCTCATCATCGAATTCCGGCAGGCCGAAAGGCACGACATCGGGATCGCCGAGGAAGTCGTAACGGCTGTCCAGCACGACATTAACGGCGACGTGGCCAGCAAAGGACAGCTTGCGGCGGTTGCTGATGCCCATCTCGTCCATGTCACCGACGAGATTGCCGTCCTTGAAGACGCGGCCATGTGGCACATCGTCGATCACCTCGGCCGGACCGGGCGCAAGGCGCAGAACATTGCCATTGCGCACCTTCGGCACCTGGGAAATGCCAGCCTGTTCGGCCAGTTCCTTCTGCGCCACCAGATGCGCTGCCTCGCCGTGCACAGGCACGACGATCTGCGGCTTCGTCCATTCATACATCCTCAGAAGCTCGTTGCGACGCGGATGGCCGGAGACGTGAACGAGCGCCTCATTGTCGGTGACAATGTGCACGCCCTGTTCGATCAGGCCGTTCTTGATCTCGATGATCGCCTTTTCGTTACCGGGAATGGCGCGCGACGAAAACACCACCGTGTCGCCGGAGGCGAGCGCCACATTGCGCATCTCATCGCGGGAAAGCTTTGCAAGCGCAGCGCGCGGTTCGCCCTGCGAGCCGGTCAGGATCAGCACCACACGATCACGCGGAATATAGCCGAACTCATCTTCAGCGAGGAACGGCTTGATGCCTTCCATGATGCCGAGATCCTGCGAAACGTTGACGACGCGCTTCAGCGACGAGCCAAGCAGTAGCACCTCGCGACCGGCAGCCTCAGCCGCCTGCGCGATCGAGCGGATGCGCCCGACATTGGAGGAGAAGGTGGTGACGGCCACGCGTCCCTCGGCATTTTCGATGATCTGGCGCAGACCTTCCGAAACTTCATGCTCGGAAGGCGACACACCATCCCGCAGGGAGTTCGTGCTATCGCACATCAGCGCCAGCACGCCCTCTTCACCGATGGCGCGGAAGCGGGCTTCATCCGTCAACGGCCCAAGTGACGGTGCTTCGTCGATTTTCCAGTCACCGGTGTGGATGACATTGCCGAGCGGTGTGCGGATGACCAGCGACATCGGCTCCGGTATAGAGTGGTTGACGCCAACGGCTTCGATTTCGAAGGGGCCGACGTTGATACGGTCGCCAGCCTTGAAGATCGTCACCGGAATTTCGGCGCGCGTGCCTTCATAGGCGCGCTTCGCCTCCAGCATGCCAGCCGTGAATGGCGAGGCATAGACCGGCACATTCAGGCCGGGCCAGAGATCGTTCAGCGCACCATAGTGGTCCTCATGGGCGTGGGTGATGATGATGCCCTTGAGGTTCTTTTTCTGCTCGGCGATGTAACTGATGTCAGGCAGCACGAGATCGACACCCGGAAGATCGAGGCCGGCAAAGGTCACGCCGCAATCGACCATGATCCACTCGCGCTTGCTTGCCGGCCCGTAGCCGTAAAGCGCCAGATTCATCCCGATTTCACCCACGCCGCCGAGCGGCACAAAGACCAGTTCGTCCTGTTTAGCCATTGTTTTTCTTATCCATTCACGAAAGCGCGCAGGCAACGGCAATTGGCCGTGCCCGCCGCTCTCTCTAGCATCGGACCTGTTGAACCATCTGATCGACCGGGCCGATGCGGAACCGGTTTGTCACCCTGCATTTCATGAGCCGCAGGAAAGCTCCAACCTCCGGGACCGGGTTCGGCGCGGCCTTTTTGCCATCACCGTTCACCTCATCCGAAAAACACATCGCCGGCCGCGATCGAGCGTCTTGCACCCTCGTCCTCATCCAGCAGCAGATAACCATTATCATCAATTCCGACAAAACGCCCGCCGATCGAACGGTCAGGGAAATTGACGGTGATATGTTCACCAATGCCGCAGGCCGCTGCCCGCCAGCTGGCAATGATGGCAGATACGCCCCTGCCCTCATCCCATTCGCGCAGAACCTCGGCCGTCTCACGGAAAAGGTGGGCAAATAGTTCCTCGGGCGAGCAAGATGCACCATGTTCTGACAGCATCGTAACGGGATAAAGCGGATTGTCAGGCTTATGGGCGATATTGATACCAATGCCGATGACGATGGCGCGCCGCCCGTCAGGCAAAAGCTCCGCTTCCATCAGAATGCCGCAGGTCTTGCGGCGGCCGATCAGCACATCGT
This sequence comes from Agrobacterium sp. NPDC058088, assembly GCF_042885035.1. Classification (NCBI taxonomy): domain Bacteria; kingdom Pseudomonadati; phylum Pseudomonadota; class Alphaproteobacteria; order Hyphomicrobiales; family Rhizobiaceae; genus Agrobacterium; species Agrobacterium sp. NPDC058088. Next base: position 809,457 of record NZ_JBHVSU010000002.1, on the reverse strand, counting down.
TCGGCCATTTGATTTCAAGCGCTTCGCCGCCCGGCGGCAGCACCGCGCGAATGGCGCGATAGACCGCGAGCGCAAAAGCGAGCGGCAGGGAGCCGATGCGCTCCATCGGCGCGGGGTCAATCAGAAGAAGAGAGGCGTAGAGATTGCCGGGCTCCGACACCCAGGGCCGGCCACGGCGGCCGCGGCCGCCGGTCTGGCGGATGGCGGTAACCCACAGATTGCCGCCATCACCCGCCCGTGCCCGGGCGAAACATTCCAGATTGGTCGATGGCGTTTCCGCCATCGCCTCGTGCCTGATATCATCGATGGACATCCGGCCCGTATTCCTTCGTGTACTGCTCAAAAGAAGGTCTTCGCCGCAGCCGTGACCGCATTGCCAAGTGCACCGCCGAAGACGATGAAGGCTACGGTGAAGAAGGCCGAAAGCGCATAAACCACCTTCAATTCACCCGACGGACGCTCGAACTTGTCCTTAGCTTCATCAAACCACATGACCTTGACGACGCGGATGTAATAATAAGCGCCGACAACCGAGCCAATCACACCGATGATGGCGAGCGGATAAAGCTTTGCTTCGATGGCAGCCAGGAACACGTAGTACTTGCCGAAGAAGCCGGCGAGCGGCGGAATGCCGGCAAGCGAGAACATCAGGATCGTCAGAACCACCGCCATGAAGGGGTTGGAAGACGAAAGACCGGCCAGATCTTCGACAGTCTCGACATTGCCGATTTCCTTGCGGCGCATGGATAGAATGCAGGCGAAGGTGCCGAGCGTCATCACCATGTAGATGGTCATGTAAAGAATGACGCCCGAGATACCGGCTTCCGTTCCGGCCGCAAGACCGACCAGCGCATACCCCATGTGACCGATGGAAGAATAGGCCATCAGGCGCTTGATGTTCTTCTGGCCGATTGCGGCGAAGGAGCCGAGCAGCATCGACGCGATGGAGATGAAGACGACGATCTGCTGCCAGTCGGCGAAGACGGGCTGGAACGCTTCTATGACAATGCGAACGAGGATCGCCATGGCGCCGATCTTCGGTGCGGCCGAGAGGAAGGCCGTGACCGGGGTCGGCGCGCCTTCATAAACGTCCGGCGTCCACATGTGGAACGGAACGGCGGAAATCTTGAACGCCAGACCGGCGAGAACGAAGACCAGACCGAAAACGAGGCCGAGCGAACGGGTTTCGGACGCCAGAACCTGGGCAATTTCCGTAAAGCCCGTATTTCCGGTGAAGCCGTAAACCAGCGACATGCCGTAGAGCAGCATGCCGGAGGACAGTGCGCCGAGAACGAAGTATTTCAGGCCCGCTTCCGTAGAGCGCAAGCTCTCGCGGTTGATCGCGCAGACGACGTAGAGCGCGAGCGATTGAAGTTCCAGCGCCATGTAGAGCGAGATCAGGTTGTTGGCCGAGATCATCAGCAGGATGCCGAGCGTCGCGAGAACCAGCAGCACCGGATATTCGAAACGTCCGATCGGCTCGAAGCGGCCTTGGCCGACGGCGAGGATCATGGCGGTGATGGAGCCGATCAGCGCCAGCACTTTCATGAAGTTACCGAAGGCATCGGCGATGTAGACACCGCCGAAAGCCACGCCCGATGCAGGGGCAAAGATGATCCAGAGACCGACGACGAGCAGGAGGGCAACGGCAAGGCCGGTGACCGTCGTTGTCGACTTGTCGCCCGAGAAGACGCCAATCATGAGCAGCGCCAGCGCGCCGACCGCAAGGATCAGCTCGGGCGTCGCAATGTGCAGACTGGCAAAAAGGATTTCAGCGGTCATGTCCAACGGGTCCTGTCGTCAATTCATAGAGAGCGCAACATTTTGCGCCGCCTGCAGTGCAGCCGAATAGTTGTTTACCAGAAGATCGACCGATGCGGCTGTCGCATCGAACACCGGTGCCGGATAGACACCGAAGAAGATCGTCAGCACGACCAGGGGATAAAGGATAACCTTCTCGCGGGTCGACAGATCGAGCAGGCTCTTCAGGCTTTCCTTCTCCAGCGCACCAAAGATCACGCGGCGATAGAGCCACAGCGCATAGGCGGCCGAGAGGATGACACCGGTTGCCGCAAAAAGTGCAACCAGCGTGTTGGCGCGGAAGACACCGATCAGCGTGAGGAATTCACCGATGAAGCCGGAGGTGCCGGGCAGACCGACATTGGCCATGGTGAAGATCATGAAGGCCACGGCATATTTCGGCATGTTGTTAACGAGGCCGCCATAGGCCGCGATTTCGCGGGTATGGAGACGGTCATAGACAACGCCGACGCAGAGGAAGAGCGCGCCCGACACGATACCGTGCGACAGCATCTGGAAGATTGCGCCCTGCACGCCCTGAACGTTGGCGGCGAAGATGCCCATGGTCACGTAACCCATGTGGGCGACGGAGGAATAGGCGATCAGCTTCTTGATGTCGTCCTGCATCATCGCCACCAGCGAGGTATAGACGATGGCGAGAACCGACAGCGTGAAGACGAAGGGTGCGAAATAGTCCGATGCCAAGGGGAACATCGACAGCGAGAAGCGGATGAAACCGTAACCGCCGAGCTTGAGCATGACGCCAGCCAGAATGACCGAACCTGCGGTCGGCGCCTGAACGTGCGCATCAGGCAGCCAGGTGTGCACCGGCCACATCGGCATCTTGACCGAGAAGGCGGCAAAACAGGCGAGCCACAGCCAAGTCTGCATGCCAGCGGGGAAGCCGTATTTCAGCAGTTCCGTCATATCGGTCGTGCCGGCCTGCCAATACATGGCCATGATGGCGAGCATGGTCAGAACCGAGCCGAGCAGCGTGTAGAGGAAGAACTTGTAGGAGGCGTAAACGCGATCCTTGCCGCCCCACACACCGATGATGATGAACATCGGGATCAGCGTCGCTTCGAAGAAGACGTAGAACAGAACAGTATCCAGCGCCACAAAGACGCCGATCATGACGACTTCCAGCAGCAGGAAGGCAATCATGTATTCCTTGATTCGCTTTTCGATCGAATCCCAGCTTGCCAGCACGCAGAAGGGCATGAGGAAGGTGGTGAGGATGACGAAGAGCATGGAGATGCCGTCAACACCCAGATGGTATGCGGCGATGTTGCCGAACCACTGATGCTTCTCGACCATCTGGAATCCCGGGTTCGAATTGTCGAACCCGATCCAGATGAACAGCGATACGATGAAGGTGAAGACCGTCGTCAGCAGCGAGACGTTGAGAATGTTGCGGCGACCATAGGGGCCGTTCTCATTCGTCAGAAGCAGGAGCACCACGCCGACAAGCGGCAGAAAGGTGACCGTTGAAAGAATGGGCCAATCGGTCATCAGAGGGCACTCCCGAGCATCATCCAGGTGACAAGCGCCGCGATGCCGATCAGCATCGCAAAGGCATAGTGATAGAGGTAACCGGATTGCAGGCGGACCATGCGGTTGGTCACGTCAACCACACGCGCTGCAATGCCGTTCGGTCCATAGTGGTCAATGACGGCGACGTCACCCTTCTTCCACAGGAAGCGGCCGAGCGCCTTTGCGGAACGAACGAAGAGGAAGTCATAGAGTTCGTCGAAGTACCACTTGTTGAGAAGGAACTGGTAGAGCCCACGATGGGTCTCGGCCAGACGCTTCGGCGTCTCCGGCGACTTGATGTACATGTACCATGCGGTCACGAAACCAAGCGCCATTGCGAAGAACGGGCTCCACTTCACCCACAGCGGAACGTGGTGGAACTCTTCGAGTATCTCATTTTCCGGGAGCGTAAAGAGAGCGCCCTTCCAGAACTCGGCATATTCGTGGCCGAAGAAATAACCTTCGAAGGCAACACCGGCAAAGATCGCGCCAACGGTGAGGATGAAGAGCGGGATCAGCATGACCATCGGCGATTCATGCACATGGTGCATGACATCGGCAGATGCGCGCGGCTTGCCGAAGAAGGTCATGAAGGCCAGACGCCAGGAGTAGAAGCTGGTGAACAGCGCGGCGATGACCAGCAGCGTGAAGGCAAAACCGGACAGAACCGAGTGCGAGGCATAGGCGGATTCGATGATGACGTCCTTGGAAAAGAAGCCGGCAAAACCGATCATCGTTCCCGGGATACCAACGCCGGTCAGCGCCAGCGTGCCGACAGTCATGGTCCAGAAGGTGATGGGGATATGCTTGCGCAGACCGCCCATATACCGCATGTCCTGCTCGCCATCGACGGCATGGATGACCGAGCCGGCGCACAGGAACAGCAGGGCCTTGAAGAAGGCGTGCGTGAAGAGGTGGAATACGGCAGCGCCATACGCGCCGACGCCGAGCGCCACGAACATGTAACCGAGCTGCGAGCAGGTCGAGTACGCGATAACGCGCTTGATGTCGTTCTGTACAAGGCCAACGGTTGCCGCAAAGAAGGCGGTGATCGCGCCGATCAGCGTTACGATGGTCAAGGCATCATGCGACAATTCGAACAGCGGCGACATGCGGGCGACGAGGAACACGCCGGCGGTGACCATGGTTGCGGCGTGAATGAGGGCAGACACCGGGGTCGGGCCTTCCATCGCGTCAGGCAGCCAGGTGTGCAGCAGGAACTGCGCCGACTTACCCATGGCGCCCATGAAGAGCAGCAGGCAGACGCCCGTCATTGCATTCGCCTTGTCCAGATGCATGCCGAACAGGTTGATGACCGTATCCGTGGAAGCAGCGCCTTCAGCCGGCAAGTATGTAGCGGCCGCAGCAAAGATCGTTTCGAAATTGATCGAGCCGAACAGGACGAACACGCCGCCAATGCCGAGAATGAAGCCGAAGTCACCAACGCGGTTGACGATGAATGCCTTCATCGCGGCGGCAGATGCGGATGGCTTCTTGAACCAGAAGCCGATCAGCAGATAGGACGCCAGACCCACGCCTTCCCAGCCGAAGAACATCTGCAGCAGGTTGTCCGAGGTCACCAGCATCAGCATGGCGAAGGTGAAGAGCGACAGATAGGCGAAGAAGCGCGGACGATGCGGATCGTGGTGCATGTATCCGATCGAATAAAGGTGCACCAGCGTCGAGACGGTGTTGACGACGACGAACATGACGGCAGTCAGCGTATCGATGCGGAAAGCCCACTCCACGTCGATGCCGCCGGACTGGATCCAGCGCAAGACGGTGACCTTGATCACCTCGCCCGGCTCGCCGTGGGCGAGTGCTACGGTGAAGAAGACGATCCACGACAGGATGGCGACCACGATCATCAGACCGGTGGTGACATATTCAGAAGCCTTGGCGCCGATGGAGCGGCCGAACAGGCCGGCGATCAGGAAGCCGATCAGGGGAAGAAAGACGATAGCCTTGTAGATCATAGCCTTATCAGCCCTTCATCATATTGACGTCTTCGACAGCAATCGATCCGCGGTTGCGGTAGAAGACAACGAGTATTGCAAGACCGATGGCCGCTTCGGCAGCAGCAACGGTCAGGATGAACAATGCGAAGACCTGGCCGACGATGTCATTCAGGAACGACGAGAACGCCACCATGTTAAGATTGACCGCAAGCAGGATGAGCTCGATCGACATCAGGATGACGATGACGTTCTTCCTGTTGAGGAAGATGCCGAAGACGCCGATCGTGAAGAGAATGGCGCTGACCGTCAGGTAGTGGGAAAGACCGATTTCCATATTCTGTTTCCTTGGATCCGTTCGCCTTCAGATGCCCTGGCCCGGCTTGACCTTGACCGTGGTGACGGCAGTCTTCGGGTCGCGGCCGACCTGCGTGGAAATATCCTGCCGCTTGATGTCGGTGCGATGACGCAGGGTCAGCACGATGGCGCCGATCATGGCCACCAGCAGCACGAGACCGGCGAGCTGGAAGAAGTAAATGTAATTGGTATAGAGCACATCGCCGAGTGCGGCCGTATTGGTGCGTTCGGTCACAGGCGGGATGGGCATGGTGATCGACTTTGCCGCGATCGGGTTCAGCATGCTGCCACCGACGACAACGATCAGTTCCGCTGCCAGGATAACGCCGATCAGCGCGCCAATAGGGGCATATTGCAGCACACCGGAGCGCAGCTCGGCGAAATCCACGTCCAGCATCATGACGACGAAGAGGAACAGCACCGCCACCGCGCCCACATAAACCACCAGCAGGATCATGGCGAGGAACTCGGCCCCCGTCAGCAGGAACAGCGCGGCTGCGTTGAAAAAGGTCAAAATCAGGAAGAGCACCGAATGAACGGGGTTCTTCGAGGCGATGACCATGAACGCAGACGCCACGGCGACGAAAGCGAATATATAAAAGAATACAGCGTGCAGACCCATCTTGGTGCCTTCTTGTCCTCATCGGGAGAAGAGGGCTTAACGCCCCCTCGCCCGTTTCGTCCCCGCCGGCGAAAACCGCGCAGGCATTTTACTTTTCATCGCTCTCCGGGGTTGCCCCCGGAAAGACGGTTGCACCTTAACGGTAAGGTGCATCCAGTGCGAGGTTGCGCGCGATTTCACGCTCCCAGCGGTCGCCATTATCGAGAAGCTTCTGCTTGTCGAAATAAAGCTCCTCGCGGGTTTCCGTCGCGAATTCGAAGTTCGGGCCTTCGACGATGGCATCCACCGGGCAGGCTTCCTGGCAGAAGCCGCAATAGATGCACTTCACCATGTCGATATCGTAACGCACCGTGCGGCGCGTGCCGTCGTTGCGACGCGGGCCAGCTTCGATGGTGATCGCCTGAGCAGGACAGATCGCTTCGCACAGCTTGCAGGCGATGCAGCGTTCTTCACCGTTCGGGTAGCGGCGCAGCGCATGTTCGCCACGGAAGCGCGGCGAAACCGGACCCTTTTCGAAAGGATAATTGATCGTCGCCTTCTGCTTGAAGAAGTGACGCATCGTCAGGAAGATCGCGCCGACGAATTCCTTGAGGAACAGCGAGTTGACGGCTTGGGAGAGGCTTGCCATCTCAGTCTCCAGATCTTTGAGCGAGGAGTATGGACATCAACCGGCCCACCCCGTCAGCTTCAGTACGAATGCAACGATAACGACCATGGCGAGCGACAGCGGCAGGAAAACCTTCCAGCCGAGGCGCATGAGCTGGTCGTAACGGTAACGCGGAACGAAGGCCTTGGTGAGCGCGATCATGAAGAAGACCATGCAGCCCTTCAGCGCGAACCAGATGATACCCGGCACCCAGTTCAGGAACCACACATCCACGATCGGCAGCCAGCCGCCAAGGAAAAGAATGGTGGTGAGGCAGCAGATCAGCACGATCGCGGCATATTCACCGAGCATGAACATCATGTAGGGCGTGGAGCCATATTCCACCATGTGACCGGCAACCAGTTCCGATTCCGCTTCCGGAAGGTCGAAGGGCGGACGGTTGGTTTCGGCGAGGCCCGAAATGAAGAACACGATGAACATCGGGAACAGCGACAGCCAGTGCCAGTCGAGGAACGAGGCAGGCAGGCCAAGCATGGTGCCGAGGCCGGTGCGCTGGGCAAGAACGATATCCGTGAGGTTCAGCGAGCCAACGCAAAGCAGAACGGTGACGATGACGAGACCGATCGAGACTTCGTAGGACACCATCTGCGCAGCGGAACGCAGCGCGCCGAGGAACGGATATTTCGAGTTCGAAGCCCAGCCACCCATGATGATGCCGTACACTTCAAGCGACGAGATCGCGAAGATGTAGAGAATGCCGACATTGATATTGGCGACAACCCAGCCATCGGCGAAGGGAATGACCGCGTAGGTGGCAAGCGCCAGCGTCACGGCAACCAGCGGCGCCAGAAGGAAGACGGCCTTGTTGGCGCCGGCCGGAATGACGGGCTCCTTGAGGATGAACTTCAGAAGGTCGGCGAAGGACTGGAACAGACCAAAGGGACCAACGACGTTCGGACCACGGCGCAGCTGAACCGCCGCCCAGACCTTACGGTCAGCGAGAAGCAGAAACGCGATCGACACCAGAAGAACGACAAGAAGCAGCAGGGACTGGCCGACCATGATCAGCGCGGGCCAGACGTAGCTCCAGAAAAACGATTCCATAATCCCCTACCCTTACTCTGCCGCAGCCTGGAAATTGTTGCGGGCCAATGCGGAGCACTCGGCCATGACGGCAGAGGCGCGCGCAATCGGGTTCGTCAAATAAAAGTCTTTTACCGGCGAAGCAAACGCCGACTTCACGAGCGAGCCGGTTTTAGCAGCGAGAGCCTCGATATCCGAAGCCTTGCCGGCAACGATCTCGTCGGTTTCCGCCAGATGCGGATGCGCGACGTAGAGCTGGCCGCGCAGGGCAGACAGCGAATCGAAGGGCAGCTTCTTGCCGAGGACGTCGGACAGCGCACGCAGGATCGCCCAGTCTTCACGGGCTTCGCCCGGTGCAAAACCGGCACGGTTGCCGACCTGCACGCGACCTTCGGTGTTGACCCAGATACCGGACTTCTCGGTATAGGCCGCACCCGGAAGGATGACATCGGCGTTCATCGCGCCCTGATCGCCATGGCTGCCGATATAGACGGTGAATTTCGCACCCTTGTTCGACAGGTCGAGTTCATCGGCGCCGAGCAGGAAGAGAACATCCATCGAGGCAACCATGTCGGCTGCAGCGATACCGCCCTCGCCCGGCACGAAGCCGATATCGAGACCGCCAACGCGGGCAGCGGCAGTATGCAGAACCGAGAAGCCGTTCCACTCTTCGGTGACAGCGCCGACCGAGGTCGCGAGCTTGGCAGCAGCCGCAAGAACGGCAGCGCCATCAGCGCGGGACAAAGCACCCTGACCGATGATGATCAGCGGATTCTTGGCGGACTTCAGCTTCTCAATGAAGCTGTGGGAGCCATTGGCGAGATCGGAGAGCGTTTCAGAACCCGAACCAAGATATTCGTAATTGTAACGCAGCTCGCCGGCTTCGCCGATCACGCCGATCGGGAAGCCGCCACGACGCCAGCGCTTGCGAATGCGGGCGTTGAGGACGGCCGCTTCGTAACGCGGGTTGGAGCCAACGATCAGCAGGGCGTCGGCCTGTTCGATACCTTCGATGGTGGAATTGAACAGGTAGCTGGCTCGGCCGAGCGACGGGTCAAGCGCTGCGCCATCCTGACGGCAATCCACATTGGCCGAGCCGAGCGAAGCGAGAAGCGACTTCAGCGCGAACATTTCTTCGACAGACGACAGATCGCCGGCGATCGCGCCGATCTTGTTGCCGGACGTCGTGGCAACAGCCTGCTTGATCGCGCCGAAGGCTTCGCCCCAGGTTGCGGGCTGAAGGCGACCATCCTTCCGGACGTATGGCCGGTCGAGGCGCTGAGTCTTCAGGCCGTCCCAGATGAAGCGGCTCTTGTCGGAAATCCACTCTTCGTTGATGGCTTCGTTAACACGCGGCATGACGCGCATGACTTCGCGGCCGCGAGTATCGACGCGGATGGCCGAACCGAGCGCGTCCATCACGTCGATGGTTTCGGTCTTGTTCAGTTCCCACGGACGGGCGGTGAAGGCGAAAGGCTTGGAGGTGAGCGCGCCGACCGGGCAGAGGTCAACGACGTTGCCCTGCAGCTCCGAGGTCATAGCCTGCTCGAGATAGGTGGTGATTTCGGCATCTTCGCCGCGGCCGATAAGGCCGAGTTCGGCAATGCCGGCAACTTCCGTGGTGAAACGGACGCAACGCGTGCAGTGGATGCAGCGGTTCATAACCGTCTTGACGAGCGGGCCGATATATTTGTCTTCGACCGCGCGCTTGTTTTCCGCATAACGCGAACCGGCGATACCAAAGGCCATTGCCTGGTCCTGCAGGTCGCATTCGCCGCCCTGATCGCAGATCGGGCAATCCAGCGGGTGGTTGATGAGCAGGAACTCCATCACACCTTCGCGAGCCTTCTTGACCATCGGCGTGTTGGTGAAAACTTCAGGCAATTCGCCGTTCGGGCCGCCGCGAACGTCGCGCACGCCCATGGCGCAGGAAGCGGCCGGCTTCGGCGGTCCGCCCTTTACCTCGATGAGACACATGCGGCAGTTACCCGCGACCGACAAGCGCTCATGAAAACAAAAGCGCGGAACTTCGGCGCCAGCCTCCTCGCACGCCTGCAACAGCGTGAAATGATCCGGAACCTCGATCTCTTTACCGTCAACCTTGAGCTTTGCCATGGTTCTACTTACGTCCTGTTGCCTGTTCGTCCCATGTCTCACACGGTCCGCAACAAATCCTTAATCACGCCCGGCACCTTTAATCGTCTGCCAGGCGCTTCATGGTGTCGCGAGGCCGGAAATTCCGGCTCCGCTCGAAGCCTCAACGCTTATTCAGCGGCTTCCAGAACAGCGCCATCATCCATGGCCCTGTAGGTATATTGGTCGATGCGCTTTTCGATTTCCGGACGGAAATTGCGGATCAGCGCCTGTACCGGCCATGCGGCGGCGTCGCCGAGCGCACAGATGGTGTGGCCTTCGATCTGCTTCGTCACTTCAAACAGCATGTCGATTTCGCGCTTCTGCGCGTTACCCTTGACCATGCGTTCCAGCACGCGCCACATCCAGCCGGTGCCTTCACGGCACGGCGTGCACTGGCCGCAGCTTTCGTGCTTGAAGAAGGCCGCGATGCGGGCAATCGCCTTGATGACGTCGGTGGACTTGTCCATGACGATCATGCCGCCCGTGCCGAAGGAAGACTTCACTTCGCGCATGCCATCGAAGTCCATGATGGCGTCTTTCATGTCCTCACCGCGAACGATGGGGCAGGAAGCGCCGCCGGGGATGACGCCGAGAAGATTGTCCCAGCCGCCACGAATACCACCGCAATGGTGTTCGATCAGCTCGCGGAAGGACAGGCCCAGCGCGTCTTCGAAGGTGCAGGGACGCTCAACATGGCCTGACACCATGAACAGCTTGGTGCCGACGTTGTTGGGACGGCCGATGGACGAGAACCAGGCAGCGCCGCGGCGCAGAATGGTCGGGGCAACCGCGATCGATTCAACGTTGTTGACGGTCGTCGGGCAGCCGTAAAGACCCATATTGGCCGGGAACGGCGGCTTCAGGCGCGGCTGGCCCTTCTTGCCTTCAAGGCTCTCGAGCAGAGCCGTCTCTTCGCCGCAGATATAGGCACCTGCGCCGTGATGGACGTAGATGTCGAAATCCCAGCCGTTCTTGTTGTTCTTGCCGAGCAGGCCGGCATCGTAACATTCGTCGATCGCCGCCTGGAGGGCCTCACGTTCGCGCATATATTCGCCGCGAACGTAGATGTAGGCCGTGTGCGCGCCCATGGCAAAACCGGCAATCACGCAGCCTTCGATCAGCGTGTGCGGATCGTTGCGCAGGATTTCGCGGTCCTTGCAGGTGCCGGGCTCGGATTCGTCGGCGTTAACGACGAGATAATGCGGACGGCCGTCATTTTCCTTCGGCATGAAGGACCACTTGAGACCCGTCGGGAAGCCAGCGCCGCCGCGACCGCGAAGGCCGGAAGCCTTCATCTCGTTGATGATCCAGTCACGGCCCTTTTCGATGATCTGCTTGGTGCCGTCCCAGTGGCCGCGCGCTCTCACGCCCTTCAGGGACTTGTCCTTGAGGCCGTAGAGATTGGTAAAGATGCGATCCTGATCTTTTAACATGCTTCACCTCTTACCGCGGCTTCTTGCCGAAGACCCTGATATACTCGGCTTCGCCACCCTTGGCGAGCGCCTCGGCCTGCTTGACCCAGTCATCACGGCCAATACGGCCCTTGAAATTCAGATATCCATCGACCCAATCGCATTCGGACTGTTTCCAGCCGGCGATCTGCGCAAATGTGAAGATGCCGAGATCGTGCAGCGTGCCTTCGATTTTCGGACCGACGCCGGAAATCAGCTTCAGGTCATCGGGCGTGGCCGGGCGTTCGATACCGGCCGGGCGATCGGCGGAATCGAGCGACGGCTTCGGCGCCACAGGTTCCTTGCCGGCCGATTCGTTTTCCCCGGCTTTGGCATTTTCAGCAGCCGCCTTCGGTTCAGTGACCGGCGTCTTCAGCTTGGGATCGGTTTCCGGCGCATCCGTCTTCGGCTTTGCGGCGTTGGACGGCGGAACGGGGGCTGCCTCTGCTGGCGGTTCAGCCGGCTTGTCGAGGTTGGAACGATCAGGCTTGATCTCTTCCGTCAGCGTCGTCAGGCCACCGACCGGAACCGACTCGTGACGGTCGATCTGCGGACCGGTCTTGACCGTGTCGCCCTTGCCGGCCTCGAACGTGTCGATGATCTCTTCCAGACGCTCGGGCGTCAGATCCTCATAGGCATCCTTGAAGATGATGACCATCGGCGCGTTAACGCAGGCGCCCTGACATTCCACCTCTTCCCAGGAAAGCGTGCCGCTCTCATTGGTGTGCAGCGGATCGTGGTGGATCTTCTTGCGGCAGACATCCATCAGCGCTTCCGAGCCGCGCAGCATGCAGGGCGTGGTGCCGCAGACCTGAACGTGAGCCCGCGTGCCGACCGGCTTCAGCTGGAACTGCGTATAGAAGGTCGCGACCTCAAGAACACGGATATAAGCCATGTCGAGCATGTCCGCGACTTTTTCGATGGCGGCGCGGGTAACCCAGCCGTCCTGCTCCTGCGCACGCATAAGCAGCGGGATAACGGCAGATTGCTGACGTCCCTCGGGGTATTTTTTGATCGTCTTTTCAGCCCATGCGGTGTTTTCCGCATTGAAGGCAAAAGCCACGGGCTGGAACTGATCTTCGGCTAGTCGACGAACGGACATACTTCCTCACGCCTTTTCAGTTTAACGTCTCACACCGCGATCTCGCCACCGTGACGAATTCGCAGGCATAAGCCGCCTTGTCTTTTTGCATGAACACGATGAACTTGCTGCCGTTCGGAACCGAGGCCTTGATCTCGTATCCCGACGACAGAAGCTGCTTGATGGTCGAAGAGCCGCCGCTCGACAGCGCAACAGCCCCCTCGTCCGTTGCCGTCTGGGCAAGAACCGGTGCCGTCATCACTGCGAGAAAAGCCGGAAGGGCCAGCGGCAGACGCATCAGCGGTCGACCTCCCCGAACACGATGTCGAGAGAGCCGAGCACGGCTGTAACGTCGGCAAGCTGATGGCCCTTGCACAGGAAATCCATCGCCTGCAGATGGGCATAACCCGGCGCGCGGATCTTGCAGCGGTAGGGTTTGTTGGAACCATCGGCAACCACATAGACACCGAACTCGCCCTTCGGCGCTTCCACGGCGGCGTAAACTTCGCCAGCGGGAACGTGGTAACCTTCGGTGTAGAGCTTGAAGTGGTGGATCAGCGCTTCCATCGACCGCTTCATCTCACCGCGCTTGGGCGGAACCACCTTGCCATCCAGCGAGGAGACCGGGCCGATGCGGTGCTTGCCGGACAGGAGATCGACACACTGCTTCATGATCTTTACCGATTCGCGCATTTCCTGCATGCGGATCAGGTAACGGTCATAGCAGTCGCCGTTCTTGCCGACAGGAATGTCGAATTCCAGATCGGAATAGCACTCATAAGGCTGCGAACGACGCAGATCCCAGGCAGCGCCCGAACCGCGAACCATGACGCCGGTGAAGCCCCAGGCAAAGGCGTCTTCAAGCGAAACGACGCCGATATCGACGTTACGCTGCTTGTAGATGCGGTTGTCGGTCAGCAGGCCTTCAATATTGTCGAGAACGGTCAGAAACGGATCGCACCATTTGCCGATATCATCAACCAGCTCCGGCGGCAGGTCCTGGTGGACGCCGCCCGGACGGACATAGGCCGAGTGCATGCGGGCGCCACAGGCGCGCTCATAAAACACCATCAGCTTTTCGCGTTCTTCGAAGCCCCAGACCGGCGGCGTCATGGCGCCGACGTCCATGGCCTGCGTCGTGACGTTCATGATGTGCGACAGGATGCGGCCGATTTCTGAATAAAGCACGCGGATCAGCTGTCCACGCATCGGGATTTCGAGGCCCAGCAGCTTTTCGACAGCGAGCGCGAAAGCATGTTCCTGGTTCATCGGCGCGACGTAATCGAGGCGGTCGAAATAGGGTACAGCCTGCAGATAGGTCTTCGTCTCGATCAGCTTTTCGGTTCCGCGATGCAGAAGACCGATATGCGGATCAACGCGCTCGACGATTTCGCCGTCCAGTTCCAGAACCAGACGCAGCACGCCGTGCGCGGACGGATGTTCCGGACCGAAGTTGATCGTGAAATTGCGGACGTTATGCTCAGTCATACTAGTGCTCCGCCGAGGTGATCATGGCGATGAATTCGGGGCCGGTCATGTTCTGCGTGGTCTCAGCGAAGGAATAGCTCGAAGGCTTCTCATCCGTGAAAATCTGCGACGCGAACGTGAAACTGGAAGGGTTGTCAAAAGCCTGCAGCGAAACGGCAAAATGCTTGCCATCCTTGGAGCGCCACATCAGCGTGCTGCCGCAGTTCTTGCAGAAGCAGCGCTCGCCCCACTCCGACGAGGAATAGATGCCGAGGCTCTCCTCGTTTTCGACGGAGATATCAGCGCATTCGACAGCCAGAAACGCGCCGCCGGACCAGCGGCGGCACATGGAGCAATGGCAAACGCCGAATTCGCGGGCGCCGATGACGGCCTCGAGGCCGACGGCGCCGCAAAGACATTGGCCATGCTCTGTCGCGGAGACCTGGCTCATTGCTTGGCCTTTTCGTCGCCGGGAAGAACGTATTCGGTCCCTTCCCAAGGGGAAAGGAAGTCGAAGTTACGGAATTCCTGCTTCAGTTCGACCGGTTCATAAAGAACCCGTTTCAGAACGTCATCGTAACGCACTTCCACAAAGCCGGTAACCGGAAAATCCTTGCGCAGCGGGTGGCCTTCGAAGCCGTAGTCGGTGAGGATACGACGCAGGTCCTTATGGCCTTCGAAAGGAATGCCATACATGTCCCATGCTTCGCGCTCGAACCACTCTGCGCCCATAAAAACTGAGGTCGAAGACGGCACGCCTTCGTCTTCCGCCACCTGCAGCTTGACGCGAACGCGCAGGTTCTGGCGCGGCGACAGCAGGTGATAGACGACATCGAAACGCTTCTCGCGCTGCGGCCAGTCAACGCCGCAGATATCGATGATATTGACGAATCCGCACTGCACGTCGTCGCGCAGGAAGGTCAGAAGCGCGATTACGCTTTCGGGCGTCGTGTTCAGCGTCAGCTCGCCATAGGCGATATCGGCCGACACCACGAGTGAACCGCGCGCTTCCTTAACGTAAGCAGCAAGATCGTTGAGAGCTTCGCTCATTCCAAAATCGTCCTTTGCCCTTAGCGCTCGATCGTACCGGTACGACGAATTTTCTTTTGCAGCAGAAGCACGCCGTAAAGCAGCGCTTCCGCCGTGGGGGGACAGCCCGGAACGTAGATATCCACCGGCACGACGCGGTCGCAGCCACGCACCACGGCATAGGAATAGTGGTAATAACCGCCGCCATTGGCACAGGAGCCCATGGAGATGACGTAACGCGGCTCAGGCATCTGGTCATAGACCTTGCGCAGGGCCGGCGCCATCTTGTTGGTCAGCGTGCCGGCAACGATCATCACGTCCGACTGGCGCGGCGAGGCGCGCGGGGCAACGCCGAAGCGCTCCATGTCGTAACGCGGACCGGAAGCCTGCATCAGGCCCTCGACGGCGCAGCAGGCCAGACCGAACTGCATCCACATCAGGGAGCCGGTACGGGCCCAGGTGATAAGCTCGTCGGTCGAGGTGACGAGAAAGCCCTTGTCGGCCAACTCGTCGTTGATTTCCGAGAAGTAGGCATCGTTGCTGCCAACCGGCTTACCGGTTGAGGGATCGATGATCCCCTTCGGCTGCGGCGCGACGAGCGTGCTGTTGTTCTGGCTCATGCCCATTCCAGCGCTCCCTTCTTCCACTCATAGATAAAGCCGATGGTGAGAACGAGAAGGAACACCATCATCGACCAGAAACCGAACCAGCCCATTTCGCCGAAAGACACCGCCCATGGGAACAGGAAGGCGACTTCCAGGTCGAAGATGATGAACAGGATCGACACGAGATAAAAGCGGATATCGAACTTCATGCGGGCATCGTCGAAGGCATTGAAACCGCACTCGAAAGCAGAAAGCTTTTCCGGGTCCGGCGCCTTGTAAGCGACAGCGAACGGCGCAATGAGAAGCGCCAGGCCGATGACGAGAGCGATACCGATGAATATTGCGATCGGAATGTAGGAACTGAGGAGTTCAGTCATGGTCTCTTCCCTGCCCGGCCGGGTGCCGGGCCTGCCTTTGTGACCTTAAGTCTCAAAGAGCGGACAATATGTTGCAACGCCAAAGTGGTTAGCGCAGCCGCGCCCTCTCTGCAAGAGTTTAGGCACCATTTCAAGACACCTGCCGCATTGATTGGCAACAATATTGCCGGAATTGACGCAAATTTGGGCCACAATTCCGACCTAAGTCCCTCAAATACAATAATAATCGATTACAGGACGCAACCGCAAAAAAGTCACACGAATTTTACGTCGAAACGGCGGCGAAGTGACGATATCCCGATATCGAAACTTGACTAAAAAAAGCAGGAAAAATCTCGCCTGAAACCCCGGAATCAGGCATCAGAATCATCGGAAATTGAGGCGCGCAAACCGCGCGTCAATCTGGGTTTGAGGATACATTTCAGGAAGAAGAAAATGGCGCGAGTGACGGGGCTCGAACCCGCGACCTCCGGCGTGACAGGCCGGCACTCTAACCGACTGAGCTACACCCGCGCTCCACAGACATTCATCTGCGTTTTTTCCGAGGAACAGGATGGCGCGAGTGACGGGGCTCGAACCCGCGACCTCCGGCGTGACAGGCCGGCACTCTAACCAACTGAGCTACACCCGCTTATCCTGACGGACAGAACCTTGGTTCCGCCGTACGAACCAGCCTCGGCTGTTCGTTGAGCGGCTAACTACGGCGTTCGTGCGGGGGTGTCAAGCAGGTTTCACGACAAAAGAATAAGCTTTTTCATTTTGATCAGGAAAAACCCTGGGGCCTTTTATCGACGCTCCAGCAAATGCCCTGTTTTGCGGGCTTTTCCCAACGAAAACAAAAAACTTGTCCACAGCCAGCGGCTTTCCCACCGTCATTTCTACAGGGTCGTCAGAACGTCATTGGTTTCTGATTTTACCAAAAAGCCCGCAGTTCCCGGCTTTTTACCCCTCCCCTTCGGCGGAGGGAAAAACCTCCCCGAAAAAAAACAAAAAAACTTCACAAAAGCCCTTGCGGTTTTTTTCCGATCCGAATACATCACGGCCACCGACGCGGCGGACATGATCCGCAAGACGCGAAGGGCGATTAGCTCAGTTGGTAGAGCGCCTCGTTTACACCGAGGATGTCGGGAGTTCGAGTCTCTCATCGCCCACCATTTTCCCAGTTCTAAGAAATAAACTTTTGGCGTGTTCGTCGTTTTCGGATCGGTCAGCGTTTTACCTTGAATTCCCCGGACAGGAATCAGGTCGCCGGCCCTGCTTTCGATTTTGCGTTGAATGACCGGATTCACAAACCGGAACCACCGGAATCGTTTTATCCTACTCTCATTTATTCCAAATTGAGACTTCTGTTCCGTATTCCGACAACTGGGCCGAAGCTCTGTGTCACTCCGTAACATACCGAAAAATAAGCAGATTCAGACTTTTTAAACAGGTTTCTGGCATTGTTTGCGTACCGTTTCATGATGAACGGCTGAACTGATGGATGAAACCATGTCGATCGACGCGTTTGTTACACTCGCGCTTATTGCGCTGCCTGTTTATATTTTTTTCCGCTGGGTCCAGCAGGATTCGGAAAAACCAGATACTCCCAAAAGTCCAAAGTCCATGGGGCGCTGATCCGTCAGGATCGGTCTGCTGCATATTTAAGGACGGCACCTGGACAAAACTCACCAAGATTCGATACTGAGAGAGCAATGCCGATATTGCGGCTTGTCTCATGACGCATCGTTGAAGAGTGGCGATAGCCCTGGTGGCTCTCTTCGCCAAATAAAAAGCCGGGCATAGCCCGGCTTTTCTCTTTTTTCGATACAGCTTAGCGCAATCAGTTGATCGCCTTCATCTCGACCTTGAAAAACAGCGTCTCGCCGGAAGAATCATCGACGCCGTCATTGTCTGTCACGGCATAGGCCGTTCCCGCCTTGTCGAAGGTGAAGCCTTCCAACTTGTCGACGACATAGCCGTTGGTCTGGGCCTTGAGGTCGGCCAGGAAGTCATGGGCTTCCTGCTTGGTGACCAGCGGCAGCTCGCCACCGATCTTGCCCGGCTTCAGGTCGGCAATCGCCACGCGGTAGAGCTTCTTGATCTTGGCCTTGTCACCGATCTGGTTGTCGCGCTCGACGATGTAGACATTATCGCCCTGCGCGGTGATTTCAGACAGGCCGACCCAACCGGCTTCGGTCTTGTCGAGCGGGTAACGCACGGCGCCCCATTCCTTGGACTTCGGATTGTAGGAGACGAGCTTCACGAAGCCCTTCTCGTCCGTGCCCCATTCGCGCTGCACGGCCATCCACAGCGTCGCGTCATCGCCCTTGCCGACCATGGTAACGCCTTCAAAACCGAAGCGAGTATCACCGGCGAGCAGTTCCTTTGGCAAGGCAATCTCGGCCTTGATCTCCCCCTTGGCGTTGACGTTGTAGAGCGCGTGCGGCACGAGCTTGGCACTGTCGCCTTCCGAGGCCAGCCAGAACCCGCCCTTGCCATCCAGCGTGATGCCTTCGATATCGAGCTTCTGCGCGGCAATGCCGTCACGCTTGACACGCAGCACGCTGGTGATGGCGGCAGGCTTCTTGGTCGCGTCGATGGTATAGATCGACGGCTGGTTGCCATAAACCGAGTCGGAGACGGCGTAGAGAATGCCAGGCTTTTCGGCATCGCCAACCAGGCCCGACAACGCACCCCAGCCGATCGGCGCACCATCGACAGTGGCTGAAACCAGTTGCGGATAGGCCGGCTCACCTTCGGCACGTTCATAAATCATGACATGCGAGCGGGCGCCACCATCCTCGACCAGATCGGCCTCGTTGGCCGTGACGAAGAGGTTGCGCGAGGGAATGGCGACAGCGCCTTCGGGCGAAATGCCCGAAGGCAGGAGCTGCGTCAGCAGCGGCTCAGCGCCTGTATCCTTATAAACAGCGGCAATGGAAGCGCGCTCGGCAAGCACGAAGAAGTACTTCTGACCATCGAAGGTCGCCGTTTCCAGACCCTCCGGCTCGATGCCCTTGGCCTTGGAGCGTTTTTCTGGATAGTGGCCAATGGCGGCAACCGCGTGCTCGAGCGAAGCGCCGGCTTCATAAAGAAGCTTGCCGGTCTTATCGAAAATGGTGAAGCCGCGCGCGCCGCCCTGCCAGTCGCCCTCGTTGGCGATGACGATACGGTCATTGTCCAGCCACTTGACGGCATCAGGTTCGCGCTTGCGGCCTTCCTGCTTGTCGGTGAATTTCAGCTGGCCATCGGTCTTGGTGTCGATGCCTTCCAGATTGACGGTGCCGGCAGAGAAATGCGTCCTCACCGTCCCGCTCTTGCCGTCGATGATGACGATGTGGTTGTTTTCCTGAAGCGTCAGCGCGATCTCGCCATTGGCATTGATCGAGACGAATTCCGGCTCCGGATCCTCAGGCGAAATTTCAGCGAGACCGGTAACATCAATCTTCTTCAGGGTTGCGCAATCGGCCACGCCGTCTTTCAGGCCAACCGTAACCAGATAACCGGCCGGCATCTGCGGCAGTGCGCCTTCATTCACCTTTTCGTCGCGCTCGTTTTCGATCGCGATGGCGGCAAAGGTCTTGTCCGGGGAAACCGCGACGGAATCGGGCTGGCCGCCGAGATCACAACTCGCCTCAATCTTCTTGGTGGCGATATCGACCGTCACCAGCTTGCCCGACGGGTTGGCGCGGTTTTCCGACGTGTTGACACCGGCCAGAACCTTCGCGCCGGCAACAGCGACAGATGTCGGCTCGCCCTGAAGCAGCAACGCACCGCCGGCCCTGGGGGCCTTCGCGTCAGTGATGTCGATGAAACCGATGCCGCCAAGCGGGCTGTCCGAATAGATCAGTGTCTTGCCATCTTCACTGGCGGTCACGATTTCAGCTGATGTAACGGACTTGGCGTCCTTGTCCGCAGGCAGGTTCTTCACGACAGGAAAAGATGCGATGCGGTTGAAAACCGGCTCGGCAGCGGCCGGAAAGGCTGCGGATGTCAGCAGTGCCGCAGTCAAAGCCATTTGAGAAAATCGGAACGCCATTTTAATCCCCCTTGGATCCAGAAACACCCCATGGCTTCTGCGTCAAAGACGTGACAGTGGCATGACAGTTCCTGTCGGGAATCAAAAAGCCCGGTCATGGAGACCGGGCTTTTCTGTTTCTGCGCACATTCCGCGTATCGGAGCGCCATGTGACCGGATGGAGGCTACACAGGCGCGCTGTGATGGCGGTTGCGCGTCACAACATCTTTCCTCGTGATCCTGAAAAGCCGCCCGCCCGCCGCGGGCGTCGCGACCTTCGGGAAACCTTACGAGTTGACGGCGTCCTTCAGGCCCTTGCCTGCGGAGAACTTCGGAACGTTGCGAGCCGGGATATCGACTTCAGCACCCGTGGAAGGGTTACGGCCCTTGGAGGCTTCACGGCGGCTGACGGAGAAGCTGCCGAAGCCGGCGAGACGGATGTCGCCACCGTTCTTCAGTTCGCTCTGTACGGTTTCGAATACGGCATCAACAGCGGAAGCAGCATCTGCCTTCGTGAGACCAGCCTTTTCGGCAACAGCAGAGACGAGCTCGTTCTTGTTCATGTTTCCACCCCTTTCAATGGTTTGAAACGACTAAAATGAAGCCGGCGCAGAATACAGTCGCATCCGCGCGCAGCAACTCAAAAGCGCTGGAATCGCCTGAAAAACAAGGGGTCTGGAGTTTTTTTCACAAAAAAGGCCGACATTTCTGCCGGCCTTCCACATATTCGTGCCAATTTGGCATCACTTGCACCGAGCTTGGTGCCGCACACGCGATCTACTACCTAACGCATTGATTCTATGCGCTGCCGTCGCGAAAGGCGATTCCCGCCCTTCGCGACGATCAGTGTATCAGTGCGCGATGGTCTGGCTGCCGTCATCAACACCTTCGACCGTTGCGATCACAGGCGTTTCGATGCTGCCGTCCCACTCGATGGGTTCCGGCTGGCGGATGAGGGCGTGCTTGATAACCTCGCCCATACGCGACACCGGAATGATTTCCATCTCGTTCTTCACATTGTCCGGAATCTCCGCCAGATCCTTGGCGTTTTCTTCCGGGATCAGCACCTTCTTGATGCCGCCGCGAAGCGCTGCAAGCAGCTTTTCCTTCAGGCCGCCGATCGGCAGAACGCGACCACGAAGCGTGATCTCGCCCGTCATCGCCACATCCTTCGAGACCGGAATGCCGGTCATGATGGAGACGATGGCGGTTGCCATGGCAACACCGGCGGACGGTCCGTCCTTCGGGGTCGCCCCTTCCGGAACGTGAACGTGGATATCGCTCTTGTCGAAGCGCGGCGGTTCGATGCCAAAGTCCACGGCGCGCGAACGGACATAGGATGCCGCCGCCGAAATGGATTCCTTCATCACTTCCTTGAGGTTACCGGTGACCGTCATGCGGCCCTTGCCCGGCATCATCACGCCTTCGATGGTGAGCAGCTCACCGCCGACTTCCGTCCAGGCCAGACCCGTGACGACACCGACCTGATCCTCGCGCTCGGCCTCCCCGTGACGGAACCGCGGAACGCCCAGATAATCCGGAACATTGGCACCGGTGACTTCCACGGACTTGACCTTGCCCTTGATGATCTCGGTGACAGCCTTGCGCGCCAGCTTCATCAGCTCGCGTTCGAAGCTGCGCACGCCCGCCTCGCGGGTGTACTGCTGGATGACGACCATCAGGGCATCATCGGTGACCGAGAACTCTTCCGGACGCAGGGCATGTTCCTTGATCGCCTTGGGCAGCAGGTGACGCTTTGCGATTTCGCGCTTTTCGTCTTCCGTGTAACCGGCGATGCGGATCACTTCCATACGGTCCATCAGCGGGCCGGGAATGTTAAGCGTGTTGGCCGTAGTCACGAACATCACGTCGGACAGGTCGTATTCCACCTCAAGGTAGTGATCCATGAAGGTGGAGTTCTGTTCCGGATCGAGAACCTCCAGCAGTGCCGACGACGGATCGCCACGGAAGTCCATGCCCATCTTGTCGATTTCGTCGAGCAGGAAGAGCGGGTTCGCCTTCTTGGCCTTCTTCATCGACTGAACGATCTTGCCAGGCATGGAGCCAATATAGGTCCGGCGGTGACCGCGGATTTCCGCTTCGTCACGAACGCCACCCAGCGCCATGCGCACATATTCGCGGCCGGTCGCCTTGGCGATCGACTTGGCGAGCGAGGTCTTGCCGACCCCGGGAGGACCGACGAGGCACAGGATAGGACCGCGAATTTTCGAAGCGCGGGCCTGTACTGCCAGATATTCGACAATACGTTCCTTGACCTTGTCCAGACCGAAGTGATCCTGATCGAGGATCGTCTCGGCCGCATTGAGGTCGGTCTTGATCTTCGACTTCTTGCCCCAGGGCAGACCTAGCAGCCAGTCCAGATAGTTGCGCACGACGGTCGCTTCCGCCGACATCGGGCTCATCTGGCGCAGCTTCTTCATTTCCGCTTCGGCCTTTTCCTTGGCCTCCTTGGAAAGCTTGGTCTTGGCGATGCGCTCTTCCAGTTCGGCCATCTCGTCACGGCCATCCTCGCCGTCGCCGAGCTCCTTCTGGATAGCCTTCATCTGCTCGTTCAGGTAATATTCGCGCTGGGTCTTCTCCATCTGGCGCTTGACGCGCGAGCGGATGCGCTTTTCGACCTGAAGCACCGAAATCTCGCCTTCCATGAAGCCGAGCGCCTTTTCAAGCCGCTGCTTCACGCTAACGGTTTCGAGCATTTCCTGCTTTTCGGTGATCTTGATCGACAGGTGCGAAGCGACCGTATCGGCGAGCTTAGAATAATCGTCGATCTGGCCGGCGGCGCCGACAACCTCGGGCGAAATCTTCTTGTTGAGCTTCACATAGCTCTCGAATTCCGAAACGACCGAACGCGAGAGCGCCTCGATCTCGACCGGATCTTCGGCAGGTTCCTGCAAAGGCGTCGCCGAGGCTTCGTAGAAGTCCTCGCGGCTGGTGTAGCTGTCGATCTGAGCGCGGCCCTTGCCTTCCACCAGCACCTTCACTGTGCCGTCGGGAAGCTTAAGAAGCTGCAGGACATTGGCGACCGTGCCGACCTTGTGGATGGCTTCCGGTGCCGGATCGTCGTCGCTGGCGTTGATCTGGGTGACAAGCATGATCTGCTTGTCCGAACCCATGACTTCCTCGAGCGCACGGATGGATTTTTCCCGCCCGACGAACAGGGGAACGATCATATGCGGGAAAACGACAATGTCGCGCAGGGGAAGTACTGGATAGGTACCACCAGATGCCGCAGACGTGATGTTCGTCATATCATTTCCTTTCCTGGTCCCTTTCGGGACACTTTGCCGGACAGCTTGGGGCATCCGGCACATTCATTTCTCGAGACTGAAAGTGGAGTTTCGAAACACCGATTTCAAGTCGTCGGAACAGACAGCCCTACGCAACGGCAAGACCGTGAAACTCAACAAAACTCAGCGCTGGCTCATACTCCCGACATTCCGGTTATCCTCAAGGGCCAGGAACCGGGTCGCCGACGAAATTCACATTTCCGTCATATCGCGCTGCAAATCAGTTGTAAGACTTTATCAGCAAAGCGCAATCCGCTCCAAACGCAAAATCGGGCTTCCCCAAGTTAGGCGCAAGTTTCGCAAGGCCCATCTAATAGAAAAGGCCCGCACGGATGCGAGCCTCTGATTTCATCAAACATCACAGCAGCCAATTACGCCGAGACGTTGGTCTTTTCTTCCTGACGGTCCGCGTAGATGTAGAGCGGACGCGCGACACCGCTGACGACGTCGTTGGAAATGACCACTTCGCGTACGCCTTCCAGCGTCGGCAGTTCGAACATGGTATCCAGCAAGATCTTTTCCATGATCGAGCGCAGGCCGCGGGCACCGGTCTTGCGGGTGATCGCCTTGCGGGCGATTTCGCGCAGCGCGTCTTCGTGGAAGGTCAGCTCGACGTCTTCCATCTCGAACAGGCGCTGGTACTGCTTGACCAAGGCGTTCTTCGGCTCGGACAGGATCTGGATCAGGGCATCTTCATCCAGGTCTTCCAGCGTTGCCAGAACGGGCAGACGGCCGATGAACTCGGGGATAAGACCGAACTTCACCAGATCTTCCGGCTCCAGTTCGCGCAGCACTTCGCCCACACGGCGATCGTCTTCCGCCTTGACGGTCGCACCGAAGCCGATCGAGGTCTTTTCGCCACGGGCCGAGATGATCTTGTCGAGGCCGGCAAACGCGCCGCCGCAGATGAACAGGATGTTGGTCGTATCCACCTGCAGGAATTCCTGCTGCGGATGCTTGCGTCCACCCTGCGGCGGAACGGAAGCGACCGTGCCTTCCATGATCTTCAGAAGCGCCTGCTGAACGCCCTCGCCCGACACGTCGCGCGTGATGGACGGGTTGTCCGACTTGCGGGAAATCTTGTCGACTTCGTCGATATAGACGATGCCGCGCTGGGCGCGCTCGACATTGTAATCCGCAGCCTGCAACAGCTTCAGGATGATGTTTTCCACATCCTCGCCGACATAACCGGCTTCGGTCAGCGTCGTTGCATCCGCCATGGTGAAGGGAACGTCGATGATGCGGGCGAGCGTCTGGGCAAGATAGGTCTTGCCGCAACCCGTCGGACCGACGAGCATGATGTTCGACTTCGCAAGCTCGACATCGCCATTCTTGGAGGCGTGCGCGAGGCGCTTGTAGTGGTTGTGAACGGCCACAGACAGTATCTTCTTCGCCTGCTTCTGGCCGATGACGTATTCGTCGAGGATCTTGATGATGTCCTGCGGGGTGGGCACACCCTCACGCGACTTCACCATAGACGTCTTGTTCTCCTCGCGGATGATGTCCATGCACAATTCGACGCATTCATCGCAGATGAACACCGTCGGTCCGGCAATGAGTTTCCGGACTTCGTGCTGGCTCTTGCCGCAGAATGAACAATAGAGTGTGTTCTTAGAGTCGCCGCCGTTGCTGCCGCTGACTTTGCTCATATCTCTTTCCTTCCAGCACGCCGCAGGTCCGCCAAACGGATCGCGGTCAACTTACCGCCCGCCGATACGGCAGCCCTTGGGGTGCATCGCCGTATCCGCCTCGTTTCCCGGGGTACTAACCGGTATCAGATACATGAGCTGATACCCGGCTGCAACGAATTCCCCATCAAACCCAGCTACGTCATAAAAACTCAACATAGCCTTTATATATACTAATATCGCTTTCTGTGGCGGTTGAAAGCCCCGAAATTACTTTTGAGGCTTCAAACAAACGTCAAAAAGCGGCGCGCCTCAATTCGCGGCGGCGCCTTCGATTTCCTGGCGCGAGGTCAGGATCTTGTCGATCACGCCCCAGTCCTTCGCCTCGTCTGCATCCATGAAGTGGTCGCGATCAAGGGTTTTTTCAACCTCTTCGAGCGTGCGGCCGGTGTGCTTCACGTAGACTTCATTGAGGCGGCGCTTCATCTTGATGATGTCGCGGGCATGGCGCTCGATATCCGAGGCCTGGCCCTGGAAGCCGCCGGAAGGCTGGTGCACCATGATGCGGGCGTTCGGGGTCGCAAAACGCATTCCCTTTTCACCGGCGGCCAGAAGCAGCGAGCCCATGGACGCGGCCTGGCCGACACAGAGCGTCGAGACCGCAGGGCGAATGAACTGCATCGTATCGTAAATCGCCATGCCGGCGGTCACGACGCCACCTGGCGAATTAATGTAGAGCGCAATTTCCTTCTTGGGGTTTTCAGCCTCGAGGAAAAGCAGCTGCGCGCAGACGAGCGATGCCATCTGGTCTTCCACCGGACCGGTGAGGAAAATGATGCGTTCCTTGAGAAGACGGGAAAATATGTCGTAGGAGCGTTCGCCGCGATTGGTCTGCTCAACGACCATCGGCACCAGAGCCATGGCGGTATCAACTGGATTTTTCATGTCCGTCCTTTGTCAACTCTGCCCTTCGCGGAAATCCGCTCCGGAATCACTTCTAACCTTCGTTCTCCCTACATAGAGTGTCCCTGCCCCGTACTTCAAGACACGAAGCCGCATATCCTTAACGGCTCAACAGGGTTTGCAGGGCTTGAAGGCCGGCCCCGGCGGGCTTTTGCACCCGTTCGTCCCAGCCGCAGCCAATTGTCTCCCCGCCATCAATTTTTTACCAAGACTGGCGAGGACCAAAAAAATGTACTTCATGCACAGATATAACTTCTAACCGGCAAGAACTCGTTAGTATTTGCTGCTGATACTGAAAAACGAATTTCGGTTCCCATCGGCGAACAGGCCCATCCGGGCGAAATGGCAGCTCAACAATTCAGCGGGAATAACGCACGTCGTGCGAGCTTCTCCGCTTTTGCCGCATGATGGCGCAGATAGGATTTTGCAATGCTGGATGCAAAGACGAGCACGCTACTATGGGCGGCGGAGACGTTCACCCTTGCCGTGCTTTTGGGAACGCTGTGGCTGCACCGCCCTTCCCGCCGGCACAATCTCTATTTCGCCGCGGGTTTCCTCGCCACAGGCGCTGGTACTGTCATGGTGGCGTTTCGCGGGGAAATTTCAAGCTTCCTGTCCATCCAGGTCGGCAACACCTTGGCGCTGGCCGCATTTGGTTTCTGGCTCGCGGGCCTCCTGTCTCTGGAGCAACGCAAGCTTGCGGGCTGGATTGCGATCCCTGCCCTGCTGTGGATCGCCGGAATGTTCGTGCCGACCGTTCGTGAAAACATGGTCGGCCGTATCCTGCTTTATCACGCCAGTGCGGCAACAGGCTATTTTATGCTCGCTGGCATACTTCTCGCCAGCAGGGAGCGTCGCTCGCGCAGCCGAAAGGTGTTGGCAACGATCCTGATCCTGCAGGCCTTTGCTGGCGCCCTCGTCGCATCCATCGTCATCCCGGCCAATGCCGCGATTCCCAATGCCATTCCCATGACGTCAGCTCTTGCCATCTCCGGCATGCTCGGCTTCACGGCCATCATCATGATCAGCGCCAAGATCATCATGGAGGACACGGAAAGCCGCCTCCACCGGCTCGCCATGACCGATCATCTGACCGGCGTCCTTAACCGGCGGGGCCTTCTGGAAGAATTCGAGCGCATCAAGAAAAGGTCTTCGGCCTCCAGCCGTCATGTGGCGCTGGTGCTGTTCGACATCGACCATTTCAAGAAGATCAATGACAGATACGGACACCAGTCCGGTGATGCCGTGCTTGTGCATTTCTGCAAGATCGCACAGCGCGTGATCGGCGATCGCGGCCTTTTCGTCCGGATGGGTGGTGAGGAATTCGCGTTGGTGGCCGAGGTGGAGAGCCCCTCCAGCACCGTGACACTTGCCGAATCCATCCGCAGCAGTCTGCTCCTTTCCAAGATCACTGCACGCAACGAAGCCATCAAGGTGACGACCAGCGTCGGCATATCCGAAGCGATGATCGAGGATGCCGAGCTGAGTGTGATGATGACCGAGGCTGACCGTGCGCTTTATGCCGCCAAAAAAGCCGGGCGCAACCGAACCGTCATCCATGTGAATTCGGCCAATGTGATCGTGCCCGCCCCGGACCGCGAGGAAAACCCGATGGACAACAATGCCGACCGGCAGGTCGCGGCGCTGAACCGGATATCCGCCATCGCCAGCCGGTGAGGATGTAGCCATACGGTGACAAACGGCGGCACCGGCTAGGCGTTTTCCGCCCTTCCCAAAGCGCCACACGCGGAATAAACCATCAGCATGACAGCGACATTCCCCTTTCTCAAAATCGACCCCGCTACCCGCCGCGTTTCACTTAACGCCCGCGATCCGGCCTTCTACAACGATCCAAATCCGGTTTATGCCGCCTTGCATGCGCAATGTCCCACCTTCTACTGGGAGGAGCAGCGGCAATGGTTTTTTACCGGTTACGACCATGTCAGCGCCCTTTTGCGCGACCGCCGGTTCGGGCGGCAGATCCTGCATGTGGCGAGTCGTGAAGAGATCGGCCTGCCGGAGCCGCTCGAGCATGTGAAGCATTTCGACCTGGCCGAGCAGCATTCGCTTCTCGAGCTGGAGCCGCCGGAGCACACGCGGCTGCGCACGCTGATCAACCGCGCCTTCGTTTCGCGGCATGTCGACAAGATGAAGCCGGAAATCGACGAACTCGCCAACCGGCTGATAGACGCCTTCGAAGCGAATGGCGAGACGGAGCTGCTCTCCTCGTATGCCGACATCATTCCCGTGACGATGATCGCCCGCATGATCGGCATTCCCGAGGAGATGGGGCCGCAGCTTCTGAAATGGTCGCATGCCTATGTCGGCATGTACATGTTCAAGCGCACGCCCGAAGACGAACTTTTGGCCGACAAGGCCGCGCAGGAATTTTCAGACTATGTGCGCAGCGTCATCGCCGAGCGACGGGCGGAGCCGAGGGACGATCTGCTCAGCCACATGATCCATACGGAGCACAAGGGGCAGTACCTGACCGACGACGAGCTGGTCTCCACCACCATCGTGTTGTTGAATGCCGGTCACGAAGCGACGGTGCACCAGATCGGCAACTCCGTGCGCATCATTCTGGAAAGCGGCATCAACCCCGAAACCCTCTTCCACGACGAGACGGCAACCGAGCGGACAGTGGAGGAAACGCTGCGCATCTGCGCACCGGTCCACATCTTCCAGCGCTGGGTTCTTGAACCGGTCGAAATCGATGGCGTGCAGTTCAGGCGCGGCGATAAAGTCAGCCTCATCCTGGCCGCCGCCAACCTCGATCCGGCGAAGTTTTCCGATCCTTTGGCCTTCCGGCCGGATCGGAACGAAGGCGCCAACGTCTCCTTCGGCGCCGGCATCCATTTCTGCATCGGCGCGCCGCTTGCGAGACTGGAGCTCAATCTCGCTTTGCCCCTGCTTTTCAAACGTCTGCCGGGTCTGAAGATCGCCGAGCCGCCCAAGGTGAAGGACGTCTATCATTTCCATGGTCTGGAGCGGCTCGATCTCAGCTGGTAGATCAGCGTGACGAAGCGTCGCCCTTAGATCTGCGCCAGCCCACCGTCGACGGAAAGTTCCACGCCGGTAATATAGCTGGCCTTGGAAGACGCCAGAAACAGCACTGCCTCGGCAATTTCGTCGGGGTCCGCCATCCGACCGATCGGTGCCGCTTCCTTCAGATAAGCCTGGAAACCGGCGATCTTTTCATCGTCCATCTTCAGCCCGTTTTCCATGATCGGCGTGCGGGTAACACCCGGGCTGACGGTATTGACGCGAATTCCGCGCCCTTTGAGATCATTGGCAAAGCTTCGGGCAAAGGATCGAACCGCCGCTTTCGAAGCATTGTAAGCGCTCAGCCTTTCCATGCCCTTGCTGCCGACGATCGACCCCGTCAATACGATCGAACCGCCATCGCGCAGCACGGGCAACAGCGTCTGCACCGTGTAGAACACGCCCTTTACGTTGATATCGAAAATCCGGTCGTAGAGGGCCTCATTGGTCTCGCCAAGCTCGTTATTCTCCGCGATGCCGGCGTTGGCGACCAATACGTCCACTTTCCGCCCGTCTGCTTCTATACGGTTCTTGAGCTGCTCCAGGTCAGAGAGCTTCGCAACGTCGGAAACGAAGCCGATTGCCCCCTTCCCGAGTTTGGCGACGGCGGCATCGAGACTGGCCGAAGTGCGGCCCGTCAGGTAGACGGCAGACGCCCCACCTTCCAGAAACAATTTGGCGACTGAAAAGCCGATGCCGGTCGATCCGCCCGTGACGACGACCACTTGCCCGTTGAACATTCCAGACATTGCAAACTCCGTAAATATCTAATTTACCGAATAACCGTAATTCGGTATTTCGGTTTTATTGAAATATTGAAGACTGTCAATCCATATGCTAGAGCGGGCCCATGGTTCAGTTTTTTCATCCCGCTCGCGAGGACATATCGTTAACGGCCGTACTGGCTGCTCTAGGCGAACCCGCACGAATGGGCATCATCCGTAAATTATGGGGGTCCGAGACCGGACAAAATTGTGGCTCGGCGGCACCCTGTCAGGATATGCCGCGCTCAACCCTTTCCAGCCATATGCGAATCTTACGTGAGGCCGGATTGATCCGCACTCATAAACAAGGCGTCGAAAATATCAGCGTCGTCCGCCTTGAGGATATGGAAGCCCGCTTTCCCGGGCTCCTTCCATCGATTCTCAAATTCGACGGGCAATAGTAGCTTTGAAGCGTCATCAGGCTTCAAAGCCTGATGACGTAATCCTTCCGCGTTGTTTCAACGACCTCCCAGGTGCCAGTAAAGCCCGGCCGCAGGACGACGCGGTCGCCTGGCCTCAGATTGCGCGGCGCTCCGCCGTCCTCGGTCAGGATGGAGTGGCCTTCGAGAATGTTGAAATACTCCCACTCATCATAGACCACCCGCCATTTGCCGGGTGTGGACTGCCAGATGCCCGCATAGATGCCGCCGGTCGCCTCTTCCAGATTCCATGTCGTGAATTTGGGATCGCCTGATATCAGCCTTTCCGGCGCGGGCGCGCCATGCTCCACTTCGACAGCGTAGCTTTCAAAAGACACAAGATTTGTCATGTCGGCGCGCCCCTAGATTTTTGCGAACGACTGTTCGAGATCGGCGATGATGTCCTTGACGTCCTCGATGCCGATCGACAGGCGCACCACATCCGGCCCGGCGCCGGCGGCGGTCTGCTGCTCCGGTGTCAGCTGGGCATGGGTGGTGGAGGCCGGGTGGATGACGAGCGAACGCGTATCGCCGATATTGGCGAGATGGGAGAAAAGCTGCAGCCCTTCCACCAGTGCCTTGCCGGCGGCATAACCGCCCTTGATACCGAAGGTGAAGACCGAGCCCGCCCCCTTCGGCGAATAATGCTGCTGGATGGCGTGGTTGTCGCTGTCCTCCAGGCCCGCATAATGCACCCAGCCGACCTTCGGATGTGCCTTCAGCCATTTCGCGACGGCGAGCGCATTGTCGGAATGGCGCTGAACGCGCAGCGGCAGCGTCTCTATGCCGGTCAGGATCAGGAAGGCGTTGAAGGGCGAGATTGCCGGGCCGAGATCACGCAATCCCAGAACGCGGCAGGCAATGGCGAAGGCGAAATTGCCGAAGGTCTGATGTAGCACGACGCCGGAATATTCCGGCCGCGGCTGCGACAATGCCGGGAATCTGTCGCTCGCCGACCAGTCGAAAGTTCCGCCGTCGACGATGATGCCGCCCATGGAATTGCCGTGCCCGCCGAGGAATTTCGTCAGCGAATGCAGCACGATATCCGCGCCGTGTTCCAGCGGCCGAAGCAGATAGGGGCTCGCCATGGTGTTGTCGACGATGAGCGGCAGGCCGTGGCGATGGGCGACATCGGCAATCGCGGCGATATCGATGAAAGTGCCACCGGGATTGGCAAGGCTTTCAATGAAGATGGCGCGCGTGCGCTCATCGATCTGCGCCTCGAAGCTTGCCGGATCTGCGTCGTCTGCCCAGCGCACCTGCCAGTCGAAACCCTTGAAGGCGTGGCCGAATTGGTTAATCGAGCCGCCATAAAGCTGGCGGGCGGCAACGAAATTATCACCGGACTGCATGAGCGTATGGAAAACCAGCAATTGCGCCGCGTGGCCAGACGCAACGGCGAGCGCCGCCGTGCCGCCTTCCAGCGCCGCCACGCGCTCCTCCAGAACCGCCTGCGTAGGGTTCATGATGCGGGTATAAATATTGCCGAACTCTTTCAATCCGAACAGGGCGGCGGCGTGATCGGCATCGCGGAAAGCATAGGCCGTCGTCTGATAAATCGGCGTCGCGCGCGCCCCGGTGGTCGGATCAGGCTGCGCGCCCGCGTGAACGGCCAGCGTCGAAAATCCGGGATTGTTGCTCGGCATTATGTTTCCTCCATTGGAATTTTGGAGAGATCATAATGCCTTGGCGCCAAATGATAAGTGCAATCCGTACCAACTATCGCGCAATATTGAGACGCGGATACTCAATTGCGGGACAACGGTCCATCACCACTTCCATGCCATAGGCTTCCGCCTTGGCGGCCGCATTGTCGTCGCGAACGGAAAGCTGGCCCCAGATCACCGAAGGTCGCTCGGGCAGCAATATCGCCTCTTCGACAATGGCCGACAAATATTCCGGCGCGCGGAAAACATCGATCATGTCGATCGCCTCAGGGATATCTGCGAGCCTGGCATAGACCTTCTGGCCCAATATCTCCTTGCCCGCCTGACCGGGATTGACCGGAAACACGCGATACCCCTTGGACAGCAGAAAGCGCATCACGCCGTGGCTGGGCCTCTCGGGATTGGGAGAAGCGCCTAGCAGGGCGATGGTTTTGACGTCAGTCAGAATTCTTCTGAGATAGTCGGGCTCGTAAGTATCATGCTGCATGTCAACTTATCCCTTCCGGAACGTCATGTGGTTTAAAGAAGGTCCGCGCAAATCTTCTATCCGAAAGCCTCGGGAGCATAGCGTCTCGCGCATGATGTCGCCAACACAGCCTTGACGCCGCCTGTTGCGCCCCACCCCTCGCACATAGGAAGCTTCTTCGTCATCTTGAACCCCTGCCCGCTAGAAAATCGCGGCCACGGAGAGTTTGGAGTCGTGCAGCGACCGCCCTTCGGCTACGCAAAATGATTTCACCAAGCACAGGCATCCAGATTTTATTGACTATCTTGTCCAGTTTTAAAAAATGGCGCAGCCAAGCCTGAATGAAGGGCAAAAACAACATTGGCGTGCAATTCATGCGCTGTTCGTCTCCTGTTTGTTTTCATTCCGTTCGCAGTTAAATTAGCCATATCTAATTTTCAAGAAGTTATGTCGTAAATCAATCAAGACACCAACCTGTAACGTTATAGTCCGTCCCTCTAAGAATTTTTGAAATTTGTTTTCACCCACACCATTCCCGAATTGATACACCTTGCTTCAAGTCACCCATGGGAGATCGGCGGGAACATTTAGTGAAACACGTCGTATTTTCAGCCCAAGCGCTCCTCTTGGCAAAGCAGAAAGCCGTGCATCCACCACGGGCGCCCGCGCCTGACAGATGAAATCCTGAGCAGAACCTGGCATTGACCCCGCGCAAAATCATTCCGCCATTCGACGACATGAACAAAGCAAAAACTTTACGCGTGTAACAATATCTGCGGCAGGCACACCCCGCTCGGGTGGTTCGCGCGATCGAAAAACATGTGCGTGCGTGGGTAAATCGGAAAAGGCTGGCCGCCCGCCGGAAATCGATTCCGGTTTTCAAACCGATGTTATAGGTTGCACAAAGTAGCCGGCGAGCGAGTCTCTATTGTGACATTGGACATTCTTCTTCTTGTGCTCCTCGGTGCGGTGCTGCATGCCGGATGGAACGCATTGGTCAAATCCGGATCCGACAAATCGCTGGATGCCTCGCTGATTGCGGCGGGAGCTGCGGCCTGCTCCTTACCCTTCCTGCCTTTCCTGCCCTTTCCCGCGCCGGTGGCCATTCCTTTTCTGATTGCCTCGGCTGTTCTGCAATTTGCCTATTTCCGCCTCGTCGCCGCCGCCTATACGATCGGCGACATTGGCCTCGTCTATCCCGTCATGCGCGGAGTGGCGCCCTTGATCGTCGCCGCAACGAGCAGCCTGTTCCTCAGCGAGGTGTTGAGCCCCCTTGCTCTGGCGGGTATCGCAGTCATTTCCGGCGGCATCCTGACGCTGGCTTTCGAAGCGCGGCGCGGCGGCGGAAAGGCGATCCTGGTCGCTCTCCTCAATGCCTTCGTGATCGCCTCCTATACTTTTGTCGACGGGGTGGGAGCGCGGCTTTCCGGCAATGCCATTTCCTATACACTGTGGATGTCGCTTCTGCCGCCGGTACTGCTGTTCGGTTTTGCCTTTTACCAGCGGGGCATCGGCCCGGTCGCGCAGCATGTGCGGCGCAACTGGTGGCGCGGCCTGATCGGCGGCGGCGGCTCCATTCTGTCCTATGGTCTGGCGCTTTATGCCATGACCAAGGCCCCCGTTGCCGTCGTCGCGGCGCTGCGGGAAACCTCCATTCTTTTCGCGCTGGTGATCTCCGTCGTCATCCTGAAGGAACGCGCCAGCGTCTGGCGTTATCTCGCCGGCGGCATCATTGCAGCGGGCGTTCTGGTAATGCGGCTCGGCTAAAACGGGTCCATCCAGTGGGGTAAAATAATACCCCATTACTAACGTACTGTTTTTATTATTTTATTTTTACGACCTGCAAAATCGGTCATATTGACGCTTTCGCACACACACCGTATAAGCGCGCCAGATCGGATTCCAGCCGGAATAGGGTCATTTGCGGTTGCCTTTAAACGCAACCAAATCAAGCAACAAGAAACGCCCGTATGCTCTTTTATCAGGAGTGTGACGGGTCCACGTTAGAAAGTGAAATCCATGTCTACTTTCGTTCAGAAGCCCGCTGAGGTGGAGAAGAAGTGGATCATCATCGACGCCGAAGGCCTCGTTGTTGGTCGCCTCGCAACCATCGTTGCAACCCGCCTGCGCGGCAAGCACAAGGCTACCTTTACCCCCCACGTTGATGATGGCGACAACGTCATCGTTATCAATGCGGAAAAGGTTGCTTTCACCGGCAAGAAGTATTCCGACAAGAAGTACTACTGGCACACCGGTCATCCGGGTGGCATCAAGGAGCGCACCGCTCGCCAGATCATCGAAGGCCGCTTCCCGGAGCGCGTCGTTGAAAAGGCCATCGAGCGCATGATCCCGCGCGGCCCGCTCGGCCGTCGCCAGATGAAGAACCTGCGCGTTTACGCTGGCTCTAACCACCCGCACGAAGCACAGCAGCCCACCGTTCTCGACGTGGCCGCGCTTAACAAGAAGAACGTAAGGAGCGCCTGATAATGGCCGATCTTTCCTCTCTGAAAGACCTCGCCCCGGCATCGGAAGCTTCGGCTCCCGTGCACGTCCGCAAGGTTGACACTCTCGGCCGCTCCTACGCGACCGGCAAGCGCAAGAACGCCGTAGCCCGCGTATGGGTGAAGGCCGGTTCTGGCAAGATCATCATCAACGGCCGCGATTTCACCACGTATTTCGCACGCCCGGTTCTGCAGATGATCCTCCAGCAGCCGCTGGTCGCTGCTGCCCGCTCGGGTCAGTTCGACATCATCGCAACGGTTGCAGGCGGCGGTCTTTCCGGCCAGGCCGGCGCCGTTCGTCACGGTGTTTCCAAGGCTCTCACCTACTTCGAACCGGGCCTGCGCTCCGTTCTGAAGAAGGGTGGCTTCCTGACCCGCGACAGCCGCGTTGTCGAGCGTAAGAAGTACGGTAAGGCCAAGGCCCGCCGTTCGTTCCAGTTCTCCAAGCGCTAATCGCTTACGGGAACGGTTCGTTCAGAACTTCGAAAGGCGGGGCTTCGGCTCCGCCTTTTTTCGTGGCTCTCCTCCCTTGTTTTTTTGGCAAGAAGACAGCAACCTCGGCGCAAATCGCAATGGGGTGATCAATGCCGGCCAAAACAATCGACCATGCCTTTACCGCGACGGCGCTGACTTCGGCCGCCACCGACCCGACCCATGCGGGCGTCCTATCCTTCATGCGTCGTAAATATACGAAGAACCTCAAGGGCGTTTCGACGGCGGTCTGGGGCATTCCCTTTGACGCCGCCACCTCCAACCGGCCAGGTGCGCGCTTCGGGCCGCAGGCGATCCGCCGCGCCTCGGCGATCTTTGATAATGATCCGCAATATCCCTTTGCACGCGATCTTTTCGCCCATATGCCGACCATCGATTACGGCGACTGTCTGCTCGATTACGGCAATCACTGGAAGACACCTGATACGATGGAAAAGGAAGCGCGAAAGATCATCTCCAAGACGGATTATCTGCTGACGCTCGGTGGCGATCATTTCATTACCTGGCCGCTGCTGAAGGCGCATGTCGCCAAACACGGGCCACTGGCGCTGGTGCAGTTCGACGCGCATCAGGATACCTGGTTCGACGATGGCAAGCGCATCGATCACGGTTCCTTCGTGGCACGCGCTGTGCGGGATGGGTTGATCGACGCGGATCGATCCATCCAGATTGGCATCCGCACCCACGCCCCGGAGGATTTCGGTATCCGCATTCTCCACGGTTACGAGGTGGAGGACATGCGTGCGGGCGATATCGCGGCGCTGATCGTCAAGCACACGGCTGGCATGCCCGCCTACCTCACCTTCGATATCGATTGCCTCGACCCCGCCTTTGCACCGGGAACAGGCACGCCCGTGGCTGGTGGGCCGACAAGCGCCAAAATTCTCTCCGTTTTGCGCGGTCTCGACCAGCTGGATATTCGCGGTTCCGATATCGTGGAGGTAGCGCCCGCTTACGACCATGCAGATATTACCGCCATTGCCGGAGCGACCGTTGCAATGTATATGCTTGGCTTGCGCGCCGAACGGCTGGCCAAGGCTGGCTGACAAAGACAACGGCGCTTGCCAAACTGATTCCGAATACCCTCGCAACCCTTTGAAAAGTCAGGACAAGGACATGACAGCGAAGATCTTCATCGATGGCGAACACGGCACCACGGGTCTGCAGATCCGCACGCGCCTTGCCGGTCGCCGCGATATCGAGCTGCTGTCCATTCCTGAAGCCGAGCGTCGCAATGCGGCGATGCGCGAGGATATGCTCAACAATGCCGACATTTCCATCCTCTGCCTGCCGGATGACGCTTCCCGGGAAGCCGTCTCGATGGTGGCCGGCAACAACAATGTCCGCATCATCGATACCTCCACTGCCTATCGCGTCCATCAGGACTGGGCTTACGGCTTTGCCGAAATGGACAAGGACCAGGGCGAAAAGGTTCGTTCCGCCCGCCTCGTCGCCAATCCGGGCTGCTACCCGACCGGCGCGATCGCCCTTCTGCGTCCGCTGCGCGCCGCAGGTCTCCTGCCCGACGGCTATCCGGTCAGCGTCAATGCGGTTTCCGGTTATACCGGCGGTGGCAAGCAGATGATCGCGCAGATGGAAGACCAGAGCCGCGATGACGCGATCAGCGCCAATAATTTCCTCTATGGCCTGACGCTCAAGCACAAGCATGTGCCGGAGATGACCATTCATGGCCAGCTCGACCGTGCGCCGCTGTTTTCGCCCTCCGTCGGTCGTTTCCCGCAGGGAATGATCGTCCAGGTGCCGCTGTTTGCTGCTGACCTCAAGGAAGGCACTGATATCGAAACGATCCACGCGGCGCTGACCGACCACTATGCGGGTCAGGACATCGTCAGCGTCGTACCGCTCGCCGAAAGCAAGGGGCTTTCCCGCATCGATGCCGAAGAACTGGCGGGCAAGGACACGATGAAGCT
Source organism: Agrobacterium sp. NPDC058088 (assembly GCF_042885035.1). Lineage (NCBI taxonomy): Bacteria > Pseudomonadati > Pseudomonadota > Alphaproteobacteria > Hyphomicrobiales > Rhizobiaceae > Agrobacterium > Agrobacterium sp. NPDC058088. The sequence continues at coordinate 772,170 of NZ_JBHVSU010000002.1, read as the reverse complement.
TTACGTCTTCGGCACGCCGGGCGGCGAGCACATCAATCTCGTGGCGCTGCTCGACAATCTCGGCAAGGGCGCGTCTGGTGCTGCGGTGCAGAATATGGAACTGATGCTCTCCGCATGAGACGTTTCTCATGAATATTGCCACACCCGCTTTTCCGGCCTCGTGGAATATTGAGGCCGCAAAACGCATCGCCGATACACCGGCCGGGGTCGTTTATGAACTGACGCGCAAGGACGGGTCTCTTGCCGTTGCCAAGGTTCTGAAAAAGAAAGTGCTGAAAGACAGCCTTCGCGGGGCGGATTTCATCGAATGGCGCGCGGGGATTGGCTGCGTCGAACTGCTAGACCGTTCCGACAATATTCTGCTGATGGAACATGCCGGCACGGAGACCCTTCGCGACGTGCTGTTCTGCGACGGTAATGACGATGCCACGACGGAAATCGCTGCCGAAGTGCTGCTTCGATATCACCAGCCGTCCGAGCAGCCGCCGCCCTCAAGTCTGCTGACGCTGCCGCTCTATTTCGAAAGCCTGTTCCGCAAGGCGGAACAGGATCGTTCCGACGGCGTGGACAGCATCTATATCGAGGCGGCCACGCTTGCGCAGGAGCTGATCGGCCAACAGCGGGATATCAAGCCGCTGCATGGCGATCTGCACCATGAGAATATCATGCGCAGCGATCGTGGCTGGATCATCATCGATCCGGCCGGCCTGATCGGCGATACGGCATTCGATGTCGCCAACATGTTCTCCAATCCGCTCGACCGTTTCGATCTTACCCGCAGCGAGGCGCGCATTGCCTCCATGGCGGCAATCTTCGCCAAGGCCCTGCAACGGGACGAGCGGCTATTGCTGAAATATGCCTTTGCTTATGGCTGTCTTTCGGCAACTTGGCACGAAGAGGACGACAATGCGGAAGAACGCGACAACGAACTCGCTGTCGCGGCAACCGTCAAGGCCGTCCTGAAACAGTTCTGAGCAGGCTCAGGGAGCCTGACAGACCGTAACTCTAGTCCCTGATTTCGACCGAAACCGGCGCCGGATATTCACCGATGAAACCGCGCCAGTGGGCGACCGCAAAGCCAAGCACGAACAGCGCCATGCCCTGATGGGCGAGCGCGACATGAATATCCACATGCATCAAAAGCGTGGTGATGCCGAGCGCCGCCTGAATGCAGACGAGCACGAAGAACAGCACGGATCGGCGGGCATGCGGTGTATTCGGCAAGGCGCGTGCCATAGACACCATATGCCACAGGGTGGCGGCAAACAGCGTATAGGCGCCGAGGCGGTGGATGAACTGCACCGTCTTCGGATTTTCAAAGAGGTTGATCCACCAGGGCTGCTGCAGGAAAAGATCGCCCGGCACCAACGATCCGTCCATCAGCGGCCAGGTATTATAGGAAAGACCAGCATTCAGCCCCGCCACCAGCGCACCGAGATAAATCTGGAACAGACAGAGCACCGTCAGCAGCGCCGCAAAGCCCCTGCCCGTCCGCTCATTCGCCGCGTCAGGCGAATGATGCGACAGACCGCGCAATATCCACATGCAGCCCGCGAAGATGAGGCAGGCGATCGTCAGATGTGTAGCGAGGCGATATTGCGAAACATCCGTGCGGTTGACGAGGCCTGATGAAACCATCCACCAACCGACAAAACCCTGAAACCCGCCAAGCGCCAGAAGGCCGACCAACGGCAGGCGCAGACGTTTTTCGACCCGGCCGGTGAGCCAGAAGACGGCGAGCGGCAGGGCGAAGACGAGGCCGATGGTACGCGCGAGCAGGCGGTGCGCCCATTCCCACCAGAAAATCGTCTTGAACTCGTCAAGCGACATGCCCTTGTTGATTTCCTGATATTGGGGAATGCGCTTGTAGAGCTGGAATTCCTCCTCCCACTCAGCCACGGAAAGCGGCGGAATGGCGCCGTGGATCGGTTTCCACTCGGTGATTGAGAGGCCGGATTCGGTGAGCCGCGTGGCTCCACCGACGAGAACCAGACAGAAGAGCGTGAAAAGCACGACACGCAGCCAGATGCGCAGCAGGCGGCGGTCCTTATCCTGCTTCTGCAGGGCGGCTTCCACCCCCATGTCCACAGAACCATTTGCCATCGTCATGCTGTTCGAACGCATCTGTCGGGTCTCCATCATACAGCCATGTTGATTACTCCCAACCCGCACCACAAAACAAGGCCTCAGGGTTTGCGGCATGGGGTCGCGGCGTTATAGTCGCAGCCACTTGTTCACTAACGGAAGATTTCATGCATCCTCGCCTCAGATCGCTCATCGGCACCATCGTCATCATCGGCCTCGTCGTCGTCTACGCGGTTGTGGCGACGGCCATTGCTTCGGCGACGCTGGCGCAATCACCGTGGTGGGTGCATCTCGCCTATTTCGTGCTGAGCGGGGTCCTGTGGATCCTGCCGGCAATGCTGATCATCAAATGGATGGCCGGCCCTAAAAAACAGGGCTAAGCACGGGCGGGGACGCGACACCCTGAGGTCGCAATTTTATAAACCGATTGTTTGCCGCTCAACGATATAGTCCGACCGAAACAACCGGAGAGAGTGGATGGTGGCTGAGGGGCCGGTCACAATCAGCGAGGATAAAACGTCGACCGCCGTGAATAACGAGCGGCGGGGTTCTGATCGTCTGGTGATCGATCTCGTCGATGACGCTGCGACCATCCGCTCCGAATGGGAGCAGCTGGAAAACGACCCGCTCAATTCGCTTCATCAGGGTTTCGGCTGGTGCTCCATCTGGGCGCAGACGCAGGAGAGCGCCCTTCTGACCCTGCGCGGCCGGCGGGAGGGGAAAACCATCTTCCTGCTGCCGCTCGAAATCGTGCAGGAAGGCGGTATCCGCAAGGCGCGTTTTCCAGGTGATCGCTTCAACAATATCAATACGGGACTTTTCGAACCGGCATTTGCCGAGCAGGCCGGACAGGAAATCGCTGCGGCGATTGCGCGCGAGGCGCGCAAGCTGCTTGACGGCCGGGCCGATATTCTCGCATTGCAGAATATCCCTTTGATCTGGCGCGGCAGGACCAGCCCGCTCTCCTATCTGGCTTCCGTCGAAAATCAGAACCCGGCCTTCCAGCTCCCCCTGCTCGACAGTTTCGAAGCGACGCTTCGGCAGGTCAATGCAAAGAGACGCCGGAAGAAATTCCGAATCCAGAGCCGCAGGACCGAGGAAATGGGTGGCTACAGCCATGTCATTGCCCGGTCCCCCCAGGAAAAATGCGAATTATTACAGACATTCTTCCGGCAAAAGGCCACCCGCTTTGCCTCTCAGGGCATTCCCGATGTTTTTCGCCAGCAATCGGTGAAAGACTTCTTCTACGATCTGGCCAACTTCCCGGAAACGGGCACGGATACTCTGCTGGAGCTGCATGCCATCCGCCTGCACGGCGCAAATGAAGGCATCATCGCTGCCGTTGCCGGTCTTTCGCGCAAGCAGGACCACGTCATCTGCCAGTTCGGTTCGATCGATGAATCCGTTTCGGAAGTCAGCCCCGGCGAACTGCTGTTCTGGCTGATGATTGAAAGGGCCTGTCGCGAAAAGGCGGCGATTTTCGATTTCGGTGTGGGTGACCAGCTCTACAAACGCAGCTGGTGCCCGCTTTCCACCGTGCAGCACGACATATTCCTGCCGGTAACGTTGAAGGGCCGTGCAGCGGCTTCCGCCTATGTCGCCATCGCCCGCACGAAGAGCCTGATCAAATCCAGTCCGGCGCTCTATGCGCTGATCCAGCGCTTTCGCGCCGGACGGCCAAGGGCGGAGGCTTCGGCCGCCGACTGAAAGGGGTTTCGCGGCCCCTCAGGCGGCGCTCAGATGATCCGGCTTGCGCATGCCGGTCATCGGCAGGGCCTGCTCATAACCCTGAGCCACCAGGTCACCGAGCGTCTTTTCCAGCATCTCGCCATCCTGTCCGGGAACGGAAACAATGATTTCCGCCGGCAGATTGCGCAGCATTTTTTCAAGACTTGCAATCTGCACCGCACCGCATTCAACGAGAACCGTATCGTAGGCGTCGGACAATGCGCCGAGGATCATTGTCAGGCGGTCTATGGCGCGCATGGCTTCACGCGGCTGGGCGTTACCGCGCGGCACGATATGGGCGTCAGATAGCCGGTCTCCGTGAATGGTTTCACCAAAGGCGGCTGCACCGGCCAGAAGGTCCATGACACCGGGAAGCCCGGCCTCTGGCGCCATCAGACGCGTTGGACAGCCGGATGCCGTCATGTCGACAAGAACGACCGACCGGCCCATTTCGGACAAAGCGCGCGCCAGCATCACGGTTGAGGTCGAACCGCTATCACCGGCCGGCGACACGACGGCGGCGACCGGCTTGGCAAGCCGCGTGGTAAGGAAGCCCGCAACGGCATCGATCGAAAAATCATCTGCCGTCTCGACGTCCTCTTCTGCAGTCACCTCTTGCGCGACAGGAACATCTTCCTCTGGCAAGGCCGGTATCGATGCCATGGTCGCGACGGGTATCTGCCGCTGCTCCTCGGTGATCGCGTGGTGCGCCGCGACGGGAATGGCCTGGGAGGCAGGCTGGATTGTCTCGTGACGCTCGGCAACGGGCTGTTCCGGCACGTCCGCGGCCTCATCCGCCTCGACCCGCGCGCGTGCCGGCGGTGGCGGATCGGAGAGCGGCGGAATCTGGCTGCGACCAACTGGCTTCAGAGCCCGGCCGGTGAACAGTTCCACCAGCATGACGACGATGCAGGACAGCAGAAAAGCTGCGAGCGTCACGACGATGGTAATAGCGCCGGTTTTCGGGAAATAGGGTTCACGCGGTTCCACGGCCGCCGAAATGACACGCGCATCGGCCGGCGTGGAATCCACCGAACCTGCACGCGACGTCGCTTCACGGTAACGGGCGAGATAGGTCTCGAGAAGCTGGCGCTGGGCCGAAGCCTCGCGCTCAAGATCGTTGAGGCCCACCTGCTGTTCGCCGGCGCGCACGCTTTCCGATTTCAGAACGTTTAACTGCTGGACGAGTTGCTGCTCGCGCAGGCGCGACACATTCGCCTCGTTTTCAAGGCTTGCGAGCACCTTGCGGGTCTCTTCCTGAATCTGCCGCTCGATGCCGGTCAGCTGGTTGCGCAGCGCTCGGATGCGCGGATGTCCTTCCAGCAACGAAGAGGTCAGATCGGAAATCTGGCTGCGGATCGTCGTTTCGTTTTCCTTCAGCCTCTGGATCGTCGGGGAGGCGACGACATCGGGGAAGGTATCGAGCGCGCGGCCTCTTGCCAGAGCATTGCGCACACCTTCGGCCCGCGCTTCCGCATTGGCGCGCTCGCCACGGATACGGCCAAGTTCGGTGGAAATATCGCTGAGCTGGCGGGTGGCAAGCGTTTCGCCCTGCCCGGCCGAAAGAAGATCGGAGGAGGCGCGGTAGTCCGCGACCTTCCTGTCGGCGTCACGCACCTTTTCGCGCAGATTGGCGATTTCCGGCTCCAGCCAGCGTGCCGCTTCCGTGCTGGTATCCAGCTTCGCGCCGCTTTGCAGCGCAATATAGGCCTTCATCATCGCATTGGGGATGGCGGCGGCGAGCTTCGGATCCTTTGAGGAGAATTCGACCGTGATGACGCGCGAGCTTTCGACCTGATAGACCTGCAACTTCTCCCGGAAGGCCGTCAGCACCCGCTCCTCGGGCAGGACCTGCAGCGGATCTTTCTTGAGGCCAACAGCGACAAGCAACTTCGAGACAAAGGAAGGATGGGCTTCCGGATCGAACTCATCAAGCTCATAAAGCTTCATGTCCTTCGCCACCTGCTTGATGAGGTCGACCGATTGCAGGATCTGGACCTGGCTGGAAACGGTCAATTCATCAAGCACGGGTTCGGCGGGCGCATTGGACTGCTGAGACGCGCCGAAGGAGGCGGCTCGTGACTCGATTAGCACGCGCGCCTCACCCTTGTAGGCTGGTGACATCATGCTGGCGATCACGAAGGCGCAGCCACCGGCGAGAAGCGTGATAGCCGCGATCCGCCCCCTGCGCCGCCATATGGCTGCAACAAGCTGCGCAAGATCGATATCCACATCCCTGTCGTCAATGCGATCGCCGTTCATGCGAACTCCGTAACCGAGACAAACCTCGGGCGCTCAAATATAGATGGCCAATTTTCGCGAAGTTTAAGTCTTGCCGGTAACACAACCGTTAATCTCGGAGAATCCGCTAAAATAAAACCGATATTGCCATCGCTCGCGTCAGACGTTTACCGGCCATTAACCCTAACAGAACGATAATAATGGTCAAAGATCGACTCGGAGCCAGATGAGATGCCGCTCGCCGGATCACGACATGTCACCGCACTGACGCTTGCCGTTTTAACGGCCCTTTCCGGTTGCGCGGCATATCAACCCGCACCGCGCTCATTTAATGAGGCCGCGCTGCAACCCTATCACGTCGATAGTGGCGACAGGCTGCGTATCAATGTTTTCGAACAGGCTGGGCTGACCAATACCTATACCGTCGATCAGGCCGGCTACATCGCCTTCCCGCTTGTCGGCCAGGTTCCCGCGCGTGGCAAGACGTTGCCGCAGCTCGAAGCCGCCATCGCCGCGAAGCTACGGCAGGGCTATCTGCGCGATCCCGACGTGACCATCGAAATCGACCGTTATCGTCCCGTTTTCATCATGGGTGAAGTCAGTCGTCCCGGTCAATATTCCTATGTACCGGGCATGACGGCGCAAAACGCCATTGCCATCGCTGGCGGCTTTACCCCGCGCGCCAACCAGGCTGACGTGGACATTACCCGCAAGATCAATACCGAGGTGATGACCGGTCGGATCGGGATATCTGCCCCCATTCTGGCGGGCGATACCGTCTATGTACGCGAACGCTTCTTCTGAAAACGGAGCGGTGAACGTGTCGGATGACGGCCCTCCCCTGCGCATCATTCATTGTTTCCGCTCACCCGTGGGCGGCGTTTTCCGCCATGTGCGCGATCTGATCGAGGAACATGTCAAGCAGGGCCACAAAGTCGGCATCGTCTGCGACAGCTCCACCGGCGGAGCGCATGAAGAGCGGCTTTTCGCGCAGATCACGCCGATGCTGGAGCTTGGTCTCACCCGCCTGCCCATCCGGCGGTCGATCAACCCCGGCGACCTCATGGCGCTGTGGAGATCCTACAAGCACATTAAAAGTTTGCGGCCGGACATTCTGCACGGGCACAGCGCCAAGGGTGGCGCTCTTGCCCGGCTGATCGGCTCACTCCTGCGGGCGAACAGGTATCGCGTAGCCCGCCTCTATTCACCGCATGGCGGCAGCCTGCATTATGCCCGAAACAGCCTGAAGGGGCAGTTCTTCCTGCGGCTGGAGCGGTTTCAGGAGCATTTCACCGATGCGCTCTGTTTCGTCTGCAATTTCGAGCAGGCGACTTACGAAGCCAAGGTCGGCAAGCCGCGCACGCGCACCGCGATGATCTATAACGGCGTCCAGGAAAGCGAATTCCAAATCGTCCCTCCCCGCAAAGGCGCTGCCCGTTTTCTCTATATCGGCATGCTGCGCGACCTCAAGGGACCCGATGTCTTCATCAGGGCCTTCGCGAAAATGGAACGCAGCATCGGCCAGCCCATGTCCGGCGTCATCGTCGGCGATGGACCAGACAGGGACAAATATGCGGCGATGATCGACACGGCCGGGCTTTCCCGGAGGATTTCCATGCATGCCGCCATGCCCGCCAGACAGGCCTTCGAACTCGCCACCACGGTGGTGGTGCCCTCGCGCGCCGAAGCCATGCCCTATATCGTTCTGGAAGCGCTGGCGGCGGGCAAAACCGTCATCGCCTCGCATGTCGGCGGCATTCCCGAAGTTCTTGGAGAGGATAGCGAGGCGCTTGTCCCGGCCGGCGACGCCGATGCCCTGGCGCGCGTCATGGTCAAGGATGCGGAGGATGCCGACTGGGCGCAACGGGTCATGCCCCGCCCCGACAGTTTCAAGGCGAAATTTTCAACCCCAGTCATGGCCGATGAGATGATGAAACTCTATCGTGACCTGCTAACGACCTAAACCCATTTTAAAAACACGATTTTTAATTGTATATTCCAGCCGTCCTGTAGAAACTCATCATAAACGTTTCTTAGCATGTTTCGGCTAGTTTCCAGCTCGTAGAGGCCCTTGCGTCCATCCAGGCTGATTGGGAGGCTCTACCACTTTGAAGTTGCGTATCGTCCGGTGGAAAATCGAATACGACTTTCGGCCAGATGCGCTTGATGGTGCGGACCAAAGCAATGACCAAGACTGACAAGGACAGACAGCAATTCGATCTGGCGTCATTGCGCAAGAAACTCTCCGACTACGAATCCGGAGGGGCTGCGGCATCCGAAACCGTCGTTCTCAATCCGCTCGCACGGCAGATCGCCAACCAGCTTCGCGGCGGCAATCATTCGCCCAACATGGTGATCGGGCAGTTGCGGCTGCTCGAATTCACGATGCTCGTGGTCATAGCTGCCATCGTCAACGGTATTGCAGCCGATCGCGGCCTTGAAATCTTTCTAAAGGCTTTCAGCGGCGGCGTGCTGGGTGCGGCACTCAGCGTCTTCCTGCTGCAGGCGGGTGATTGCTATCAGTTGCCGACGTTGCGCACACCAATGAAAATGTTCGCCCGCATTCAGGGCGCCGTCTGTCTCTCCTTCGTGGGAATTGCCTGCTTCCTTCTCATTTTCTTTCCCGAAACGCTGCATTCCTGGCAGGCTTTCGCCATCTGGTATGCAACGGGGGCGATCGCGATTTTCGCCGGACGGCTGATCCTCGGCTTTGCCATTCGCCACTGGGGCCGCAACGGCGTCATGGAACGCCGCGCCGTCATCGTCGGCGGCGGCGATGCCGCAAGGGACCTGATCCGTTCGCTGGAGCAGCAGTCCGACAATGATATCCGCATCTGCGGCATTTTCGACGACCGGAAAGGCGATCGGTCTCCCGAGGTCGTCGCCGGTTATCCGAAGCTCGGCACCTTTGCGGAGCTGGTGGAATTTGCCCGCCTGACGAAGCTCGACATGCTGATCATCGCTCTGCCGCTCAGCGCGGAAGCGCGCATTCTCCAGCTTCTGCGCAAGCTGTGGGTGCTGCCGGTCGATATCCGCATCGCTGCCCATGCCAATAAATTGCGTTTCCGCCCGCGCGCCTATTCCCATGTCGGCAATGTGCCGATGCTGGATGTGTTCGACAAGCCGATCCGCGACTGGGATTCGGTGGCGAAACGGCTGTTCGACATCACCTTCAGCCTTCTTGGGATCGCTCTTTTCTGGCCGGTGATGCTGGCTGCGGGAATTGCCGTGAAGGCGACCTCCAAAGGCCCGGTCCTTTTCAAGCAGAAGCGCCACGGCTTCAACAATGAAACGATCAACGTCTGGAAGTTCCGTTCCATGTATACGGAACTCAGCGATCCCACAGCTAAAAAGGCGGTGACGAAAAACGATCCGCGCGTCACACCGGTCGGCCGTTTCCTGCGCAAATCCTCTATGGACGAGCTGCCGCAGTTGTTCAACGTTCTCTATGGCGATCTCTCCCTCGTCGGGCCGCGCCCGCATGCCGTCCATGCCCAGACCGGCGACCTGAAATATACCGAGGTGGTGGAGCATTATTTCGCACGCCACAAGGTCAAGCCCGGCGTCACCGGCTGGGCGCAGATCAACGGCTGGCGCGGCGAGATCGACCACGGCGACAAGATCAAGTTCCGGACCGAATATGATCTCTATTACATCGAGAACTGGTCGCTGTTTCTCGATTTGAAGATCCTGTTCCTCACGCCGATCCGGCTGCTCAAATCGGAAAACGCCTATTGACCCACACCGGTTACCAGCACGCGGCGGATTTTGATGCACCTTTGGCCACCATGCGGATCATCGGCGCGTTCTTCATCGCGTTTGGCGTGTTCCTCTCCGGTTTCGTGATTTCCGAACCGGCGCCTTACGAATTGATGATGGTGGGACAGGTGGCCTTGTGGTTCCTGCTCGGCCTTCGCCTTTCGCGCACTGTCGTCCTGCTTTTATGTCTGCTGCTTGCCTTCAACGTCGGCGGTTATCTTTCGCTCACCACCATGGCCGATCTGGACGAAGGACCGCTTTATCTCGCCGTCTCGACCTTTCTGGCGCTGACCTCGGTATTTTATGCGGCAATCGTTGAAGACAAATATCAGCGGCTATTGTTGATTTTCCGCGCCTGGCTCGCCGCAGCGCTCATCACCTCACTGCTCGGCATCATCGGATATTTCCATGCTATTCCGGGTTTCGAGGTCTTTACCCTCTATGATCGCGCCAAGGGCGCATTTCAGGACCCGAACGTCTTCGGTCCCTTCCTGGTGACACCCTCGCTTTATCTGATCTACGGCCTCCTCACCGGCAAGGCGATGCATGCGCCTTTACGGATCGTCGGGCTGCTCATCCTGTCGCTCGGCATTTTTCTGTCATTCTCGCGCGCGGCCTGGGGCCTGTTTCTGTTCGCCACCATTCTCCTCGTTTTCGTCATGCTGCTGAAGGAACGAACGGCCGCCTTTCGTCTGAAGATACTCGTCTTGTTTCTAGTCGCCGCGGGCCTCATGGTCGCGGCTGTTATCATCGCGCTGCAGTTCAAACAGGTGGCCGATCTGTTCCTTAGCCGCGCCTCTGCGGTGCAATCTTATGATGGTGGGCATCTTGGGCGTTTTGCGCGCCACTATCTTGGCTTCCTGCTCGCCATGGAACATCCGCTCGGCATTGGACCGATGGTGTTCGACAATATCTTTCCCGCAGCCGAACATAATATCTGGCTGAAAAGCCTGACCACGCATGGGTGGTTTGGTTTCGTCATTTATCTTACCCTCATCTGCTGGACGATTGCCGCCGGTTTCAGACATCTGCTGCGGCCACGTCCCTGGCAGTCTTTCCTGATCATTTCCTGGGTGACCTTCGTTGGACATGTGATGATCGGCGCCGTTATCGATACCGACCACTGGCGGCATTTCTTCCTGCTGCTCGGCATATTGTGGGGCTGCATGGCGCTGGAAAAACGCGAAAGCCTGCGGCGGCGCGCACGCACCGCGTAAAGACCTACCCTTACGGAACCTTACACCATTTCATGCGTTTAGCCCCCGATTCTGATTGTCAAACGGGGAGACATCTTATGACGCAGACCAACAATCTCTATCTCATCATTGGCGCGCTTCTGGTGGTTCTTGTCGGCCTTGGAGCCTATGTCTGGCACGAGGAAAGCAAGCCCAAGGGTATCGAGATGAATATCGGCCCGAACGGCGTCTCCGTTCAGGAAAACTGATCCGCAAGCGTCGCGCAAAGTCCGACCATTAAGACCGGGTGTATCCCAAGCCGAAAGCTGGCCTGGATGTACCCGGTCTTCTTATGAAAGGAGACGAAAGGCGGGATTGATCGCCGCCGAGCCGGTCCGGTACGAATGACGCGTATCGCCCGATGATGGAAACAGTTTGCGCTATGGTCTCCTCCATTGACCTTTCCACCCGCCTCACCGCCACCAGACTGGCCCTCAAGGCCATCAAGGAACAGGAAGACAACTCCGCCACGCAATCATCTTCCACGCGGGCGGCTCTCCTCGGCTCCTATGGGCTCGATAGTTCCTCTTCCACCAATACCAGGCTGACGCAGCTTCTGGCGCAATATGGCCAGACATCCGACGAGGACACCCAGACCGACGGTACGGATACGCAGCCTTCCTCAGGCGACATCACCAAAGCCGATTTCATGAAAGGGCTGAAGGAGATGCTGGAGGCGCTGAGCAAGGATCCAGACAAGGCATCGCAGGCCAACGCCATGCTGGAGGCCTTGAAGACCGGCACGCTCACCGTCTCCGATCCCTCGGAAGGCGCACAAATCAAGGCCTGGGATGTGGCATCCGATACAAAAGCCACCTCTAAGCCTTCGACGCAGATCACCATGACGGGCTGGAGCGACTTTCTGAAGGAACATTTGAAACGCGACGGCTCGGCCTATATGAAGGGCGCCAGCGGTGCTTATGTCGACACCATTTCCGGTGACAATGCGTTTTTCGGCAGCGTCGGCAGCCGCTATTATTATCTCACCTGGCCGCAGGCGAAAGACGGCAGCCTTACCGTCTAATCCACGGCTGCGATGTCGCCGGTTGGGTTGCTGCGGCACGAACCATGCCGCAGCGCTGCTATCGTTTAGGCGGCTGGCGCGGCAGCAGGCTCGCCTCCGCCGGAGAGGGCCTTTTGCAGCTGTGCTTCCTGCTCCGGCGACAGCGAGGTCTTGATGACACGCCCGCGCAGGCCGTCCAGTTCCGCCAGCACCTTTTCCGGCTGCACCTTGCGGATCAGCACGAAGAGTGCCGAAGAGCCATTGGGAATAGTCTCACCCAGCGACTTGATGAAATCGTCATCGATGCCAAAATCCGTGAGCGACCCCGCCAGCGCACCCGTTCCAGCGCCAATCGCTCCACCAATGGCAAAGCCCGCCAGCGGATTGAGGAACAGCAGACCCACAAGACCACCCCACAGACCGCCGGACAGGAAACCGGAACTTGCGCCGATAGCCGTCAGATTGACACTCTGCTTCAGATGCACCTTGCCATCCTCATCACGGACGACGACCACGGCATCCTCCAGATCGACAAGATATTCCTTTTTCAGACCTGCAAGCTTCAGAAGGACCCGATCGGCCTCTTCCGTTCCGTCAAAACCAACAACGACGAGTTCGGACATGGTTGTCTCCCTGAGTTTCAATTCCGCTGCGATTGAACGCCGAAGAAGGCGGCTTGTTCCGGCCATGATGGAAAGAGGATATGTCATGCGTTTGACGGCGGCTCAGCCAAGGGGCCTGTTGCCCTTTTCAGCCCTCCCCGCCATCCACACCCTTTGTTCCTTTTTTTATGAAAAGACCATTTTCCACTTGCGCCCTAACAGGCTTATATATAAACGGCTTTCAGGTTCGGAGCGTAGCGCAGCCCGGTAGCGCACTTGACTGGGGGTCAAGGGGTCGTGGGTTCGAATCCCGCCGCTCCGACCATTAAAATCAGATAGATAGCCAGTTCCCCCAGAGCTGGCTATATTTGTTTCAGCTATCTGTAGCTGGCGCCATGCGCGGATTAAAAGACCCATTTCGGGTGTGCGTTTTTCCAGGCTTTGATAATCAGGTGTGCTGAGATGGCAAAAAAACCAAAAATAGAACACTCCGAATTCGCGGGCGAGTTTGAGGACGAGGGCATCACCGTTCTCGTTGATATTTATCGGCCCGCAGGCACCCAGCAAGACTGGACACTCGAGGTTATCAGCGAACACGACGACGTCACCACCTGGGACGAGCCTTTCGCGACCGACAAGGACGCCTGGGAAGAATTTCTGGCCACCTGCGAGAAAGACGGAATTCGCAGCTTTCTGGACGGCGAGGATCCATCGGTTCATTGACCGGCGGCTCGGCGGCACCAAACCTGGCGGCCCTCGGCTTGATTCCCGCTCCGGCCATTGGCTCCACGGGCTGTTTTTTGCCTGGACGCTCTCGGGCTAAATTCCCTAAAACATAAACTCGATCTGAACGTGGCCGACCGTCGAGCGGCGGCGTATATTGCCTTGTTGACTCTCTGCTAAAATTAGAACATTTAGTGAACAAAAGAGAGGTCACCCAATATGTCCGACGCTGAAAAAATCATCCCCATCAGGCCTGACGACATCGCGGGATACGTTATCCAATGTCACGATGGCGACGCAAAAGCGGCTGTCGAAGCCCTTCTCGGCGAAATCGAGCATTTGCAGGAACAGCTTTCCCTGGCGGTCGCCATCATGGGAAAGGGATACACGCGCGGATGGACGCCGGATATCGGACGCGATTGAGCCGACGGCTTCCACTCCACAAGCCGTATTCGATGCAGCTTGTGGAGCGCAAGAAAACTGGCGCAGCAATCAGCCCTTGTCCGCCAGCTGACCGATTTCGCGGTCGATCAGGTAAAGCGCATTGGGGCCGTCGCCGATCAGCTCAATCTTGCCTAGTATGGTGCGGCAAAGGCTGTCTTCCTCATGCTGCTCATCCACGAACCATTGCAGGAATGAGGTTGTGGCGTGGTCTTTTTCCACGTGGGCAAGATCGACTGCCGCGTTGATGGCGGCGGTGACGCGGGACTCGTGCTCCGTCACGATGGTGAACAGCCCCTTGATGTCGTTTGCCGTGACCTGCGGCGTCGGCAGTTCGGAAAAGGTGACGCGTGCGCCAAGATCGTTCAGAAAGCCGAAGATGCGGTGCATGTGCTCCAGCTCTTCCGCCGCGTGGCCGAGCAGGAATTTATAGCAACCGTCGAGATTGCGTTCCGCCGCCCATGCGGCCGCCTGAAGATAGGCGTGATGGGCGCGCAGCTCGCCATTGAGGAGATCGTTCAACGTCGTTTCGATCACTTTGTTTGCCATGGTTTCATCCTTGGTTTCGGGTTGAAGAAGCGGGTTTGCGGTGCGGATTGGTGCGGCCTGAAAGGCGGGGCGTTATTGTGCGGGCGTCACCTGCCCCAGCCCCGCCTCCAGCCTTTCGCTCTTCATGACGAGCTTGGGCCGCAGCTTCTCGGCCTTTTGTCTGACGGCTTCGAGATTGACGGGCTTGCCGACCTGAATGATACCGATCATCGCCATCATCAGATGCGGCGGGCAATAATAGAGATAGACACCCTCCTTCTCGACGGTGACGGTGAAAGCCTCATCGAGCTTGCTTTTCCAGGGGCTAACGCCTTCCGGAACCGCATAGGACTGCACATAGTGGCTGGAATTTTGCGGCACGAAGGTAATGGTGTCGCCCGGCTCCGCCTTCACATAGGAAGGCTCGAACACCATGCCGCCCTCCTTGCCGTAATTGAGCATCAGGATCTTGTGTTCTAAGGAAAGGGATGGCGTGGCGGGCAGGATTACGGCCAAAGCCGTGGCAAGCGTCATCAAAAATCGTTTCATGCAATTATTCCTTCAAGGGTTTTGAAATGTTCGAGCGGCGGGTCGCCCGCCGGCTGGATGACGGGATTGCCGCGCCGGTCGCGCAACACCTCCACGGCAACGCCATAGGTCTCGGAAATGAGCTTCGGCGTGACGATATCGCCCGGTGCGCCAGTCGCCTTCAGCACGCCATCCGAAATCACCAGCAGGTTGTCGGCATATTGGCAGGCCAGGTTGAGATCATGCAGCACAACAAGCGTCACCCGGCCATTAGCGCAGGTTTCCTGCCGCACCAGATTGAGAAGCGCCACCTGATGCTTGAGGTCCAGCGCGCTGACCGGCTCATCGAGCAGCATCGCCTGCGGCTCACGCATCAGAACCTGCGCAAAAAGCGCCATCTGCCGTTGCCCGCCGCTGAGCGAGGCGATCTCCCTGCCCGCCAGATGGGCTATTCCGGCCTGATGCAGGCGTGTCATCGCCAGATCGAGCGTTTCGTCGTCGATATGAAGCGAAAGCCGGCCGAAGCGGCCGAGCGCCACCACCTCCAGCACACTGAGCGCTATATCGGCGGCCGTGTCCTGCGGCATATAGGCGAAGCGATCCCGCCAGTCCCTTCTGTGCCGCCCTGCCCTTTCCCCGGCCTGAAGGCGACGATCGCCGAGGCTGATCGCGCCGGCGGCGAGCGGCAGGTCGCCGAAGATCGCTCTGAGAAGCGTCGTCTTGCCCGTTCCGTTTGGGCCGATGACGGCGTGGATTTGCCCGGATTCCAGGCGTGCCGAGAGGTCTCCCACAATTACCTGCCCGCCCCGTTCGATGGAAATATTATCCAGAACCATCATCGGCCGCGCCTCTTCGCAGCGAAAATCAGCCACAGGAGAAACGGCACGCCGACAATGGCGGTGACGATGCCGACCGGGAACAGAGCGCCAGGAATGATCGATTTGGAGAGAATCGAGGCTGCCGAAAGCATCAGCGCGCCGCTCAGTACCGACATGGGCAAAAAGAAGCGCTGATCCTCGCCCACCGTCATACGGGCGATATGCGGTGCGACCAGCCCGATGAAACCGATGACCCCGACAAAACTCGTGGCCGTCGCTGTCATGATGGCGACGATGATGAGAACCTTCATGCGCAGCCGGCGGACATTGATGCCGAGGCTGGCTGCCCGCATTTCCCCCATCCTCAGCGCCGTCAGTTTCCAGCAATCCGCCATTAGCATGGCGCAGCAGAAGGCGGTGACGGCGGCTGTCAAACCAAGCGTTGGCCAAGTCGCCTTGGTCAGGCTGCCGAACAGCCAGAAAAGAATCTGCTGCGACAGTTCCGGCGAGGACAGGAACTGGATGAGCGACAGCAGCGACTGAAACAGAAAAAGAAGTGCGATGCCGCCGAGAATGATGGTTTCGGCCGTCATCTGACGCATGGAGGCCAGCATGAAAAGGAAAAGCGCGGCGAGCATGGAAAATACGAAAGCGCCGAGCGGAACGGCAATCATGGCATCCAGCCCGAGACCGCCGAGCGAAAGCACCAGCGCGGCGCCAAAGCCCGCCGCAGCCGCCATGCCGAGCGTATAGGGGCTCGCCATGGGATTATTCAGCAAGGTCTGCATCTGCGCGCCGCCGGCGCCGAGCGCCGCTCCGACGGCAAGCGCCATCAGCGCCATGGGCAGGCGAAGGCCGCGCACGATGGAATCGGTCATCGTCGCCCGTTCGCCAAGGCCGGTCAGCGACTTCACCACTTCAGCGGGCGACAGCAGCGAGGGACCGGTGGCGATATCGAGAACGAGGCTTACCGCCATCAGCACGAAAAAGACCAAGACGACGCGCCAGCGACGACGTTCACGCAGCCGGTGCGTACCGATGGCTTCGGCATTGCGGGCGGCAATTGTCATGGAAAACCTGTTTGAAAAAGACGATGAAAAACGGACGCCGTGCAGTGGCGTCCGCGGAATTTAACCTCCAGCGGCAAGCAAATATGCTTTTCCGCCGCCGGCCACAGAACCATCAATCCTTGACGGCGATGGCAAAGGTGCCTTCAGGCGTGACTGGCAAGTACTTCCTGTAATAGCCGAGATAGTTCGCGATCGGATCGACATCCTTGAACTGCTCGGGATAAAGCTGCTTGGCGATATATTGCACCATGGCGAAATCGGAGAGCGTGCGCGACGCGCCCTGATAGACACCGAACAGCTGCCCGTTCTTGATGGCTGGCAATTCACTCCAGCCCTGACGGGTTTCGAAGGCATTGAGCTTTTCGCGGGCATCCGCTGCCTTCACCGCCTGCCCCATCGCCAGCGCCGCGGGGTTCTTGTTGTTTTCACGGCCGGAAATGAAGATGGCGTCGGGCTTCGAAGCCAGAACCTGCTCGGGATTGATCGGTCCCCACCACTCAACGAAGGGTGCTGCGATATTGTCGCCGCCAGCGGCGGTGGACATGGCGCCCCACATGTTCTTGCCATAGGTGAAGGAATATTCGGCCGGTCCCTTATTGCCGAATTCGACATAGACCTTCGGTTTCGGCTGACCGGATTTCGCCACCCGTTCGGCGACATCCTTCAGAGAACCGGCGTAGAATTCGGCAATTTCCTTGCCGCGCTGCTGCTGTCCGGTGAGTTCGCCGAAAAGCCGGGTGGAGGCGACGTGGCGCTCGACCGTCTGGGCGTTGTAGTCGACGACAACGACGGGAATGCCCTCTTCTTCCAGACGGTCGGCATCGAGACCGAGCGCCTTGTATTACCAATCCGCCAGGATCACTAGATCGGGATTGAGGCTCAGAACTTTTTCGACCGAGAAGGTCTGGGCTTCGACTTCGCCGACATCGGCAATATCCGCAAGCGAGGCGCGGTGAGCGAGATGCATTTTCCAGTTGGCGGGAACCCAGCCTTCCCACGCTTCGCGAGAAATGCCAACGACGGAATCATAGGCCTTTTCGCCACCGACCGCCATGTAGTCCTCGAAATAGAAACCGAGCACGACGCGTTTTGCAGGAAGATCAACCTTCACCTCGCGTCCGATGACGTCGGTGATGGTCTTCTCTGCGGCGGTGGCGGAAGGTGCGATAAAGAAAACGGATAACAACGATGCGGCAAGGCCGCCGATAAATGTTTTGCGGGTCATGATGCGATCCAGAAGTTGAAACAATGCCGCTGTATAAAAGGTGAGACAATGAGTCAACTTAAATCGCAAGATCACATAAGCTGCTAATATACAAATGAAAATTGTCATTTCCGGTAAAATGCACGCCGGAAATATTGCGCTGGGCGGCGGCAATAGGTGCTGCGCCGCCGCGCCTTCAGCCGGCCGCGATCTGTGGGGGGTGCGTCCTGTCTCGATGACCTTCGTCATCGAGACAGGACGCAAGATCCCATTCAGATTATGAAAGTGCTGCCCTGTGGGAAATGCGCCTGAGCCGACTTCAGAACTCGTTGGAGGCAATGGTGAAGTCGTCGACGATCGGCATTTTTTCCGCATTTTCCCATGTCCGGTCCATTGCGTAAGCTGCCGAAAGATAGGGAATGCTGACATGTCCATAGCGGATGGAGAGTTGGCTCTCCGCTTCCTTTTCGCTCAGGCGGGCAACCCGTGCGAGATAAAGGGCCGTCGCCAGACCCGTACGGTCCGCGCCAGACTTGCAATGGATGAGAATGGGTTTGGGCGCATCGCGCATGATGGCAACCAGCTGGTTGACCTGATTCATGTCCAGTTCCCGGCTGGCTGACATGCCGAAATCGATGTGGTTCAAGCCGAGCTTCTTCGACGTGTCCAGCTCGTCGCGATACCACTCCTCCGATTCGTTGGAACCGCGCAGATTGATCACGGTCTTTATTCCGTGATCCTCGGTATAACGAACCAGCTGCTCAACGCTCGGCTGGTTGGAGCGGAAAAACTGGCCCGGAACAACTTCGTGAAAATTGCCGAGGAGTTGAATGGCGTAGAGATAACCGCCTGTCGCAAGGACAACAAAACCCATGCCCCAAAGCGAGCACTTCCAAAATTTGCGCATGACTGAACGGTTTCCCTGATTGAACAAGGAACCGATACAGTTGGATTCTGACAGTAGGCTGAAAGTTCTGCGACAGTATTGTGAGAGTAGAAAACCAGCGCCTGATCAACGCACGAAAACGTAAACCGCATAGATCGCGATGAGGGCGGCGGCAGCTGCGGCTGTTATGGCGCCGAGACGTTTTTCAATGAAGTAGCGCACCGATTCCCCATATCTCTGCAGCAATCCGGCGAGGATGAAAAACCGCGCGCCGCGCGCGACGATGGCGGAGAGAATGAACAGGCCGAGGCTGATATTGGCGGCGCCGGAGAGGATCGTCACGACCTTGATCGGCGGCAGATGCGCAAGCCCTGACGTTACCAGCAGCAGAACGATGGTTTCGTAATTCACCGAGTTTTTCAATTGCTCGAAGCTGTCGAGCTTGCCGTAGAATTCGAGAATGGGCCGAGCGATGCTTTCAAAGGCATAGTGGCCGAGAAACCAGCCGGCAATGCCGCCGAGAACAGAAGCGACGGTTGCCACGAACGCATAAAACATCGCCTTTTTCGGCTTGGCCAGCACCATTGGCAGGAAAAGAACGTCCGCAGGCACGACGAAAACCGAGCTTTCCACGAAAGCGACGATCGCCAGCCACCATACGGCGGTTTTGCGCGCGGCGAGCGCCATCGTCCAGGCATAGATGTTTTTCAGCATTTCCGTGTCCCCGGGAAAGAATGTTGCGAAGGGCGTGCAGGCATATCGGTGGTGCTTCATGCGGCCTGCCGATGGCAGACCACGGGCCGTGCGACCGGCTTCCCGACGAGGATTAGAGACAACGCAACAGAATGGCAAATGTAGGAAGATTTATTTTTGCATCGCAAAAAATCATAAAACCAAGCATTTCCCGCCTCCACCGAACCAGGTTGCTGCAATGCGAAATTTCATCCCTTGGTAGATTAACTCGCTCTTTTGCTGTAGAATAAGAGGTGGAGGAATGAGGAGGAAGTTATTGTGGAATATGTAAGCTTCGTTACATCAATCAATCCGGTCATACTTGTCATTCTGCTGGTGGTGCTTCTCGCAGGCGCTTACAGCAGCTGGGTTTCGCACTGATCTTACCAGGATCACTCGACCAAATGTGAAGGCCCTATTTCTATCGGTGATAGGCATCTGGCCGGATGAATGTTATCAACCCCGGAGGTAAAACAACTCCCGGGAAGCTGCATGACGAACGAATTCGCATTCACTGATACGTCTGAAAAGCTCAGCACGACGCTTGAAAAACTGATAGGAAAACTGCAGGGCCAGACGATCACGTTGCGCGAGTTAATGGAAGCGATCGGCGAACAGGGCCTTTTGCTTATCTGCGCGATCGCGTCCCTGCCCTTTCTCATTCCGGTTTCCATTCCGGGCGTGAGCACCGTCTTTGGCGCGGCTATCATCCTTGTAAGCCTGGCAATCACGCTAAACCGCCTGCCATGGCTCCCCGCAAAAATCCTCGACCGCCAGATGGAAACGGCAAAGCTCGTTCCTGCCCTGCAGAAAGGCGTCGCCATCGTCTCCAGGCTCGATGGTTATATCCGTCCGCGAATTCCAGCCCTGACGACGGGCATCATCGCCAACCGGATAAACGGGCTTGCCCTGATGACGGCGGGCGTGCTGCTGATGATGCCGCTTGGCTTCATTCCGTTTTCCAACACATTGCCGGGCGTTGCAATCCTGCTTCTTTCCGCCGGCATGATCCAGCGGGATGGCGTCACCGTGCTTGGCGGTTATCTGTTTCTTGGACTGACAACGATCTATTTCACCGTCCTCGCCTATGCCGCCTTCTGGGCCGGACAGGGCATCAGCAGCTCCATTGGCGGCTAGGCCCTTCAGCGGTCCCTGTTGCGGGTCTCGCGGCGGTTCTGCCGCGACGCCCACCACACCGCCAGCCGCCGCCGTCTGCGGCGCACTGCGGGTAAATCATGCGAGAGCACGACGAGACCGAGCGGAATCATCCAGAAACCGAGAACGGGCAAAAACCCAAGTGTTCCGCCAACCACCAGAGCGGAACCGGTCGCGATCCTGCCGACGCGCGACCGTGGCATGGCAAGGCTCCATTTTCCGACATGGAGACGATGCGTTTTGTGGTCGATACCGAATTTCATTCCCTGCTGCCCTTTTACATCTGGCCTGTGGATAATTTTTTCAGTGCCGATAAGCCCGGAAAATCGGGACTCCGGCGAGATAAAACAAGAGGAATGCGTTTTTTTTGAAAAAAGCGCTTGGCAAATCGGAAAAGCATTTGTATTACCCCGCTCACACCGCGCCAAGCGGTGCACGTTCCCTGGTAGCTCAGCGGTAGAGCATTCGACTGTTAATCGACAGGTCGCCGGTTCGAATCCGGCCCGGGGAGCCACTTTTCTGCAAATAAGAAAAGTAACATACCGCTGATATCCCATCGCAATAATCTTCTTACGCGGCACATACTCGCAAGACGGCGCTGATCATCACTCCTGTTGCTGCTATCTCCGATATTTTCTGACTGCATTTCGTTTGCACACGGGAAAACGGATGAAGTCGAAAGATGTTTCAAAACAGGTGGTGGAAGATTCATTACGCAGCATCTAACAGGCCGAGACAGATTTCCGGTGACGTCGCCGCTTTCGTCTGCTCCGCAATAATTGCTGCTGGGATGATTACGGTCACGGTGCCGTGTTCCGCCTTCGCGGCGGTCAATTTGTTCAGCCGCGGTGCAGCACGACAGTCCCACTCTCAGAGCTATGGAACCGAGCAGATAAGGGCGCGTTAAAGTCGCTCATTGGGAGACGTGATCATGAAGCTTCTAACCGCAGCAATCTGCCTCGTGTCAGTTGGCATCCTCAGCGGATGTGTCGATGACGGTGGATATCGGACTGGTGGATACTACTCGTCTGGCGTCTATTATCGTTCTTATGATCGGGACAGGTACTATCGCGACTACGACCGCCGAGACTGGCGACACCACAGGGAATGGCGCGATCGCCGGGACTGGCGCGGGGATTATCGCTACCGTCCGCGTCCGTCCTATGGCGGTCAGATGTATGGGGTGATCGTCCGTTAACGGCAGCAATGTTACGCCTGGCCTGTCGAAACGACTGGCCGGGCGATCCGATGTGATTTCCGGCAGAGCATTGCTCGATAGCCGGTTGCTGGCGCTGTCCTCACCTTGGCGATCCTGCGATAGGCACATGACTGGACGTCCTGTCTCATGACACCAAACGTGGCGCCATATCTCTCGGACCATATGGCAAAGAGCGAAATGCAGCTGCACTTCGCCCCGCGCGGCTCAAAGTTGTTTTTGTCTGAGCAGCTGTCCCGCCGTCAGACGATCAGCGTTTTTTGACGGCTCGTTTCGTCGCTTTCGCAGCGTTGGTCAAGGCTGGCGGATCACTTGCGGGGAAGCTCTCCTCAAGGCTCTCGGTCAGCTCGTCTTCCGTGCCCTTGTCCGCGGATTTCTGTTCCTTCTCGAGCGACTTTACCGCCGGGGATTTGGCTTTTGCCGAGGCTCCCTTTTGCGCTGGCGCCTTCTTTGCAGGCGCCTTCGCTGACGAAGCCTTGGCAGCAGCGGCTTTCTTCACGCCATTTCCGCTTTTGGGCTTTGCCGCTTCCGCATCTGCGGAAAGTTCCCGCTCTGCCTCGATCCAATGCCTTTCATGATGCCCGTCGGGTCTTCCTTCCCTCTCCCATATAGCGCGCGCTTTTTCACGGATTTCGGCTTCGCGGTCATGGCTCATAACGGACCTCCCTCTTCCTGTTGCACCGGTTTCGATTGTGCCACTGAAAAAACAGAAAAGGCCAGAGTTTGTTCCGCAAAAGACCCATAATGAACGAGCATTTCCGCGTGAAAGGGAACCGCCGTCGACCGCGGATCGTTTGTCCTGCAGAAACCCGCAGGAGACAGTTTCATGACCAACCCGCAAAAACCGAAATCCGAACCGCTCGACATCCGCGATGAGGACGTGGCGCGCTTCGAGACGGACAGTGAACTGAAAGCCAAGGATGGCGAAATTTATCCGGATGAATCGATGAGCCTGCGCGCCCGCCGGCAGGCTGCCCGGCAGCACGAGGACGCTTTCATCGTCGCCACGGACCTTGAGGACGACGACCAGCGCGAGGCGGCACCGGGCGTCAGGGAGCAGCCATAGGCGTCCTGAAATGAATAAGGCGGGTCAATGCCCGCCTTTATCAGAAATAAGGTCCTGTGCCGCCATTAGCGGCGGACAGAAACGATTGCCTTGCGATTGAAATTGGAAACCTGCACTCGGCCGGACTGGTTGCCGCCGAGGATCTGCGCCGTCTTGCCGCTCATGCTTTTCAGAATGCCGGCATGATAACCACGACCATTACGAATGACGACGACATCGCCGGGTTTGGCCTGGCTGACCGGAACGGCGTAACCGAAAGATGTCCATGATTTCGCAAATCCAAAGGATTTGGGAGACTGCCGGCCGGCCTTGCTGGCGACCGCATGCAGGAAAAGCCCGCACCACGGGGTGCTGCGCGGGTTTGCACCAAGAATGTTCTTGAGGCTCTTATTATTCTTGGACTCATGCAGTCCGGTGTATTTTTCTGCCTGGTTCAGCATGCCAGCGGAGGCCGGTGCTACAACTGTAAAAGCCAAGGCTACGGATAGAATTAACGCGGATACTCTCAAACGTCTCGCCCTTATGTTAGAGGGCGCCCGTGTATTGTGACAATTTAGCGACAATTTGACGAGAAATGGGCAGAAATCAGACGCCTATTCATGCGCACTGATCTGTCATTGCTTCAAAACAGGCTGCCCTGCGCCTCATCGGCGCGGCTGCGGCCGGCATTTTCGAGATCCAGCATGCGCAATTTGGTGGTGGTTCCGCCCGGCGCGGAAAAGCCGCCCAGCCGGCCGCCGGCCGCCAGAACACGGTGACAGGGAATGATGAGCGGCACCGGATTTTTCGCCATGGCCTGCCCGACATCGCGCGCTTTTTCCATACCAAGGCCGAGGTCTTTCACGATGCCGCCATAGGTCGTCGTGCGGCGCCAGCCAATATTCCGCGCGACCGCGTAGACATTGAGAAAGAAGCGTTCCTGCCCGGCCAGATCGAGCTCCACGGCGGTAAAATCAATCGCTTCGCCACTGAAATACCGGGTGGTCATTGCGATCACCTCACGGGTGCTTGTTTCCGGCACGGCAATGGTGGCTGACGGCAGGCGTCTCAGGAGAAGCCTTTCGGTTTCGCCCGCATCACTACCGGGCAATTGCAGACGCGCGATGCCACGCCCGGCCCAGGCGAGGCCGCAATGGCCGAGCGCTGTGGGAAAAACAATATAGCCGTAATGGGTGGTCATCGCATTCATACATCCGCTTTCGGGCGCACACGACGCCATATCCTGCGTCCGAAACAACCCGTTTCCTGATCGCCAAAAAAGAAGGCCACCCGATGTATTGGGTGGCCTTCCAGTGCATCAGTCGTGAAATACGCTCAGGATGCTATGGTGTCCGGAGCCTCCGCCTTATCCTCCATCAGGCAATGCGCCTGCCGGCTGGCCGCGACAAAGGCGGTGCGGGCAATTTCACCCGCCACGTCGCCCATCAGCGAGGCGCGGCACAGGCGCAACGCCTGTTCATGCACCTTGTCGCCGCGCTCAGGCCATTCGTGCTGGAGAAAATCGAAGGCTTCGTAAACGCCGTTGAAAATCCGGGGAGCACCGTTTTCAAGGGATATGGTAACGGGCTTTTCCCACTTAACATCATTCAGCAACATTGATTGCACTTCCATGCTCTATTAACCCGCGACAAACGCCGGCTCCTCCAGTTGGTTCCCTTCACTTGCGGTTTCAAGAGCGAAAAAATAACCCTCGAAAAACCGTGTGCCCCATCTTCCCATTGTAGCCGATTTGCGGAACAAAGCGGTTCAACACTCGTTCAAGCGGAAGTGAACCGGGACCTCTTATGTCAAGCAAAACCGCCGCCGTTATCATCTGGTTCCGTAAGGATCTTCGCCTCTCCGACAATCTTGCCGTGCTCGCCGCACTTGAGCACGGCGGTCCCGTCATCCCACTGTATATTCATGAAAAAACAGGTGGAGCACTCGGCGGTGCGCAGGAATGGTGGCTGCATCATTCTCTGACGGAACTTGGCGCCGCGCTCGAGAAAAAGGGTAGCCGCCTCATTCTCGCCAGCGGCAAAGCGGAGACGGTTCTTCGCGACGTGATATCAACGACCAGCGCCGATGCCGTATTCTGGAACAGACGATATGATCCAGATGGCATCGCCGAGGATAAGGCGCTGAAACAGAAGCTGCGGGACGAAGGGCTGACAGTCCGTAGTTTTTCCGGCCATCTCCTGCATGAGCCTTCCCGGCTGAAGACGAAGTCCGGCGGCCCTTACCGCGTCTATACGCCCTTCTGGCGCGCGATCGAAGGCGGGGATGAACCGCACGCGCCGGCGTATGCGCCGAAGAGCCTGAAGGCGCCCAAGACCTGGCCACAGTCGCAGACGCTTTCCGACTGGAAGCTTTTGCCGACCAAACCCGACTGGGCCAAACACTTCGGCGACATCTGGACACCTGGGGAGAAGGCGGCGCGAAAAAAACTCGACGATTTCATCGATGGCGCCTTAAAGGGTTATGAAGAAGGCAGGGACTTCCCGGCGAAGGACGCCACCTCGCTGCTCTCACCGCATCTGGCGCTTGGGGAAATATCGCCTGCCACGGTTTGGCACGCCACGAAAGGGCTTTCCCGCCACATCGCCTCGAACGATATCAGCCGTTTTCGCAAGGAAATCGTCTGGCGGGAATTTTGCTACCATCTGCTGTTCCACTTCCCGGAACTCGATGAAAAGAACTGGAACGACAGTTTCGATGCCTTTGCTTGGCGTGATGATGAAGCGTCCTTCAAGGCTTGGGCGCGCGGCATGACGGGCTACCCGATCGTGGATGCCGGCATGCGGCAACTGTGGAAACACGGCGTGATGCACAATCGCGTGCGGATGATTGTGGCGTCCTTCCTCATCAAGCACCTGTTGATCGACTGGCGGAAAGGCGAAAAGTGGTTCCGCGATACGCTGGTTGATGCCGACCCTGCCTCCAACGCCGCAAACTGGCAATGGGTGGCCGGCTCGGGCGCGGATGCATCACCGTTCTTCCGTGTCTTCAATCCCATCCTTCAGGGCGAAAAATTCGATAGCGACGGAGAGTACGTCCGCCGCTTCGTGCCCGAGCTCGAAAAACTCGAGACGAGATACATTCACAAGCCATTTGAGGCACCAAAAGATGTGCTCAAGAAAGCTGGCATCGAGCTTGGCAAGACCTATCCTTTGCCGATAGTCGACCACTCGAAGGGCCGGGAAAGAGCCCTTGCCGCCTATTCCCACATCAAGAAGAACACATAAAACTGGGTATCGGCAAAATTTTGCGTGGCTAAGCTAAAGCCAGGAAGATAATTTCTTGCCTTGAAGCGGTTGTAACGGGACATAACGGCACCTAATTTCCGCTCAGACAAGAAGGCTCGATCATGACCATTCATCCCTCTGCGCTCAGTGCTATCGGCAACACGCCGCTCATTCGTCTGAAGGCTGCCTCTGAAGCGACGGGGTGTGAAATCCTCGGCAAGGCGGAATTCCTCAATCCCGGCCAGTCGGTGAAAGATCGCGCCGCGCTCTACATCATCCGCGACGCTGAACGGCGCGGACAGCTGCGCCCAGGCGGCACCATCGTGGAAGGCACGGCGGGCAATACCGGCATCGGCCTGTCGCTCGTCGCCAATGCATTGGGCTACAAGACGGTCATCGTCATTCCCGAGACGCAGAGCCAGGAAAAGAAGGATGCCCTGAAGCTTCTCGGCGCCAAGCTGGTCGAGGTTCCGGCCGCTCCCTATTCCAACCCGAACAATTACGTGAAGGTTTCCGGCCGGCTGGCAAAACAGCTTGCCGCGACCGATGAGAATGGCGCGATCTGGGCCAACCAGTTCGACAATATCGCCAACCGTCAGGCCCATATCGAAACCACCGCGCCGGAAATCTGGGACCAGACGGACGGCAAGGTCGATGGTTTCATCTGCTCGGTCGGTTCCGGCGGAACGCTGGCGGGCGTGGCCGATGGCCTGCGCGATTTCAATCCTGATATCAAGATCGGCCTTGCCGATCCGGATGGTGCCGCCCTCTACGAATTTTACGAGCATGGCGTCTTGAAATCCGAGGGTTCTTCCATCACAGAAGGCATCGGCCAGGGCCGCATCACAGCCAATCTGGAAGGCTTCACCCCCGACTTCTCCTATCGCATACCCGATGCGGAAGCCCTGCCCATTCTCTTCGATCTCGTCACCAAGGAAGGCCTTTGCCTCGGCGGCTCGTCCGGCATCAACATCGCTGGTGCAATCCGCCTTGCCCGCGACCTCGGTCCGGGGCATACAATCGTGACGATACTGTGCGACTACGGTAATCGTTATCAGTCGAAGCTGTTCAATCCGGATTTTCTGCGATCCAAGGGTCTTCCCGTGCCGCAGTGGCTGGCAACCAAGAGCGAGATTCCGGTTCCGTACGAAACCGTTTAAGGACATGCCGAAATGCCTGTGAATGCCCTGTTCCGTGACGATTTTTATCTTTCTACCGCAGAAGCGATCGTCACGGCGGTGCATGAGGATGGCGGCATAGAGCTTGATCAGACCTGCTTTTATGCGACTTCCGGCGGCCAGCCGGGAGATAGCGGCTTTCTCGAACGGGCCGATGGCTCTCGCATCGAACTTGGCATCACCAAAAACGGTGCCGACAAGAGCGTCATCGTCCACGTGCCGCTCGAAGGTCAGCCTTCCCCCGAGATCGGCGAAAAGCTGACCCTGCATGTGGACTGGCCGCGCCGCTACAAGCTGATGCGCATGCACACGGCCTGCCATCTTCTCTCCGTCGTCTGCCAGTGGCCGATCACGGGTGCGGCGGTCGGCGAGGACGAATCGCGTGTTGATTTCGACATGTCCGAGACCATCGACAAGGACGAAGTCACGGCAAAGCTGATGGAACTGGTGAAAGCCAACCACCCCGTCTTCCTGCAATGGATTACCGACGAGGAGCTGGCTGCCAATCCGGGCATCGTCAAATCCAAGAATGTGCGCCCGCCGATGGGTCTGGGCCGGGTCAGCCTCGTCTGCATCGGCGAGAATTCTAGCATCGATAGCCAGCCCTGCGGCGGCACCCATGTTTCCGAAACGCAGGAAGTGGGCGATATTCACATTGCCAAGATAGAAAAGAAGGGCAAGGAGAACAGGCGGTTCCGCATTCGTTTCGGCGCGCCTGAAACTGTTGCCTGAAATCGGGAGAGACATCGTGAGCACGGATAAGAGCCGTTTCGTCGTTTCGGCTGACTGGGTGGAAAAACAACTCGGCACATCGGGGTTTCGTGTCGTTGATGCCTCCTGGTATCTGCCGGCGCACAAGCGCAATGGCGCGGAGGAATATGCCGCTGGCCATCTGCCCGGCGCCGTGTTCTTCGATCAGGACAAGATCGCCGATCACACCACCGGCCTGCCGCATTCCCTGCCCTCGCCGGAATTTTTTGCCGAGGAGGCCGGCAAGCTCGGCCTCAGCGATACCGATACGATCGTGGTCTATGACGGCCCCGGTTTCTTTTCCGCGCCGCGTGTGTGGTGGATGCTGCGGGTGATGGGCGTGCGCAAGGCCTATGTGCTGGATGGCGGCCTCGACGGCTGGAAACGCGAAGGCCGACCGCTAGAAACCGGCACGCCGGAGATCGAACCCGCCACCTTCACACCCGATTTCAACGAGAAGCGCGTGACCTCGCTGTCTAGCATGCGCGGTATCGTCGATAGCGGTGGAAAGCAGATCGCCGATGCCCGTGGCGCCGGACGCTTTACCGGCGACGAGGCCGAGCCGCGTGCCGGCATGCGCTCCGGCCACATGCCCGGCGCGCGCAGCCTGCCTGCGACGGCCTTTTCCGAAAGCGGCCACTTCAAGGATCTGACCGCCATCCGCAAGATGGTCACCGATGCCGGCATCGATCTTGGCAAGCCCGTGGTGACGAGCTGCGGCTCGGGCGTCACCGCCGCCGTCATTACGCTGGCGCTGGAATCACTCGGCCATCAGGATAATTCGCTCTATGACGGTTCCTGGTCGGAATGGGGCGGACTTGAAGATACGCCTGTTGTGACCGGCGCTGCCGATCCGCTGCCGGTCATTTCTCATGGCCCACTAAAGGCGCATGTGACGCAGCTGGAAATGACCGCACCACCAAAGGTCAGCCTGCCGATCCCGATCAACATCCAGACGGCGCTGATGCGGGTCAATAATATTCCCCTGCACTTCTACCGCTACCTCTACTGGCGGGTGGGCAAACGCTGGCATTGGCAGAAGCGCATGCGCATGAGCGATGCGGAGCTTTCCTCCGTCCTGCGCGATCCGAAAAACAGCGTCACGGTTCTCTATATGAACGGCGCACCCGCCGGTTTCTTCGAACTGCACAAGGCAAGCGACGAAGTGACCGAGCTGTCCTATTTCGGGCTGCTCGAAGAGGCGATTGGCGCGGGCGTTGGCAAATGGTTCCTTCTGCAGGCGCTTTACGCGGCCTGGCAGGATAACCCGCAACGGGTGACGGTGACGACCAACACGCTCGACCATCCGCGCGCATTGCAGCTTTACCAGATGATGGGCTTCTCGCCCGTCGGCACTTATGAGGCCTGGGTGGAGCCGCTCACCGATACGGAGCTTCTGGAAATTTCGCTGCGTAACTGAGGGTTGGCTGGCCGTACGTACCGTACATAACGTACATGCCCGACCATAGTGGCGTGCCTGCTCAATTACCCTCATTCCTGTGCTCGTCACAGGAATCCAGTCAGCCCAAGTCCTTGGGCTGAGAAGAGTCTTTTCGCCGCGCAGACGCGCGTCGGCTGGATTCCTGTGACGAGCACAGGAATGAGGGTGGGGGAGCCTCGGCAGTACAGCCGGTGAGCAGCCTTCACACCCTGTCGATGATCAGATGCGTAGCGCCCTCACCCGCCACCGTTCGGGTGGCGCTATAGCCAAGTGCCGGCAAATCCAGACCTTCGAAAAGCAGCTCCCCCTTGCCGAGAAACACCGGTGCAAGGGCCAGATGCAGTTCATCAATCATGCCGGCCGCCATATATTGCCGGATGGTGGAAACGCCGCCGCCAATGCGGACATCCTTGCCATCAGCCGCCGTGAGTGCCTGATCTAGGGCGGATTCGATGCCATCGGTCACGAAATGGAACTCGGTGCCGCCTTTCATGGTGAAAGAAGGACGCGCATGGTGGGTCAGGACGAAAACCGGGACATGATAGGGCGGCTCTTCGCCCCACCAGCCCTTCCAGCATTCATCCGGCCATGCACCGCGCACGGGGCCGAACATGTTGCGCCCTAAAACCCAGGCGCCGATGTTTTCGAAACTCTTTTCGGAGAAGTTCTCGTCCGTCCCAGTCGAGCCACCCTCCTTGCCGAACATACGGTGAAAGGTGCGGGTCTTGAATGCCCATTGGTGCAGCTCTTCACCTTTGACGCCCAACGGGTTCTGCAGACTCTGGTCCGGGCCAGCGCCATATCCATCAAGGGAAATAGCAAAATTGCGAACAACGACCTTTGGCATGGCATTCTCCTCCGTCAAGGATGGCCAGCTTGCCAGCTTCCGGCAATCGGCCTCAGATTTCCCGCTCCAGATTGACGGCTGTGGGAATTTGTCCGCCGGCCGCGCCCTTGTCTTCCGTGACACTGTTCAGGAGGTGATCGGCGATCAACTCCGCCTGGAATTTACCAAGCTCGTAGCAATAGGTGATTTCGCGCTTCTCGGCCGACCAGTAGACATCGGGACGACCGCAGGACTTGGCCGTCAGCTTGACGTCACCCTTCAGGCCATAGCCGCCGAAGCTGCGACTGATGAGATCGAGAACCTTCGATTCCTTGATCATGATGGCGTAAGGTTCGAGTTCCGGGTCACGCGGCGGTACGTAGCTGACGGAAAATTTCGAGGGTGTCTGGCTGCGGTGAGGCGCGAGGAACTCTTCCCAGGCCGAAGCGACACCCGGATAGGCGGCAACACATTTGTCAAATTCGGCATTGGGGAGACCCATCATTGCGGCCAGATCGCCATA
Organism: Agrobacterium sp. NPDC058088; assembly: GCF_042885035.1. NCBI lineage: Bacteria > Pseudomonadati > Pseudomonadota > Alphaproteobacteria > Hyphomicrobiales > Rhizobiaceae > Agrobacterium > Agrobacterium sp. NPDC058088. The sequence continues at coordinate 741,208 of NZ_JBHVSU010000002.1, read as the reverse complement.
ACCATCCTTATCGCGACCAACCATCAGGCAGGCCATGTTGCGATCACGGCTCCTGTCCGGCACCAGCGCGGAAAAAACGGGGGCCTCATGCTCGGGCAAGGTCTCGGCCTCGCGCGCCAGATACCAGCTGTCGGTGGCGTTGACGAGCGCGGTGTCGAGCCATTCCTCATTGGCCTGCAGGATGAGCGTGCCGGCCAGCTGATCGGCCGCAGCCTGGACGCTGGGCGTCTCAGCCGTCCCGAAATCCGAGATCAGCATGCGCGCGCCCTCGTGATAGAGCGAGAAGATCGCGTTGCCGATAACGAAATTGACCGATTGCTGCAGCTGATCGTCGGACAGGCCATCAAGACCGGAGGCAACCTGCGCATCCGCCTCGATCGGAATCGTCAACGAAACAAAAGCCAGCGGAACGGCGGCCAGAAAACGACGCAACATAAAATCAGACCTTCCGGAAACGAGGAGCGCCACTGATTCCCGAAGCTAACGAGTCACGCAATGGGCTGGTTGCATCACCTGTCAAGAATCGGGTGGATAGTGCTCCATTTCGGGATCATAGCTGCAAAGAAGCAACGCCAACCCACCTTGAAGAGGCCCCGCCATGACCGATCTCGTTTTCACTGCAATGCCGGCTAAAGAAGCCGAGGCCTTCCGGGCGGGTTCAGCCGACGCCTATGGCAATCCTCCGGAGAAGGCAATTTCTCCCGGGGGTATGCCATGCCGCCACTGTCTTCACCAGATCGGGGAAGGTGATGGGATGCTGATCCTCGCCTATCGGCCCTTTCCCTCGTTGCAGCCCTATGCGGAAACGGGGCCGGTGTTTCTGCATGCCGACGCCTGTGATCGCTATCCGCAGACGCAAGCCATTCCGCCGATGCTGAACAGCCCCGATTACATCGTGCGCGGTTATGGAGCCGATGACCGCATTGTCTACGGCACCGGCGCAGTGACGGCGACGGGCGAGATCGTGTCGCGCGCGCGGCACCTTCTGGAGCGCGCGGATGTGGCCTATGTGCATGTGCGGTCCGCCCGCAACAATTGTTACCAATGCCGTATCGATACAGCATAAATGCAGCATTGAATAAGTTTTAACCGAACAACTAAACTGGTTTCACACCTTTAAATTCTAAGCTGCGTGTATCGGAACAACATATTTTGAGCAGCAATATGACAAACAACCTTAATATGGCGACACGCAGCGCACCGCGCAGCAAGACGAGAATTTTTGCGACCGTGCATTACTTCAGCCAGTCGACCCGAGGCCGTGTGGTTGATCTTTCCGCCACGGGGATGGCACTAGAACTGGACGGACCTTTCGCTGCCGCCAAGGGCAGCCGGGTCAAGGTACAGAGCGATGATCTGGGCTTCATCGAGGGTGTCGTGCAGTGGCAGCACCAGAACCGGATCGGCTTGCAGCTGAAGCTTTCTACCAACACGCTGGCCCAGCTTTCCTCCTATTTCCGCTTCTTCCACGAAGAAGTGAAACCGACGCTGGCCCGCTGATCCAGAGCACTGGAATGTGCAGAACGAGCTATGCGCATTTTCCAGTGCGGCGGCACCTGTGCCGCACTCTTGCGATAAAAAATTTATCAAACGGTTGAAAACGGGCCGATCTGTCACCGGCCTGTCATTTTGGTGATGGACTCCTCTGCGATTGCTTCTACCCTGTCCGCTTCTCATGACAGACCAAGCTTCATCCGAAGGAGTTCCCATGTCGCCGCTTCTCGCTCTCCACCCCATCACCCGCCGTTCGCTTCTGGGTGGCTTCGCAGCTACCTCGGCATTGGTGATGCTGCACCCTTTTGCTGCGCGTGCGGCGGCCAACCAGGCGCATCTGCGCATCATGGAAACGACTGACATCCATGTTCACGTCTTTCCCTATGACTATTACGCCGACAAACCGAACGACACGATGGGGCTAGCCCGCACCGCCTCGATCATCGACAAGATCCGCGCCGAAGCCGGAAACTCGATGCTTGTCGATAATGGCGACTTCCTGCAGGGCAATCCGCTCGGCGATTATATCGCCTATGAGCGGGGCATGAAGGCCGGCGACAAACATCCTGTCATCAACGCCATGAACGTGCTGGGTTATGATTGCGGCACGCTCGGCAACCACGAATTCAATTACGGTCTCGACTATATGTCGAACACGCTGGCGGGCGCCGGTTTCCCCTATGTCTGCGCCAACCTCACCAAGGGCCAGCTCGCTTCCGACCCGAAAAACGACGAACTATTCTTCAAGCCCTATGTCATTCTGGAAAAGCAGATCCGCGATGGCGGCGGCGTGACCAGCCCGGTCAAGGTCGGCATCATCGGCTTCGTGCCGCCGCAGATCATGATGTGGGATTCCAAAAACCTCGAAGGCAAGGCGCAGACGCGTGACATCGTCGAGGCGGCGAAAGCCTGGGTTCCGGTCATGAAGGAAGAAGGCGCCGATATCATCATCGCTCTTTCCCATTCCGGTATCGACGGCAAGGGCCAGACCGAGCGCATGGAAAACGCCTCGCTGTATCTCGCCGGTGTCGACGGCATCGACGCGATCTTCACCGGCCACCAGCATCTGGTCTTCCCCGGCCCGAAGACCTGGGATGGCATCGAGGGTGCGGATGCGGTCAAGGGCACGCTGATGGGCAAGCCGGCTGTCATGGCCGGTTTCTGGGGCTCGCATATGGGTCTCATCGACCTACTGCTGGAAAAAGACGGAAAGAGCTGGAAGATCGTCGACTTCACCTCAGAAGCCCGGCCGATCTACCACCGCGACGACAGCCGCAAGGTTGTTGCTGACTATACCGACAAGCCGGAGGTTCTCGCCGCCGCCAAGGCCGATCATGAGGCGGCGCTTGCCTATGTTCGACGCCCCGTCGGCAAGACGTCTGCGCCGCTCTATTCCTATTTCGCGCTGGTCGCGGACGATCCATCCGTGCAGATCGTTTCCAACGCCCAGACCTGGTACATCAAGGACATGCTGAAGGAAGGGGAATATAAGGACCTGCCGGTGCTTTCCGCAGCAGCCCCCTTCAAGTCCGGCGGTCGCGGCGGCGCAGATTATTACACCGATGTCCCCGCCGGTGACATTGCCATCAAAAACGTCGCTGACCTTTACCTTTACCCCAACACGGTGCAGGCGGTGCTGATCAACGGTGCGCAGGTGAAGAACTGGCTGGAAATGTCTGCCGGTATGTTCAACACGGTGGAGGCCGGTGCCAAGGACGCGCCGCTGCTGAACGCCGATTTTCCGTCCTATAATTTCGATGTCATCGACGGTGTGACCTATCAGATCGACATTTCCAAGCCGGCGAAATTCGACAAGGACGGCAAGGCCGTCAATCCCGACAGCAACCGCATCGTGAACTTGCAGTTCAACGGCAAGCCGATCGATCCCGAACAGAAATTCGTGGTGGCGACCAATAATTACCGGGCCAGCGGCGGCGGCAAATTCCCCGATATCGCCGGCGACAAGGTGATTTTCGTGGCGCCCGATACCAATCGCGACGTGATCGTGCGCTATATCATCGACCAGGGCACCATCAATCCGTCTGCGGACGCCAACTGGTCCTTCGCCCCAGTCGCTAATACCACGGCGCTTTTCGAGACCGGCCCCAAGGGCCGCCACTATGCGGCTGAGATCAAGGGCGCTAAAATCGAGGATGCCGGCGACGGCGCGGAAGGTTTCGCGAAGTTCCGTCTGGTTCTTTAATGATCGCGTCCTCCCGGCGGCTTATCGTCGGGAGGACGATTCTTCAGCAACGGATACGCTCCAGACCGACGATTTCATGACTTGGACACGCTGGGGCAATGTCCCAGACCATGTCTGACTGTCACGTCAACAGCAGATGTCACTCAGCGGCGACAGCAATCGTCTTGTGTTTGTTAGCCGCAAGCATGCCGTTGAAATCCTTATGGTTCGGGCATGCGGAGAGGCGTTCCTGAAATGCTTCGGCAAGCCACTGGCCTGCTGGCCCCGCCGGTGAATCCACCCTTCGCAGTGAAAAGAGCGGATACTCGCCCTGCTCATAGGCCTCCAGCTCGAGCGCCTTCAGGCTGCCATTGGTCAAATCATTGCGTACGATCGACGCGGGCAGACCGCCCCAGCCGAGGCCACCCTTGATGAGCTGGTATTTGGTCGCAATGTCGCTGACGCGCCATGTCTTGTAGGACAGCACGTTGAAATCGCGGCCCTTGGTCAGGCCCGAAGCATCGGTGACAACAAGCTGAACCTCCTCGCGCACGTCAGCGAGAACCAGAGGCCGCTCGATCTGCGCCAGCGGATGGTCTGCCGCAACCACCGGCAACATGAAGGAATGGCCGACTTTTTCCATCACGAGTTCATCATCCTGGCGCAATACCGCCCCGCCGATGCCGATTCCGGCCTTGCGGGAAAGCACCATCTCCATGACCATGCCCAGCTCGCCGACATTGAGGCTGAGGGTGACGGTTGGGAATTCCTTCCGAAAATCCCGAAGCACGGCAACCATGGCCTCCGCCGGCACCATGGTGCTGATGGCGACTGACAGTTCCGCCTCCAGCCCCTGTTTCAAACCCTTGGCGCGGGCGCGCATCTCCTGCAGGCCGGCGACGATGCGTCGTGCGTCCTCCAGCATGGCCCGGCCTTCATCCGTCAGCTTCGGCTGGCGCACGCCATTGCGCTCGAACAGGGTGACTTCCAGCTGCGCCTCAAGATTCGCAATGGTGTAGCTGACCACTGACTGCGCGCGGTTCAGCGCCCGCGACGCGGCGGAAAAACTGCCGGTCTCGGCGACCGTCAAAAACACCTGCAATTGATCGAGTGTCGGGTTCGCGTCCATATCCCATCCATTTCATCGATAGATCGCTTCCACATTATCACAGTTTTCTTGATGGCAACAATTTTCCATATAGGGGCAAAGGAAGGGCATCGTGCTCTCCCGCCCTCCCAAGGCGCCCGTCAATCCATCGCATATGCAAGGAAGAGACCATGTCCAACATTCTGCTTATCACCTCCAGCCCGCGTGGCGACGAATCGGTTTCCAACAAGTTTTCCGGCGAACTCGCAAACAAGCTGAAGGCCAAGTCGGCTTCCAACACCCTTGTCCACCGCGATCTCGCCGCTGACCCGATCCCGCATCTCGACACCGTCAAGACCGCAGCGATCCGCAAGGCGCCCGACCAGCGCACGGCTGAAGAAGCAGTTGCCGCCGATTATTCCGACAAGTTGGTTGCCGAGCTTCTGGCGGCTGACACCGTTGTCATCGGCACCGGTCTCATCAACTTCAACATCTATTCCGGCCTGAAGTCGTGGATCGACAACGTCGCCCGCGCCGGCCAGACCTTCAAATACACCGAAACCGGCCCGGTTGGCCTTGCGACTGGCAAGAAGGTTTACATCGTGCTTGCCGCTGCCGGCGTTTATTCCGAAGGCCCGGCCGTATCGATGAACCACGCCGTTCCTTACCTGAAGACCGTTCTCGGCTTCATGGGCATGACCGATGTGGAAGTGATCTATGTCGAAGGTCTCGCCTTCGGTCCGGAAGCCGTCGAAAAGGCTGTAGCCGCCGCCGAAGCCAAGGTTGAAGAGCTGGCGCAGGCCGCCTGAGAAAGTTCGGGCTGATATCGAAAGGTATCAGCCGACCCACATTCCGTAACGGCCGTGGACTTGGTCCCGGCCGTTATTTTTTGCCGCATAGAGACGCGCATCGGCCTCGGATAAAAGCGCGCGGAAAAGCTGCCCGTCCTCGAAAGCGGTGGCGACGCCGATACTGACGGTTAACGGCGAACCGTCCGGTCGTTGCAGGTCCGCAAGGATCGCTGCTCGAAGATTGTTCGAAAACGCTAACGCCGTGTCATGCGCCATTGCCGGCAAAAGGACCACGAATTCCTCGCCGCCGAAGCGGTAGAGATGGCCCAGCGGCTGCACCGCGCGCTTCAGGACGGCGGCGAATTCCCGCAAGATATCATCGCCCTTCAGGTGCCCGAACGTATCGTTGACGGTCTTGAAATGATCGATATCGACAATCAGGACGCTGACCGGCCTTTTCTTCTCCAGGCATTCCACCACGACCGAGGGAGCATCGAGTTCCATGCGGGCACGGTCGGATACGCCGGTCAGCATATCGCGTCCGGAGCGGGACAGAAGCTCCTCGTAACGTTCCCTGAAAGTGAGATCGTTGAAGACATCCGCAACGCTGCGGCGTGTCAGAAAACGGCCCTTGGCCGATGTCAGCCAAAGATAGGTGGCAAAGAGCAGCGAATAGATGCCCACTGCCGCCATCTTCGCCTTCCAGCCATCGTAGAAGACATCGAGAGGCGCGTTGAACAATAATCGCAGCGCCCCATAAAAACCCGCCTGATCGAAGCTCAGAATGACGACGCCGCAGATAGCAAAGCGCAATACGATATGGCGCTGGAGATAACGCCCGAGCTTCTCGTAAAACAGGATGATGGCAATGGCGTCGATGTAGAGCAGGCTGGTTCCCCAGACCATCAGGATGCCCATTTCATCGAGAAAGCCGGTACTGACCGTCTGCCCCGGAACGATCGCCACCGTTTGGTGAAAACGGATGATCTGCGCCATGACGACGGTCACGATGTTGCCGAGAAACAGGCCGTATATGGGTTGTCGCACCACGGCCGCATCCTCGCGCATATAGAGCATGAGGATCATCATCAGCTTGCCGGCAAAAAGGATCGACGAGCCGGGTGATGCCACACCGAATGGTAGCTGCACGTAAAAGACGGCTGCCAGATAAGTCTCCAGGAAATGCATGACGCCCAGCGCGGTGAGAAAAACACCGATGCCGAGAATATGCCGGTAATGAAGGAAGGCCGTCATTACCGAGAAATAGACGACGGCTTCCGTCAGAAAGAGGGCGAGATTTGCCCATTGCATCGGCACATGCCTTACCTATCCGCGCCACGCGGCGTCAGTGGCGCGCGGCTTCACATTTTGCGAAGGATAGGCCGAAGCAAACAACGGAATCTTAATATCCGAGGCAAGAAAACGTCATCATTTTCCTGGGAAAAGCGAGGCACCGTTCTGGTCGATGATGAGCTTCGCCTTGCGGATCGTGAACTCGACCGCATCGTCAAGGCTGGTGAAGACATCAGCGCGCACGAATTCATGCACGAGCACTTCGTCGCCGGCCTTTTTCTCGATGCGGCCTGCTAAGCGAAACTGGCCGCCTTCCTTGAGCGGCGTCGCATAGATCAGATAGTCGCCATGCGCATGCGGCTCGGCCTGCGCCACTTTTTGAGGCGTATCGGAGGACGGCTCGCCGGAGCCGAAGGCCGAGAGGATTTTGGAAAAAAACGATGCCATGGCTTTCACTCCCTCAATCTATGTCACGTTCGAAGGGCGGAGTGATCCGCCCTTCCCTGCCACTTCCGATCAGATGATCAGGTTCGACAGGATGTCGTTTTCGGTGATGTCTTCATAACCGAGACCGGCGGCCTCGAAGCGCTCCAGAAGCCCGGCAAAGTTTTCCTGGGCATTGGTTTCGATGCCGATCAGGATCGAGCCAAAATTGCGGGCCGATTTCTTCAGATATTCGAAACGGGCGATATCATCGTCCGGGCCAAGCAGGTTGAGGAAATCGCGCAGCGCGCCGGGGCGCTGCGGCAGGCGCAGGATGAAATATTTCTTCACGCCGGTGTAACGCATGGCGCGTTCTTTCACATCCGGCAGGCGCTCGAAATCGAAGTTGCCGCCGGAAACCACGGCGATCACCGTCTTGCCTTCCAGCCTCTCGCGGCCAAGCTTTTCCAGCGCGGCGATCGAAAGCGCGCCCGCAGGCTCCAGCACCACGCCTTCGAGGTTCAGCATCTCGATGATCGTCACGCAGATGGCGTTTTCAGGAATGAGCTGGACCTGACCGGCCGGAAAATCCTTCAGCGCCTTGAAATTCAGGTCGCCAATGCGGGCGACGGCAGCGCCATCAACGAAATTGTCGACCTTGTTCAGCGTCACCGGCTCTCCGCGCTCCAGGCTTTTCTTCAGGCTCGGCGCGCCCTCAGGCTCGCAGAACACGAAGTTTTCCTTCGCGACCGTGCCAGCCAGAAAACCGGTGAGGCCAGCTGAAAGCCCGCCACCGCCAACAGGCATGACGACGATATCAGGCTTCGTGCCTTCCGGCAGCTGGTCCATGATTTCGGCGGCGACGGTTGCCTGGCCCTCGATGATGTCTTCATGGTCAAAGGGCGGCACCATATAGCCGTCATTTTCCTGCACATGCTGGCGGGCGGCGGCGTAACACTGGTCGAATATATCGCCCACCAGACGGATCTTGATGAATTCGCCGCCGAAGATGCGGGTCTTTTCGATCTTCTGTTGCGGTGTCGTGACCGGCATGAAAACAACGCCGTGAACGCCGAAATGACGGCAGGCGAAAGCAAAGCCCTGGGCATGGTTGCCGGCCGAAGCGCAGACGAAAACCTTGTTCTTGCCAGCCTTGGCTACCGCCTTGCGCAGAAAGTTGAACGCGCCTCTAATCTTGTAGGACCGAACCGGGGACAGATCTTCACGCTTCAGCCAAATCGACGCGCCATACCGACGGCTGAGATGTTCATTCAACTGCAGCGGCGTTTCGGGGAATATTTCCCGCACTTCCCGCCGCGCTGCTTCCACAAGCTGCTTGTCCACGATAGTCAATCCATTGAAATTCGTAATGGCACCCGCTATGCCATAGGACGGCGTCAGAGACAAAGATTCATTTCAGCGCAGCTACGAACCCTGGATTTCATTTCTTGAACAGCGACCTCCTGCGCTCAGTCATCTATGTCGCGTCCATCTTTGGGCTGTATCTCGCGACGGCGATGTTCCTGCCCGCGCTGACCGATCTTTATTACGGCAATGACGACTGGATGGTATTTGCGCTGTCGGGTTTCATGTGCGGCGGCTTTGCGCTCGCCTGCGCGCTCGCGACCCGGGGACCAATTACCTCTTTCAACAAGCGGTTCGGCTTCCTGCTTGTCAACCTGCTCTGGCTGGTGTTTTCCCTCATCGGCGCGGTTCCGCTCTATCTGTCGGAACTCGACCTGACGACCGGCCAGGCGATCTTCGAATCCGTTTCAGCCATCACCACGACGGGATCCACGGCCATATCCGGCCTCGACAATGCGCCGCAGGGTCTTCTTCTGTGGCGATCCCTGCTCTGCTGGCTCGGCGGCATTGGTATCGTCGCGCTCGGCCTCTTCATCTTGCCGTTGCTCAGGGTCGGCGGCATGACCTTCTTTCGCATGGAATCTTCCGACACCGGCAATGACCGGCCCTTCGCGCGTCTGGCGAGCTTCACCCGGGCTTTTGTGGCGATCTACATCATCATGACCATCGCCTGCACGGTCGCCTTCGATTTTGCCGGTATGTCGCATTTCGATGCGCTGAACCACGCCATGTCGACAGTGGCAACCGGCGGCTTTTCCACGCACGATGCCTCATTCGCCTATTTCAACAATACGGCTCTGCTGTGGATCGCCACCATCTTTCTGATCTTCGGCAGCTTGCCCTTTTCAGTGATGATCCTGCTCGCCGTGCGCCGGCGGCTGGAGACGATACGTGATCCGCAGATCGCCGTCTTCCTCGGTTATCTCTGCGCCATCTCGATCGCCGTCGGCGTTTACCATCATTTCAGGAACGGCGTGCCGCTGGACGATGCGCTCAGCCATTCCTTCTTCAACATGACCTCGATCCTTTCGACCGGCGGTTTTGCCAGCGACGATTATACGCTTTGGGGTCCCTTCGTCGTTGTCGTCGCCTTTTTTGCGACCTTTATGGGTGGCTGTTCCGGCTCGACGGCAGGCGGCATCAAGGCCTATCGTTTTCTCATCATCTTCAACGTGGCGCGCGCCGGGCTGAAGAAGCTGATCTATCCGAATGCCGTTTATTCCGTGCGTTACGGCCAGCAGGTGGTCGATCCGGAAACCATCCGCACCATCTTCCTGTTCATCAGCTGTTTCATCGCGCTGTGGATTGCCGGCAGCCTTGCCATGAGCCTGATGGGCTATGACTTTCTCACCGCCACCTCGGCTGTGGCGACCTCGCTTGCCAATGTCGGCCCCGGCATCGGCCCGATCATCGGGCCGGCCGGCAATTTCTCGACCATCAGCGAACCGGCACTCTATCTTCTGTCGGTCCTGATGCTGCTCGGACGTCTCGAAATCCTGACGGTTCTGGTGCTGCTGATGCCGATTTTCTGGCGCAGTTGATCCGGCGATGCACATGTTGCGCATACGCGAATAAAGCGCTTGACCTTCCCACGTTGGAATAGTCCAGGCTCCGTCCTGTTAGAATTCCAAACCATGGAGAACCGCCTATGTGCACCGCTCACCAGCATCATGCCGAAACCACCGCCGCACCTGATAATGCAGGCCTTTCTTTCCACGTTGAAGACATGACCTGCGGTCACTGCGCGGGCGTCATCAAGGGCGCGATCGAAAAGACCGTTCCCGGTGCTGCGGTGCATGCTGACCCTGCCAGCCGCACGGTCGTGGTCGGCGGCGTCGCCGACGCGGCACACATCGCTGAAATCATCACCGCCGCAGGCTACACGCCGGAAGCGCGCGCCTGATTTGAAAAGACACTGGCGGCGCTGTCATCCTGCCGCCGCCGGATCACCCCGCCTGCCCCGCTTCACGCTAAACCTGCGTGACGGCCGTTGAACGATATCGAACTTCGTCCATTCAGCCCTCCTGAACAGACATCTCTCCCAAAGCCGTGGACGAAGATTCACGCCGCTCGCCGTCATGCGCGGGCTTGTCCCGAGGCTCTAAACACGCAGCAAAACGGGAACAACGCAGGTGCTGGGGAACAAGCCAGAGGCCGGCCCAGGAATGTTCGGCGTAGCTCGTCGTTCCCAATCAATATCATGCACATTGTCGAGAAATTTAAACCAGCAGTGGGCTTCATCCAGCATCCGGCCACGCGTGGCGGCACATATCAAGCAATATGGCCCGGCTCGCAGGAGCCGGGCCATATCTCGTCAACCAAGTCAGGTTGGCTTATTTCGTCACCAGATCCTTCGTCATGATGAAGTAGTTGATCGGATGCGGCTTGAAGTTTTCGACCTTGTCCGAATAGGCATCGAAAGCGGTCTCATGGATGAGGTAGACGGTGACGGCTTCATCGTAAACCCTCTTTGCCGCCTCGGCATAGATGGCGTAACGCTTGGCCGGCTCGGCCACCGCATAGGCGGATTTGATCAGCTTGTCCGTCTCTTCGCTGCAATAATGCGAGATGTTGTAACCGCCTGTGCAGGTGTAATCGGCATTGAGGAAGCCGATAGGTTCTGCAACATCGGTGGCGTAACCGCGCGACAGTAGAACCATGTCGAAGTTGCCGGACAGGAGATCGGGCTCGATCGCGGTGTAATCGGCAACGCGAACATCGACCTTGATGCCGATTTCCTGCAATTGGGCCTGGATAACGGCCGCAACATCCTTGAGTTCTGTTCTTTCCGTGTAGGCGAGAAGCGTCAGCTTCAGGCTGCCGGGAGCAACTCCGGCCTCTTTCAGCAGAGCCTTTGCCTTCTCCAGGTCATAAGCGGGTGTGACGTCTTTCGGCGCCCACGGCTCACCCGGTGCGAAAGGCATCGTTGCGGGCTTTACCACGCCTTCGTAGATGCTGTCGGCAATACCTGCGGTATCGATCGCGGCCCGGATCGCCTGCCGAACCTTGATATCCTTGAAAGGCGCCTTTGAATTATTGAGCAGCATTTCGGTAATCCGGGGCACCGTAATCGGCGCAACCTTGACGCCCTTGGCGGCTTCAACGGTCTTTACCGTCCAGGGTGGGATCATGCGCGAAATCTGCACTTCACCGCTTCTTATCTGAGTGGCGCGCGTATCGGCATCCGGAATAAAGTTCACACGGCCGCCCGAGAGCTTCGGCATACCCGCCCAATAGTCATGGTTTGCGGTCATTTCCATATACTGGTTGGCATCGACCTTAGTGATCTTGAAGGGTCCGGTGCAGGTTCCGACGGGATCTACCTTTCCGTCCTTATAGGCTGACGGCGCGAGGATCGAAGTTGCAGGGCTTCCCATTTGCGCCGGCAGCAGCACCGATGGCTCGATGGTCGTGATCTTCACGATATCGTCGCCGCTTGCGTCAACGGCAGCGATCAGCTTCGGCGAAAAGGCCCGGGCCGGAACGGGCGCTTTCAGAAGATTGGTGAGTGCATTGACTGCGGCAGCGGCATTAAGCGGCTCGCCGTTCTGGAACTTCACGCCCTTGCGCAGCTTGAATTCCCAAACCTTCGGTGAGGTCTGCGTCCAGGATTCGGCGAGGCCAGGCTCCAGTGTCGTGTCATAACCGACGCGGACCAGGCTTTCGAAACAGCCGGCGCGCGAACCCAGATAGGCATCGTCGGACGCCATCTGCCAGCCGGTCTTGACGCCCGTATAATCGTCATAGGTGATCGTTCCGGCATTTGCCGCATGCGCTCCAAACGAGACGACAATGGCACATGTCGCCAAAAGTGCGTGCTTCATCATAGAAGATTCCCCTTTTATTTTTGATGATAACGCTCTCAACTCACATTTTTTACGAATATCCATTCAAAATTTTCAACAATTCAACGGACAAAAGAATATTCCATGGATATCATTCGATAATCCATCTGAATAAATTCGATTTTATATTTCCATACTCGGAATTTTATTCCGATATTAATTCAAAAACACACAATTCATCTGCTTTCATCACAACAGAGAACTGTAACTGCGTCGCCTCTCAGCCCAGTTCCTGCCAGCGGTGGCAGCGTGCGAAATGCTCGCCTGCGACCCCTTCCAAAACCGGCTCCACCTCACTGCAGATCGCGGTCGCATATTTGCAGCGGGTGTGAAACTTGCAGCCCTCAGGAGGATTAAGCGGGCTTGGCAGATCGCCGTCGAGAAGCATTTCCGGCGCATATAGGCCGGTCTCGTCAAGCATCGACGAGGCGATGAGAGCCTTGGTGTAGGGATGCTTGGGCGCCCGGAAAAGCTCTTCACGATCAGCGATTTCAACGACGCGCCCGAGATACATTACCGCGATGCGATCACAGAGATATCGCACGACGCGCAGGTCATGGGAAATCATCAGAACCGTCAAACCGTGACGCCGCTTCATGTCCATCAGGAGGTTCAGGATCTGCGTGCGCATCGAGGCGTCGAGCGCCGATGTCGGTTCGTCACAGACGAGGAAGCTCGGATTGAGAAGAAGCGCGCGGCCGATGACGACGCGCTGCAACTGGCCGCCGGAACACTGGCTCGGATAACGGTCATAAAACGAACCGTCCAGGCCAACCTCCTCCAGCATGCGAAAAACACGCGACGTGCGTTCCTCGCGGGTACCGATGCCGTGCTGGGCAAGCGGCGCTTCCATGCTCTGGCCGATGCGCATGCGTGGATCGAGTGCGGAATAAGGATCCTGAAATACCAGTTGCACGACCCGGCGCATACGCCGGAGCGTTTCGCCCTGCATATGCAATATGTCGTGATCTCCGATACTGACCTCACCCTTCGTCGCGTGCGTCAGCCGTGTGATCAACCCTGCGACGGTGCTTTTGCCGCATCCGGATTCGCCGACAAGGCCCAGCACCTCGCCTTCGCCAATCGTCAGGGAAACATCGTCGACGGATTTCACCACACGGTGACCAAAGCCCGATATGGGGTAATATTTGCAGAGATTCTTGGCGACCACGTAGGGCCGCCTGCTGTTTTCCGCCGCTGGCGGCATCTGTGTCATTGCTTTGGACAACATCATCGCCTCCTTCAACAAACCGCGTGGGTGGAATGATCGTGATCGGCATGGTCCTCACCGACTGCCCAGCACCGCGCCTTGCGCCCTTCAGGCAGGGCATTCAGATCCGGTTCCGACGCCATGCAGCGGCTTCCCATGCCCCCGGACTTGGCAAGCGAGCAACGCGGATGAAAGCGGCAACCGCAGGACATGTCATGGGCCTGTGCGCCTGAACCGGGGATCGTCAGCAGTTGTCCCTCGCTGTCAGTGGTCAGCAGGGAGCAACTGATGAGCGCCTTGGTATAGGGATGCTGCGGCGCCTTGAGGATCGCCTGGGTCGGCCCTTCCTCAACGATACGGCCGGCATACATGACCGCAATCCGGTCCGCGAAAGCGGCGACGACCGAGAGATCATGGGTGATCAGCAGCGTGGCAAGCCGGCGTTTGCGGCGTTCATCATCCAGCAGGCGCAGGATCTGTGCCTGGACGGTGACATCAAGCGCCGTCGTCGGTTCGTCGGCGATCAGCAGCTGCGGATTACCCGAGAGTGCTGCGGCAATCATCACGCGTTGCGCCATGCCGCCCGAAAGCTCGTGCGCGAAACATTGCGCCCGCGCCGAGGGATCGGGAATGCCAACATCGGACAGGAGACCGACGACCCGGTTCAGCGCCGCATTCCGGCTCATCTTGCGATGGATCCAGAGCGGCTCGGCAACCTGCGTCCTCACCCGGCTTGTCGGGTCCAGCATGGCCTGCGGCTGCTGGAACAGCATGCTGATATCGGCACCGCGCAGCGCATCGAGTTCGGAGGATGAAAGGGCGAGAATGTCGCGTCCGGCAAAGGAAATGCGGCCGGAATTGATTTCCGCGCCTTGCGGCAGAAGCCGCATCAGCGACAGAGCCGTCATGCTCTTTCCCGATCCGGATTCGCCAACAAGGGCGACGACTTCCCCGGCATTGACGGAAAGCGTCAGGCCCGAAATAACAAACTTGCGACCATTTTGCGCCGGCACCGAAACGTGCAGGTCCTCGATCTCCAGAAGCGGTGCGCATTCGTGGGACATGGCCGTGTTGGCAAGCGTTTGTCCTTCGATATTCATAAGAGTTCCCCTTATTTTTATTGAATCGGAGGCATTTGCGTATTTTCATGCGGCTTCAGACGATATTACTCTCCTTCCGGCCCTGCGGCCCCATCTATGTTTGACAATGGTCAAATCTGTCGTCGCCAGTTTGCTGGCGTCAGTGATTGTTCGTTTTCTTCGTTTCCAGATTGAGGCCATGGCCGATCCACGTCACGCTGAGCGCCGACAGGAAGATCGCGAGACCCGGTGCGATGACGAGAATTGGCATTCGCTCGGCATAGGCCTGTGCATCTGACAGCATCAGCGCCCAGTCGGCAGCCGGCGGCTGCACGCCGAGGCCCAGAAATGACAGACCGCCCACCGTGATCAGCTTGTGGCCAAAGCGCAGGAACGCCACGGCCGCAATCGGCCAAATCGTGTTTGGAATGATGTGCCGGAAGATGATGAAGCGCCGCGTGCAGCCGAGCACCTCGGCAGCGCGGATATATTCGCGGGAATTGATCGACAGCGTCAGTCCCCGCGCCAGCCGCGCAAAAGGCGTCCAGCCGACGATGGTCAGCGACGCGATCAGTGTTCCATATCCCGGGCCAAAGACGGCGACGAGAAAAATTGCGATTACCACGTCAGGTATGGCGATAAGCAGGTCCACCACGCGCATCAGCACTTCATCGAGGACACCGCGGCTGCGGCCGCTGATGATGCCGATGAAAGTTCCGATGACGACCGACAGGATGACGGTGATGGCGGCGATCGTGACCGTAAAACGGCCGCCGATCAGAAGCCGGCTTAAAACATCGCGACCGAGATGGTCCGTTCCCAGCCAATAGGCGGCGCTCGGCGCATTCAGCCTGAGGCGAAGGTTCTGCTGGGCCGGATTATAGGGCGATATCCACGGCGCGATCACCAGCAGCAGGATGATGACGAGAAAGATTGCCGATCCCGCATAGAAGGTCCAGTGTCGCCGGCTGATGAAATCCGCAAACCGGGAGAGTGTCGAAGGGCGTCTGGGCAGGGGCATCGGCATGGCAGCGACAGACGCGCGCGTGGAAAGACTAATGGTCATGTTGACCTCGCATTGCTGGATTGATCAGGACATAGAAGCTGTCGGCCAGGGTATTGACTAGAATGGACAGGGCCACGATGCAGATGAAACCGCCCTGCAGCATCGGGATGTCGCGATTGATCACCGCGTCGTAGAGAAGCCGGCCCATGCCGGGAATGGCGAAGATGACCTCCACGACCACCGATCCGCCAAGCAGGCCGGCAAGCCACAGGGCGAAGAAGGTGACCACCGGCAGCGAGCCGTTGCGGATGCCGTGGCGCATGACCGTGCCGTGCATGCCGAGGCCACGGCTGCGCGCCGCCGTGATATAGGGCGCGCGCAAAACCTCGGCCATGGCGGCGCGCGTGACCTGGGTGAAATAGGCGAGCGGCCGCAGTGTCAGGGTGAGTGCAGGCAGCACCAGCGAACGCCAGCTGTCCCATCCGGCCGAGGGCAACCAGCCTAGATAAAGCGCAAAGACCAGCGCCGACATGGGCGCAAACCAATATTCCGGTGTAGCGACGAAGGTCTGGATCATCAGCGTCGCGAAATTGTCGAGCCGTCCGCCGGGGCGCATGGCAGCCAGCGTACCGAGCGGCAGTGCTACGGCGACCGCGACGGCCAATGCCGTCAGCGCAAGCGTCACCGATACGCCGAGAGAGCGCAGAAGCTCGTTGGCGACGGGCTGGCTGCTGGTGAAGGAAAAACCGAGATCACCGCGCAGTGCATTCCACAGCCATGTGAAATATTGCACGTAAAGCGGCCGGTCGAGCCCGAGACTGGTCCTCAACGCTTCCACCGCATGCGGATCGAGCGCGGTATCGTGCATACGCGAAAAGAGGATCGTGCGTGCCGGGTCACCGCCCGTCATGTAAGGCAAAAGAAACGCGATGACGGAAACAATGGCCAGCATCAGGCACAGAATAAAGAAGCGCTGTATTATCTGCATCCACATGGCCTGCTCTCCTTCATCATGAGTGGCAATTCACACTGCATTCGTGCCCGCTCCCGAAAGGGAATCGGAGGCTTATTTCGCGTGGCGCTGTAGATCCATCGCCGGACCCGACGTCCCCTTCAGCATGCCGGTGCGTTTGGGCACGACGGCAACCGCTGTAAAATCAAGCTCTTCCGCGTGGGCGAGGTCGTGAATGATCGGGCACTCCGGCTCACCATTGTCGGGGCAATAGGTCGCGAGATTTCTAAGCGTATCGGCCATTTCCCGTAGCGTATCCATCTTCGCCTCCAGATCGACAACATGTTCCATGACGATGCGTTTGACATCGCAGGAGGCGCCGCCCGGGTCGCGCCAGAGCGTCATGAGCTGCCTGATCTTTTCGATTGAAAAACCGAGATCGCGCCCGCGGCGGATAAAGCGCAGCGTTTCCAGATCATTGGCCGTATAGACCCGGTATCCGGAATCCGTGCGGTTTGCCGATTTGATCAGGCCGATCATCTCGTAATGCCTGATCATCTTTGCAGAAACACCCGAGGCGGTGGCGGCTGTGCCAATGTTCATCGATCCTGCTCCTATCTTTCCGGGGTGAAAAATACATCAGCATGAATGTCGGCGGTACGCATGCCGCGCGCCAGAAGCTGCGACACCGTTGCCTCGATCATGGCCGGCGGGCCGGCAATATAGGCTTTCCAGCCATCCAGATCGTCGAAATCATCCGCCACGGCCGCACCGACATAACCGCACCTGATATCGACATGGTCCTCATGCGAGAGCACCGGAACGAAACTCAGATTGCCATGCTGCGCGGCGAGATCTCCGAACCGGTCGAGCATATAAAGATCGCGCTTGGCGCGCGCGCCGAAATAGACATGAACCGGGCGTTCGCGGCCCGTCGCAAGCGCGGCCTCGATAACCGCCTTGACGGGCGCAAGCCCCGAACCGCCGGCTATGCCGAGGATCGGCCCGCAATGCTTTTCCCGCAGGAACGAAGAGCCGAAAGGCCCGATTATCGTCACGGGGTCCCCCGCACTGGCGAGCGAGAAGATGCGGCCGCTTGTCATGCCGCCGGGAACGTGCCGGATGTGGAATTCTATCAGTTCCTCGTCCACCCGACTTGCGATGGAGTAATCACGAGGCGAACAATCTGCATAAAGCAGGCGCACATATTGTCCGGGTTTGAAGGCAAAATGCCCGCGCTCATCAAGCTGGATGCGGATGAGCTTGATATCATGTGTCGCATCCACCACCTCCGCCACCACGCCTTCAAAGCGGCCGGTCGGAATGTCAGCGATCTCATCCGCCCCATCGAGCCAGCTGATGGTCATGTCGCTCAACGGCACGGCACGGCAGGCGAGTGTCAGGCCATCCGCCTTTTCCTCTTCGGTCAAGGAGAAGGGCGTATGCTTGAGAAGATCAATCTCTCCTGAAATGAGATGTGACTTGCAAGCCCCGCAGCGGCCCATGCGACACCCGTGCGGATAGCTGATCCCTGCGGTCAATGCCGCCTGAAGCACGGTTTCACCCTGCGCCGCCATGATGCTGCGCCCGATCTGCGGCAGATAGATTGTGTTGCCAGGCGTCACCACATCCGCCTCCTATTCGGCCGCTGCGAGCTGCATGCTCGCCGGTCTGTCCGCGAGCGGTGCACGGAAGCTTTTCAGTCGCAGCGCATTCGTCAATACGAAGACGCTGGAAAGCGCCATGGCTCCCGCAGCAAGGACAGGCGACAGCAGAATGCCGTTGACAGGATACAATATTCCGGCCGCCACCGGAACGAGTGCAGCGTTGTAAGCGAAGGCCCAGAACAGATTCTGGCCGATATTGCGGATGGTCGCCTTGGAGAGCGCGATGGCATTGGCAACGCCACGCAGATCGCCCGACATCAAGACCACATCGGCGCTTTCAATCGCGACATCCGTGCCCGTGCCGATAGCAAGCCCGACATCGGCTGCCGCCAGCGCTGGAGCGTCATTGATGCCATCCCCGACAAAGGCCACCCGTCTTCCGCCGGCGGCAAGCCTCTTGACCGCCTCCACTTTGCCATCGGGCAGAACTTCCGCCACAACCTCGTCAATGCCGAGACGACGGGCAATGGCTTCCGCCGTGCGGCGATTGTCACCCGTGATCATCGTCACCTTGAGGCCCAGCGCATGCAGCGCCGCGATCGCCTCCGGTGTCGTCTGCTTGACCGGATCGGCAACAGCGATGATCGCGGCCAGCCTGCCATCAACGGCAGCATAAAGCGGCGACTGCCCTTCCCTGCCCATTCGCTCGGCATCGTCGACAAAGGCCCCGACATCATAACCGAGTTTCACCATGAACCGGTCGGCACCCGCTTCCACCCGACGGCCATCGACCATCGCCGCGACACCAAAGCCGGGGGTCGCCTCGAAAGCTTCGGCTTCGGCAAGCGCCAGGCCGCCATGTTTTGCAGCCTCGACGATCGCCTCGGCAATCGGATGTTCAGACCGGTTCTCGAGCGAGGCGACGAGGCGCAGGACTTCGTCCACATCGAAACCCCGGGTCGTATTGAAATGCACGAGCTTCGGCTTGCCGAGCGTCAGCGTGCCGGTCTTGTCGACCGCGATGACATCGGCGTCGCGCAGCGTCTGCAGCGCATCGCCACGCCGGAACAGCACGCCCATCTCGGCAGCGCGACCGGTGCCGACCATGATCGACGTCGGCGTGGCAAGGCCCATGGCGCAGGGGCAGGCGATGATGAGAACCGCAACCGCGTTGACCAGCGCGAAGGTCAAGGCCGGATCAGGCCCAAACACGAACCAGATGGCGAAGGTGACGAGTGCGGCCAGCATGACGGCCGGCACGAACCAGTTGGTGACCTTGTCCACCAGCGCCTGAATGGGCAGCTTGTCGGCCTGGGCCTCCTCCACCATGCGAATGATCTGGGCGATCAGCGTATCGCTGCCGACCTTGGTGGCGCGAAAGGTGAAGGAGCCATTGCGGTTCACCGTGCCGCCGACCACCTCGGAACCCTCGGTTTTGGTGACCGGGACCGGCTCACCCGTGATCATCGATTCATCGACATAAGAAGAGCCGCTCAGAACCAGACCATCGACCGGCACTTTCTCGCCGGGGCGAACAACGATCACATCGCCCGTTCGCACATCCTGTAAGGGTACATTGATGCTTTCACCATCGCGCAGCACGCGGGCTGACTTGGCCTGCAGGCCGATGAGCCGCTTTATCGCCTCGCTGGTGCGGCCTTTGGCGCGCGCTTCAAGGAAACGGCCGAGCAGGATCAGCGTGACGATGACCGCTGCTGCCTCATAATAGACGTTGGCCGTGCCGCGCGGCAGGATATCGGGCAGGAAGGTTGCAACCACCGAGAAACCCCAGGCGGCGGCGGTGCCGAGCACCACAAGCGAATTCATGTCCGGTGCAAGCCGCAGAAGTGCGGGAATGCCCTTTTTGAAGAAGCGCAGGCCGGGTCCGAACAGGACAAGCGTGGTCAGTATAAATTGAAGATACCAGCTTTCCCGCATGCCAACCGTTTCCATGACAAAATCATGGATGGCGGGCACCAGATGTGAGCCCATTTCCAAAACGAAGACCGGCAGCGTCAGCGCAGCGGCGACGGCAAGGCTGATTTTCAGGCCGCGCAACTCCGTGGCGCGTCTATCCTGCTCCACATCACCGGCTTTATCGGCGATGATTTCCTTCGCCGTATAACCCGCCCGCTTGATCGCCTCTGCCAGAGTGGTGGCAGAGGCGGCATTGCCCGCCACACGAATCGTGGCGCGCTCGGTCGCCAGATTGACGCTCGCATCGGAAACACCGGAAACGGCCTTCAGCGCCTTTTCGACACGCCCGACGCAGGAGGCGCAGGTCATGCCTTCAATATCGAGTTCAACGGTTTTTTCTTCGACGCCATAACCCGCATGCCGAACCGCGGCGATTACGGCGGGCACATCGGGCGGCCCGGAAAAGGAGATGTCTGCGCGTTCCGTCGCAAGATTGACCGAGGCCTTCAGAACGCCCGGTACCTTGGCGATCGCCTTTTCCACGCGGCCGACACAGGAGGCACACGTCATGCCATCGATCGCAATCTGATGACTCGCCCGGATCTCCATCTGTGACATGCGTATGACCCTTCTTTTCTTGTGTTAAAAAAAAGATAGGGCTTCCCATCGTGGCAAGGTCAATAGGTTCTTTTGGGTGATTTTCGAAGAAATATGCCGTTTGCTTGAGCAGGATTATTTTTTGAGCGCACCACTAGGAACAGAAGCAACCGACGCCTGTACATCAACGCGAATTGGCAATCTGTCCTTGCCGAACCTGCGCTGCAGGGACGCACTTTGTCTGTGGGTGAAGATGGTGCGGACGGCGGGACTTGAACCCGCAAGACCAATGGTCGGCAGATTTTAAGTCTGCTGCGTCTACCGATTTCGCCACGTCCGCATTACCGCGCCTTACCTTGCAGGCAAGCGCTGTAAAAATCCGTCGTCTCCATGGCAACCGGCCCAACGGCCGATCCCAAACGCGACGGAGCCTCATCTACACAGGCCGGGCGGTTTCGGTCAACGGGGCCTTAGCCACACCAGGACTGATTTTTTGCGGAGATCGGATGTGCCAGCCCCTCGCGCACGAGCTGATCGGCGAAAGAAACGCCCGAACGTGAAAGCCGTTTGCGTTCCGTGGCTTGCCCGCCGGCTTCGCCGGAAGACGCCACGTCGAAAGTGCCAGCATTCAGCATGTCGCGAAGCCTGACCTTTGCAATGAAACCACGCTGGCGCTCTTCCATACAGCGCGCCCGGTCGATCTGCGGAACATCGATGCCGGCGATCTGCATCTTCACGCCCTTCATCCAGAAGGTGTTGCCATCAGCCACGCAATTATTGAGGCCGGAGCGGCCGCAGAAGGCGAAGGCGCCGCTTTTTTCGCCGAGCGAGATTTTTTCGACCGAGGGGCGCGTTTCCGGCAGGATAGCGGCAACCTGGCTTGGTTGTGCGACGGAGGGCATGGCGATCGGACGCGGCGGCACCGGGCCGTTGCCGGGTAGAACGGGGGATGCAGGGCGAATGGATGCCACTTTCTCCTCCGTGACTGCATCACGCTTGGTGGCCGTCGCGACTTTCGGGGAATTCGTGGCTGGCGATGTCGCCTTCGCAACATGCCGCTGCGGAAGAAGACTGTCGCGATATTCGTAAGCCTGAATGCCGCCGGCAACGACGCCCAGCATCAGCACCCAGGGCCAAACGCTGCCGCCGCTCGATTTCTTTGCCGTGCGGCGTCGCGCTGTCGATTTTCGGTTGCTCACGATCGGGCTCCTTTCAACGGAGCCGCATTATCGGCCAAAGGAGTTTCCGAAAGGTTGGCAT
Organism: Agrobacterium sp. NPDC058088; assembly: GCF_042885035.1. Classification (NCBI taxonomy): domain Bacteria; kingdom Pseudomonadati; phylum Pseudomonadota; class Alphaproteobacteria; order Hyphomicrobiales; family Rhizobiaceae; genus Agrobacterium; species Agrobacterium sp. NPDC058088. Next base: position 719,100 of record NZ_JBHVSU010000002.1, on the reverse strand, counting down.
TACCGAGCGTTTTCGTTTTTCAGAGAAACGGTAAAACGCTCTAACGCCTTAATTTCTCGAATTTCCGGATGGGAAATGCTTAAAACAGCTGTGGATAAATCCTCAGCGAACCTGATCGAGCAGGCGCTTGCATTCGAGCAGATCGAACAGGGCTTCCTGCAACAGCGCCTGATCGTCCTTGCCGATGCTCGACTTGCCGACCGATATTTCGGCATCGCTGTTGCCGCCGCCGAAGCCAAAGAAACGTCCGCTCGGCTTGGCTTTTGGACGGCCAACGACCTCGTCCCCATCCATATCGACGACGCGTGGTTCGGCGACTTCCTTTTCACCGCTCGCCGCCATGATGGCTTCCATGGTCGCGAGATCACCGGAGGCAATGGCCGCCACGAAACGGTTGCCATTGGCTTTCAGAAGCTTCTGCACACCCTTGATGGTGTAGCCATGGTCATAAAGAAGGTGACGGATACCCTTCAGAAGATCGATATCGTCAGGGCGGTAATAACGGCGGCCCCCGCCCCGTTTCATCGGCTTGATCTGCGGAAAGCGTGTTTCCCAGAAACGCAGCACATGCTGCGGCAGGTTCAGCTCATCCGCCACTTCACTGATCGTCCGAAACGCGTCGGGGCTTTTGTCCAAATTTCCACTCCCATCCGAACCGAGGCGCCATGCATTCGGCCGGACACTGAACGAGAACGCTTTCCCCTCACCGGTCAAAGGCCACACGCAGGTCCGTCAGACCCTCGCGCCGGCGCCATTGCGGCGAGGTACAAATCACTAAAATTGATTATGATGTGAGTCGACTGGATTTCAACGGCTTGCACGTTGAAATTCAAGTATGTTCACAAGAAGAATAAGGAAAAAGGCTTGTGATACGGCAAAAAGCGCGTGTCACGGCGGCTTCAGGTCGGGCTTATGCCCCTGCCTTCTGGCCCTTCTGCTTGGCCTTGCGGGCCGTATGGGCCTTGAGAATACGCTGTTTCAGCACATTCGAAGCCTTGAAAGTCATGACACGGCGCGGCGAAATCGGAACCTCTTCGCCGGTTTTCGGGTTGCGGCCGATGCGCTCGTTCTTTTCCCGGATCTGGAAAGTCGCAAAAGACGAGAGCTTGACGACCTCGCCGCGCGTGATCGCGTTGCAAATCTCGTCGATGATCGTCTCGACCAGTTCGGCGGATTCGGTGCGGGACAGCCCGACTTTACGAAACACAGATTCTGCAAGATCTGCGCGTGTCACTGTCTTCCCGGCCATTTTTCCCCACAAACCGTGTCTGAATTTTTCTCTAGGAGCCATCGAGATTATTTCCCTTGTGGCGACCGGTCAAGGGATTGTTCCAGATTCATTTGAGACTTTCAGCAATCGGTGCAAGGGCTTAGCGCAGCCGATACGGTTTTGCCACAGGCTGGTGCTACTCAGGCACATGTGACCGGGGGCGTGGGCGCAAAAAACACAACCGATTTCGCGCCCGCACCGTCAAACACGGGAAGGCACCGTTACCAGCGCAGCAGTACCGCACCCCAGGTGAAACCGCCGCCCATGGCCTCAAGCATGACCAGATCGCCCTTCTTGATGCGACCGTCGCTTGCAGCGACAGCCAGCGCCAGCGGAATGGACGCGGCCGAGGTATTGCCGTGCTTGTCGACGGTAATGACGACTTTTTCCGGATCGATATTGAGCTTCTTCGCCGATCCGTCGATGATACGCTTGTTGGCCTGATGGGGAACGAGCCAGTCGAGATCGTCAGACGTCGTGCCCGTTGCCTCGAAGGCCTGCTCGATCACGTCGGTGATCATGCCAACGGCATGCTTGAACACTTCCCGGCCTTCCATGCGCAGATGGCCGACGGTGCCTGTCGTGGACGGTCCGCCATCGACATAGAGCTTTTCCTTATGCGAGCCATCGGAACGCAGCTGTGCGGTCAGGATGCCGCGATCGGCAGAGGTGCCCTCGCCTTCGCCGGCTTCGAGAACGAGAGCGCCTGCGCCGTCACCAAAGAGAACGCAGGTGGTGCGGTCCTTCCAGTCGAGAATGCGCGAGAACGTCTCGGAACCGATCACCAGAACGCGCTTGGCCATGCCGCCGCGAATATAGAGATCGGCGGTCGATACGGCGTAAACGAAACCGGAGCAGACGGCCTGCATGTCGAAGGCGAAACCGTGGGTCATGCCAAGACGGTTCTGTATATTCACCGCGGTTGCCGGAAAGGTATTATCCGGGGTCGAGGTAGCAAGAATGATGAGGTCGATATCGTCAGGCGTCAGGCCGGCATTATCGAGGGCTGCGCGGGCCGCAGCTTCGCCGAGCGATGCGGTGGTTTCACCTTCGCCGGCGATATAGCGCTGCCGGATGCCAGTGCGCTGCACGATCCATTCGTCTGACGTCTCAACGACGCCTTCGATTTCGCTGTTGGTCATGACACGCTTCGGAAGCGCTGCCCCGAAACCACGAACTATAGAGCGGATCATTCCCTTATTCCTCGTCAGCCACGAGAGCTTCGGGCGCCGGGGGCGGAAGCCGTCTTGCGTGGTAAATCTTCAGATCATTTTCAATCTTGGCCGTCAGGCCGTTATGGACCATGTCGTAGCCGACATCGACGGCGGAAGCAAAACCGATGGCATCCGTACCGCCATGGCTCTTGATGACGATGCCGTTCAGGCCGAGAAACACGCCGCCATTGACCTTGCGCGGATCCATCTTTTCCCTGAGCACGTCGAAGGCGCTCTTTGCGAGAACATAACCGATCTTGGCGAAGAAGCTGCGGGAGATCGCCTCACGCAGCAACGTGCTGATCTGGCGGGCGGTGCCTTCGGCCGCCTTCAGCGCGATATTGCCGGTGAAACCTTCGGTCACCACCACATCTACCGTGCCCTTGCCGATATCGTCACCCTCGACGAAACCGCGATAATCGATGGTGCCGAGATCTGCCTCGCGGATCAGCCGTCCGGCCTCGCGAACCTCTTCCTGACCCTTGACCTCCTCGACGCCGACATTGAGCAGGCCGACCGTGGGACGGTCAATATCGAAGAGCGCCCGCGCCATGGCGCCGCCCATCAGGGCGAAATCCAGAAGCTGCTGCGAGTCGGCGCCGATCGTCGCGCCTATGTCGAGCACGATGCTTTCGCCCTTCAGTGTCGGCCAGATGCCGGCGATTGCCGGGCGTTCCACCCGCGCCATGGTGCGCAAACAGAATTTGGCCATGGCCATCAGCGCACCGGTATTGCCGGCGGAAACGGCGACATCAGCCTCCCCGAGTTTCACGGCCTCGATGGCACGCCACATGCTGGAGACGTAGCGGCCGCGGCGCAGCGCCTGGCTGGGCTTCTCGTCCATGCTGACCGAGACTTCACAATCGTGAAAGACCGACTTTTCCCGGAGAGCGGGATATTGTGCCAGAATGGGGTCGCATTTGCTCTTCTGCCCGTAGAGCAGAAAAGTTACATCGTTGTGCCGTTCAAGCGCCTTGGCGGCACCGGGTATGGCAACATCTGGGCCGAAATCGCCACCCATGACGTCAATTGCAATTCTGATCACGCGTCCCTTATCCTTAACTGCCGCCAATCAAGCGGATTTTGCGCGAAAATACCTTTTCCGGCTCTTGTTACAATAAAATTATTTCAGCCCGGCTGGGCCATTCAGTCTTTTTTCCAATCTTTCAGCACGGCAAAGGGCGATGGCCGCTTTTCTTCGTCGGGCTCTTTTTCAGTCTTTGCGGCAAATTCCACGTCCGGCTTGCGCGGATAAGGATCGATGGCAAGCGCCGCAAATTCGGCAACCACGGCACCGACATCGATGCTGTCGCCGGTGAACTGGTCTGGAATGTCAGGCCCATCAGGATCGAGCACGATCTCGCCTTCCTCATTGGTGACCATCCGCGCCAGCTTCGATCCTTCCGGAACGAAAATCTGCTCCACGGTCTCATCGATCTTGCTCGAGACGGGTTCCAGCGTGACGACGCAGGATTGAGTGACCGCCGCATGCACCTCACCCTTGACCTTCACGCCATCCTTTTTCCAGCGGGTGACTTGCAGCTCCGCCTTCAAATATTCGACGGAGACCACATCCCAGAATTTCGCCAGGGCCTCCAGTTCCTCGGCACTGGCTTCTAGACCAATCCTGACGGGATTGGCGGAAATATGGCCTACCTTGACGGGATAGGAAAAAGGCAGGTCGTCATTTGCGGCGTGTCGCGTGGTCATGGTGAACCTCATTGTCCAGGCAGGGGCAGTGTCAGGCTTCCGGTTGCTATCGTCTCTTCGGACTGGGCGGCAAGGGCCTGCGATGTTTCCATCATCCAGCCCGCCAGCCCTTCCATATCGGGGGCCTTGTCGTCTGCCTGCGGATATATATTGCGCCGGAGTGCGGCGGCAAGAGCTGTGCGGTCGGATGCATCCAGTGCCGCCGCATAGGATTCGAGCCGTCCATAGAACATGCCAGCGAATTTCTTCATGCGTTTCGGCACGCCCTGGTCACCTATTCCCAATTCACGGATGGAGTGATCCAGATCCTGGAAAAAGGCGTCGATGATCTCCTGGGCGATCTCCTGCCCGCTGACACCTGATGATTTGGTGCGGCGGAAATAGAGAATCATGATGGCCGAGAGCATCTCGAAACGGCCCATGACCGTATCGGGAACACCGAGATCGAGATAAAACCCGGGCGTGCGTGCGGCCGCCGTCAAAGTCGCATATTGCCGGTCGACTATGGCGCGGTTGTTGTTTTTCTTCTTGAACAGCCCGAATATCATCGTTTTTTTTCCGAAGGGGACGGGTGAATGCGCTTACCGCCCATCGCACTTGTTGCATGATCGTCAAAGCTGGTTTACCGAAGCATCCACGAATTGCAATGCTGTCACGGTCACGTTCGTCTTTGGGCTGAAACAGTCGAAGAGAACCCGAGGAGTTCCAAAAGGCCGGGAAAGCATTGAATTTGGGGGGTGATCGGGATTTTCCGTCCCCGGATTGACACAATCATGTGCACAGACACTGTGCACCACGCAATGCCGGAAGGTGCCATTCATGATCGCAGTCGGGGAAAAGCAGTTGAGCAAGCAGAAATCCGCAAGTCACGGCAAAATTCTGAGCAAGACCGCCATCGCAATCGTCCTTGCATCCGGCCTGCTTTCCGCCTGCACCAGCACGACGGACGTATTTCACAACGGCTATGTCATGGACGAGCAGTCGCTCCAGCTGATCCCGGAAGGCTCGAGCCGTGAGCAGGTTCTCCTGACCATGGGCACGCCCTCCACCACCGCGACCTTCGGCAACGAAGTGTTCTATTACATCTCGCAGAAGCGCGTGCGCCGCGCGGCCTTCATGAAGCCGTCGCTGGTCGAACAGAACATTCTCGCGATCTATTTCAACAAGGACGGCGTCATCGAGCGCAAGGCCAACTACACAATGCAGGACGGCAAGGTCTTCGATACTATTTCGCGCACCACGCCCACCGGCGGCAAGGATCTCACCTTCCTGCAGCAGCTGCTCTCCGGCGGCACCTCGGGCGCCAATATCGCCAAGAGCATTCTCGGCCAGGGCGGCAACACGCCCTGACCTCAGCGGGAACGGAAATTCAAAGGCCCGGGGATCGCTCCCCGGGCCTTTTCATTTGTCGAAACGGTGGCCTTCAGTGGGCAAGAACCGCCAGCAGCAGCAGCGCCACGATATTGGTAATCTTGATGGCCGGGTTGACCGCCGGACCCGCGGTATCCTTGTAGGGGTCGCCAACCGTGTCGCCGGTCACCGATGCCTTGTGCGCCTCGGAACCCTTGACGTGGCGTACGCCATCCTTGTCGACGAAGCCATCTTCGAAGCTCTTTTTGGCGTTATCCCACGCACCACCTCCAGACGTCATGGAAATCGCCACGAACAGGCCATTGATGATGACTCCGAGCAGCGAGGCGCCCAGAGCCGCAAAGGCCGAGGCCTTGGAGCCCGAGATCAGTAGCACGCCGAAATAGACCACGAGAGGCGCCAGAACCGGCAGAAGAGACGGGATGACCATTTCCCTGATCGCCGCCCTGGTCAGCAGGTCCACGGCCTTGCCGTAGTCAGGCTTTTCCGTGCCGGCCATGATGCCGGGTTTTTCGCGGAACTGGCGACGGACTTCCTCGACGATGGCGCTCGCCGCCTTGCCCACCGCCGTCATGGCGATGCCGCCAAAGAGATAGGGGATGAGACCACCGAACAGCAGGCCGGCGACCACGTAAGGGTTGGCGAGGCTGAAGGAAATCTCGCCTATATCCTTGAAGTAGGGATAGGTATCGCCATTGGCGGCGAAATAGGACAGGTCGTTGGCATAGGCGGCAAACAACACCAAGGCGCCGAGACCGGCCGAGCCGATGGCATAACCCTTGGTTACGGCCTTGGTGGTATTACCAACGGCATCCAGCGCGTCGGTCGCCTTGCGAACGTCCGGATCAAGACCAGCCATTTCAGCGATGCCGCCGGCATTGTCCGTGACCGGGCCGAAAGCGTCGAGCGCGACGATCATGCCGGCGAGACCAAGCATGGCGGTAACGGCGATACCGGTGCCAAACAGGCCGCCGAGCTGGTAGGTTGCGATAATGCCGCCGACGATGACGATGGCGGGCAGCGCCGTCGATTCCAGCGAGACCGCAAGGCCCTGAATGACGTTGGTACCATGGCCGGTAACCGATGCCTGGGCGATGGAATTGACCGGGCGTTTGTTGGTGCCGGTATAATATTCGGTGATGACGACGATCAGCGCCGTTACGACAAGGCCGACCAATCCGCAGAAGAAGAGGTTCGTGCCAGTGATCTCCATGCCGGCCACCGTACCGATCGTTCCCCAGCCGACGGTGGCATAGGTTGCCACCGCAAGGCCAACGACGGAAAAGATGCCCGTGGCGATAAGGCCCTTGTAGAGCGCACCCATGATGGAATTGTTGGTGCCGAGTTTCACGAAGAAAGTGCCGGCAATCGAGGTCAGGATGCAGGCGCCGCAGATTGCCAGCGGATAGACCATTGCGCTTTCCAGTATCGGCGTTCCCGCAAAGAAGATGGCGGCGAGAACCATGGTCGCGACAACGGAGACGGCATAGGTTTCGAAGAGGTCAGCCGCCATGCCAGCGCAATCGCCGACATTGTCACCCACGTTATCGGCAATGGTTGCCGGGTTGCGCGGGTCGTCCTCGGGAATGCCGGCCTCGACCTTGCCGACGAGGTCACCGCCGACATCGGCGCCCTTGGTGAAGATGCCACCGCCGAGACGGGCGAAGATGGAGATCAGCGATGCGCCGAAGCCGAGCGACACCAGAGCATCGATCACCTCACGTGATCCGGGCGCATGGCCCATCACCGAGGTTAGGATAAAATAATAAATGGAGACGCCGAGCAGTGCGAGGCCCGCGACAAGCATGCCGGTGATGGCCCCCGACTTAAAGGCGATATCGAGACCGGCGGAAAGGCTGTGCGAGGCGGCCTGCGCGGTGCGCAGATTGGCGCGTACGGAGACATGCATGCCGACAAAACCGGCGACACCGGACAGAACCGCGCCGATGATGAAGCCGATGGCCGCCATGGAGGACAAGAGATACCAGGCCAGAACGGCGACGATCAGTCCGACGATGGCGATGGTGAGATATTGACGGGTGAGATAAGCTTGCGCACCTTCACGGATATAACCTGCTATTTCACGCATGCGCTCGTTGCCCTGATCGGCATCGAGAACGCTTTTGGTGGCCCATACCGCGTAAACGACGGACAGGACACCGCATAAAATTACGATTGGTATTACGGTCATGCGCACTTACCTCCCTAAAGGCCGGGTCTCACTCCCTCCCCGGCGCGGCGAAACCTTGTGCAGAGGGGGATGGACGGCGTGTCCGAAGTCCCCCGATTGGGCATTTGTTCCCCTCCCAAGGAAAAATGTCCTGAGTGCCGAGATTGCGTTGGCGAAAGGTGTCGCGTCAAGCCCACAAATTTGCCTGAAACTTGAAAGGTGTAGCGCGGAGCGCGCGACTCAGGCGGCTCTCTTCTGCTTCGTGAGGATGAGTGAGAGGACGAGCAGGAAGCAGAGCCCGGCCACCGGCCAGATGACGAGGTTCATTACCGACCAGCCCCAGGCCGTAAACACCTTGCCGGAAGAGAAGGATGACAGCGCCACGGTCCCAAACAGCACGATATCGTGGAAGCCCTGCACCTTGTCCGCCTCATGCGGGCGGTAGCTTGACGTGATGATGGCGGTTGCGCCGATGAAACCGAAATTCCAGCCGAGACCGAGAAGGATAAGCGCCGCCCAGAAATTCCAAAGTTCTATGCCCATATGGGCGACGATGGCGCAGGCCATCAGCACGATGAGGCCCGCCGCCACGATTCTTTCCGCACCGAATCGGGAGATCAGCATGCCGGTGAAGAAGCTCGGCGCGAACATGGCCAGAACGTGCCACTGGATGCCGAGCGTGGCGAGTTCGGTCGGGAAACCACAGCCGACCACCATGGCAAGCGGTGCGCCGGTCATCATGAAGGTCATCAGGGCGTAGGAGCCTATGCCGCAGATCATGCCGGTGACGAAACGCTGGGTACGGACGATCTCCGAAAGTGGTCTCACCGCCTCTGTATGGGTAGTCGCGGCCTTTGGATCAGGCAATTTCAGAAATGCCAGAATGGCGATCGAGACGAGGCCAAGCGGCACCAGCGCGATGAAAGCCCCGGCGAAGGTAACCGGTGCGAGCAGGTCCTTGCCGAGAATAGCCAGTTGCGGCCCAACAATGGCCGAGATGATGCCGCCTGCCAGAATCCAGGAAATCGCCTTTGGCTTGAAAAAGGAAGGCGATGCATCAGCCGCCGCAAAGCGGATTTTCTGCGTGAAGCCGCCGGAAATGCCGATCAGCAGCAGGCCGGCGGCAAAAAGCCAGAAATCCGAACGGAAGAGCGCGACCGCAGCGATGCCGCCGCCGATGGAACACATCAGCGCGCCGACCATGAAGCCGGCCTTACGGCCGAGGAAGCGGGATGCGGCCGCAACGCAGATCGCGCCCAGCGCCACGCCAATGTTGAAGCCGGTAAGCGGAGCGGTTGCGAGCGACTTGTCGGCGCCGAGCAGCTGATAACCTGCGAGCGCGCCGACAGAAAAGCTTAAAGGCGCGGCCGATCCCATGATCGCCTGCGTCATGGTCAGGAGGAAGACGTTGCGCTTCGCCGCGTCCAGTTGAACTTCAAGTCCGGGGACGGAAACGGCGCTCATGTCTTCCTCATCTAACGTATTTTAGCGTTTTGCCTCGCCGCGCACCTGTTTGGCAATGCGGTCAAGCACCGCATTCACCAGCTTCGGCTCATCATGTTCGAAGAAAGCGCGGGCGATTTCGACATATTCCGTGACGATGACGGCAACTGGCACGTCCTTACGCTCCAGAATCTCGAAGGTACCGGCACGCAGGATGGCGCGAACGGTGGCATCGAGACGCGACAGCGGCCAGTCTTCCAGAAGGGCTGAGCGCACCAGCGGGTCGATCTTCGTCTGGTCGCGCACGACGCCCGAAACGATCGAACGGAACCACGACGGATCGGCCTTCAGATAGGTATCGCCGTCGACTTCCTGGCCGAGACGGTGCGCCTCATATTCGGCGACGACTTCCATCACGCCGGTACCGCCGACATCCATCTGGTACAGCGCCTGCACGGCCGCAAGGCGGGCCGCGCCGCGCTGGTTGGCGGGCTTTACCGAAGGCTGGCGCGGTTCACCGCCGTTTTCAACATCCGACATGCGTTCAGCCACCCAGTTTCTTTTTCAGCTCGATCATGGTGAGCGCCGCGCGGGCGGCGAAACCGCCCTTGTCCTTGTCGGAGCGGCGCACGCGCGCCCAGGCCTGCTCGTCATTTTCGACGGTGAGGATGCCATTGCCGATCGGCAGCGATTCGCTGACGGCAAGATCCATGAGCGCGCGGGAGGATTCGTTGGCGACGATATCGAAGTGATATGTCTCACCACGAATGACCATGCCGAGTGCGACGAAACCGTCATATTCCGTGCCGTCATTGTCGGCGCCATCAAGGGCCATCGCGATGGCGGCGGGGATTTCCAGCGCGCCGGGAACGGTGATGACGTCATAGGTGGCGCCGGCCTCATCAAGCGCGAACTTCGCGCCTTCAAGAAGAGCGTCGGCCATATCATCGTAAAAACGTGCTTCCACGATAAGAAGATGGGGTTTGGACATGATATTTTCCTGAAAAGCTTGATGCCGGATCATACCGGCTTTTGCGGCGGTCAAACCACGGCTGGCTGTTTTTGGCAAGTAATTTCATGTGTCAGCGGCGCAAGGGGCCGCGTCCGCCGGGCATTTGACCCGATTTCAAGCTTCCCGGCGCGGCTCCGCGACAATCAGGTTTTCTGGAAGGCGAGATGGACGCCGAGCCCCATCAGTACCGTTCCGGCAGCACGGCGGGCAAGCATCTGCACCGCACCCAAGGACGTGGGCTGGCTGAATTCCGGCCCAAGGCCGGAATGACGGGAGAGAAATTTTCAGCCTTGGAGCATCGTCTGCTTAAGCCGAGGGAAATTCCGCAAGCCGTGCGGCGTAACGCGCCATGGTGTCGACCTCGAAATTGACGAAGTCGCCCGGCTGGCGCTCGCCCCAAGTGGTGACGGTGAGTGTGTGGCGGATCAGCAGCACGTCGAAATCCGTGCCTTCGACCGCGTTGACGGTGAGCGATGTGCCGTCGAGTGCGATGGAACCCTTGGGCGCCACGAATTTCGCCAGATGTTCCGGCGCACGCAGGCGGATACGCACCGCCTCGCCTTCGGATTCCACGGACAGGATCTCCGCCTTGCCGTCCACATGGCCGGAGACGATGTGGCCGCCGAGCTCGTCGCCGATCTTCAGAGCGCGCTCCAGATTGACATGCGTGCCTTTTTGCCAGCCGGCAATGGTCGTGAGACGCAGCGCCTCTTCCCAGGCCTCGACCTCGTACCAGCGCTCGTTACTGCCGTCTTCCGGCAGCTTCGTCACCGTCAGGCAAACGCCGCCATGGGAGATCGACGCGCCCATATCGATGGTCTTCGGATCGTAATTGGTCGCCACGCGCAGGCGAACACCCTCCGGCAGTGCTTCCAGCTCGGACACGGTTCCGACGTCGGTGACAATTCCGGTAAACATCAAATCAGCCTTTCATAACAGAAGCAGCGATCCGGCCCATAAGCGGTTTCGCTGACAAGAGCATAGTCGCCCGTGATATCAGCACGGTTGAGCGGCGTTTCAATGCCGCCCTCACCAATCACGACAGGGCTTTCGAACAGCATGATACGGTCCACCAGTCCGGCTTCAAGGAATGATTTTGCGGCAAATGCGCCGCCTTCGACCAGAAGTTCCGACATGCCACTTTCGGCGAGGGTGTGGAGGAGGTTTTCGAGCGATGGAGCTTCGAGGATCTGGACGCCGGCGCTGGTTAGTTGTTGGCGTCGGAGGTCGAGGTTATCCCCCTCTGCCCTGCCGGGCATCTCCCCCTCAAGGGGGGAGATCGGCAAGGGGCTGGCCGCTCGTGCAAACCTCGATCCGGCGTCCGCTTTTACAGCGTTCGATGCAGGGCTAGACGGCGCTCCATCGATCTCCCCCCTTGAGGGGGAGATGCCCGGCAGGGCAGAGGGGGGTAAAGCGGCAATCACCACCGGCACTTCACGCGCCGTTCGCACCAACTTGGACGAAAGCGGCAACTCAAACTGACGATCCAGCACGATCCGCACCGGCGAGCGATCCTCAAGACCTGCGATTCGGACCGTCAGTTCCGGATCATCCGCAATGGCGGTCCTGATACCAACGAGAATGCAATCACAACGCGCCCGCAACTCATGCACAGCATGGCGAGCCTCGGGCCCGGTGATCGCCACCTGCCCCTCGCCTTTCCTGCCGATCATGCCGTCAGCAGAAACCGCAAGCTTCAGAATCACATGCGGACGTTTTTTCATCTGTCGTGTGAGGTAACCGGCGAGCGCCCGTTGTGCTTCGGCACGCAGCAGACCGGTTTCCACAACGATGCCAGCATCGCGCAATATCTGATAACCACGGCCGGAGACGCGCTCGTCCGGATCGTCCACCGCCACCACGACACGGGCAACGCCATATTCCACCAGCGCGTTCGCGCAAGGCGGGGTTTTGCCCCAGTGTGAACAGGGTTCGAGCGTGACATAGGCCGTTGCGCCGCGCGCTGCCTCGCCGGCCAGTTCCAGCGCCTGGCGTTCGGCATGGGGGCGTCCGCCTATGGCGGTCACGGCTTCGGCGATGATTTGTCCGTCTTTGACGAGAACACAACCGACGGAGGGGTTGGTCAGCGTCTGGCCCTGGTGGCGAAGCGAAACCTCGATGGCCCGCGCCATGAACCTTTCGTCATCGGCACGGCTCATCACTTCTATGCTCCAGCGTCAGTGTCGCGCGCGATCTTGGCGTTGATTTCGGCAATGACGTTCTCGAAATCTTCGGCATGGCTGAAATCGCGATAGACGGAGGCGTAGCGCACGAACGCCACGTCATCGAGGCTTTTCAGCGCTTCCAAAACCTGCAGGCCGATTTCTTCCGAGGGTATTTCCGTCTCGCCGGAGCTTTCCAGACGGCGGGCAATGCCCGACACGGCGCGCTCGATCCGGTCACGATCAACCGGTCGCTTGCGCAGCGCGATCTCGAAGGAACGCACCAGCTTTTCGCGGTCGAAAGGAAGCTTGCGGCCGCTTTTCTTGATGACCATCAGCTCGCGCAGTTGCACGCGTTCATAGGTCGTAAAGCGGCCGCCGCAATCCGGGCAGATGCGCCGCCGGCGGATGGAGGTGTTATCCTCCGCCGGACGCGAGTCCTTGACCTGTGTGTCTTCGGAACCGCAGAATGGGCAGCGCATCGTCTTCTTTCCTTACATGTACGGATACATCGGGAAACGGTCCGTCAGGCCGACGACCTTTTCACGCACCGCAGCCTCGACGGAGGCATTGCCTTCATCCGAATTTGCAACCTTCAGCCCGTCGAGAACCTCGACGATCAGCTTGCCGATTTCGCGGAATTCCGCTTCCTTGAAACCGCGCGTCGTGCCGGCCGGCGTGCCGAGACGGACACCCGAGGTGACGAAGGGCTTTTCCGGGTCGAAAGGAATGCCGTTCTTGTTGCAAGTGATGTAGGCGCGGCCGAGTGCGGCTTCCGCGCGCTTGCCTGTCGCGTTCTTCTTGCGAAGGTCGACCAGCATCAGGTGATTGTCGGTGCCGCCGGAGACGACATCTAGACCGCCTTCGATCAGGGTTTCGGCCAGTGCCTTGGCGTTCTTGACGACCTGTGCGGCATAGTCCTTGAACTCCGGCTGAAGGGCCTCACCGAAGGCGACGGCCTTGGCGGCGATGACGTGCATCAGCGGGCCGCCCTGGAGGCCGGGGAATACGGCAGAGTTGAACTTCTTCGCCAGATCCTCGTCATTGGTGAGGATCATGCCGCCACGCGGGCCGCGCAGCGACTTGTGCGTGGTGGTGGTGGCAACGTGGCAATGCGGGAACGGCGACGGGTGCTGGCCACCGGCGACGAGACCGGCGATGTGGGCCATATCGACCATGAGGTAAGCGCCGACTTCGTCAGCGATTTCACGGAAGCGCTTCCAGTCCCAGACGCGAGAATAGGCGGTGCCGCCGGCGAGGATCAGCTTCGGCCGGGTTTCCTTAGCCTTGCGCTCCACTTCGTCCATGTCGAGCAGGTTGTCGCCTTCGCGTACGCCGTAAGACACGACGTTGAACCACTTGCCGGACATGTTGACCGGGGAACCATGCGTCAGGTGACCGCCCGAGTTCAGGTCAAGACCCATGAAGGTGTCGCCCGGCTGCAGGAGCGCAAGGAACACGGCCTGGTTCATCTGCGAGCCGGAATTCGGCTGGACGTTGGCGAAGTTGACGCCGAACAGCTTCTTGGCGCGCTCTATCGCGAGTTCTTCAGCGATGTCGACGAACTGGCAGCCGCCATAATAACGCTTGCCCGGATAGCCCTCGGCATATTTGTTGGTCATGATCGAACCCTGCGCTTCAAGCACGGCGCGGGACACGATGTTTTCCGAGGCAATCAGTTCGATCTCGTGGCGCTGGCGACCCAGTTCCTTCTCGATCGCGCCGAAAATATCCGGATCGGCTTCGGCAAGCGGGCGGGAGAAGAAAGCATCTGTGTTCGACATGATGAAGGCTCCTGAAACAGTAATGCGATGGGGTCTTAGCGCCCTGCCCCGACAAGAGCAATACGAGCAGCGAGATTTGCCCGTCAAACTGCGACGTTGCGACGAAAAATGGCAGTTGTTTTTATGAAAAACAGGATGCGACAGAAAATAAAGACGGCGCTGCGATGATGCGCGGCCAAGCCACACACTCCCGTTGTCTCGGGCTTGTCCCGAGGATCTTCAATGCTTCTAATTCTACGAAAGGTGATTAGATCCTCGGGACAAGCCCGAGGATGACGGCGGAGGGACTGGCCGGCTTTCCAGCGATCACCTTTCCCTCCGCTCGCAATTCCAAGCGGCAAAAGTCAAATCAGTTGCGCGGCAGCAGATCGTCGTCCACGGCACCGGCCGGCTGTTCCATGCCCGCCGTCGTGTTCAGCGCCAGTTCGGCATTGCCGTCCTTGCCGTAGATATCGTCACGGAACTGAACCACGCCGTCCTTCGCCGACCATGCGGTGATGTACACGAAGTAGACGGGTACTTCCTGCGCAAGCTTGATCGGCGTGTTGACGCGCGATGCGATGACGCGTTCCATTTCCTGGCGCGACCAGCCGGGCGTGTCGCGCAGCAGCCACGACGTCAGGTCGCGTACGTTCTGCACGCGCACGCAACCGGAGGACTCGAAACGCATCAGCTTGTTGAACAGGCCCTGCTGCGGCGTATCGTGCATGTATTCGTTGTTCGGATTGTGGAAGTTGATCTTCGTCGAGGACATGGCGTTGATCTTGCCAGGGTCCTGGCGGAACATCAGGTTCGGTGCCTTCGGCGCGAACCAGTCCACCGTGGTCGGCGAGACTTCCTGTCCCTTGCCGTCGATAAGGCGGATGTTGTTCCGCTCCAGATAGGTCGGATCCTTCTGCATCAACGGCACGATGTCCTTTTCGACGATCGAGCGCGGTGCAGTCCAGTAAGGGTTGAGGATGACCTCGTAAATCTTGGAATTGATAACGTGCGTCGGACGGCTGGCGCGGCCGACAACGGCAGTGTTGCGCAGCACGACGCGTTCGTTTTCAACGGCTTCAATGGCGGCGGCCGGAATATTCACCATCAGGTGACGCTGACCGAGATCGCCGGACATGGACTGGATGCGCACGAGGTTGGTCTGCAACTGCGCGAGACGGATCTGCGCGGACACATTGAGAGCCTTGGTGGTGTATTCGCCGCTGACGCCGTCAGCCGGAAGGCCATGACGGGCCTGGAAACGCTTCAGCGCGCCATCGACATAGGAGTCGAAGGCGCTCGAAATGCCGGCTTCACGCGGCAAGTCGCCGGATACCATCAGTCGCTGACGCAGCGCCTGAACGGAGGGATCGGAGACGCCAATCTGCAGACGCTGCTGCGACGCCGGAACTTCCGGCCAGCCGCCATTCTGCACGATCTGCTGATATTGCATGATCGCCTGCTGCATATAGACAGGGGCTTCGCGGCCGAGAACCGGATTGTTGGAAACGACACCCACGGCCGAACGCGATGTGTTGGCGTCGAACTGGTCATCCCAATTGCCGCGGCGCGAAGAGCCCATGAGATCGTTAAGCGCGTTCTGCGCAAGGGCCGGCGCGGCGAGTGCTGCAACACCAACGGAAACGGCCGAACGCAGAAGCGTACGGCGCGATACGGAATCGGAAACGGATTTCTTTGTCATTCTACCTACCAGCCACTCTCTTCGGCATTCTCAACAATGCCTAAATCAATATGATTAACAAACACGTACAACGTGCCTGCCGGCCGGGATTACCCGATACGCATGATCAGGGTGCTGGTGTCTGGCAGTACAATCGGCACTTGCCGCAACAACAGGAGAAAAAGCCGGCTCCTTAGACTTGCGCGTCCCATATCAATATGGCCGATTCGTGTCACGGCCCTCTTCTCACGAAGCTGTGTTCCCCTGAAAAACAGGGCGAAGGCTTGTCGGATGGTCGGGCTTGACAGGTAGAAGAGCTTGGCGCCAGGGCATGGAATCCACAAGCCGGAAGCAAAGGATGCCCCCGGCTTAAACAGTGATACCGTCGCGGAATTACAGGCGGTAAGCGATCGAGTCGTTCCAGAAGCGATCAAGGCGCTGCAGCAGCTTGTTCATTTCGGAGAACTCGCCGGTGCCGATGCCGCCGACCTTTTCGATCGAGCCGACGTGGCGTTCATAAAGGCGAGCAACCGTTTCGGCGATTGCCTGGCCTTCTTCGGTCAGGCTGATGCGGACCGAGCGACGGTCGACACGCGAACGCTGGTGGTTGATGAGGCCGAGGTCGACCAGTTTCTTGACGTTATAGGAAACGTTCGAGCCCAGGTAGTAACCACGCGAACGAAGCTCGCCGGCGGTCAGTTCGGAATTGCCGATGTTGAACAGCAGCAGGGCCTGAACGGCGTTGACGTCGTCACGACCCTGACGGTCGAACTCGTCCTTGATGACATCGAGGAGGCGGCGGTGGAGACGTTCCACCAGGTGCAGCGACTCCATGTAGAGCGAGCGGATGGTATCTTCGTGTGCGTCGGCAACAACGGCCTGCGGCTTAACTTTGCTATTGATCATGACTGCCTCACTGTTTTGTTTGGCGGTGTGTTTGTTTGTCTCCCGCCTTGAGTGAGAACCTAATCAATGCGCATAAAATTCTACTTAAAAGCTACGATTAACAAATGGTTACCTGCATTTTCCCTGGAGGGCCCAACTTGTGGCGAAGCGGGAATGGCTAAGCCGCACTCCTTGTAAATCAATGACTTAGCAATAAAATTCAGCCTGAAATCAGGCCGAATTGCTTTATTCTTATGGTAAATCAATTCTTGCGCGTTCTTCATTCTGGCGCTGATCCAGCCAGAAAGCGACCAGGAATAGTATATAAATGGTTGCCACAAGACCGTGCATGACGGGCACCAGCGTGTTGGCGCCGAAGATATGCGGCCACACCTTATACATGGCGATCTGCGCGCCCGCCCCCATGACCCACATGACCGCGCCCCAGGAGGCACCGAGCCAGAGACCGAGGGCGGCAACCGGGAAAATGACGGCGAGCGCACTGCCTGCCACGCGCCAGGGAAGATTCAGCATATCGAAGCGTCCGTGGCCGCCCAGCGAATAGCCCGTCAACATCGCCCAATATTGCAGGCCGAACCAGAAACAGGACACCGCGACCAGTCTCATGAAGACCAGAAACAGGATTTCGGAAAGGGGACGCTTCGGCAGCGGTTGAGAATCAGGTTCCATGGCCGGAAGATACGGTCTCAATGGGCGGGCGACCAGTCCATATTGAATTCCACCATCTGCCTTGTCAAAGCATGATCGCGAGCAGGCGCCTCAATGAGGGAAGATTGTCGCATTCGCATGGGCCACGCTTCATGATATGCAGCTTTCGAAATTGGATCGAAGGACATTCTGACATGCAGGACAAAACGCATCTGGTCGACGAGATCACCGGCCATCGCCGCATGCGGCGCAATCGCAAGGCGGATTGGACGCGCCGTCTGGTGCAGGAGAACCGCCTGACCGTTGACGATCTCATCTGGCCGGTCTTCGTCGTGCCGGGCAGCAACATTATCGAGCCTATCCCGGCCATGCCCGGCGTCAACCGCATGAGTGTTGATCGGCTGGTGGAAGCGGCAAAGGAAGCGGCTTACCTCGGCATTCCCGCCATCGCCACCTTCCCGAATATCGAAATGGAGCTGCGCGACGAGACCGGCTCGAACGCGCTCGAGGCCAACAATCTCATCAATCAGGCGACGATTGCGGTTAAAAAAGCCGTTCCCAATATCGGCATGATCACCGATGTCGCGCTCGACCCTTTTACCAGCCACGGACATGACGGTATTTTGCGTGGCGACGAAATCGTCAACGACGAGACTGTGGATCAGGTCGTCAGGGCAGCGATCCTTCAGGCGGAAGCAGGCTCAGATATCATCTCCCCGTCGGAAATGATGGATGGTCGCATTGGCGCCATCCGTCGCGGGCTCGACGCCGCAGGGCACCAGAATGTCGGCATCATGGCCTATGCCACGAAATTCTCGTCGGGCTATTACGGGCCCTATCGCGAAGCGATTTCCACCGCTGGCTTGCTCAAGGGCGACAAGAACAGCTATTACATCAGCCCCGCCAATGGCATGGAGGCGATCCGCGACGCAGCACTCGACGTGGAGGAAGGCGCCGATATGCTGATGGTCAAGCCCGGCCTGCCCTATCTCGATATCTGCTGGCGGCTGAAGGAGAATTTCGGCCTGCCGACATTCGCCTATCAGGTCTCCGGCGAATATACCCAGATCAAGGCTGCGGCCATGAATGGCTGGATCGACGGCGAGCGGGTGATGATGGAAACGCTTCTCTGTTTCAAGCGTGCGGGCTGTGATGGCATTCTCACCTATTTCGCCATCGAAGCCGCACGCAAACTGGCGAAGGGCTGAGGCATCCACTTATTGTATTCGGTCGTTTGTTTCCCATATTGTCTGCTGACACGGCACTCATGCCGCGCTGTCATGCCCTCTCAGGAGAAAACGACCGATGAGCCTCGACCAGAACCCCACCTATGTCGCACCGGATGACTGGCGCGCCTATAGCGGCGTCCTGAGCCGGCGGGTCTTTGCGTTTCTAATCGATTACGCGATCGTTCTCCTCCTGTGTATCCCGGCTGCCGTGATTGTCTTCTTCCTCGGCATTATCACGCTGGGTCTCGGCTTCTTCCTTTATCCGGCGCTGTTCGTCATCGTCGCGGTGCTCTATTTCGGCATGACGCTCGGCGGCCCCTCGCAGGCCACCCCGGGGATGCGGGCGATGGGGATCGCCATGGCGCGCATGGATGGGCAGCGAATCGATTTTCTGCTTTCGACGGTGCACATCGTGCTTTTCTGGATCATCAACTCGGTTTTGACGCCGCTGATCCTGCTCGCAGGCCTGTTTACCGAACGCTCGCGCCTCGTTCACGACTTCCTTCTGGGCACCGTGATCGTCAGAACCCGCTAATATAGCGGAAAGCCGCGCAAACGCGGCTTTCAATGCTTACAATACCTCATCCCGCAGTTGACGTTTTCCGTCATTTTGCCATTCTGTGACATTATGCATGTCGCTTGAAGCGCTGCCGCCGGCCCCGTGAAATTGCGGCGCGCTTTCTAACAGACGCAGGAGGCGATCACGGTTCGATGAACACGCAGGCGACGCCCTCTCCCCAATTCTATCTTACGGCACCGGCTACATGCCCCTATCTGCCGAACCAGATGGAGCGGAAGGTCTTCACCCATCTGGTTGGCCCGCGCGCGGCGGAAATGAACGATCTTCTGACCCAAGGCGGTTTCAGGCGCTCGCAGAACATCGCCTATCGACCTGCCTGCGAAACCTGTCGCGCCTGTGTCTCCGTGCGCATCCTCACCGAACAGTTCCAGCCGACGAAATCGATGCGACGCGTTCTTGCCGCCAATAAGGATGTCGTCGCAACGGTGCATGCGGCCGAACCTTCCACCGAACAATTCGCCCTGTTTCGCCGCTACCTCGACCATCGGCACCAGTCTGGCGGCATGTCCGACATGTCGGCGCTGGACTATGCGATCATGGTGGAAGACACACATGTGAACACCCGCATCATCGAATATCGCGTGCGCGAACCCGGCTCCGGCATCGATTCCAGCAAGCGAGGAGAGCTGCTGGCCGTGGCGCTCAGCGACGTGATGAGCGACGGCCTGTCGATGGTCTATTCTTTCTTCAATCCCGAGCTCGAAAAACGCTCGCTCGGCACGTTCATGATCATCGATCACATCACCCGTACCCGCGCACTCGGCCTGCCGCACGTCTATCTCGGCTATTGGGTCGATGGTTCGGAAAAGATGGGCTATAAGACCCGCTACCACCCGCAGGAGCATCTGACGCCGCGCGGGTGGGAGGTTTATACGCCGGAAGAAGGGTAGCGCTCCTTTGACTCCGGAAATCGTACGTTGTGTACGAATTTCAGCCGTGTTATAACGAGTGTTATAACGGGAGCTGTCGCAATGAACATTACGATCCGCAAAATCGGTAATTCCGAGGGCATCATCATTCCAAAGGAAGTGCTTGATCGCATGGGTCTAAAGGCCGGCGACGCGCTTGAACTCAGAGAGACTGCCGGCAATATCGAACTCGTTCCCGAGCATGCGGAACTGAGAGAACAGCTTGAAGCCGCCCGGCGTGGTATGAAAAAGTACCATACGGCTCTGAGAGAACTCGCCAAGTGAGCAACATAAAGTGGCTCTCTCGTGTCGCCATAGAAGTTATACATCAAGAGCAGATAGCCGAACACGGTGGCTTGCTGGGCCTTAAGGATGAAAACGCACTTGAGGCAGCTTTGGCGCGTCCGTTGCACAAAGCTGCCTATGGAGAAGAGGAACCGCTGAAACTCGCCGCTGCTTATCTTTACGGTATAGCGCGCAACCATCCCTTTTCCGACGGTAACAAACGCACGGCTTTTCTGGCCGCTTACACCTTCCTTTTTATCAACGGACTTGAAGTCGTTGCCGAGCAAGCGGACATCGTGGCCTTTGTTCTCGATGTCGCTGCAGGTGAGATCGATGAGGACGGCGCATACCGTTTTCTCAAAGATCACGCTATCCCGCTCCATTGAACAAAAACGCCGCACATCTTTCCGATGCGCGGCATCTTTTCGATATCTGGTCGATGTCGGAGCGTTTACCCGCCAAACTTCCCGCTGCGTGGAAAGCCCTTCGGCACGGTGCGGCCCGCCGTTGCGCGGTCGGCTAGCCATTCGCGCAATTCTTCGCCGACCTTGTTGAAGAGACGTCCGGCCGTGTCGGACCAGCTCAGGCCATCCGCCAGAGCGAAGCACTTCACGTCCACCACACCGCCATCCTTGTAGCGCTGCAGGCGCACGCCCTTGCCGCGTGACATTTCCGGTATCTGCGCCAGCGGGAAGGCGAGCAGCTTGCGGTTTTCGCCGACGACAGCCACGTGGTCACCCGTGACCGGCACGGCGAGCTTGGCCTCATCAGGCATGGAGACATTCATGATCTGCTTGCCCTTGCGGGTGTTCGCGACCATTTCGCTTTCCGCCACGATGAAGCCGTTGCCGGCGGTGGAGACAAGCAGAAGCTTGCGTGACGGATCATGCACGAAGGCCGTCAGAATGTCCTGATCGTTCTCCATATCGACCATGATACGGATCGGCTCGCCATGGCCGCGCCCGCCCGGCAGCTTGTCGGCGCCGAGCGTATAGGCCTTGCCGCCGGTGGTCAGCAGCAAGAGCTTGTCGGTCGTCTGCGCCGGGAAGGCCAGCTTCGGGCCGTCGCCTTCCTTGAAGGTCAAGGTCGACGTGTCCGACATATGCCCCTTCAGCGCCCGGATCCAGCCCTTCTGCGAGATGACGATGGTGACCGGTTCCTTCTCGATCATCGCCTGCTGGATGGCTTCGATATCGGCATCCGGCGCATCCGCGAACTGCGTGCGGCGACGGCCGATCTCGGTTGCCTTGGCATATTTCTTTTTGACCTCGCCGATTTCCCAGGCAACGGTCTGCCACTGCTTCTCATCGGAGGCGAGCAGCGCTTCGATTTCGGCTTTTTCGCTGCTGAGTTCATCGAATTCCTTGCGGATTTCGAACTCTTCAAGCTTGCGCAAATTGCGCAGCCGCATGTTTAGGATGGCTTCCGCCTGATTGTCCGTGAGCGACCACTTGGCCATCATCACCTGTTTCGGCTCATCCTCTTCGCGGATGATGCGGATTACCTCATCGAGATTGAGATAAGCGACGAGCAGACCGCCCAGAATTTCGAGCCTGCGGTCGATGGCGGCGAGACGATGGCGGGAGCGGCGGACCAGCACGTCCTTGCGATGCGCCAGCCATTCGCTCAGCACCTCGTTCAGCGCCATCACCTTCGGCACCTTGCCAAGCGACAGCACGTTCATGTTGAGCGGCAGGCGGCTTTCAAGGTCGGAGAGACGGAAGAGCGATTCCATCAAAAGCGTCGCATCCACCGTACGGCTCTTCGGCACCAACACGATGCGGACGTCTTCGGCCGACTCGTCTCTGACGTCTTCGAGCAACGGCAGTTTGCGGGCGATCAGCAGTTCGGCGATCTTTTCGATCAAACGCGATTTCTGCACCTGGAAAGGGATTTCGGTGATGACGATCTGGTAACCGCCACGGCCGAGATCTTCCGTTTCCCACTTGGCGCGCACGCGGAAACCGCCACGTCCCGTCTTGTAGGCATCGAGAATATTCTCACGGCTTTCGACAATCACGCCACCGGTCGGCAGGTCGGGGCCGGGAATGAACTCGACCAGCTTTTCCACCGTCGCATCGGGATGCTTGATAAGATAAAGCGCTGCGTCGCAAAGTTCATGGGCGTTGTGCGGCGGGATCGACGTTGCCATGCCCACCGCGATGCCGGAGGCGCCGTTGGCGAGCAGATTGGGAAAAGCGCCCGGCAGGACAACCGGTTCTTCGTCTTCCTCGTTATAGGTGGCGCGGAAATCCACCGCATCCTCACCGATGCCTTCAAGCAGCAGCGCCGCAACCTCGGTCATGCGCGCTTCGGTGTAACGATAGGCGGCAGCGCCGTCGCCGTCGATGTTACCGAAATTGCCCTGCCCGTCCACGATCGGATAACGCTGCGAGAAATCCTGCGCGAGGCGCACCAGCGCGTCATAGACCGACTGGTCGCCATGCGGATGGAATTTACCGATCACGTCACCGACGATACGCGCGCATTTCTTGAAGGCCGAGTTGGGGCGAATGCCCATTTCACTCATGGCGTGAATGATGCGGCGGTGTACCGGCTTCAGGCCGTCGCGCACGTCCGGCAGCGCACGATGCATGATCGTGGACAAGGCGTAAGCGAGATAGCGCTCTTCGAGCGCCGCCTTCAAATCGACCGGATGAATATTATCGTCTCCGCCGGACGGAGGCACAAGATCTTTTCCCATGGTGCTTGACTAGCGGAAATGCCGATTCCCGGCAAGAAACACAGGGGCGTGCCCTGTGGATGAAAGCAACTCTTTCCTGCGGTTTTTTGTTAACCGCGCTGCAAATGCCGCAATGCCGCCGTCATGGGAATCGATCTAAATCCTATAGACCTTTGAATATCAGCGAATATAAGTATCACCATTAGCATTGAGACACGGAACGCATCCGTACGTTGAGGGAAGAAACATCATGAGACTGAAATCCACCCGGCAGGTTCTTTTCGCAAGCGCCGCGCTTCTTGCCCTTTCCGCGCCGGCCTTTGCGCTTGATGGCGGGGACGTGCTGAAGAAGATCAATGCAGCTTACGCCGCGCAGGGCGGCGAGATCGCCGCCGGCTCCGTCGCCGTCAACGGCTCGACGGTGACGCTGAACGGCGTGACCTTCAACGCGGCCGCCGATCCGGCCAAGAAAATCCCGGTCGGCAATATCACCCTTGAAGGGGTCGAGGAAAACAACGGCGGTTACAAGATCAAGAACGCCCGTTTCGACAATATCGACTACAAGCAGGAAAATGTGGAGATCAAGGCAAGCGACATCTACATGTCTGGCCTCGTCATTCCCGCTGACGCCACCACCGGCACCGTCGATGCGCTGATGTTCTACGACGAAGCCCATAGCGGCCCAATTTCCGTTTCCGTCGACGGCAAGCAGGCTTTCTCGCTTGAGGAGACCAGCGCGACGATGTCGGTGAGCGATGACAAGAGCTCTATCGGTTTTGAACTGGACGCATCCGGCTTCAAGGCCGATCTCAGCGAAGTCACTGATCCCGCAACCAAAGACGCGATCGAGAAGCTGAAGCTGCAGGCGCTCTCCGGCGACATGACCATGAGCGGCAGCTGGGAAGTTGCTTCCGGCACTGTTGATGTCGAGGAATATGCCATCGATCTCGATGATGTCGGCCGTCTCAACATGTCGTTCGGTTTCTCCGGCTACACGCTTGCCTTCATCAAGTCGATGCAGGAAACGGTGAAGGCGCAGGCTGCCAACCCGAACAAGGAACAGGCCGACCAGGCGGCAAGCCTCGCCATGCTCGGCCTGATGCAGCAGCTCTCCTTCGTCAACGCCGAAATCAGCTTCGAAGACGCCAGCATCACCAAGCGCGCGATCGACTATGCGGCAAGCCAGCAGGGCATGACGGGCGATCAGCTTGCCCAGACCATCAAGGGCATGGCGCCGATCATGATGGCGTCGCTCAACGTTCCGGAATTGCAGAACATGGTGTCGGCGGCGATCAACACCTATATCGACAATCCGAAGAACTTCTCGATCACGGCAGAACCGGAAAAGCCGGTCCCCTTCCCCATGATCATGGGCGCTGCGATGGGGGCGCCGAACACCCTGCCGAAAATGCTCGGCGTGACGGTGACGGCAAACGAATAAGACAACAAAGCCCCGGTCATTGCACCGGGGCTTTTTTTTGCGCATGTCGCGGATGCGTCGAGGCGGATTGGAAGACGCGTTATCGCTCTTGAGCTTTGCTAGAACTTCAATCGCTCACGAAAGAAAACGAACGCAACCGCCATTCCTGTGACGACGCCGACGACGACATCCACGAAACGCACGAAACCGGCAAGCTGCGGCCCCATCAGCAGCACGAGCATGGCCGAGGCTCCGGCCTGTATCGGCACGACCGGCGGCAGACCGAACATCGATGCTAGAATCATGGCGATGAAGGTTGCTGAGGCCAAACGGATTTCGGCGAAGTCATGCGGAACGAAAAGTGCTATTTCGCCGACAAGGATGCCGATTGTAACACCGACCAAAAGACCAAGGCCCTGGCGGACGTGGCTTGGAATGCCCGGGGCGAGGCAGATCAGCGCGCTGATGGCGGCAAAGACCGGCTGGCTGTGGCCAAGCCATTCACGCGCAATCCAGAACGCAAAAGCGGCCGCAAGTGCGGCCGCCAATGCACGGGTGAAGGCTGCGCGAACACGTTCGAGCAGCGTCTTCAACACGATCAGTCTTTCTTCGACGGAACGACGCGCAGCGCCAGTTCGCGGAGCTGCGTCGGCGTTGCCGGCGACGGCGCGTTCATCAGAAGGTCCTGCGCCTGCTGGTTCATCGGGAACAGCGTGATTTCGCGCAGGTTCTTCGCGCCGACCAGCAGCATGACGACACGGTCGATACCGAATGCGCAACCGCCATGCGGAGGCGCGCCGTACTGGAACGCGCGATAGAGACCGCCGAAGCGCTCTTCAACGTCGGTCTGCGACAGGCCAACCTTTTCGAAAGCCTTGACCATCAGCTCAGGCGACTGGTTACGGATCGAGCCGGAGGCGATTTCGAAGCCGTTGCAGACCGCGTCATACTGGAAGGCCTTGATGGAGAGCGGATCCTGGCCCTCCAGCGCTTCCAGACCACCCTGCGGCATGGAGAAGGGGTTGTGGGCAAAGTCGATCTTCTTTTCTTCTTCGTTGTATTCGAAGAAGGGGAAGTCGACGATCCAGCACATTTCGAAGCGGTCGCGGTCGATCAGGTTCAGTTCGTCGGCGGCGCGAGTGCGCGCCTCGCCGGCAAACTTGTAGAACTTGGCGGGATCACCGGCAACGAAGAAGCAGGCATCGCCAGCCTCAAGGCCGAGCTGCTGGCGCAGCGCCTCGGTGCGTTCCTCGCCAATGTTCTTGGCAAGCGGGCCGGAACCGCCAACCTTGCCGTCCTCTTCCTTCCAGAAGATGTAGCCGAGGCCGGGCTGGCCCTGAGACTGGGCCCAGGCGTTCATGCGGTCACAGAACGCACGCGAACCGCCGGTCTTGGCCGGGATTGCCCAGACCTGTACCTTCGGGTTGGAGGCGATCATGTTCGCGAAGACCTTGAAGCCCGAGCCATCGAAATGCTCGGTCACGGCCTGCATGACGATCGGGTTGCGCAGGTCCGGCTTGTCGGAACCATATTTGCGGATCGCCTCATCATAGGGAATGCGCGGCCACTCTTTCGTCACCGGCTTGCCTTCGGCAAACTTTTCGAAGACGGCCGTCATCATCGGCTCCATCGTGGTCCAGACATCTTCCTGGGTCACGAAGCTCATTTCGACGTCGAGCTGGTAGAATTCGCCCGGCAGGCGGTCGGCGCGCGGGTCTTCGTCGCGGAAGCACGGCGCGATCTGGAAGTAGCGGTCGAAACCCGCCACCATCAGAAGCTGCTTGTACTGCTGCGGCGCCTGCGGCAACGCGAAGAACTTGCCTTCATGAATACGCGACGGCACGAGGAAGTCGCGCGCGCCTTCCGGCGAGGAGGCCGTGAGGATCGGCGTCGTATATTCGGCAAAGCCGGCATCGGCCATGCCGGTGCGCATGGCGGAGATGATCTGCGTGCGCTTGACGATGTTCTTGTGCAGCGTTTCGCGGCGCAGGTCGAGGAAGCGGTACTTCAAGCGAACGTCTTCCGGATAGTCAGGCTCACCGAAGACCGGCAGCGGCAGTTCCTTGGCGACGCCGAGAACCTCGATTTCCTGGGCGTAAAGCTCAATCTCGCCGGTCGCCATGCCCTTGTTGACGGTGTCTTCGGAACGCGCCTTGACGAGGCCGTCGATGCGGATGACCCATTCGCCGCGCACGGTTTCCGCAACCTTGAAGGCCGGGCTGTCGGGATCGGCGACCACCTGGGTGATGCCGTAATGGTCGCGAAGGTCGATGAAGAGAACGCCGCCATGATCTCGCACGCGGTGAACCCAACCGGAAAGGCGAACGGTTTCGCCGACGTCGGACTTGCGGAGAGCGGCACAGGTGTGGCTGCGGTAACGATGCATTTTTTTATCCTGGAACGTGTCGTGGGCCCGTTGGAGGCCAGATGGGCGGCACTGTCGAAATTTGCCGGAAAAGCGCATGGCCAGCCCGATTTGTCAAGGCAAAGCGCAACAATGTCGCCTTCAGCCTGTCCTTTCCCCCGCCTTGGCTTTAGATAGTGCTTATTCAGCCCGCCAAACCGAGTCGGCCCGCAATGAGCCAGATCAGACCTCTCATCCCGCTTCTCGTCACCGCCGGCATCCTGATCGGCGGCAACGGCCTGCAGGGAACCTATATTGCCCTGCGCGGCATCTCCGAAGGTTTTTCCGCCAGCACCATCGGCGTCATCAGCGCCGCCTATAGCATCGGATTCGCACTCGGCTGTATTTCGGTAACGCGACTACTGCGCAAGATCGGCCATATCAGAACATTCGCGACCATGGCGGCGGTCGCCTCGGCCGCTTCGATCGCCATGCCGCTCATCATCCACCCCCTGTTCTGGATGCTGATGCGTTTCGTCATCGGCATTGCCGTCGCCTGTCTTTTTGCGGCCATCGAAAGCTGGATCAATGCGCAGGTGACGAATTCCAATCGCGCGCGCACGCTTTCCATCTATCGTTTCGTCGATCTCGGCTCCGTGACGCTGGCGCAATATGTCATTGCCGTGATGGGGGTCGAAGGCCCGGTGGTGTTTTCGCTGATCGCGATAGCGCTCGTGCTGTCGCTGGTGCCGATCTCGCTTGCCGACAAGTCCAACCCTGCCCCGCCGAAGCAGATTCCCTTCAACCTTTTCGCCGTCTGGCGCATTTCCCCGCTTGCCGTCGTCGGTTGCGTGGCGGTCGGCCTCAGCATGGCGGCCTTCCGCAATATCGGGCCGATCTACGCCGAGCAGATTGGCTTTTCCGTCACCGCCATCGCCACCTTCATGAGTGCGGGCATTATCGGCGGTGTGGTGCTGCAATATCCGCTCGGCGTTTATTCCGACCGCTACGACCGGCGCATTATCATTCTCGCCACCACCGCCGGCTCTGTCGTTGTCGGCCTCTTTCTGGCTTTCTTTGCCGGCACGGATGAATGGAGCAATATCATTGGCGTCTTCATCTTCGGCGCGTTTGCCCTGCCGCTTTATTCTCTGAGTTCGGCGCATGGCAACGACCACGCGAAGGAAGGCGAACACGCGATGATGTCGGCTGGACTGCTGTTCTTCTGGTCTGTCGGAGCGACGGTCGGGCCGCTTCTTGCCTCGGTTCTGATCGATCATTTCGGCCCGAAGGCGCTGTTCAGCTATACCGCCGCGATCCAGATCGTTTTCATCGCCTACACCATATATCGGTTGCAGGTGCGTGAAGGCGTTCCCGTCGAGGAGAGGAACTGGCGGTTCAGTTCGCTGTTGCGCACCTCGGCCTATTTTCAGAAGCTTGCCGCCCCCAACCCACCTAAAAAGGATGGGCCGGAGCCTAATCTGCCTGAGAAAAACGATCCATAAGCCTTGAAAAGCGGGCTTTGTATTGACATGCGCCCGGCAAAGGGAAAGTAAGACGGATAATTTTCACGAGTGGCCATTTGCAATGATTGAAACGACTGCCGCCCTCGCCGAAGCCTGCACGGAACTGGCGAAATCGGAATTCATTACTATCGACACCGAATTTTTGCGGGAAACAACCTTCTGGCCGGAGCTGTGCCTCGTACAGATGGCGAGCCCGACGCTTGAAGTTCTGGTCGATCCGCTGGCCAAGGGCATCGATCTGACGCCGATGTTCGAACTGATGGCCAATCCAAATGTCGTGAAGGTTTTCCACGCCGCACGGCAGGATATCGAGATCATCTACCATCTCGGCGGCCTCATTCCGCACCCGATCTTCGATACGCAGGTTGCCGCCATGGTCTGCGGTTTCGGCGATTCGATCTCCTACGACCAGCTGGTGCAGAAGATCAAGAATGTGCAGATCGACAAATCCTCGCGTTTCACCGACTGGAGCCGCCGTCCGCTGACCGAAAAGCAGCTGGATTATGCGCTGGCCGACGTGACCCATCTGCGCGACGTCTATCTGGCGCTGAAGGCGCAGCTGGAGCGTGAAGGCCGCTCGCTGTGGCTGACCGAAGAGATGGACATTCTGGAATCGCGCGATACCTACGACATGCACCCTGACGATGCGTGGCTGCGGCTGAAATCGCGTTTGCGCAAGCCGACGGAACTCGCCATTCTCAAATTTGTCGCCGCATGGCGCGAACGGGAGGCGCGGTCGCGCAACGTGCCGCGGTCGCGTGTCCTCAAGGACGACGGAATCTTCGAAATTGCCCAGCAGCAGCCGAAGGATGCCGAGGCGCTGTCGCGGCTTCGCACCATTCCCAAGGGTTGGGAACGGTCCGCCTCCGGTACCGCCATCATCGAAACGGTGAATGCAGCGCTGGCGCTGCCGAAAGAAGAAATGCCGAAAGCGCCGCGCCACAGCCATGCGCCGGAAGGCTCCGGCGCCGCCGTGGAGCTTTTGAAGGTTCTCCTGAAGCTGACGGCGGACAAGCACGGCGTCGCCGCCAAGGTCATCGCCAATAGCGACGATCTCGACAAGATCGCCTCCGAAGGTGAAAAAGCGACCGTTGCGGCGCTCACCGGCTGGCGGCGCGAGCTGTTTGGCGATGTGGCGCTGAAACTCATCAATGGCGAAGTGGCCCTGCGTTTCGCCGGCAAAAAGGTTGAGGCCGTGGAGGTTGCGGCGGGCGAGCCGTAACCGCCCGCCTTTCTCACCCCAATTTTGCCCGCATCGCGTCCCATTTCTTTGGAGATGGTTGCGCGATTTGAGGGTCTTGCCATGAAACCTGCCCGCACTCTGCTGCTCGCCGCGCTCTTCGCGGCGGCAGGCATTCTCCCCTCTCTTCCGGCCCGGGCCGCCGAAGACAAGGTTGATCTTCAGGGTGAATGGACCACCGACTGCCTGAAGATCGGCAAGAACAACCGCCACGGCATCATCACGCACATCACCATCCGCGATAATCGCATGCATGCGGTGTCACAGATTTACGCCCGCAATGGCTGCCAGCGGCCGACGGTGCAGGTGCGTTACGAGGGCACACTGGATGGCGGCCTGAAAGATCAGGACAGCATGCTCTTTGCCCACACCATGACCTCGATCACCATGACGCCGAATGACGACGATGTCGTCGAACACTATATCCGTGACCCCAAAGGCATGGGCTGTGGCCTGAGCGGCTGGAAAAAGAACATTGCCCTTGAAGTCGATGGCCGCACCTGCGCCGCCATCACCTTCGCCCGCAAGGGAGACACCCTGTTCGACCGCGCCTGGATCGATGGCGATACGCTTCGTTTCGCCGCCTTTCCGGTCAAATGGTCGAACCGCACGCCTGACGACCGGCCACAATCTCCGCTTGAAACCGTCTATTACAGAACATCCTATTAGAAGTGGCGCGCCAACGGCGGGCGTTTGCGGCAACGGCGCAACAGCCTTACCAATCCTTCATGCGACCTTACCGATCGCTCACTTTTTGCAGCGCTTTTTCCACACTAATGTCGCATATGACCTGAACAGAAGCTTTGCCCGAGGAGAGCGCGGGGCGTTCTTTCCGAGATCATAATCGACATGAGAAAATTGCTGCCCATTCTGGATTACGTGGTCCTCTTCGTTGCCGTTGCCGGCGCCGGAGTTGCCTACGCGTTCCTGGAATACGGCGGCGGTGCGCTGATTGGAGCGACCTATGCGCTCTTTGCCTGCGCGCCGATTCTCGCTTTCGAACGCGGTTATATTCTACCTGGTCTGTCCCGACAGGTGAGCGCTTTGCCGACACCGGCCTATATTGCTGTTGGCCTTCTCATCTACGCCATTCTCGTTTTTTGTGGGTTCGGGCTTGGCGGCACGATCCTATGGCTGAGTGGGATCTTTCCCGGCACCTGGAAGCGTGCAGTTCATGCCGAAGTGCAGACGTTGATCTTCACGCTGATCGTCTGCGGCATCATCGTTTTCATCATGCGGGTGCGCGAGCTTCTCGGCCGCGATATCTTCATCGACCTCATTCTTGGGCGCTATCGCCGTCCGGTCAGCGAAGACCGCGTCTTCATCTTCATCGACCTCGTCGGCTCCACCTCATTTGCGGAAACCAATGGCGATCTGAAGGCCCAGGAATTTCTGGGCGAAATCTTCGCGAGTTATGCCGCGCCGGTCAGAAGGCATGGCGGCGTCATCGACGATTACATTGGCGATGCCGCCATCATCACCTGGCCTTATCACATGGCGATAAGGCGGGCGGCCTGCGTGCGCTGCGTGTTCGATATTCTGGCAACCATCGAGGAGAAACGCGACACGTGGCTTTCCCGTTTCGGTGAAGTGCCGCGCCTGCGTTTCGCCATCCATGGCGGGCCTGTCATCACAGCCGAAATCGGTGTCGATCACCACAAGATCACCTATTTCGGCGACACGGTGAACACCACTTCAAGGCTCGAATCGCTGAGCAAGATGCTCGGTCATCCCGTGCTGATTTCCGCCGATCTCGCCCACCAGCTTGTGCTTCCGAAGGGCGTGCGCAGCGAATATCTCGGCGAACATGCGGTGAAGGGCCGTGGCCAGACGCTCGGCGTCTGCACGCTCAGCCAATATCAGCCCCCCGCCGCATAGGGGCAACGGTACCGGCAAGCCATCGGCCGATAGCGGCCGTCATGAAATTTCATCAAAGCTTCAAACGGCAATCACCTGCCTGTCATGCGGCGACCCTATCGCGTCAATCCTGTCTTCAACAGGTATTGAGAGGGGTCTCCATCATGAAGCACATTCTTTTTGCATCCTGCGCCATCCTTGCGCTTGCCACCGCATCGCACGCGGCAGAGCAGGAGTTTCCGGCAAAGCTGGTCTCCCACGCCATTCTGCCGGCAGACACCATCATTCCGGCGCCCGCCGATGCACCTGAACATCTCAAGACCTCCGCCAAGTTCACCACCGCCGACCGCAAGCGCGCGGAAGGTCTCGGCACCGTGCCCGGCAAGGACGGCGTACGACTGACCGGTCTTTCCATGCCGTTCAACGGTCAGGCGATGCAGGGTTTTTCTGGCATCAAGGCGATGCCCGACGGCAGCTTCTGGAGCCTTTCCGACAACGGTTTCGGTTCCAAGCTCAACTCCAGCGACGCCATGCTAATGCTTCACCATCTGAAGTTCGACTGGGACGCCGGCAAGGTGAACGCGCTTGAAACCGTGTTCCTCTCCGACCCCGACATGAAGGCGCCCTTCCCCATCGTCCTCGAAGGATCGAGCAAGCGTTACCTGACGGGCGCCGATTTCGACGTCGAATCCATTCAGCCGGTTGCCGATGGTTTCTGGGTTGGCGAGGAATTCGGCCCCTACATCCTGAAATTCACCCGTGACGGCAAGCTGACTGACGTGATCTCCACCAAGGCCGGCGACATCGAGGTGAAGTCTCCCGATCACCCCACCCTGGCCCTGCCTGGCAACCCCACGCAGAAGATGCCGGCCTTCAACCTGAAACGCTCGGGCGGTTATGAAGGCATGGCACTCTCCAGGGATGGCTCCAAGCTCTACGGCCTTCTGGAGGGCCCGCTTTACATGGCCGACGGCCAGGTGGAGAAGACCGAGGACGGCGCAACCGCGCTGCGCATCATCGAACTCGACATCGCCAAGAAGGAATGGACCGGCCGCACCTGGCTTTATCCGCTGGCGCAGGGTGGCGAAGCCATCGGCGATTTCAACATGCTTGATGACGCGACCGCTCTCGTCATCGAACGCGACAACGGCGCCGGCACCGCCGACAAGGCCTGCGCCGACCCGAAGAAGCCGGAAGCGAACTGCTTTGCCGTGCCTTCCAAGGTGAAGCGCATCTACAAGATCGAATTTAATGACGCCAATGTCGGCAAGGCCGCGCGCAAGATCGGCTATATCGATCTCTTAAAAATCTCCGACCCTGACAACAAGAAGCGTCAGGGCGGCGGCAACGGTTATTATGACATGCCTTTCGTCACCATAGAGAATGTCGACCGTGTCGATGCCACGCATATCATCGTCGGCAATGACAACAACCTGCCCTTCTCGGCCGGCCGCGCGCTCGACAAGGCTGACGATAACGAATTCGTCCTGCTTGAGGTCAAGGATCTGCTCGACGCGAAATAAGACCCACGCTGCCGCCAATCGCTTTGGCAGCGGCGAGTGACCCGACGGAGCGCCCGGCAGACCAGTATCTGCATGGCGCTCCGTTCCGATTCGCCATACTTCAACGGAAACATGCTTGCGGAAAAGAAGACGTTTGATGCAGGATCATGCAGAGAGACTTTATTACGCCCTGAAGAAAAGCTGGTCGGGTGAGACCAGCAACCTTTGGTCACGCGACAACCCCGCAAAAGGGCAAGGCAGCGTCACCGCGCTGGTGGTTCAGGATATCTTCGGCGGCGAGCTTGCCAAGACCGCTGTCAGCGGTGCGGAGCATTTCTACAATATCGTCGAAGGCATTCGCTGGGACTTCACCTTCTCTCAATTCGATATTCCAATCGGTTATCAGGACCGGCTCGCCAGCCGCACGGAAGCCATGGCGACGATAACGCCGCTGCAATATGCCTATCTCAGCGCCTGCATCCGGAAGGCACTGGGGCACGGCTGAACCGGTTGCGATGCAGGTCTGCGCCATTGCCGTTTCGATCCACGTGGCCGGACATGGTGGCGAGCCATCGCGCCATGTTTCAGGACCACGATCTCAATCTTTCCCGTAAAGCGGACACAATCCATGCGATAATATCGCTTAGCGACATGGTTGTGCCGATAGGAGAGATATTCGATGAGTGAGAGTTGCCCGGTTCTGACACCGGCTGAGCGGCAAATTCAGGACATATTGCAGCGCAAGGAAGCGGCGATGATGGCCACGATTCAAGCAGCGCTTGAGCGCGCCAGCAAAGAGGTTTCCGAGGCATTACAGGCCGCCGATTCAGACGTGCAGCCCCCGCCCCGCGACTATTTTGCCGCTGTCGCTCATCAGCAGCTCTTTCTGCTCTTATGCGGTGCCGACCCGGAAACATTCGAGGGCGGAGACCCCGACATCGCCGGCCACATCATTCGGAACGCGCAGAACATAACCGAGCACTACTGGAAGAAAAACGACATTGGGGCCAAAGTCACCAATAGGTGATACCAATCCGCGAAGCGAGGGTGTTGCGCGAAGCAATAGGTATGATCCTCCTTTGTAAGGAGCTACCGATCACGACCGCACTGCTTCGCTATTCCGCGTCACAGGCCCTTCATCATTCCCGGTTAAGCAGGCGCAAAATCCGGAGACTGGAATGGACCCCACCGCACAGATCAAACGCCCGAAGCTCGCAGAGACCGTCATTCACGCGACGGCGAGCGTAAGAGATTCGAATATCGGCAGATGCTGCGAAATTCTGGCTGACACCTCGCTGCACAATGTCGAACTCGGGAATTACTCCTATCTCGGTCAGCGATGCATGGTGGGGGATGCGATAATCGGAAAGTTCTGCGCAATCGCCGCGGAGGTCAGGATAGGCGCCCCGAACCATCCGATGAACCGGCCATCCATGCATCGCTTCAGCTGTTGCCCGGAATATTACTCCGCCGATGCGGTGCGTGACGACGGCTTTTTCGACCAGCGAAAGCAGGATCGCGCCATCATCGGCCACGACGTCTGGATCGGCCACGGGGTTATCGTCTTGCCGGGCGTAACAGTTGGAGACGGCGCGGTGCTTGCGGCCGGTGCCGTCGTCACCAAGGACGTGCCGCCCTACACCATCGTCGGCGGTGTACCAGCAAAAATTATCCGCGAGCGCTTTTCACGATCCATCGCGGAGAAGCTTGCCGCGATCGCCTGGTGGGACTGGCCCTTCGAGACGATCATGGCGCGGCTTGCGGACTTCCAGTCGAACGATATCGAAGCCTTTTGCGAGCGCTGGGCCTAACCTGCGCCGGAAGCGGACTTCTCCCCCGGCTTATTCGAACACGAACGCCAGCCGCTTGCCGGTCAGCTTCGCCAGCTGCTGCAAACGCCCGTCCAGCCGCTCGCCGGCGAAATCGCAATAATCATGCGGCACTACAAATTCCAGATCGATATCCGGACTGTCGGACTTGCGGAATTTGAGGTGATCAACGACGCCCGGCATCGACGCCGAGAACAGATAGACGACACGCAACAGACCGCCGAGCAATTTGCCAAGTTCCTGAAGGCGTTCGCCCGCCATGGCCGCGAGCGGCTCCGTCGTGCCGTTATCGTTCAGACCTTCAAAGCGATAATAATTGGCCAAAGCAATATAGGCGCGGCCGGGATGGGTGATCGCCACGAAGGACGAATGGGCGATGATGTTGAGCGCCTGAAGCCCGCGATAATCCGGATGGGCCCGCCAGCTGATATCAGCCAAGAGGCAGGCCGCCTGCCGGTACCGGCTTTCCTCTTCGGTCTCGTCGATGCCGAAGACCGGGAAGGTGCGGCCGCTCCAGTCAGCCAGTTCGCGTGCATGTTCCGGCGAGCGGGCGCGCAGAATGGCAAGCTCATCGGCCGCGACCAGCAGCGGATCGGATTCCTGTTCCGCTTCCGAAAGCAGCGAATAAAGATAACCTTCGCGCACGCCCTGCGCCGAGAAGGCGATCTTTGCCGGCTTCATCATTTTCAGAACCTCGCGCATGGCGATGGCGCCAAACGGCAGGAGCGAACGGCGGTTCTTGGACACAGCCTGCCAGGCCGGGTCCTTGCTATCCCGCGAAACGATGACCTCCTCGAGAAAATTCAGCATTTCCTCCAGCGGCAATTCATAACCCTGCATCATATGCAGCGGATAACCCGTGATTTCCATGTGCAGCTTGGCAATGTTTCGCCAGGTGCCGCCGACAGCATAGAAGGTACGCCCCTCTCCCGCTGCGAGAAGCTTGGAGAAATTCTTGACGTGCTTGCGGGCGATCGTCGCCGCTTTCTCCAGAGAACCGTCCGACTGCTCAGACAGCCGCAGGCCACCGAGAGGCAGGGTAATGCCCTCGCCGCAGCTCTTACCCTTGATATCGATAAGCTCGAGCGAACCGCCGCCGAGGTCGCCGGCAATGCCATCGGGATCGTGAAAACCGCTGATCACGCCATAGGCGGAATAAAGCGCTTCCTTCTCGCCTGAGAGTACCTCGATCTCGCAGCCGAGAATGGCTTCAGCCTCGCGAATGAAATCCGGCCCGTTTTCCGCTTCACGCGCTGCGGCTGTCGCCAGCACATAAAGCTTCTGCGCCTGCGCCTGCTCGGAGAGCACATGGAAGCGCCTCAGGGCCATCAGCGCCCGGCTGACGCCTTCCTCATGCATGCGGCCCGTCAGCGCCAGTCCCTTGCCAAGGCCGCACAGGACCTTTTCGTTGAACAGCACCGCGGGCGCGCGGGAAAGACCTTCATATACGACAAGACGAACGGAGTTCGAACCAATATCTATGACGGAAACGGGGGCAAGGCCGGTCAGCCGCCCCTGTGCTTCTGATCGAGTCATTCAGCCTGTTTCTTGCGGGACGAAATCAACCCGGCAATCAATTTGGGCGCACTGGATTTCAAGGCTTCACCACGTCCGGAAAGGCTGGGATTGGTCATGAAATAGTGCTGCGCGTTGAACGGTTCTTCGCCTTTACGCACCTCGATGCGCCTCGACGTTCCGTCCGCAAGTATCTCGTAGCTCTGCTGGTTGTCAATGAGATTGCCCAGCATAATCTGTGAAAGAACCTGCTCATGCACGGTGGGGTTGGTGAGCGGAACCAGCGTTTCCACGCGCCGGTCGAGGTTGCGCGGCATCATGTCGGCAGAGCCGATATAGACCAGCGCCTTGTCGGACGGCAGGCCGAAACCATTGCCGAAGCAGAAGATGCGGCTGTGTTCGAGGAAACGGCCGACGATGGATTTTACGCGGATATTGTCGGAGAGGCCGGGCACCTGCGGACGCAGGCAGCAGATGCCGCGGACGACCAGATCAATCTCCACGCCCGCCGCACTCGCGCGGTAAAGCGTATCGATAATCTCGGGGTCGACCAGCGAATTCATCTTCATCCAGATCGCCGCCGGCGCGCCGCGCTTGGCATGTTCGATCTCTTCATTGATGTGCTTCACGATGCGGGCGCGCAGCGTATAGGGCGAAATGGCGAGCTTCATGCCCTCCTCCGGTTCGCCGTAACCCGTGATGAAATTGAAGACATTCGCCATGTCATGGGCGATCTTCGGGTTGCAGGTGAAGAAGGAAAGGTCGGTGTAGATTTTCGCCGTGATCGGGTGATAGTTGCCGGTGCCGAGGTGGCAATAGGTTCTGAGCTTGCCGTCCTCGCGGCGCACCACCATCGACATCTTGGCATGGGTCTTGAGCTCGATGAAGCCAAACACAACCTGCACGCCGGCGCGCTCCAGATCGCGCGCCCAGCGGATGTTCGCCTCTTCATCGAAACGTGCCTTCAATTCGACCAGCGCGGTCACGGATTTACCGGCTTCCGCCGCATCAATCAGAGCACGAACGATCGGGCTGTCATTGGAGGTACGGTAAAGCGTCTGCTTGATGGCAAGCACTTCGGGATCGCGCGCCGCCTGCAACAGGAACTGCACAACCACGTCAAAGCTTTCATAGGGATGGTGAACCACCATGTCCTTTTCGCGGATGGCGGCGAGGCAATCGCCGGCATGTTCGCGCACGCGCTCGGGGAAACGGGCGTTGTAGGGCTCGAATTTCAGGTCGTCGCGCGGTGCGCGGACGATTTCCGAAATAGTGTTGAGCGCGAGCAGACCGGGCAGAACGGCGACGCGGTTATCCGGCACGCCAAGCTCATGGACCACGAACTGGCGCAAAGACGGCGGCATCTCGCTGTCGGTCTCGATACGGATAACGGAACCGCGGCGGCGGCGCTTCAGCGCGCTCTCGAAAAAGCGGACCAGATCTTCGGCCTCTTCCTCCACTTCGATATCGCTGTCCCTGATGATGCGGAACGTACCGAAGCCCCGGACGGTATAACCCGGATAAAGCCGGTGGATGAACAGGCCCACCACATCTTCCAGCGTGATGTAGCGGATGGCGTTCTTGTCATCAGGCAGGCGCACGAAACGGTCCAGCGCCGGCGGCAGGCGCAGCAGCGCCGTCATCGGCTCGCGGCCGTTGACGCTGTCAAGCTGCAGACCCATGGAAAAACCGAGGTTCGGAATGAAGGGGAAAGGGTGCGCGGGGTCGATGGAGAGCGGCGTGAGCACGGGGAACATGCGTTCCTCGAACTCCGTTTCCAGCCAGGTGCGGTCCGCGTCCGAAAGCGCTGCGGGGCGCACGATGAAGATTTCTTCCTTGGCGAGATATTGCTGCAGAACGGCGAGCGAGGCCTGCTGCTCCATCTGCAGATTGTCGATTTCTTTCAGAATATCTTCCAGCTGCTCAGCCGGCGTCTTGCCGTCAGGCGTCTTGACGGTGATCTTCTGGCGCACCTGGCCCTCAAGGCCGGCGACGCGGACCATGAAGAATTCATCGAGGTTGGCGGCCGAGATGGACAGGAAGCGCAGCCGCTCCAGAAGCGGGTGATCCGTGTTCAGCGTTTCCTCGAGAACGCGGCGGTTGAACTGCAGCCAGGAAAATTCGCGGTTGATGAAACGCGCCGGGCTGTCCCAGAGGTTCTCGCCCTCGGTCACCGGCTGAACCTTATTGAAGTCTTCCTGCGCGATAGCATCCATTCCCTGTTCCATCCCCTGGCCTATTTCCGTCCCGTGATCCTGCTGCATCGCGCGATCGTCCTTCTTGCCCGTATAACAGTTTGACGACGGAACTGTGACAGTCAATCAACGTCCAGTCCGCTATCCGCTCTCGCGTTGTCCATCGCATTAAGGACCTCGGCGACCAGCGGACGTGTAATCCTCGTTCCCCGGGCAAGCGCCAGCCGGTCGATCCGGTCAACGATCGTCTGCGCCGTATCCAGCGAACGCTCCATTCTATTGACGATGTAACCTATGAGTTTGTCATCCATGTAAAGCTGCCGGTCGGCAAAGAGCTTCACCAGCACCTGTGCCAGCAGCCCCTCATCCGGCTCGCCGGTTTCCACCACCGTTACGGCTTTCAGGCGCGAACGCAGGTCGGGCAAAGTCACTGGCCATGCAGCGGGCCATTGCCGGCTGGTCATCAAAAGTGTCGTGCCGTGCTGGCGCACGCTGTTGATGACATGGAAGAGTTCGGTCTCGTCAAAACCGCGCCGGTCGGCGTCCTCGAAAAGGACCGGTCCCGTTTCGGCCGCACGCGCGGCATCGGAGCCCGTCTGGGGGTGAATGTCGCGCGCGTCGCTGATATTTTTCCAGATATTGGCGAGATGCGATTTTCCCGAACCCGGCGGCCCGGCCAGCACGACGACGGGCGAGCGCCAGTTCGGCCATTCATCGATGAGGCTGACGGCAGCCGCAAGCGATGCGGAAACGAGGAGATCCTCCCGGCCGGAAGCGGACTGGTGCGAGAATGCGAGCGGCAGCTGCTCGGCCTTCGACCGGGCGTTGTCGGTTTTGATTTGGTCGGTCATTGTCAGCTCTGAGAGTCAATCTTGCCGGCGGGCGCTTCCCTTTCTTCCACGGCGGGGTTGGCGTCCCATGGAAGATTGGCGGCGTGCCCGTGGTAAAGATCGCTTTCAAGATACCGCGACAAAGCGAAGCGGACAAGCACGCCGACAGCAGCGGCAGCGGGAACGGCGACCAGAAGCCCGACAAAACCGAAAAGCGCACCGAAGGCGAAGAGCGCGAACATCAACCAGACCGGATGCAGGCCAACACTTTTACCGACAAGCTTCGGCTGCAGGATGTTGCCTTCGATGAACTGGCCGGAAAAGAACACGACGAGCGTCAGGAAGACATAGATATAGTCCGGCCAGAACTGCACGATGGCCACACCGACCGCGAGTATGAGGCCGACCATGGAGCCGATATAGGGAACGAAGCTGATGAGGCCGGAGAAAAGGCCGATCAGCAGGCCGAAATTCAGGCCCACCAAGGACAGGCCGACGGCATAATAGACCCCGAGAATGAGGCAGAGCGACCCCTGCCCGCGCACGAAGCCGGCAATCGTCTTGTCCATGTCGCGGGCGATCTGGCGCACGGTATGCACATAGTCACGCGGAATCCAGCTATCGACCTTGTCAATCATCCGGTCCCAGTCCAGCAGCAGGTAAAAAGCGACAACGGGCGTGACGACCAGAAGCGACACGACGTCTACAAGCGATTTGCCGGAATTCCAGATCTGCGTCAGAAGCGTGCCGATGAAACCGGCCCCCTCCGTCAGAAGCTTTGAAAAGTTCTCCTTTACCGAGTTGATCTGGCTGCTCACCCAATCGGGAAGAAGATTGGTATCGGCGCCGGCGATCAGCTGCTGCAACGAGGAGATATATTGCGGGATGCGTGTGATGAATTCCGAAGCCTGGGCGGCTATCAACGGAATGATGATGATGAGCGACAGCGCAAAGATCAGCACGAAGGAAACGAGGATGACGACGGTCGCCATCAACCGGCTCAAGCCCCGCCGCTCAAGCCAGTCGGCCACGGGATCGAGAAAATAGGCAAGCGCCATGCCCGCCACGAAGGGCAGCAGGATGGAGCTGAAAACCATCAGGAAAACGACAAAGACGGCAAGCACGCCGATCCAGAAAAACACCTGCCGGCGCAGGCTCGTGCCGCTCACATGTGGTTGCATCCGTTCATCCTTCTGTCGCCGTGCCGTCATCGCCCATCATGGAGATAGGATGTGCGTGGGTACATGGTCAAGACTGCATTGGCAAAGGCTTGGATGGCGCGGAAAAAGCCGCCATTGCGGAATACTCAGTCCTACCTTCGCCGCATGGCGCCAAATGATGCCGGAAGCAGGCGCCGCCAAACGCCAAAGCCGTTAAAATCAGGAGCTTTTGCCACTCAAACCCTTGCATCAGGCCCCGTCCCGTGCGAATGGCGACGCCAAAGGAACCAGCGGAGACGAGAGCCATGAGCCAGTCGGGCAAGAACGGTCTTACCTATAGTGATGCGGGTGTGGATATCGACGCCGGCAACCTGATGGTCGAGAAGATCAAACCGGCGGTGCGCTCGACGCGACGTCCCGGTGCGGATGGCGAAATCGGCGGCTTTGGCGGCCTGTTCGATCTGAAGGCCGCAGGCTTTACCGATCCGGTTCTGGTGGCCGCCAATGACGGCGTCGGCACCAAGCTGAAGATCGCTATCGATGCTGACTATCACGACACCGTCGGCATCGACCTCGTCGCCATGTGCGTCAACGATCTCGTCGTTCAGGGCGCAGAGCCACTGTTCTTCCTCGATTATTTCGCCACCGGCAAGCTCGATCCCGACCAGGGTGCTGCCATCGTCTCCGGCATTGCCGCCGGTTGCCGCGAATCCGGTTGTGCGCTGATCGGCGGCGAAACCGCTGAAATGCCCGGCATGTACTCCGATGGCGACTACGATCTCGCCGGTTTTGCCGTGGGTGCGGCCGAACGCGGCCAGCTTCTGCCGGCCGGCGATATTGCCGAAGGCGACGTCATTCTCGGCCTGTCCTCCTCCGGCGTCCACTCCAACGGCTTTTCGCTGGTGCGCAAGATCGTATCGATCTCCGGCCTCGACTGGAGCGCTGCCGCTCCCTTCGCCGAGGGCAAGAAGCTCGGCGAAGCGCTGCTGACACCGACCCGCATCTATGTGAAGCCGCTTCTGAAGGCGATCCGCGAA
This sequence comes from Agrobacterium sp. NPDC058088, assembly GCF_042885035.1. Lineage (NCBI taxonomy): Bacteria > Pseudomonadati > Pseudomonadota > Alphaproteobacteria > Hyphomicrobiales > Rhizobiaceae > Agrobacterium > Agrobacterium sp. NPDC058088. Next base: position 677,610 of record NZ_JBHVSU010000002.1, on the reverse strand, counting down.
ACCGGTGCACTGAAGGCGCTGGCGCACATTACCGGCGGCGGTTTCCCGGAGAATATTCCGCGCGTTCTGCCCAAGCATCTCGCTGCCGAGATCGATCTTGCCGCAATCAAGGTTCCGGCCGTCTTCTCCTGGCTTGCGAAAACCGGCGGTGTCGAAGCCAATGAAATGCTGCGCACCTTCAATTGCGGCGTCGGCATGATCGTCGTGGTTTCGGCTGAAAATGCGGAAAAGGTTACGAACGTGCTCACAGCCGAAGGCGAAACCGTCTTCCCGCTCGGCCGCATGGTCGCCCGCGAAGAAGGAGCACATGGCACGATCTACAAGGGCACTCTCGGCCTATGATGAGCGCCGCCTTGTCGTCCGGCCGTAAACGTGTCGTCGTTTTCATCTCCGGCAGCGGCTCCAACATGGTGTCGCTGGCCAAGGCCTGTCAGGCGAAGGATTTTCCGGCTGAAATTGCCTGCGTGATCTCTGACAAGGCGTCTGCGGGCGGCCTTGAGAAGGCGCGGGATCTGGGTATCCCGACGCTGGTCTTCGAACGCAAAACCTATGGCAGCAAGGCCGAACATGAAGGCGCCATTCTGGCCGCGCTTGGGGAGATCGCGCCTGATATCATCTGCCTGGCCGGTTACATGCGGCTGATCTCGGGGGATTTCATTGCTCCCTATGAAGGCCGGATTATCAATATCCACCCTTCCCTCTTGCCGCTCTTTCCAGGCCTGCACACCCATCAGCGCGCCATCGACAGCGGCATGAAGATTTCCGGCTGCACCGTGCATTTCGTCACCGAAGGCATGGATGAAGGCCCGACCATCGCGCAGGGCGCGGTCCCGGTGCTTTCCGACGACACGGCCGATACGCTAGCGGCACGCATTCTGACCGTCGAGCACCAGCTTTACCCGCTGACGTTGAAGCGGCTCGCGGAAGGCAAAGTGCGGATGGAGGGCGGCAAAGCCATCTCCACGGACAAAGAAAGTAAATCAGAGTATTCAAGCCTGATTTCCGCTGTCTGATAAAGTTATTCCTAAAGTACAAAAATAAATCAGAGGTGGTATTTCCGGGAAAATAAACCGATCATTTACCATAATCACCTTTAATGCCCGCAACGGCCCCTACGTCAGGCCCTCCGGTCATTCAGGAGCGATTATGCCATTTTCGAGATTTTCCCTGCCGCTTTCGGCAATTGTACTGATAGGCGCGAGCCTGCCGCTCGCCGCAGAAGAAAGCGGCATCACAGCCTCATTGGATGCCGGCGTTCTCAATCTCCGCGCGACGGAAACCGTTCATATCGGCGGCAGAAAGCTGAGCGAACTGGAATGGGAAACGAAAAACGCCATGGCGTTACGCGGCTCCCTCGGGCTTGAGCTTGCACCCGGCTGGCGCGTCAAGGCGGAAGGCCGCGTCGGCTTCGAAGGCGACGGCTATATGACAGATTACGACTGGATATGGCCTTTTTCCAGGGATAGCTCCAAGGACAATTGGAGCCACCGTTCCCAGCACGACGATACCCGGCTCGACCATTATTTCTCGGGAAGTCTTGAACTCAATCGCATGTTGCTGGACGATCCCCAGCAATATCTGAGCGCCGGTGTCGGCTTCCGTTACACGGATGTGCAATGGTCTGCCTATGGCGGCAAAGGCGTCTACAGCCTTTTCTCACCACGAGACGTGAGCGTCAGATTTAATGATGACGTCAAAGGCATCACCTACCGTCAGCAAATCCCGGTTTTCTACGGTAACCTGACCGGCGGCCAGAGGTTCGGCAACTGGTCACTGAATGCCGGCCTCGAAGGCGGCGCGATGGTTTATGGCAAGGCAACCGACGACCATCATCTCCGCGACATGCGCTTCACCGACAAATTCGATGTTGCGGGCATGTTCGGCGTGAAGGCAGGCGTTGCCTACGACCTCACCGAAAATGCTTCGATCTATCTCGACGGCGCGTATGACTATACCAGCCTCGGGCGTGGAGACACCCACTATAGCGGCGCAGGCGCCGGAAGCCTGTCATCGGAAAAGAATGCCGGCGGCGGTGACTTGCAGTCGATTTTCGTGGGAATGGGTGTGAAAGGGCGTTTCTAGGGACGCGGTGATTTTAAGGTGGAAGCGAAGCATACGGCGTTCGCAGCAAGGAAAAGCCGTCTAGAGGGGGTAAGCAATAAGCATACCCCTCCTCTTGGGAACTCACAGAAGTCATAGTGATTGACTTATTATTTTCATCGGCCTTACTTTATAGTTTCTACGCATTATTTTTCGCAAATTGGCATTAATTTCATTCTCATTCTAAAAACTTAGGTGATTTAAGATGAAAAACTTTGACATAATTTCCACGTTTTGCGCGACGGCATTTGCAATCTCCGCTGTGATGGTGGCACCGGTAAACGCAGCCGAGAAATTTGCCACCAAAGCTGAGTTTATCGCAGCTGCCGCTGGAAAAAATCTCACGACCAAGACAAAAAAAGGTGAGACGTTTACAGCGACTTACGACGCCAATGGTCAGGGAAAGTTTGCCATTGCAGGCAAAACCTCTGGCGATTTCAGCTGGACGTTCAAGGGCGATACCTTATGCTCTGAATTCAAGTCGATGAAGTTCAAGGAATGCAACAAAGTCGTGGTGGCAAGTGCGACTGAGCTGAAGTTCCTGGATGCTAAATCCGGTAGCCTCAATAACATCTACAGCGTGAAATAGGTCTAGCTGTCTGCTTAAGATAAAAGGGCGCTGATCAGCCTGTCTTTAAGCGAGCCCGGTTCAACATCGCCCATTGAAGCAATATGATCGTCTTGGAATCCGTGATTTCACCTGAGGCGATCATCGCGAAGGCCTCGTCGAGACCATAGGTCAGAACCTCCAGATCCTCGCCTTCATCCTCGAGCCCGCCGCCATCGCCGGCTTGCACGTCGAGGTCGATGCGGGCGACGAAGAGGCTGACCTTTTCCGTCAGCGTGCCGGGGCTTGCATACATGTCGAAGAGGTACTCGACCTTTTCGACAGCGTAACCGGATTCTTCCATCGCCTCGCGGCGAATGGCATCGGCGGCATCGTCGTCATCGAGAAGCCCCGCCGGCACCTCGATCATGAAGCTCGGATCGCCGTTCACGAAAGCGGCGGGGCGGAACTGGCGCACCATCACCACGCTGTCGCGTTTAACGTCATAAAGAAGAATGGCGGCGGCGCTGCCGTGGTCATGCACTTCCCGCACGATGCGCATTGTCCTGCCATCCGGCATGCGCTGATCGAAAACGAGCTTCTGCATGTGCACGAAGCCCTTCCATACCGTTTCCTTTTCCACCAGCCGGATTCTACCGGCATCCATGTCGGCCGGTACGTCTTTCGCCTGCGTCTGTGTCACCGGATATGTCCTTGCCTGTCGTGGGATTGTTTCAGACTGCCCGTGTTGCGGTGCAATATCAAGCCTCGCCGGTCGCGTCATCGCGGCGGAGCCACACCTTGTTGTCATGGAACGCCGCACCGCCATAGGGGGCAACGGCATCGGCGCCGGTCAGAACATTGATGCCCTCGCCGTCCAGATGGGCCTTGTTCGGCCACAGCCCCTCAGCAATCAGCACGCCCGGCCTTGCACCTTCCACGATTTTTGCATGGAGACGTACTTCGCCGCGGCCATTGCCGATGCGAATGATATCGCCATCGGTGATATCGTTGGCGGCCGCATCCTCGGGGCAGACCATCAATTCCGGGCGACCTTCCTTCTGAACGGAGGTTTTGGTTTCCGCGAAGGTGGAGTTCAGGAAGTTGCGCGCCGGTGAGGTCGCCAGCCGGAAGGGATGGTCCGCATCCGCAACCTCGATGACATCGACCTGATCGGGGAATTTCGGAAACTCCAACACCGGCCCCATGACACCGATGTTCTTCGGTGGCTTGTTCGGAGAGGGCCCGGTTGCCCAGTCGGGACTGAAGCGGAACTTTCCGTCGCCGTAACCAAAGCCCTCGAGATAATGCGCGACCTCGAAGGGTGGCTGCGCATCGATCCATTTCTCTTCCGCCAGGCTCTCGAAATCGCCCCAGCCGCTGACTTTCAGCATACGATCGACATGCTCGCGGGCCGAAAGGCCAAAGCCCGGCATATGGTCGATACCGAGGCGTTTCGCCAGCTCCTCGATGACGAAGAGATTGGTGCGCACCGTTTCCGGCGGCTCCACCAGTTTGGGCCCGAGCAGAATGTGGTTCTGACCGCCGGCGCGGTAGAGATCGTCGTGTTCAAGGAACATGGTGGCGGGCAGCACGATATCGGCCATGTCGGCCGTTTCCGTCATGAACTGCTCGTGCACCGCAACAAAGAGATCATCGCGCAGGAAGCCCTGCTTCACCAATCGCTGCTCTGGCGCGACATTGACGGGATTGGTGTTCTGGATGAGCAGCGCCGTCACCGGACCGCCATGGCGCAGCGCCTCGGCGTCCCCCGTCAGCACACGGCCGATCTGCGACTGGTCGAGCTGGCGCACCTCGGGGTCGGCGTAAGAACTGCCCATCAGCTCCGCTTTGTTCAGCCGGAAGATGTCGCCATTGTTGTGGAACGCGCCGCCGCCCTCATATTGCCAGGAGCCGAGAACCGTGGCTATAGACAGCGCCGCATGCATGGCGACCGCACCATTGCGCTGGCGGGCAAAACCATACCCCAGACGGAAAAATGTCTTCTTCGTCGTGCCGACAAGCCGCGCGAAAGCCTCGATCTCATCAACCGAAAGACCCGTGATCTCGGAGGCCCATTGCGGCGTCTTCGACTTCAGATGTGCTTCAAGCCCGGCTGGATCGTCGGCGAAACGCGTCATGTAATCGCGGTCGGCATAACCGTCACGGAAGGCGATGTGCATGACGGCGCAGGCCAGTGCGGCATCAGTTCCGGGGCGGACGACCAGGCGCATATCCGCCTGTTTCATGGTCGGATTGTCGTAGATGTCGACCACGACGATCTTCGCGCCGCGTTCCTTGCGCGCCTTGACCGCATGGGTCATGACATTGACCTGCGTGGCCACCGCATTGGTGCCCCAGATGACGACGACATCGGCCTTGGCAATCTCGCGCGGATCCGGCCCACGCAGGGCGCCCGTGCCCATCACATAGCCGGTCCAGGCCATGTTGGTGCAGATCGAACCGAAAAAGCCGGAATATTTCTTGGCGTGGCGCAGCCGCTCGATGGAATCGCGCTGCACCTGCCCCATCGTGCCGGCGTAAAAATAGGGCCAGATGGCCTCCGCACCATGACGGGCTTCCGCCTTTACGAAAGCGTCCGCGACCTCGTCCAGCGCCGCTTCCCAGGAGATTTCCTGCCAGTCGCCGGCACCCTTTGCGCCCTTGCGGCGCTTCGGGGTCAGCAGACGACCGGGATGGTAGATGCGCTCGGAATACCGCGCCACCTTGGCGCAGATGACGCCGGCGGTATATGTATTGGCATTGGCGCCGCGCACACGGCCGATGCGGCCATCGGCATTGATATCGACCTCCAGCGCGCAGGCGCTCGGACAGTCATGCGGACAGACCGTGTGTCCGATACGGACTTCGGCCTTCGGGGCGGCTTTTTCAGCGGAAATCGGGGTCGCAACGTTCATGTCTTTTGTATATTGCATCAACGATGCGGCAAAAAGGCCGAAGTGACGTCCATCAAGAATATTCATCCTGGCCATCCGTCCGGGTAAACGGCAAGCGAGACACATCCATGAACTACCGCCACATCTATCACGCCGGCAATTTCGCGGATGTCCTCAAACATGCCGTGCTTGCCCGCCTCGTGCGCTACCTGCAGAACAAGGACAAGGCATTCCGGGTACTGGATACCCATGCCGGCATTGGTCTTTACGACCTGACCTCCGAAGAGGCGCAGAAGACCGGCGAATGGCAGACCGGCATCGGCAAGCTGATGGAAGGCGATCTGCCCGCGCCCATCGCCGAATTGCTGGAGCCCTATCTTGCCGCCGTAAAGGAACTCAATCCCGAAGGCGGCGTGAAATTCTATCCCGGTTCGCCGAAACTCGCACGTATGCTGTTTCGCCCGCAGGACCGGCTTTCGGCCATGGAACTGCACCCGGATGACAGTCGCGCACTGGCGCGGCTATTCGAGGGTGATTATCAGGTGCGCATCACCGAACTGGATGGCTGGCTGTCACTCGGCGCGCATCTGCCACCCAAGGAAAAGCGCGGTCTCGTTCTCGTTGATCCGCCGTTTGAGTTGGAGAACGAATATCAGCGGCTGGCCGATGGTTTGAACAAGGCCTATCGCCGATTTTCCACCGGCACCTATTGCCTGTGGTACCCGCTGAAGAAAGGCGCGCCGATCAAGGATTTCCACGAGAGGCTGCAATCCTTCGAGATTCCGAAGATGCTGTGCGCGGAACTCTCCGTCAGAAGCGACAGGCTGGATGGCCTGAGCGGTTCCGGACTCATCATCGTCAATCCGCCCTATACGTTGAAGGAGGAGCTGCATGTGCTGTTGCCCTACCTCAAGACGGCGCTTGCCCAGGACAGGTTCGCCTCCCAGCGTGCCTTCTGGCTGCGCGGCGAGGAGAAGCCTGAGGAGGATTGAAGGGCTATCGCAGCCCTTCCCTTTTTTGTGCCGCCGCCAGCTGTGATCGTTCGAAGAACAGGATCACGAACAGCGCCATGATGAAGGGGATGATGAGGTAGAACAGGCGGAACACCAGAAGTGCGGCGATGACGTCCGCGGGGTTCATATCCGGCAGTCCGGTGACGAAAACCAGTTCCAGCACGCCGAGCCCGCCCGGCGCATGCGAGATGAGCGCGGCCGAAAAAGACACCAGAAAAATGCCGAGAATGATCATGTAACCGGGATTTCCGGCCTCCGGCAAAGCGAAATAGATGATGCCGGCCGCGCCGATCAGCTCGATCGGGCCGATGACGAGTTGTTGCGCCACCAGCTTCGGCACGGGATATGGCAGCACGAAGGAGCCGATTTTCAGCGGCTTCAGCCTCAGCAGGCTGCCGATGACATACAGGCTGACGAAGACAAGCAGCACGATGCCCGTCGTCGTCGAGGCTTCGACGGGCAGGATGCCGGTGAATCGTTCGGTGATGTCAGGCTCGTATAATAGCACCAGGCCGATCAGCATGATCGTGCCGATAAGGAATGTGAAGGAGCAGAGGCCGACAAGGATGCCCACTTCCGCAACACTCAGCCCCTTGGAGGTATAGGCCCGGTATCGCACCACGGCACCCGAAAATACGGATGCCCCGACATTGTGGGACAGCGCATAGGTGGTGAAAGAGGTGAGTGTGATGAAGAACCAGTTCACCTTGCGGCCAAGATGCTGCAGCGCGATGCGGTCGTAACCGGCAAGTGCTGCATAGGCCAGCAGGGTTGCAAGGCCCGAACACAGCCAGTCCCGCACGCGAATGGCTTTCAGGCTGTCCCAGAGATCATCAAGCGACAGGCCACGCAATTCGTGGAAGAGCAACCAGGCGGAAAAGCCGATCGTCGCGAAACCGACGACGGGCCAGATGTATTTTTTGAATTTCATGCGGTCATGCCGCCTATTTCCTCCAGCCTGGCCCTATCCCCTCTTCCGTCTTTCGCGGAAGATTCGGTCGACTCTATTCGTTATGCGGCGAAGCTTTCAACCTTTTTGCCCGTTTGCCTCGTTCACAAATTTATGTAAGACCGGATCGTCGCCCGATGGCGATGTGAGCTGGTCCATTTTCCGGGGAACATGCACGGAATGAAACGTTATGCGGGTTTCATCGCCTTGGGTCTTCTGTCGCTTGCAGCGCTGTGGTTTGCACAGGAAAAACCCGCCACAAGAGGACCGGTGAACGACCGGCAGACGACCGGTCAGCAGCAACCCGCCGAACTGCCGCAACAGAATAGAGCCCGTCAGAATTCGGATAGCACATCAGCCCCTCGTGGCGCCGGTTTCGATTTCTACGTGCTGTCGCTGTCATGGTCACCGGCCTTCTGCGCAAGCTCCGAAGGTTCCGGCAACCGCCAGCAATGCGGTGGCGACAGGCGTTACGGTTTCGTGGTGCACGGTCTGTGGCCGCAGAATGAAAACGGTTATCCGGAATTCTGCCGAAGCAGTGAACCGGACCGGGTTCCAGATGCGATCGGCCGCAGCCTGTTCGACATCATGCCGTCCATGGGCCTGATCGGCCACCAGTGGCGCAAGCATGGCTCCTGCTCCGGCCTGTCGCAGAAGGACTATTTTGCGGCGACACGCGCGGCGTTCCAGGCCATCAGGTTGCCGGGGAAAATTTCCTCTGGCGCCCAGGCCAATACGCTCTCCGCCGATGCCATCGAAACCGCCTTCACCGACGCCAATCCGGGCCTGTCGAAACGCGGCGTCTCGATCAGCTGTGACGGCAGCCGTCTTGAGGAAGTGCGCATCTGCCTCAACAAGGATCTCACATTCCGCGATTGCCCCGAGCTTGACCGCAAGGGCTGCCGCGCGAGCTCAACCGAAATCATCCCTATCCGCTGATCATCCGATACCAAACCCATAGGATTTCACCATGGAACTGCTTTATTCGCCCGCCTCCCCCTACTCCGCCAAGGTGCGCATGGCCGCACGCCATCTCGACATCGATGTCGCCTCCGTGCGCGTCGACACCAATGCGGAACCGGCCACGCTGATGGACAATAATCCGCTCGGCAAAATCCCGGTTCTGCTGCTGGACGATGGAGGCTCGGTCTATGACAGCGTGGCAATCATGCATTATCTCGACCGCCTTTCGGGCGGCAAGCTGTACCCCAAGAAGAACGGCAAGCGCACGGAAGTGGAAATCCTGGAAGCTCTGTGCGACGGCATCATGGATTGCCTACTCGCCATCGTTTACGAGCGGCGTTTCCGCCCGGAAGAGAAAATCCACCAGCCTTGGATCGACAAGCAGTGGAGCAAGGTCGTCCGCGGGCTCGACCATCTCAACGCCAACCTGCCGAAAACCGGCAAGAAACTGCATGGCGGCCATTTCGCCCTTGCGGCGATGATCGGTTATCTCGACTTGCGTTTTGCCGGCGAGTGGGCGGAGGGACGCGATGCGCTGGCAGGCTGGCCGGAAATCTTCGGCAAGCGTTTCGAAGCCTATACGGAAATGAAGGCTGCGGCCTGACGTCAGGCGAGCAGGATGCCCGGCTTAGTCGGTCGGGCATCACTTCTGATGGCGAATCCCAAAAGCAAAAAAGCCGGGGCATGACCCCGGCTTTTCTTTGACCGATCCGAAAAGGATCAGAACTTGACGCCGATACCGGCCTTGACGGCGTGATCGTCGTAACCACGCGAGAAGGCGCCGGAGTCGAGGCTGTAGTCCTTCTTCTGGTAGTCGCTGTAGCGATATTCCAGACGAGCGGTGATGTTGTCGGTCACCATGGCTTCTACACCGGCACCAACAGTGTAACCGAGAGCGGTGGCGCTGTCCTTGGAGGTCGCGTCACGCACCTTGTTGTCGGAAACTGCGAGACCAGCCGTGCCGTAGAGCAGGAACGGGTTCATATCGTAACCGACGCGGGCACGCAGCGAGCCGTTGACGCCCTGCTTGCCTTCGACGGCGCGACCTGCAACCGTACCGGCAGAACCCTTCTCGTCACCGAGATTGATGTCGGCTTCACCACCGTAAACGATCTGGCCGTTCTGCATGTTGTAACCGCCGTACAGACCGCCGCCGAAGCCCTTGGCATCGCGACCGTTGTCGCTGGAGCTGAAACGGCCCCAGTCATAGTTGACGGTACCACCGAGGTAGGCGCCGGACCAATCCTTGACCGCGGCGGGCTGGTCGTAGGCTACCGGTGCCTGCGGCACTTCATTTACGGCGTCAGCGGCGTGAGCAGCCGAAAAGCCGGCGGCTGCAATGGTCGAAGCCATAAGGGTTGCTACGAAAATACGCATGTTATTCTCCTTTCAGGGCCGCTCTGTACTCAAAACATTGTTTTCAGACGCGGCATAATTCGTCGGGTTAATCGCCCCTCTGGAAACCGAATTTGATGGGAGAATGCGGAGATCAAAGAGCCAAAATGTGAATTGTTTGAGGCAGCGACGTGACTAGAATTAGACGTTGCCTAATTGCCACAACGGTTTTATTAACCCTAACAGAAGCCTAATCAGCAATATATCGACTTTAAACTTAGTTATATTCAAATTAAACCGAAATTACATTGCGAATAAAAAATCGCCCAATTCTTTTGGGGCTGCGTGACAGCTTGCGATTTGCATCTATATCCAGCACATAGGGAATATATGAGCAAATGCAGGTCCGCCGTGAGAGAAAATATACAAAAGACCGTCTTGATAACAGGAGCCGCCCGCAGGCTTGGCCGGGCAATCGCCACCGATCTTGCCGCGCACGGCTTTGCGATTGCGGTGCATGCCAATGAATCCATGGCCCAGGCGGAGGAATTCGCTAACGAAATAAGGCAGAAAGGTGGCAGGGCCGCAGCCGTTCAGGCGGACCTCACACAATCGGCGTCAACAATGGCGCTTGTCGAAAAGGCCGCTTCAGCCCTCGGGCCGATTGGAGTCGTGGTCAACAACGCCTCGGTTTTTCTGAAGGATTCGGCGGAAACGCCCGACCCCGAAATTTTCGATGCACATTTTGCAGTTCATGTGCGAGCCCCTTCCCTCATCGCTGCCGCCTTTGTCGAGCAACTGCCCTCGGACCAATCCGGGCTGATCGTCAATATCATCGACCAGCGCGTGCTCGCGCTTAACCCGCGTTTTTATTCCTATACGCTTTCGAAATCGGCGCTCTGGACGGCGACTCAAACCATGGCGCAGAGCTTCGCGCCACGAGTACGAGTTAATGCCATTGGCCCTGGACCGACCTTCAAAAACGAAAGACAGGCGCCCGAGGACTTTCAGGCACAAATCGACGGCCTTATATTAAAGCGTGGTCCTGCGCCGGATGAATTCGGGCGGACGATTCGCTTTCTTTACGACACGCCGTCGGTCACCGGACAAATGATCGCGCTCGACGGCGGCCAGCACCTCGGCTGGGAAACCCCTGACGTGGCGGAGATAAATGAATGAACGGAAAGAAGCTGCCTGATGGCGGTATTCTCTTCGATGACACCGATGACGACGACGACGATGCAAGCCTTGCCGCAACGGAAACGGCCGAGGTTTCGCGCGACGTCGTTGGCATGGACTGGAATGCGGGATGGAAAAACGAATCCGGCCTGAAGGGCATGGATCTGATCGCGGAGTTCGTCAAGCACCTGCCGAATTCACCGGGTGTCTATCGCATGTTCAACGAGGCGGGCGACGTGCTTTACGTCGGCAAGGCGCGCTCGTTAAAGAAGCGCGTCGGCAATTACGCGCAGGGCCGCGTGCATTCCAACCGCATTGCCCAGATGGTGCGTCTCACCACGCATATGGAATTCGTCACCACCCGCACGGAGACGGAAGCGCTTCTGCTTGAAGCGAATCTCATCAAGCGTTTGCGGCCGCGCTTTAATGTGCTTTTGCGTGATGACAAGTCGTTTCCCTATATCCTCATCACCGCCGACAATCGCGCGCCGGCCATCTTCAAGCATCGCGGCGCGCGGGCTCGCAAGGGCGACTATTTCGGTCCCTTCGCGTCGGCCGGCGCTGTCGGCCGCACGATCAATTCGCTGCAGCGCGCCTTTCTCATTCGAACCTGTACGGACAGCGTGTTCGAAACCCGCACGCGCCCCTGTCTTCTTTACCAGATCAAGCGCTGTTCCGGGCCCTGCACGCACGAGGTGAGCGACGAGGGCTATGCGGAACTCGTCAAGGAAGCCAAGGATTTCCTGTCCGGCAAGAGCCAGAGCGTCAAGACCGCCATTGCGCGGCAGATGAACGAGGCTTCCGAAGAACTGGATTTCGAGCGCGCCGCGATCTATCGCGACCGGCTGGCTGCACTTTCGCATGTCCAGAGCCATCAGGGCATCAATCCCGCCGGCATCGAAGAAGCGGATGTCTTCGCCATTCATCATGAAGGCGGCATTTCCTGCATTCAGGTGTTCTTTTTCCGCACCGGGCAGAACTGGGGCAATCGCGCCTATTTCCCGAAGGCCGATCCCTCCCTGCCCGGCTCGGAAATCCTCAACGCGTTTCTCGCGCAGTTCTACGACGACAAGCCGGTGCCGAAGCAAATCCTGCTCTCCGAAGCGGTCGAAGAACAGGAACTCCTGGCGGCTGCCCTCGGTGAAAAAGCCGGGCACAAGGTGACGATCAATGTGCCCCAGCGCGGCGAGAAGAAGGACATTACCGACCATGTTCTGGCCAATGCCCGCGAGGCGCATGGCCGCAAGCTGGCGGAAACCTCGTCTCAGGCGCGGCTGCTGAAAGGCATGGCGGAGACGTTCAATCTTCCCTATGTGCCGCGCCGCATCGAGATTTACGATAACTCCCACATCATGGGCACCAATGCCGTGGGCGGCATGGTGGTGGCGGGCCCGGAAGGGTTCGTGAAGAACCAGTACCGCAAGTTCAACATCAAATCGACCGACATCACGCCGGGCGACGACTTCGGCATGATGCGCGAGGTGATGACCCGCCGCTTCTCGCGCCTGCTGAAAGAAGAAGGCAAGCCGGATCGCGACCGCGTACCGACCCCGGAAGAAGCCGCTGATATGCCCTTCCCCGCCTGGCCGGACGTGATCCTGATCGACGGCGGTCAAGGTCAGATGACCGCGGTGCGCGCCATTCTCGACGAACTCGGCATTCGTGACTGCGTGACCGCGATCGGCGTGGCGAAGGGTGTCGACCGCGAGGCGGGCCGAGAGCGGTTCTTTGCCGATGGGCGCGCCGATTTCTCGCTGCCACCGCGTGACCCCGTGCTTTATTTCATCCAGCGTATGCGTGACGAGGCCCATCGCTTCGCCATCGGCTCGCACCGGGCACGGCGCAAGAAGGAAATGGTGCGCAATCCGCTGGATGAAATTTCGGGAATCGGTCCGGGACGGAAGCGCTCCCTGCTGCAGCATTTCGGCACGGCAAAGGCGGTTTCCCGCGCCGGCCTCAACGATCTGATGGCTGTTACCGGCATTTCGGAGACGGTGGCGCGACAAATTTACAATCACTTCCACGAGAGCGGCGGCGATTGACGCAGAACGGTGGGACCGAACTGCTAAAAAAACATAATCACGTGTTGACGCTATGCCCTGGCGGCGGCATCAAGACAGCTGATCTCAGACTGACAGGTTTCCCATGGCTTCGCGCGCATACAGCATCCCCAACCTCCTGACCTACGGTCGCATTCTCGCGGTTCCTGTCATCGTTTTGTGCTTCTTCATCGAGGGCAAGCTGGAGAGCTCTGACTTCGCGCGCTGGACGGCGCTGTGGCTATTCATCATCGCCTCGCTGACCGATTTCCTCGATGGTTATCTGGCCCGCATATGGAATCAGACGTCCAATATCGGCCGCATGCTGGACCCGATCGCCGACAAGCTGCTGGTCGCCTCCGTGCTGCTTCTGATGGCGGCGGATGGCACTATTGCGGGCTGGTCGCTGTGGGCCGCCATCACCATACTCTGCCGTGAAATTCTGGTCTCCGGCCTGCGTGAATATTTGGCAGCGCTGAAGGTCAGCGTTCCCGTGACACGCATCGCCAAGTGGAAGACGACGATCCAGATGGTCGCCATTGCGTTCTTGCTGGCAGGTCCGGCGGGTGACAAAGTCCTGCCCTATACGACTGAGATGGGCATTACGCTTCTCTGGCTTGCGGCTGCACTTACCATGTATACCGGCTATGATTACTTCAAGGCCGGTCTCAAGCACATCGTGGACGAAGACTGATGACACGCATCGTTTATTTCGCCTGGGTTCGCGAGAAGATCGGCACGGATGAAGAGGAGCTGGATATTCCCTCGTCCGTCACCACCGCGGGCGAGCTGATCGCCTGGCTCACAACCCTCGGTGAAAATTACGAGGCCGCCTTTGAATTCCCCGATGTCATCAGGGTGGCCGTCAATCAGGAACATGTCGAGCATGACGAGAGCATTGCCGGCGCGCGCGAGATCGGCATTTTTCCGCCCATGACGGGGGGATGAGCGGATGCAGAAAGTCGTCGAACCGACTGTGCGCGTGCAGGCAGAAGACTTCGACGCTGCCGATGAAACACGCCTGTTAACGCAGGGCGACAAAAGCATCGGCGCCGTCGTGGCCTTCACCGGGCTATGCCGCGACGATGGCGGTACGCTGGCCGCACTGGAACTCGAACATTATCCCGGCATGGCGGAAGCGGAAATCACCCGCATTGCCAAACTTGCGATGGAGCGCTTCGGCCTGCTTGGCCTCACCGCCATCCACCGCCACGGCAAGATTGCCACCGGCGAAAACATCGTCCTCGTCATCGCCGCCTCATCTCATCGACAGGCCGCCTTCGATGGCGCCAATTTCGTGATGGACTATCTCAAGACGTCAGCACCGTTCTGGAAAAAGGAACATGGCAGGGATGGCGCGACGGGCGACTGGGTGGCTGCGAAGGCGACCGACGATACGGCCAAGGACAAGTGGCGATAGCGCTTTTGTCTTCTCGCATTTCCGGCCGGAAAACCGGGGCCCACTTTTCCCCTAGGCTGCTTCGACCCGGCTGCGCAGGACGATCAGCCAGCCGACCAGCAAGGCCAGAACCGCCGCATCCCGCCAGGCGGCGGGGCCGTAACCGACCCAGAATGTTTCCGCAAAACCAATGGCTGCCGCCCCCAGGCCGCAGATGAGCGGGCTGGCATATCCGCCCGCCGCCGAGATCAGCACGACTTTCAGGCCGAAAACGAGACCGGCACCAAAATCCATGGTGCCGTAATAAAACGTGGCGAGCACGCCGGCAATGGCTGCCACGAAACCCGCCGCGCAATAGGACAGCAGAAATATCCTGCCCGCGTTCACCCCCAGGAGCGAGGCGGCCAAGGCATCGTCCGACACGGCCTTCCAGCGCCTGCCGAAAGCGGAATGGCCGAGATAAAGCGAACCTGTGAGAATGAGCAGGCAGAAGAGGGCCGTATTCAGCATCTGAATGGGTGTCAGGGTGACGGCAAAGCCGCCTTCGACCCAGAAACGTACCGGCTGCGATAAAAGCGGCGGCAGCCACAATTGCCTTGTATCGGCGGCGAGCCTTGCGCTTTCCGTGAGCGCAATCAGCACGCCGATGGAGGCCACGGTCACCGCGTTGGGAGAGGCCTTTGCCAGCGGCCGCATGACCGCCCTACCGATGAAACCCGCGGCCCAAAGCCCGCCGAACAGGCCGGCCCCTGCCCCCAACGCCAATGTTGCCGGTAGAACCAGCCACAGCCGGTTCCAGCCGAAATCAGCGAAAAGCAGGCATGTCTGGCCGGCAAAAGCGAATATCGCGCCATAGGTCACATCGGCCCGTTTCGTGACCGAAAAGGCGATGGCGTAGCCGAAGGCCAGAACCGCATAGAGGGCTGCGACCGGCACGGCATTCAGCAATTGTTGCAGGAAATAAGCCAAGCCCGTCCTCCCGCCGGAATTATAACTGTTAAAAAGCTCTTTACCAGTTATAATATGTGCATGACATTTCGCTGGACAGAACATCGTTTCGCAGGGGGAGCATTGGCACTTGATGTCGCCAATAGCGTGATCCTGCGCTCGGACGCGGCAAGAACACTCGACCGCTTTGCCGTGCCGGAACAGATCGTCACCTTCGCCGAAGCAGCGACACGGCTTGGTATGGAGCGTGACAGGTTCCCCGCCCTCATCGCGCCGGAAGCGGACAAACGGCCCATTTTCCTCGAACTTCGCGAGGCGATCGACGATCACTTCCGTTCGGCTGTCTCCGGAGGGGCTGTCGATGATGGCAAGCTGGCCCGCTTTCTCTCTGTCGGCGGCACGGCGCTGCGGACATTTCCAACCTCAGAAAGTCTCGCCAACGCCACCGTTCATTCCGCCCTGTCGCTGCTCGCCGGCGAGACGCGGCAACGGCTGCGGATCTGCGGCAATTGCGGCTGGCTGTTCATCGACCGCAGCAAGAACAGAAGCCGTATCTGGTGTGACATGGCGGTGTGCGGTAACCGGCAAAAAGCCAGCCGGCATTATCACCGCAAGAAGGAGGCGCAGCCGTGAGAATTGCCCTGCCCCTGCTGCTGGCGATTGCGGCAATGCTTTCGCTTTCCGGTTGCCAGCGCGATGAACCACGTGAAGTGGCAAAGCTTTCCGGACGCATGTTCGTCTTCAATTACCGCGTCGCCGTCGCCACTTATCTGGTGACGCTTCAGCGTATTGCCCCTATCCGCGATGGCAGCAGTGTGGAAGCGGCTTTCGAAAACCCGCGCGGAGGGCCTGACCTCGTCACCCGGGAGAGGATTTTTCCGAAGGACGAAAAGATCACCGTTCAGAGCCCGCCGGTCGAATGCGTGAAGCAGGACCGGCCCTACAGGGTCACCGTCCAGATCAAAGGGCCGGATGGCGATACTCTGCAGACGATCGAGACCACTATCCGCTCCGATACCGACCAGTCGGCTCTCCCCGCCAAGCCGCTGGTCGTCGGCCCGCTCTACACGCCCAATCCGGAGGTGTTCAAGGCTGACGGTTCGACGGATATGCGGCCGGTTCAGGGGTGCCCGGCGTCGTAGAGAGCGAGGTAACCTTCTCGCCTGTCAAAAAAAAACGGAGCCTTTCGGCTCCGTTTTCTCGATTCTTTTCAGCAGCTTCACCCAATCGCCTGAGAGGGCGATTCAAGCCGTTGAGATTTTAAATCAGCCGACGATTTCGGTTTCGGCGAACCAGTAGGCGATTTCCTGTGCAGCGGTTTCCGGAGCGTCGGAACCGTGAACGGAGTTTTCGCCGATGGAGAGCGCGAAGGACTTGCGGATGGTACCTTCAGCGGCCTGGGCCGGGTTGGTAGCGCCCATGATTTCGCGGTTCTTGAGGATGGCGTTCTCGCCTTCCAGAACCTGAACGATGGTCGGGCCGGAAGTCATGCCTTCAACCAGTTCACCGAAGAAGGGGCGCTCTTTGTGAACGGCGTAGAAGCCTTCTGCTTCGCGCTTGCTCATCCAGACGCGCTTGGAGGCGACGATGCGCAGACCGTTGTCTTCAAATACCTTGGTGATCGCGCCTGTGAGGTTACGCTTGGTTGCGTCCGGCTTGATCATCGAAAATGTGCGTTCAATCGCCATGTGTCCGTTTCCTTTTCCTTCAGAGAAAGTGGGCGGTCTTTACCCGCCCAAAAGCCCGAAAACAAGGGGGATCAACGAGATTGCGACGATGACGGCAGACATTTCACGCCGCTGTCACACTGCGGCCCCTTGCATCGTAGAGATCGAGACAGCCTTCGAACCAGTCTCGGACCGGGTCGTTATCCGCAAACAGATCCGCCCCGGTGGTGATGCGCGCCCATTGCAGTGCGCCGAATACGATATAGTCCGCAAACAGCGGCGACGTGCCGCCAATGAAAGGTTGGAAACTCAACATACGGCGGATCGGCGCCAACAATGCGGGAAAGGCAGCGATTTCCGCCTCGCGGTTGGCCACCACATCTTCCAGCGGCCGGCCGAGCGCCTTTGTCCTGCTGTCGCGGAAATAAACGCGGTCCGGCTCGTCGAGCATATTGTGGATATCGAGCACGGCGATACGGGTGATGGCCGGGTGAAGCACCGTCTGCGACCAACTTTCGACAAAACGGGCCATCGCCCTGCCTCCCTCCCCGTCAAACAGCGACGGCCGTTCCGGGTAAGCCTCGTCAAGATAAAGCGCGATTTCGAAACTGTCGCTCACCAGCTGGTCGCCATCGCGCAGGATCGGCACGGTCTTCGAAAACCCATCTTCCACCGTCGGGACAACCGTGAAAGGCAAGGGACGTTCCTCGAAATCCAGCCCCTTATGGGCCAGCGACAGCACGGTTTTCCAGCAATGGGGAGAAAACGGTCGGGAAATATCGCTTCCGCACAACGAGTAAAGCGTTCTGGAAGTCGTCATGGGCTGCCCTCTTCTGCAATATCGATGAAGCGATATAAGAACGGCGCGGCGATGAAATCAAATCAGGATTTGTCATACGATCGATCAGCAAACGCATTGGGTCCGTGCGTCTATCCGACGTGAAATTTTTCACTTCGCAGCGCTACAATTTTTCCTAATTCAATCAATTTTAAACCGTTGCTTGTAAGAATAACGCCATTCAACAATCGGTTATTGCCGGTCTATTCATAATAATTTCTCGGGTTTGGGGCTGTCAGTGACGACATCGGCGGGCGATAAAAAACGTGATCAGGCGAGAAGTTCTCTTGTCGTTACAAAAATCACCCAGTTCATCGCCAAGATGAACATTGCACCGTTGCCGCGCAATTATGAACTGATATACGAAATATTGTCGGGTCATAACCCGGCGATGGGTCGCGACATTCTCGCGCTCGGCAACGCGCCACAGCAGCACGAGATCGATCTTATCGGCCAGCGGCACAATCTGCCCGGCTTTTCCCGGATCGAGGCCGAACAGATGGCCAGCGCAGCCTTCGATACGCTGACGCAGATTTCCGCGCGGCTGGAGGCGAGCCTTCAACGTACCGCGACTTTCATGGACGGCCTCCAGCACGACGGGGATGGTGAACCGCCGGTATCGGAACGTTTCCTCGAGCTTTTGGGCGATATTCGCGAGGAACAGACGAGCCTTCGGCATTTCATTGCCATGGGACTGGTGAAAATCCGCGAAGCCGAAAGAAACCGGATGGAACTTCAAGCGGCTTCGCTGCGCGACAGCTTGACGGCGCTTCCCAACCGGGCAGCCTTTCTGGAAAAGCTCGGCACCCTCTTTGCGAAGGAACGGGCCGCTTCCGCCACCTCGCTGGTATTGCTCGACATCGATCATTTCCGCGAAATCAACGGCAAATACGGCTCTTCCGCCGGCAACAAGGCGCTGCGACGGCTCGCCGCGCTGTTTCGCAAGACCATCAAGAAGGACGATTTCGTCGCTCGTATCGGTGGCGACGAATTCGCGTTTCTGTTTACCGGGGTGCCGCAGAACACGGCTGAGGCCATTGCCGAGCGGCTGCGGCAAAGCGTGGAGGCCCTGCGCTTCGCGACCAGCAGCGGCGATGGCGAGCATCTGACGGTTTCAATTGGCGTTGCGGAAGTGGACGGTGCCGCCACGCCCGCCGAATTTTTCGGCCAGGCCGAACTCGCCCTGCTTTCGGCCCGCAGCGGCACGCGCAACTGCGTTGTCGGCTACTCGCGGGAGGTGGCGCAGCACAGCCGCAACAGCTATCTGGCGCAACTCGGCTCCTGAAGCGGCATTCTGTTATAGTGTGGCGCGGGCGCTCTTGCCTTGGCCGGACAGTTCGGCCAAAACGGCGCCATGATTACGATTACCGATCTTTCCGCCCGCATCGCCGGGCGTCTGCTTCTTGACCATGCCAGCGTGACGCTTCCCGCCGGCGTGAAGGTGGGCCTTGTTGGCCGCAATGGCGCCGGCAAATCCACCCTGTTCCGCGTCATCACCGGCGACTTTTCGGCGGAAAGCGGTTCGGTAACGATCCCGAAGCAAGCGCGCATCGGCCAGGTGGCCCAGGAAGCACCGGGCACGGAAGAATCGCTGATTTCCATCGTGCTTTCCGCCGACAAGGAGCGCAGCGCGCTTCTGGCCGAGGCGGAAACCGCAACCGATCCGCACCGCATCGCCGAAATCCAGATGCGGCTTGTTGATATCGACGCCCATTCGGCCGAAGCCCGTGCATCGAGCATTCTTGCCGGTCTCGGTTTCGATCACGAGGCACAACTTCGCCCCGCCTCTTCCTTCTCCGGCGGCTGGCGCATGCGCGTGGCGCTTGCCTCCGTGCTGTTTGCCGAACCTGACCTTTTGCTTCTGGACGAACCGACCAACTATCTCGATCTCGAAGGCACGCTCTGGCTGGAAGATTACATCAGGCGTTATCCGCATACAGTCATCATCATCAGCCATGACCGCGATCTCCTCAACAATGCCGTCAACTCCATCGTGCATCTGGACCAGAAGAAACTGACCTTCTATCGCGGCGGCTACGATCAG
This sequence comes from Agrobacterium sp. NPDC058088, assembly GCF_042885035.1. Lineage (NCBI taxonomy): Bacteria > Pseudomonadati > Pseudomonadota > Alphaproteobacteria > Hyphomicrobiales > Rhizobiaceae > Agrobacterium > Agrobacterium sp. NPDC058088. The sequence continues at coordinate 657,692 of NZ_JBHVSU010000002.1, read as the reverse complement.
TTCGAGCGCCAGAAGGCCGAAAACGACGAATTGCAGATGAAGGCGAAGGCAAAAAATGACGCCGCGCGCAAGCACCTGCAAAGCTTCATCGACCGTTTCCGCGCCAAGGCCACCAAGGCCAGGCAGGCGCAGAGCCGCATCAAGGCGCTGGAGCGCATGGGCACGGTTGCCGCCGTGATCGAAGATCATGTCCAGCCTATCACCTTCCCCGAGCCGGAAAAGCAGCCCGCATCCCCCATCGTCGCCATCAATGGCGGCGCCGTCGGTTACGAGCCGGGCAAATCCATCCTGAAGCAGCTCAATCTCAGGATCGACAATGACGACCGCATCGCGCTGCTCGGCTCGAACGGCAACGGTAAGTCCACCTTCGCGAAATTCATCTCCGGCCGGCTTGCTCCGCAGGCGGGCGATCTTCGTGTGGCTCCCGGGCTTAAGATCGGCTTCTTCGCGCAGCACCAGCTGGACGATCTCGTGCCGGATGAAACGCCCGTCGAACATGTGCGCAAACTGATGCCGCTGGCACCGGAAGCGCAGGTGCGTGCACGCGTGGCGCAGATGGGTCTTGCGACGGAAAAAATGGCGACGGCGGCGAAGGACTTGTCCGGTGGCGAAAAAGCTCGCCTGCTGATGGGGCTTGCGGCCTTCCATGCGCCGAACCTGCTGATCCTCGACGAACCGACCAACCACCTCGATATCGACAGCCGCCGCGCGCTGATCGAGGCGCTGAATGACTATAACGGTGCCGTCATCCTCATCTCGCACGACCGCCACCTGATCGAGGCGACGGTGGACCGGCTGTGGCTGGTGGCCGACGGCACGGTCAAGTCCTTCGAAGGCGACATGGAGGAATATCGCGACCTCGTCGTTTCCTCCGGCCGGAAGAAGGACGACAAGACCGAGGCCGCTCCCGATCAGGCTTCCAAGGCCGACCAGCGCAAGGCCAATGCGGAAAAGCGCGCCCAGCTGGCGCCGCTCAAGAAAAAGATCAATGAAATCGAATCCCTGACGGCAAAGCTTGAGAAACTGATTCAGTCGCTCGACAAGGAGCTGGCGGATCCGGCCCTTTATGAAAAGGCCCCTGCGAAGGCTGCCCAGAAAGTGAAGGAACGTGGTGAGGCCGCTGCAAAGCTCTCCGATGCGGAAGAGCAATGGCTGCTGCTTTCCAGCGAATATGAGGATGCGATGGCGGGCTGAGCGGCACCGTCATCGCGTACACCGCGCCGTAGCTTCCATGAAGGCAAGCTAGGCGCACGCCCGGCGGGACTGCAGCCGCGCAAGCGGCACAGCAGGGGAATAAAGATAACCCTGCCCGAAGCGTATGCCCATCTGCATGAGCAGCCGGCTCTGCTCTTCGGTTTCTATGCCTTCCGTTACCAGCTTTGCGCCGTAACGCTCGGCGCTTTCGAAAGCGAGCGCTATAGCGTCCCTGAACCGCGATTGATCGAGCCTCGACGTCATCCAGTGGTCGATCTTGACTTCTTCGAATGGGAAGCGCGCCAGCAAGGTCAGCGCGGCATAACCCGTTCCGAAATCATCCAGCGCGAGCCGCACGCCTGCGGCAATCAAAGCATCGAAATTCTGCTGCACGACATCCGTCGTCGGTATCTTGCTCATTTCCGTCACTTCGATCGACAGGCGATGCGCCGGCACCGCAATATCCTGAAGCAGCGCCACGACGCGGTCAGCGAAATGCACCGTTGCAAAAGAAGAAGCGGATATATTGACCGCCAGATGGAAATCCGCCTCGAGCCCATGGAGGTCACGAAGATCATTCGTCACTGCCTCGATCGTCGACCATTCGAAATCCGCCAATAGCCGGTGACGTTCTGCAATTTCAAGCACGTAATAGGGCGAAAGCGCCTGCCCCCGCGCATCGACCGCCCGCAACAAAGCCTCGGCTCCGATCATTCGGCGATTGCGGATTTCGAATTTTGGCTGGTAGCAGATGGGTGGCCGCCCGGTTTTGATCCAGTTGACGAGCATCTGCCGCACCGCCTCGTCGCGTGTGGCTTTTTCGGCAAAGGAGAAGGGGAAAATCTGCACCGGATGATCGCTTCCCTTGAGCGCTAGGCTGAGGTGCCTGAGGAAGGAGGCGACGTTCCGTTGCGAAAGCTTGTCCAGATTTGCCGCGCCGATTTTGAGATGCGGGACCGGCCCTGCCTCCGCCGAACGACAAAACGTGCTCAAACCCTCATGCAGACGCATTATGAGTTTCGTACTTTCGGACTTCTCAAGAGAAATCGCCTGCATGACGACTGCGAGTGTCGTATCGCCGAACATGAAGCTACAGGGCGCATTGGTGTCGCAAAGGACGCCGTAGTCCCCGTCGCAGATCTCCCGCGCCAGCCGGGGCCAGAAAAGATCGCTCCAGTCTTCTCCCTCGCAAGCGGCGACATCGGCAATATTGACGATCTCGATCAGAACAAGGGCGTGCGGAACCGCCGATTCCTGCCGCATGACTGTTTCCACATGGTCCTTGAGGGCCCGCCTGTTGGGCAGACCAGTCAACGAATCCGTTCTTGCTGCCTCCTCTCGTTTCCTTGCCTCTTCCCGGCCCCGCGCCTCGCTGCGCAGCAGGATGAACAGGCAGACGATCATCGGCAGACCAATGGAGGCGGCGCCTACCGTCCGGCGACCGAGTGCGCTGACGAACAGTGCCTGATCGATCAGACCCAGCGCGAACGAAATTGTAATGGCCAGAAGTGCAGTCAAGAATCTGGCCGCGCAAACGATAAGAATATCCCGGTTTCCAATATCGGCGAGACGCCGGTTGCGCATCCAGCCATACATGGCGATGCCACAGGCCGAAATGACGACCATGTCCTGCAAGGCCGCAACAAACAGCGCGGGACCGCCAAAGACATATCGCCCGAGCGCCACCAGAACCAAGGTGATCAGCCCGCCTTGCCATGAGCCCAGCAGCCCCGCAAGAAACAGCAATTCTGTGCGGATGTAGGGCTTGGAGGGCAGTTTGATGAATTCGGAAACCAGCATCGCGAGCAGAAACCCCGCCATGCCGAACACGATGCCATAATAGATCTTATAGCGGGGATCCTCGAGCGCGATGTTTCGCCGGAGGAGAATCAGCACGGACACCATGCCGACAACGGCTGCCGCCTGAAGCAGGAGGAAGGGAAGTTCGGCAGCGGATGCTGCCGCTTGTGCGGCGATCAATTCCATCATCTGCATTACCTGTCATTATGTGTTGTGGCACCGGAATTCCGGTTCATGGACTTCACAACTCCCGCTCCGTGCGGGACTTATCAAACATCGCCCAGCCTTCAGCCGCCTATGCCGACATCGCGGCTTCGGCGTCATAAAGTCCTGTTGGCCCGGCAATCGCGTCCATATGGCCGGAGGCCAGCACATCCATCAATATGTAGAGATTGTAGAGGAAGACGCCGGAAATCAGCCCATACGTATTGAATTGGCGGTTTATTCCGTCGACTTTCTGAACGATGCCGAAAAAACGGTCAGATTTAAACAAAATCGCCACAACTCGATCTCTGATATATTTATTTTAGAAAAATAAAACTCGAATAAGTTGGAAATATACATTAAATACTTCATTTAAACAGCCACCAAAATGGAAAATTCAATTAAAAATGCATTATTAATTGCCATATATTTCAGGTCACGCAGAAATGCGAAGTCACTGTCGAGATGTCGCGCTTTCTGGAAAGACCATTCGCGCCGAAACGATCGCCTTGCTCCTTCGGGCGTTTCTGCTAAAAACCTGTAAAAATCACACTTTATCTCAGACAGCACTCACACACGGGTTTCTCTCCATGTCAGCAACCAAGCTTGCCATCGTCGGCGTCGGCAAAATCGTTCGCGACCAGCATCTTCCCGCCATCGCAGGCAATCCGGATTTCGAATTGATCTGCACCGCAAGCCGCCACGGCACCGTGGATGGTGTTTCTTTCTATGGCACCATCGAGGCCATGCTGGAGGCGGAACCGGCAATCGATGCGGTGTCGCTGTGCATGCCCCCGCAATATCGTTACGAGGCGGCTTATGCGGCGCTGAATGCCGGCAAGCATGTTTTCCTCGAAAAGCCACCGGGCGCGACACTTTCGGAGGTGCAGGATCTCGTTCGTCTGGCGGACTCGAAAGGTCTTTCGCTGTTTGCCAGCTGGCATTCCCGTTATGCGCCGGCAGTCGAGGCGGCAAAGGCGTTTCTGGCCTCGACGAAAATCGACAGCGTGCATGTCATCTGGAAAGAGGATGTCCGCCACTGGCACCCAAACCAGGCATGGATCTGGCAGGCCGGCGGTCTCGGCGTGTTCGATCCCGGCATCAATGCACTGTCGATCATCACCCACATCCTGCCGCGCGCCCTGTTCCTGACCAAGGCGACGCTGGAATTCCCGGAAAACCGCGACGCCCCGATCGCCGCCGACCTGCATTTTTCCGACGTGACGAAAATGCCTGTCCATGCCGAATTCGACTGGCGCCAGACCGGCAAGCAGAGCTGGGACATCGTTGCCGAAACGGCAGCAGGGCAAATGGTGCTTTCGGAAGGGGGCGCGAAGCTCTCGATCAACGGCGAGGAAAAACTCTCTCAGCCGGAACGGGAATATCCGGCCCTTTACGAGCGCTTCGCCGAGATCATCAAGACTGGCCGCTCCGACGTCGATCTCGCGCCGCTGACCCATGTGGCCGATGCCTTCCTGCTCGGCCGCCACAAATTCGTGGATTCCTTCTACGACTGAGAAGCGGGAAAGCTTTCCGAAGGATAATGCCTTTAGAGGGCGCGGCTGACGAAACGGTCGCGCCCTGATTTTTTGGCCTGATACAGCGCTTCGTCGACGCTTCGCAACAGCGTCGAGCGATCCGCGCCGGCCTGCGGCGCGATGGCGCCGCCGATACTAAGACGCGCCAGCACGCTCTCGCCCTCGACGTGGAACGGTTGCCGAAACGCGTGGAGTAGTTTTTCGGCAAGGCCGCTGATGAGCGTGGATGAATCCGGGCGCGGCACGAATATTGCAAATTCGTCGCCGCCCATGCGCACAACCACATCTTCTGCTCTTATAGCATCGCGGATACGGGCGGAGGCTTCGACCAGCACCCTGTCTCCGGCCGCATGGCCAAGCGTGTCATTAATCGTCTTGAAGCCGTCGAGATCAAGATAAAGAACGCCGAACGTATCCTTCTCGCAAAGGGCCGCACCCAGTTCCAGATCAACGATCGCGTCCAGGGCCTTGCGATTATAAAAGCCGGTGAGCGGGTCGGTCATTGCCGCGTCCCGCAATTCGCGAGCGGCAAGGCTCATCGTGAAATTCGCCTTCTGCAATCTCAACAGCGCGCCCGCAAGCGTCGCAAAATACTTGAGATTATCGACCTCGGCAGCTGTGTACTGTCGCACATGCGGGTCGAGCAGACAAAAAGTGCCGACGACCAGACCCGGCTCGAGTTCGATCGGAGCGCCGGCGTAGGAGCGCAGGTCAGGCGCACCCTTCACGTAAGGCAAAGACCCGAATTCAGGATGGGCGGTCAGATCCGTAACGGTCAGAACATTCTGCGTAACGACCACGCGGTCGCAGATCGCGATGTCACGGGAGCATTCCTGAAATTGAAGCCCCGCCTGCTCGGCAATGTGGAGCCAGTCCTCATCCAGAATATGCACCGCCGCACGCGCGACACCGAATACGCCCTGGGCCAGTTGTGAGATTGCTTTCAATTCGGCGGTTTCCGCATTCTTGAAGGCCACAACCGACCGCACGGCTACCAGTCGCTCCAACTCCAGATCCGGTCGTGGCATCATCCCTCCCATCACACATCCTTTTCCATGCTGATAACGCGTCTAAAAGCGTAGATGTTTCATGCGTTCATAAAACGACAGCGGTGAGCCGCACCATATACGATTTTTTACCAGCCACTTTCGCGCTGCAGACGTGGCCTGAGCGGGAGATCAGTCACGCCTTCTTCTGCCAACGGCCTTCAGGCGACTGCTGCCAGTAGGTCAGGGAATGCCCCTCTGTTTTCAGCCTTTTCCAGTGATTCCGCGCCATTTCGAGCTGGTAGGCATCGTATCCGTCGAACATGAACACGATGCGTTCATAGGCCGCCACCGCCGGCGGCTCGGCGCCATCGACGAGAAAGCGGACACTTGCCGCGTTGGCGTTCTCGTCCGATGCCGTCAGGAGAATCGGCTGGTTCTGCGGCACTGATGATGCATCGGTCGCATGCGGCAGGAAACTATCGTCGCGAAAGGTCCACAGATGCGTATCGAGGAAATCGCGACGCTCCTCGTCCACCGTCTGGATCGCGACCTTCCAGCCGCGCTCCAGCGATTTCTCGAGCAAAGGCGGCAAGGCGTCCTCCAGCTTCGATTCCGTCAGATGGTAGAACAGAATTTCAGTCATTCGCAGACGTGCCGCCCCGCTCGTTTCAATCTTCGTAATGGGCACGAACGAGTTCGTTCAGCAGACGCACGCCGTAACCCGAGCCCCAGGACTGGTTGATTTCGGTCAGCTGCGACCCCATTGCGGTGCCGGCAATATCGAGATGTGCCCACGGCGTTTCGCCCACGAAACGCTTGAGGAACTGCGCGGCGGTGACGGAGCCCGCCAGGCGGCCCGAGCTGTTCTTCATGTCGGCAAATTTGGAATCGATGATCTTGTCGTAATCCTTGCCGAGCGGCATGCGCCACAGTTTTTCCGCCGTCACCTCTCCCGCCTGCGCAAGACGCGCGGCCAGTTCGTCGTCGTTGGAGAAAAGACCGGCCTGCAGGTTGCCAAGCGCAACAGTAATGGCGCCCGTCAGCGTGGCGAGGTTGATCATGAATTTCGGGTTGAAGCGATCCTTGGTGTACCAGAGCGCATCGGCCAGAACCAGCCGGCCCTCGGCATCGGTATTGATGATCTCGATGGTCTGGCCGGACATGGAGGTGACGATATCGCCGGGACGCTGGGCGTTGCCATCGGGCATGTTCTCGACAAGGCCGATGACGCCGATCACGTTTGCCTTGGCCTTGCGGGCCGCGAGCACATGCATCAGGCCGGTGACGGCAGCAGCGCCACCCATGTCACCCTTCATATCTTCCATGTTAAGGCCGGGCTTCAGCGAAATGCCGCCGGTGTCGAAAACGACGCCCTTGCCGACGAAGGCAATGGGTTCATCCTTCTTGGAACCACCATTCCACTGCATGACCGCCAGCCGCGGTGGGCGGGCCGAGCCCTGTGCGACACCGAGAAGCGCGTTCATGCCGAGCTTCTTCAACTCCTTTTCGCCGAGAATTTCGACATCGACGCCGAGCTTGCGCAGTTCCTCGGCCTTTTCGGCAAATTCAACGGGCCCAAGCACATTCGGCGGCAAGTTGACGAGATCGCGCGCCAGAACCACGCCGCCCGCAACGGCTTCCGACACGGCAAAGGCCTTTTCCGCATTCTTATGGGCGGCGGTTACGATGGTGACATCGACTTTCTTCGGGGTCTTTTCGTCGTCGGACTTTTTCTTGGTCTTATAGGCATCAAAACTATAGGCGCGCAGCAGGAGGCCGAGGGCGAAATCTGCGGCAGCCTCGGCGCCCACCTCAACGCCCGGGGCATCGAGATAGATGACGACCTTATCCGCCTTCTTGAAATGAGCAGCCGCGGTGCCACCGGCGCGCAGCCAGTCATGGGCGACCAGCTTCAACGGCTTGCCAAGCCCAATGACGAGCAGACGGTCGGCGGCCGAACCCTGGGGCGCAATGACGTCGAGCGTCGCCATCGACTTTGCGGAAAAGCCTGAGATCTTCGACGCCCTTTCGATGACGCCGCCCGGATCGGCCTCGGAAGCACCGGCGACGGCCTGCGCCTCACCCGAGGCCTGCAGCACGATGGCCAGGGCATTTTCCAGCGAGGCGGAATTGGCGAAAGAAATATCGAATTTGGCGGACATGTTTTCCTGCTCTTCTTGGACGATCTGCATGATGCGCATGATCATGGCCTTTTCGGCCCGGGGCGCAACCCGCATTCTTTAAAGGCCCACAGTCGCCAAAGGAAAGGCATTTTTGTGGAAGACGAAATGACGTCATGAAACCGACAGCTTGTTCCACAAAAAGACACAGGCGGTGGAAAAATCATCGCGCAAAACATATTTGTGAGCATGCCGGAATAGCCAATTGCCAACGATGCGATTAGATAGGCGGAAATTCGGCGAGCGATCGCTCGAAAAAACAATATCGAACAGGGCCGTATGAAGCTTCTCGAGAACTATATCCTGCGGCGGACAACGCAGATGTTTCTGGTCGCGCTGTTGCCGGTGCTGGCCATCATCTGGACCATCCAGGTTCTCCAGAGAATCAATCTCGTCACCGATACCGGACAGTCGATGGGCTCCTTCATGGCGCTCGCGACGTTGATCCTGCCGACGCTCATTCCCGTCGTGCTGCCCTTCGCGCTTGTCATCGGCATCACCCAGATCTTCACGACGATGAACAATGATTCCGAGCTTGCCATCATCGATGCGGCCGGCGCGCCGCGTTCGGTAATGTATCGCCCGGTTCTCATTCTGGCCGCCGTTCTGAGCCTGTTTTCCTTCACCATCACCAATTTCATCGAGCCGCCCGCCCGCAACTCCGCGCGACAGATGGTGGCCGCCGCCTATGCCGACCTCCTGTCTTCGGTAATCGAGGAAAAGACCTTCCGCACCATTCAGGACGGCCTTTACGTGCAGATCGCCCAGCGACAGGGCCGTATCCTCAAGGGCCTGTTCGTGGCGGATCGTCGCGATCCGAATTTCGACCTCATCTATTATGCCAAGGAAGGCATGATCGATGAAAGCGGCACGTCGCTGACCATGCGCGACGGCGAAGTGCAGCAGAAGACGCCCGACGGCAAGGTCTCGATCGTCAAGTTCCTGTCCTATGCCTTTGATCTTTCCACCATGTCGGAAAAGCAGGATTCGGAGCCGTCGCTTTCACCCGGTGATGCGAGCCTTGGCTTCCTTCTCTCCCCGGACGAGAACAATGCAAGCTACAAGCGCTCACCGGAGACCTTCCGCAGCGAGCTGCACAAACGTCTGTCGGACTGGATGTTCGCTTTTTCCTTCGCGCTGATTTCCCTTGCCATCGCCGCCGACGCCCGGTCGCACCGCGAAGCGCGCCTGCATCCGATGGTCGCCGCGCTGGTGACCGCCTTCATGCTGCGCTGGCTCGGATTTTACGTCACCAATCAGGTCAAGCAGAGCGCTGCCTTCATTCCGCTGGTCTATGCCGTGCCCGGTCTCAGCGGTGCAGCCGCTGCCTTCGTGCTGATGACCGGCCGCAAGCCGAAAATGCCGAATGTGATCGCGGATGCGGCGGGACGCCTGCGCCGTCTCTTCTCCAGCCGGATGGCAAAAACCCCGGGGAGCGGTAACGCATGATCTTCAATACGCTCGCCCGGTATTTCCTGAAACGATATCTGATCACCGCCATCTGGTTCGTGATCGGCGTATCCTCGATCATTTACCTTGCCGACTTCAGCGAAACGGCACGGCGCATGTCCGGCCTGCCCGGTTATTCCGTTCCGGCGGCACTTGGCCTGACGGCGCTTCGCCTGCCGCTGATCCTGCAGCAAACGATACCGTTCATTGCGCTGTTCGTCGGCATGACAACGCTGATCTCGCTCAACCGGCGTTACGAGCTGGTGGTGACGCGTGCCGCCGGCATTTCCGCCTGGCAATTCATCCTCCCCTTCGTGCTCGGCGCCGTCTTCATCGGCATCCTGTCCGTCATGGTTCTCAACCCCATCGCCGCATGGGGCCAGAACAAGTCTCTCGCCATGGAGGCCGGTCTGCGCAACGAAGCAGGCGGCGGACGCCAGCAGCAGATCATTCCGTGGATGCGCCAGTCGAGCGGCGGCCAGGATACGATCATCGGCGCCAAGAGCTTCGAAGACAACGGAACGATGCTTCTCGACGTGGTTCTGATCGACCTCGACAAGGACGGAAACATCGTCTCGCGGAAGGATGCGAAGTCGGCTAAATTGGAAGATGGTTACTGGCTTCTTAACGGCGTTTCGGAAACCCGCGCCGGACATGTGCCAGTTCGGCAAGAAAGCATGCGGATCAGTACCAATCTGAGACGGGAATTCGTCCAGGAGCGCATGACGCAGACGGAAACCGTTGCTTTCTTTGACCTTTCTCACAAAATCGAAGTTGCAAAGTCCTTTGGACTATCTTCAAAGGCGCTTGAGACGCAGTACCATTTCCTGCTATCGACGCCCCTGCTTCTGGTCGCGATGACCTTGATCGCCGCGACCGTTTCATTAAAGTTCAGCCGCTTCGCCCAATCGCGCTCCGTGATTCTGGGTGGAATCGTTTCCGGCTTCGTGCTTTATGTAGTAACCGTGCTCGTAAGGGCATTCGGGAGTGGTGGCGTTGTCCCTCCCACCGTCGCGGTCTGGGTTCCAGTCGTCGTGGCGTTGGCATTGGGGGCAACTATTCTGCTTCATCAGGAGGACGGCTAGTGGCGGTAATTGACCGCGGGAATATCAGGCGGCTTTGGACGGCCCTTCTGACGGGTGCCGCTGTGTGCGCGTATTTGGCATCAAGCCCGGTCGCTTTTGGCCAGGGCGGGTTGCTTGCGTCGGCAAGCCAAGACGATTCGAAACTCCTGCTTACAGCAAATGAACTGACCTATAATCGTGACTCCCAGCGCGTCATCGCGAAGGGCGTTGTCCGCATGAAATATTCGGGCTACCGCATGGTTGCCCAGCAGGTGGAATATAACCAGCAGACCGGCCGCGTGATTGCCCATGGCAACATCGAGCTGATCGAGCCGGGCGGCAACAAGATCTATGCCGACGAAATGGACGTCACCGACGACTTCGGTCAGGGCTTCGTCAATGCGTTGCGCGTCGAGACGACGGACAATACCCGTATCGCGGGTGAGAGCGCCGAGCGTCTCGAAGGCGACCGGATGGTCCTCAACAACGGCGTCTACACCGCGTGTCTGCCCTGTGCCGAGCGGCCGGAAAAGGCGCCTCTGTGGCAGGTCAAGGCGGAACGTGTCATTCAGGACGGACAGACGCATACGATCCGTCTGGAAAAAGCCCGCCTACAGCTTTTCGGCCATTCGATTGCCTACGTGCCGTTCATGACGGTTCCCGACAACACGGTAAAGCGGAAGTCCGGTTTCCTGTTCCCGCAGATGAGCATGACCAACAAGCTTGGCTTTGGTCTCGGCGTTCCGTACTTCCAGGTCCTGTCCGATACATCGGATTTGACGGTCACACCGACCTACTACACGAAACAGGGCTTGCTTCTGCAGGCTGAGTTGCGCCAGCGTTTCGAGACGGGCATGCACACGCTGACGATTGCCGGCATCAGCCAGCAGTCGTCTGACACCTTCATCGCCGGAACGAGTGACGCGTTGAACGATCAGCGCGGCATGGTGGCAACCAAGGGTGATTTCAGCATCAACCCGCGCTGGGCCTTCGGCTGGGACGCCATGGTGCAGTCCGACAACAACTTTTCGCGCACCTATAGCCTCAAGGGCTACAAGAACGACGTCCAGACCAACCAGATTTATCTGACCGGTACTGGCGAGCGTAACAGCTTTGACGCCCGAGGTTATTACTTCAACGTTCAGGACACGGATAATTCCGAGCTCAAGGAACGCAAGCAGGCGATCGTTCATCCGGTCGTAGACTATCGTTACTTCCTGCCGGACCCGATCTATGGCGGTGAACTCTCGCTGACCACGAACTTCACGAGCATCAGCCGTTCGACGCAGGATTCCTACGCGATGGGCGGCTTCCCGCGCTTCAACGGTCTGGAAGGCTCTTATACGCGCTGGACCACGGAAGCGGAATGGAAGCGCACCATCACGATGGATAGCGGTCTTCAGATCACGCCGATCCTTGCTGCCCGCGGCGACGCGCTGTGGACCGACATGACTGCGGCAAGCTTCACCTCCGGCGGCACATCCTATGCCTATGAGGGCATGATCCATGACGATGCCGCCTTGCGCGGCATGGTCACCGGTGGCCTTGAGGTGCGTTATCCCTGGTTGTTCACGGCCCTCAACAGCAGCCACGTGATCGAGCCCATCGCGCAGATTTTCGTTCGGCCGAACGAGCAATATTCCGGTCGTTTCCCGAACGAGGACTCGCAAGCCTTTGTGTTCGATGCCACCAACCTGTTCGAGCGCGACAAGTTCTCCGGCTTCGACCGTATCGAAGGTGGTACGCGTGCCAATCTCGGCTTCCGCTATAACGGCACGTTCGACAATGGTTACGGCATTCGCGCCATTGCCGGTCAGTCCTTCCATCTGGCAGGCGACAATTCCTTCGCCTCCTATGATCTCCTTAATGTGGGCGCCAATTCCGGCCTCGAATCCGATCGTTCGGATTACGTCGCCATGGCTGCCTTCGACGCGCCGATCGGTCTTTCGCTGTCCTCGAGCCTGCGTCTCGACAAGGACAATTTCGAAATCAACCGGTCTGAAACGGGCATCAGCTATTCGGATCGCCGCATCAACGGCAAGCTCAGCTATACGCAGGTCAAGGCACAGCCGGAATATGGCTATAGCGAAAACCGCGATATCATCCAGGCTTCCGGCTCGCTGCGCATGGACGACAACTGGTCGCTGTTCGGCTCGATCAATTACGATCTGAACGGTAAGTTTGCCGCTGAACGCCGCATCGGCATTGCCTATCAGGATGAATGCACGATCTTGACGGTCAGCTATTCCGACGAAGGCAACATCAATTCCAGCCGCCAGGCCGCCAATGACTGGTCGATCAACGCCCGTCTGGCCTTCCGCACGCTGGGTGACATCAGTGTCGGTTCGGCAAACGAAGACTGGAACGACATGGATATCGGCTGGAAGCCAAACAATTACTGAGTTGAAAGGCAGGTCACACAGCATCGTGGTCTGCCTTTTTTCATTTGATCAGTAAAGTCACGGTTTTGCCGCAACAACAGGCCAATGTCGGCCGGGCGTGAAACCTTGAAGGTTTTCTTTCAACAAACCGACACATTGCCGTTTTGCGGATCGCAGTGATATATACGTGGCGAATTCGCAGTGCGGGTTGACGGGTGCAGGTCTGAAATGCCGGGAATTTCTGATATTCCCGCTTCGGACGGAACAGACTGGCGGAAGAGGGCAAGGATCCTCTCCGACGAAAGGGAGAAACAGATGATGAATTTCGGAAAGTCGGCTTTGCGTGGCGCTGCGTTTGCCTTTGCGATTTTCGCCGTTCCCATGGCCGTTGTGCCCTATACCGGCCAGGCCCTCGCCGACAGCACCGTCAAGATCGTCGTCAACAAGACACCTATCACCAACGATGACATTGCAAGACGCGTCGCCTTCCTGAAGCTGCAGCGCCAGTCCGGCAATCTCAATGAGAAAGCCCGCGAGCAGCTTGTCGATGAAGCGCTGAAACGTGAAGAAATCGCCCGCGTCAAGATGTCGGTCAGCACGCAGGATGTCGATGCTGCCTTCGCCCGCTTCGCCGGCAACAACAAAATGAAGCCGGAGCAGCTGACGCAGGTCCTCGCCAAGGCCGGTGTCGGCGCCGATCATTTCAAGGCCTTCATCGCCGTTCAGATGAGCTGGCCGCGCCTCGTCAACGCCCGTTACGGCGCACGCGGCAAAATGTCGAACCAGGACCTCGTGACCCGCCTGAAGGAACGCGGCGAGAAGCCCGTGACCACGGAATATTTCCTGCAACAGGTCATCTTCGTCATCCCGGAAGCCAAACGCAACGCCATTACCGGCAAACGCAAGGCCGAGGCCGAAGCTTCGCGCAAGCGTTATCCTGGTTGTGATCAGGCCATGACCTTTGCAGCAACCATGCGCGACGTAGCGATCAAGGATCTCGGCCGCATCCTCGCGCCGGAGCTGCCGGAAGACTGGAAGGCACTGGTGGAGAAGACCAAGGAAGGCGGCACCACCGGCACGCGCGTGACCGAAAAGGGTGTCGAATATCTGGCCATCTGCAAGCAGCGTCAGGTTTCCGACGATTATGCCGCGGAAATGGTGTTCAAGGCTGAAGACCTGATGAAAGCCAAGGACGGCGAAAACCCGAACGAAAAGAAATATATCGAGGAACTGCGCAAGAAGGCGCAGATCGTCAACACCTGATATTGAGAAAAGAACCGGGTCTTTCCGTGACACATGCATCCCTGCCGCTTGCCCTGACCCAGGGAGATCCAGCCGGTATCGGCCCCGATATCGCCATCAACGCCTGGGCCAAGCGCCGGGAGAACGGTGTGCCGCCCTTCATCTTCATCGGCGATCCCGATGTGGTGGCAAGCCGTGCGGCGCTGATCGGCGTCCCGGTCAATATAGAGACCTGCGACGTGGAGAGTGCCGTCGGCCTGTTCGAGCGCGCTTTCCCCATCCTTCCCCTTCCCGTCGGCTTCGAAGTGCAGGCGGGTCAGCCGCATGTCGGCGCTGCCCATGCGACGATCAAGGCCATCGAGACGGCCGTTTCCCTGACGATTGAAGGCAAGGCTGCAGCTGTCGTCACCAATCCCATTGCGAAATCCGTGCTTTACGAAGCCGGTTTCGGTTTTCCCGGCCATACGGAATTTCTGGCCGATCTCGCCCTGCGCCAGACGGGCAGGCAGGTGACGCCGGTGATGATGATTGCCGGCCCCAAGGTTCGGGTCGTGCCGGTCACCATCCATATTCCGGTAAAGGATGTGCCCGCTGCGCTTACGGAAGAGCTCATCGTCACGACATGCCGGATTATCGATACCGATCTGCGGGAAAAATTCGGCATAACGGCCCCGCGTCTGGCTGTCGCCGGTCTCAACCCGCATGCGGGTGAAGATGGCGCGCTGGGCACCGAGGATCGTGATGTGGTTCATCCGGCGACCATACGGTTGCGGAAGGACGGCATCGACGCCTTCGGCCCCCTGCCCGCCGACACCATGTTCCACGATGCCGCCCGCAAGCGTTATGACGTGGCGGTGTGCATGTATCACGATCAGGCGCTGATCCCCGCCAAGGCGCTCGGCTTTGACGATTCGGTCAATGTCACGCTCGGCCTACCCTTCATCCGCACGTCGCCTGACCACGGTACCGCCTTTGGCATTGCCGGCCAGGGCATTGCCAATGAGGCGAGCCTCGTGGCGGCGCTGACGATGGCGGCGGAGATTTCCGCCCGCAGCCGGGTTGGCGCGTAATGGCCGCCATCGATGAACTGCCGCCGCTGCGCGATGTCATCCAGCGCCATGGGCTCGATGCGAAGAAATCGCTCGGACAGAACTTCCTGTTCGACCTCAACCTGACCCAGAAGATTGCCCGCACGGCCGGGCCGCTCGAAGGCGTAACGGTGATAGAAGTCGGCCCCGGTCCCGGTGGCCTCACCCGCGCCATTCTGTCACTCGGCGCGAAAAAGGTCATCGCTGTCGAGCGCGACAGCCGCTGCCTGCCCGTTCTTGCGGAAATCGAAACCCATTATCCTGGACGGCTTGAGGTCATCGAAGGCGACGCGCTGAAGACGGATTTCGAGGCGCTGGTTCCAGCCGGTGAGCCTGTGCGGATCATCGCCAACCTGCCCTATAATGTCGGAACGCAATTGCTGGTCAACTGGCTGCTGCCGAGGGAGTGGCCACCCTTCTGGCTTTCGATGACGCTGATGTTCCAGAAGGAAGTTGGGCAGCGCATCGTGGCTGAAGAAGGCGATAATCACTACGGCCGTCTCGGCGTTCTCTCCGGCTGGCGCACCGTTTCGGAAATGGCCTTCGACGTTCCGCCACAGGCCTTCAGCCCCCCGCCGAAGGTAACCTCGACGGTCGTACATCTGCTGCCGAAGGACAAACCGCTGCCCTGCGACGTTGCCAAGCTTGAGAGGGTGACCGAAGCAGCCTTCGGCCAACGCCGCAAGATGCTGCGCCAGAGCGTGAAAAGCCTTGGCGGGGAAACGCTGTTGGAAAAGGCCGGTATCGATCCCACGCGCCGGGCGGAAACGCTCTCGGTGGAGGAATTCGTGACGCTGGCGAACTGCCTGTAACATCTGGCATATGGTCGCCGTTCCCAACGGTAGCAAAGGTTCCACCTGCGAATAGAGGAACAAGTGCGTGGAGAGTGCCGGTTTTGACTATAAGCTTGATATTCCCGCCGGAACACCCGATTGCGTTGTCATCTTGCTGCATGGATTGGGACGAACGGAAGACGACCTCATTTCTTTTGGCCGCGCCGTCTTTCCCAAGGGTGTCTTATATGCGCCGAGGGGCGCTGTTCCCTGGGAGAATGGTTTCGCATTTTTTCGCAGAAAACCCGACAGAGAACTCGATATCGACGATCTGAAACATCAGGCGACCAGACTGTGCGGCTTCGTTGCGTTTGTATGTCAGCAGACGGCGCAAAGACCCCTTCTCGTCGGATACTCGAACGGCGCGATCATCGCGGCTGAAACCATATGTCAGGCGCATCATCTGTCGAAAGGCGCCATCCTGCTTCGTCCGTTAACTCCGAGAAAAGACCAGCCTCTTCCGAGCCTTGCGGGGTATCCCGCACTTCTGCTTGCAGGCGTCAACGACGACCGGCGTCACCCCTCCGATGCTCCGTATTTGGCCGAGCAACTGGTCTCAGCCGGCGCTGATGCCGTGCTCGAAACGATCAATACAGGTC
Organism: Agrobacterium sp. NPDC058088; assembly: GCF_042885035.1. Classification (NCBI taxonomy): domain Bacteria; kingdom Pseudomonadati; phylum Pseudomonadota; class Alphaproteobacteria; order Hyphomicrobiales; family Rhizobiaceae; genus Agrobacterium; species Agrobacterium sp. NPDC058088. The sequence goes on along the minus strand of NZ_JBHVSU010000002.1, from coordinate 641,131 downwards.
ACGGCTGGGCGGAAGACGCGGCGGACGAACGATTGTCACGGCAATGGCTGGCGCGCGGGCTCATCGCGTAAATCAGAGCTTCGGCTCTTCTTCCAGCAAGGCCCGCACGAAGTCGAACATGCCGTGGCGACGGTCGCGGCGGACGCGTTCGGCCTTGACGATCGCTTCTATGCCTTCGAACGCGGCCTGCAGGTCGTCGTTGAGGATGACATAGTCATAGTCGCGCCAGTGTTCGATCTCTGCACGGGAGTTGAGGAGGCGCGTTTTGATGACCTCCTCGGTATCTTCGGCGCGGCGGTGCAGGCGTGACTGCAACTCGGTCATGGTCGGCGGCAGGATGAAGATGGAAACGACGTCGGCTTTCATCTTGTCCTGAAGCTGCTCGGCGCCCTGCCAGTCGATATCGAAAAGCATGTCGCGGCCGGCAGCCATGGCTTCCTCGACGGGTTCGCGGGGCGTGCCGTAGAAATTGCCGTGAACTTCGGCCCATTCCAGCAGTTCGTCATTGTCGCGCATGCGCTCGAAATCGCGCTTGGAGATGAAGTGGTAATGGATGCCTTCGATCTCGCTCTGGCGGCGCGGGCGCGTCGTGACGCTGACGGAAAGGCTGATATTCTTGTCTTTCTCGAGCAGGTTGCGCGCAATTGTGGATTTGCCTGCGCCCGATGGCGAAGAAATCACCAGCATCAGCCCCCTGCGGGCAATCGTGACGGGAGAATTATTCACCGGGACCATGGGGTCTACTCCAGATTTTGGACCTGCTCGCGAAACTGGTCGATCACCACTTTCAACTCTATGCCCGCTGCGGTTACCGCACTGGCATTCGATTTGGAACAGATTGTATTCGACTCACGGTTAAATTCCTGTGCAAGAAAATCGAGCTTGCGGCCGACAGGGCCGCCATTCTCCAAGAGTTCCCGGGAAGCCTGGACATGGGCGCGCAGCCGGTCGATCTCTTCACGCAGATCCGCCTTGGTGGCGATCAGCGCTGCCTCGGCATGCAGCCGGTCACGGTCGAGCCCGTGCAGGCCATCACCAATGAGGGCGATCTGCTGGGCGAGCCGTGCGGCAATCTGCTCAGGCTGGCGGGACGGATCATTCTCGATGATGTCCACGAGCTGCTCAATGCGGTTGATATGGCCGGACAGGATGGCGAACAACGATGCCCCTTCCCGCTCACGCATGTTCTTCAGCTTCTCTGCGGCAGCGGCAAAACCGGCGAGCACGTCACCGTTGCGCGATGCCTGCGCTTCTGCGTCGTCCTCCGCCTCGCGGAAATCGACCAGACCGCGTATTGTGAGCAACGTATCGAAGCTCAGCGGCTTGTCATCGACAACATCACCGAGCTCTTTCTTGAGCGCCAGAACGGCGGCAAGCGCGTCGCGATTGATCACGGCCTCAAGCCGGTTTTCCGCGATCGCCAGCGTCAAACCCGCCTGAATATTGCCGCGGGAAAGATGCTCGCCGGCGATTTCCCGCAAGGCCGTTTCCAGTGTTTCAAGACCGGTCGGCAGACGCAGACGCACATCGAGCCCCTTGCCGTTCACCGAACGCAATTCCCAGGCCCAGCGGTAACGGCCGGAGGTTCCTTCGCTGCGCGCAAAGCCGGTCATCGATTGCAATGTCATATCTGGAAGCCCCCTTACGCCGTACAAAACCGGGCCCTGTGGATGACAGGGCCCGGTCGAGATTATCAGTTGTTGGCAGGTTTTTCCGCCTCTGCGCCGCCCGGTTGGCCGTCCACGATCACTTCGGGATTACCACCCGATGCAGCCTTCTCGGCCTCGATCTTGCGCCAGCGGCGAACATTGGCGTTGTGCTCTTCAAGCGTCTTGGCAAAGACGTGGCCGCCGGTGCCGTCGGCAACGAAATAAAGGTCATCCGTGCGCCATGGATTGGCGACCGCCTCAAGTGCCGCCCGGCCCGGATTGGCAATCGGAGACGGCGGCAGGCCCTTGATGACATAGGTGTTGAACGGCGTCTGTTTCTGCAGGTCCGACTGGTAGATCGGCCGATCGGAAGGCTTTCCGTCGCCGCCGAACAGGCCATAGATGATTGTCGGATCGGATTGCAGGCGCATGCCCTTCTTCAGGCGGTTATAGAAGACGGAGGCGACATGGGCGCGCTCGTCATCCTTGCCGGTTTCCTTCTCGACGATCGAGGCGAGCGTCACGAATTCCTCGACGGTCTTGATCGGCAGGTCGGGATCGCGCCGTTCCCAGATCATGTCGATCAGCTTGTCCTGCGCTGCACTCATCTGGCTGATGATTTCTTCACGTTTGGTGCCGCGGGTGAAACGGTAGGTGTCCGGACGCAGGCTACCTTCCGGGGGCAGCGTGGCAGGAAGTTCACCATCCAGAACCTCGTCGGCGGCGAGGCGGGCGAACATCTGCTTCACGGTCAGACCTTCCGGCAGCGACACGGAATAAAGGATCGATTTGCCGGATTCCAGGAGCAGCAGGATATCCTTCATCGATGCGCCGGCCTTGATCTCATATTCGCCGGTTTTCAGCGTCTGGTCCTTTTGCAGATAGCTGCCGGCCATCAGACGGAAAACGCGCGCGTTCGAGATGACGTCGTTGCGCTCGAGGTTATTGGCAATCTCGATGAGGCCCGCACCATTGCGGACGGTAAAATGTGTATTTGTTTCAAGCGGACCAGGCTCCTGGAACGCATTGATCATATAATAGAAAGCGGCAATGGCCAGCACACAGACGGCAACGGCAAGCGTCATCAGAAAATTCAGGAAGATCACAAGCTGCCCGTGGGCCTTGCGCGAGCGCTTGGGCGGCGCCGGGACTTTTTCCGGCCGCAAGGCTTCCGTCGGGGATTTCGGAATGATCGGGCCGCGATTGCCTTCGCCCGCACCGTTCTGTCCGTATGGTCCCTGGCTGTTCTGATTCGTGTCGCTCACCGTCGGTCCTTTTCAGTTCGGCGTTGTCAGCGCTTTTTGCGCAGGTAATGCGGCAAAAACAGGTTCGGAATGCCGTCCCGCACCACATGGAGATATCGTGAAGCCCTGATATTGCGCTTCACGGCCATCGTTTAGGACAAAGCCCATGGAGGAAGCCGCCCGCAGCCGGAAATAACCCGACCCGGCAAACGCCTTCCATAAACGACTACAATATCGGCGCGAAAATCGGAATGGCTTTCGCAAGCCGCAATGCGTTGTTCAAGGGAAAGAACAATTTTCTCAGCGTCCGGCAGGAGAACGCCGCGACCGCCATGGACAGCTTGCGGCGCAGACGCCATCGCGACGGCAAACCGCCGCCGCGATTATGCTTCGTAACGACGCAGCACCAGCGAGGCGTTGGTGCCGCCGAAACCGAAGGAGTTCGAGAGCGCCACGTTGACCTGCCGCTTGCGCGCCTTGTGCGGCACGAGATCGATCTTCGTCTCGACATCGGGATTATCGAGGTTCAGCGTCGGCGGAACGATGTTATCGCGGATCGCAAGCGTCGCGAAAATCGCTTCGATTGCACCGGCCGCGCCGAGAAGATGACCGGTGGCCGACTTGGTGGAAGACATGGAAATCTTCGAAGCCGAATCGCCGACAAGCCGCTCGACTGCGCCAAGCTCGATCGTATCGGCCATGGTAGAGGTGCCGTGGGCGTTGATGTAGTCGATGTCATCGGCCGTCAGACCGGCGCGCTTCAGCGCCATCGACATGCAGCGATATGCACCGTCGCCGTCCTCGGAGGGAGCCGTGATGTGGTAGGCATCACCGGAGAGGCCGTAACCGACGACTTCGGCGTAAATCTTCGCGCCGCGCGCCTTGGCGTGCTCGAGTTCTTCGAGAACGACGATGCCAGCGCCCTCGCCCATGACGAAACCGTCGCGGTCGCGGTCATAGGGGCGCGAGGCTTTTTGCGGATCGTCATTGTGCTGGGTGGAGAGCGCCTTGCAGGCGGCAAAACCGGCGAGCGAAATGCGGCAGACCGGCGACTCGGCGCCACCGGCGACCATGACGTCGGCGTCACCAAGCGCGATCAGACGGGCTGCATCGCCAATGGCGTGCGCGCCGGTTGAGCAGGCGGTAACCACGGCGTGGTTCGGTCCACGCAGCTTGTGACGAATGGAAACCTGGCCGGATACAAGGTTGATCAGACGGCCGGGAATGAAGAATGGAGAAATGCGGCGCGGGCCCTTGTCGCGCAGCGTGTAGCCCGCCTCGACGATGCCTTCCAGACCGCCGATGCCGGAGCCGATCAGAACGCCGGTGGCGATCTGGTCTTCGTCCGTTTCCGGATGCCAGTTTGCGTCGGCAAGCGCCATGTCGGCGGCGGCCATGCCGTAAACGATGAATGGATCGACCTTGCGCTGTTCCTTGGGCTCCATCCAGTCATCGGCATTGAAGGTGCCGTTGGAGCCATCGCCGACGGGGATACGGCAGGCGATCTTTGCGGGCAGGTCCTCAACCTCGAATTCAGTCACGAGACGGGCACCGTTCTGGCCGGCCAAAAGCCGCTCCCAGGTCACTTCCGTTCCGCATCCAAGAGGAGATACCATGCCGGTACCGGTGATAACGACACGCCTCATCGCCAATGCTCCGCCCTTATCCAAATCATCGGTCTTTCTGCAACACCAGACACCATGGGATGGCACTCACGGCAGGCTGCAGTATGTCTAAATTTTTTGCATGAAGGTTACAGGCAGTGTTGTTGCGGCCTGTCACCCTTACGACAGCAGGAAAGCGCACCTTTCGGGCACCCACCGCATGCCTATAAAACATTGGCCCGGACAAGCCGGGCCAAGACGGGAAGATTTGTTACCTTCCCGATGAAGGTCGATCAGGCCTGGGCCTTCTCGATGAACTTGACGGCGTCGCCAACGGTCAGGATCGAGTCAGCTGCGTCGTCGGGGATCTCGACGCCGAATTCTTCTTCGAAAGCCATGACCAGTTCAACGGTGTCGAGCGAATCAGCGCCCAGATCGTCAATGAAGCTGGCGCCTTCGACAACCTTGTCGGCGTCAACGCCAAGATGATCAATTACAATTTTCTTTACGCGTTCTGCGATATCGCTCATGTCGGTTTCCTCGACCTTTATTTTGAAAGGGAATGCCTTTCGGCACCCTGCCCTGTTAGAAGCCCTCATGCGCCGTTCAAATCCGGCACCGCTGGCAAACCCGTTCAACCCGGTCCAAGCTAGACATCGTCACGCAAAACCGCAACGGCTTCCTGTCTCTCCGGGACGACTGTTCACAGTCTTGGCCCGCTTAACATGGTTTCAATCGGTCGAAAAGCCTGAAAACGCGCTAAGCAAAGCGTATGACAGGCAATTTCCCCGAAAACCCGCAAGCGGGGCCTTGCGGCGCCAGCTACCCAAGAAGGTGCTTAAACAGCGCCGCAATCCTTTTATGACGGTCACAAGTGCCGTCAGATCATCGCCATGCCGCCGTTGACGTGCAGGGTCTGGCCGGTCATATAGGCCGCCTCGTTGGAAGCGAGGTAAAGCACGGCCGATGCGACTTCTGCGCCGGTACCCATGCGCTTCATGGGAATGGCGCCCATGATGGCGTCTTTCTGCTTGTCGTTCAGCTTGCCGGTCATCGCGCTTTCGATGAAGCCCGGGGCCACGCAGTTGACGGTGACGTTGCGGGTGGCGATTTCCTGCGCCAGCGACTTCGAAAAACCGATCATGCCGGCCTTGGAAGCGCAATAGTTAGCCTGGCCGGGGTTACCGGTGACGCCCACGATGGAGGTGATGTTGATGATGCGGCCAAAACGGCGGCGCATCATCGGATGCGTCAGCTCGCGCGTCAGGCGGAACATCGCCGTCAGGTTCACTTCAATGACGTTGTCCCAGTCCTCGTCGCTCATGCGCACGAAGAGGCCGTCCTTGGTGATGCCGGCATTGTTGACGAGGATATCGACGCCTTCCAGTTCGGCTTCGGCCTTTTCGCCGAGTGCCTTCACTTCGGCGCGGTCGGCAAGGTTTGCGGGCAAAATCTTGACGCGCTCGCCAAGTTCCGCCGCCAGCGCTTCGAGCTTTTCAACGCGGGTGCCGTGCAGGCCGACGGTTGCGCCCTGGCTGTGCAGAAGGCGGGCGATTTCTTCGCCAATGCCGCCGGTCGCACCGGTTACGAGAGCCTTGCGGCCGGTAAGATCAAACATGTCCTATTCCTTCTTTAGAGCTTCGGACTGAAAATGTTGAGCGTTATTGCGCCCTGAGGAATGCGGCTGCGGGGAAAAACCGTCAGCCGATAAGCGTAGCGAGAAGCTGGTCGATATCGGCAGCACCGTTGACGGCAACGCCGTTCACCGTCTTGTCGATGCGGCGGGCAAGGCCCGTCAGCACCTTGCCGGAACCGATTTCGTAAAGCTGGGTCACGTTGTTGGCGGCAAACCATTCCACCGTCTCGCGCCAGCGCACCTGGCCCGTTACCTGCTCGACTAGCAGAGCGGCGATCTCGCTCGCGTCGGAAACGGGGGCGGCGCGCACGTTAGCGATGACAGGCACGACCGGATTGTGCTTTTCGACTTTCGCCAGCGCCTCGCGCATCGCTTCTGCCGCCGGCGCCATCAGTGCGGAGTGGAAGGGAGCGGAAACTGGCAGCATGATGGCGCGTTTGGCGCCCTTTTCGGTGGCGATCGCCGCTGCCTTTTCGACAGCCGCCTTGCTGCCCGAGATAACCAGCTGACCACCACCATTGTCGTTGGCGATCTGGCACACGCCGAGAATGCCGGCCTCGTCGCAAATGGCGGAAACGGCATCGTGCTCCAGACCGATAATCGCAGCCATGGCGCCCTCACCCACCGGCACGGCGGCCTGCATGGCATTTCCACGGATGCGCAGAAGACGGGCGGTATCGGCGATCGAGAACGTGCCGGCGGCACAGAGTGCCGAATATTCGCCGAGCGAATGGCCAGCCACATAAGAAACCGTATCGGACAACTTCAGGCCGCGCGCTTCCAGAACCCGCATGACCGCCATGGACACGGCCATGAGGGCCGGTTGGGCATTGGCGGTCAACGTCAGCGTCTCTTCCGGTCCGTTCCACATGATGTCGGAAAGCTTCTGGTCGAGCGCCTCGTCGACTTCCTGAAACACGACGCGCGCTTCCGGATAGCTATCCGCCAGCTCCTTGCCCATGCCGATGGCCTGGCTTCCCTGACCGGGAAATGTGAATGCAATACCCATGGGATGTCGTCCTTCTTTTCTGGCCTTGCCTTTATTCTTTCGGACTTCCATTCACATTCCGGCCAGCGAAGTCAAGGCTTGAAGCCCTATGGCAGGCGTTTGTCAGGGGTTTTGCCGACCTGTTTTCCCCTTTCTTTTCATCATATTTTTTCTTGCACTGCGGCAAATCCCCATTACTTTCACCCCACCTTCCAAACTATCTGGCCAAGCACCGGGACATTTCCATGAAACAGAGACTATTGGGCCGCACGGGTATTTCCGTGTCTGAAATCTGCCTCGGCACCATGACATGGGGCACGCAGAACACCGAAGCCGAAGCGCATGCGCAGATGGATTACGCCATCGAAAACGGCGTCAATTTCTTCGATACGGCAGAGCTTTACCCCACCACGCCCGTTTCCGCTGAAACCCAGGGCCGGACGGAAGATTATATCGGCACCTGGTTTGAAAAGACCGGAAAGCGCGATCAGGTCGTGCTCGCCACCAAAGTTGCCGGCTCAGGACGTGATTACATTCGTGGCGGTCGCGATATCGACGCTGCCGCGATCCGCGAGGCTGTCGATACCAGCCTCCAGCGCCTGAAGACCGACTACATCGACCTCTACCAAATCCACTGGCCGAATCGCGGGACCTATCATTTCCGTGGCGCATGGAGCTTTGACGCTTCCGGCCAGGATACCAAGCGCACGCTTGCCGAAATCACCGAAAAGCTGGAAACGCTCGGCGAACTGGTAAAGGCCGGAAAAATCCGCGCCATTGGCCTTTCCAACGAAAGCGCCTGGGGTACGCAGAAATATATCGATATTGCCGAGGCCAAGGGCCTGCCCCGCGTCGCCACCATTCAGAATGAATATAACCTGCTGTACCGCAGCTTCGATCTCGATATGGCGGAAGTCGCCCATCACGAAGATGTCGGCCTGCTCGCCTATTCGCCGCTGGCGGCAGGGCTGTTGACCGGGAAATACCAGAACGGCGCTCGTCCCACCGGTTCACGCGGAACCATCAACAAGGATCTCGGTGGCCGTTTGCAGCCGCATCAGGAAGCGCCGGTCAAGACCTATCTGGAGCTTGCTGCCGCTCATGGTATCGACCCCGCAAAACTCGCCATTGCCTTCTGCCTGACGCGCCCCTTCATGGCCTCCGTCATCATCGGCGCCACCACCATGGAGCAGTTGAAGGTTGACATTGCGGCCGCAGATATCACTCTTTCCGAAGAGGTGCTGAAGGGCATCGCAGGCATCCACCGGCAATATCCAATGCCGATCTGATGATCAAACGGCGCGCTTTTTCACGGTCGCCCTTGCATTCCGGGCAAAAATCCGTATAAGCGCGCTGTTCACAACACCCGGTCCAATTGGCTGGTGGCTGAACGGAGGGCTGGTTCCGGTGACGGAACAGCAGGAACCATAAGGTTTTTCCGGCCTCCCGTGTCTCCGCTCTCGACCGTCTCGAACAACGCTTTTCTTGCTTTAAGGCTCACGCCTTTTCAGGAGCAGTCGTTGAGGCTTAGCGCCGTTGCCGGGTGAAGGACGAAACGCAAGAAAGGCAAAGCTTAAATGGCTCTTTACGAACACATCTTCCTTGCCCGGCAGGATATTTCTGCCCAGCAGGTCGACGCACTTGTCGAGCAGTACAAGGGCGTTATCGAATCGTTCGGCGGCAAAGTCGGACGCATCGAGAACTGGGGTCTGAAGTCCCTCACCTACCGCATCAAGAAGAACCGCAAGGCTCACTACGCTCTCATGGACATCGACGCTCCGGCGGCCGCCATCCATGAAGTAGAGCGCCAGATGCGCATCAACGAAGACGTTCTTCGCTACATGACCATTGCCGTCGAAGCCCACGAAGAAGGCCCGTCCGCGATGATGCAGAAGCGCGACCGTGACGACCGTCCGCGCCGTGACGGCGACCGTCCGGACCGTGGCCCGCGTGAAGATCGTGGCCCGCGCGCACCGCGCGAAGGTGGCTTCGGCGACCGCGAAGACCGTCCGCGCCGTCCGCGCGAAGACCGTGCATAAGGAGAAGTGACCAATGGCTGATACATCCTCTTCCCAGGCACGCCGCCCGTTTCACCGCCGTCGCAAGACGTGCCCCTTCTCCGGCGCCAACGCTCCGAAGATCGACTACAAGGACGTTCGTCTCCTGCAGCGCTACATTTCCGAGCGCGGCAAGATCGTTCCTTCCCGCATCACGGCCGTTTCCCAGAAGAAGCAGCGCGAACTCGCCCAGGCGATCAAGCGCGCCCGTTTCCTCGGCCTGCTGCCTTACGTCGTAGCGTAATGAATTGAAGCGAGGCTGCGTTTTGGCGCGGCCTCGCTTTTCTCGATCAGCTGACTCTTAATCAGCGGGTCGAAATTATAATCCTTCCGCGTTGGGCGCGGATCGATACTTTAAAAACCCATGTTGGGGATATGGCTCTCCGGAGCGATCCTCTAACTGCTTAAGTTTCAGCAGGACAGCGAAGTGCAGAAGTTGAACCAGACAGTGCTGATTTCCGGCGTTCTCGCCGGCATATGCGCCGCGTTTCTAACGCTTGGCGCAACGGCACAGTCGTCGCTTTCTTTCCTGCTTTATGCCGGTTCCGCCATGCCGATCTTCATTGCCGGCATGGGCTGGGGCAACCGCGCCGCCATCATCGCTGTTATCACCACCGCCATCATCGGCGCTGTGGTCATGTCGCCGCTTTTCGCGCTGACCATTGCCATCTTCACGCTGATCCCGGCAGGATGGCTTTCGCATCTCGCCAATCTGGCGCGCCCCGCCTCCGAGCTTGGCGGCCCGGATGATCTGCTTGCCTGGTATCCGCTGTCCGGCATCGTGCTGCATCTGTGCATTCTGGTTTCCGTCGCCGTCGTCATTCTGGGCTGGATGATCGGTTACGGTCCCGATCTCGTCGCACGCATGGTCGATATCATGATGACCTCGGTGCAGAACCGCGAACCTTTATTCGAGCCCAATGCCGAGGCGCTGGCCCAGACAAAGTCCCTTCTGGTGCTGATGCTGCCGATCGTCCAGGGCGGTCTTTGGGTCATTCTCCTGTTTGCGGCTTATTATTTTGCGACCCGGCTGGTCGGTTCCTTCGGCAAGGGCCTTCGCCCGCGCGAGGACATCGCTTCCGCGCTGCGAATGCACCGCAACGCCATCTTCATTTTCCTCGCAGGCATCGTCGCCATGTTCCTCGGCGGCGTCGTCGCCATGGTCGGCGCGGTCATCTGTGGCACTTTTGGCGCAGGCTTCCTGATGGCGGGTTACGCCTCCCTGCACAAACGCGCTCGGGGCAAGGACTGGCGTCTGCCGGTCCTCATTCTCGCATACCTCTCGGCGGTCTTTGTCTTTCCGCTGTTCATCATTCTCGTGTTCGGCCTCAGCGACGTGCGCAGCACGATCTCCCTGACGCCGGCGCGGAAAACCGACAATACGAACGAAACCAACAACTAGAAAGGATCAAGAAGATGGACGTTATTCTTCTCGAACGCATCAACAAGCTCGGCCAGATGGGCGAAACCGTCAAGGTTCGCGACGGCTATGCCCGTAACTTCCTGCTGCCGCAGGGCAAGGCGCTGCGCGCCAACGCCGCCAACAAGACCCGTTTCGAAACCGAGCGCGCAACGCTCGAAGCCCGTAACCTCGAGCGCAAGTCGGAAGCCCAGAAGGTTGCCGAAGCACTCGAAGGCAAGTCCTTCATCGTCGTCCGTTCGGCTGGCGAAACCGGTCAGCTGTACGGTTCTGTCGCTGCTCGCGACGTCGTCGAAATCCTCGGCGCAGAAGGCTTCAACATCGGTCGCAACCAGGTTGAGCTGAACACGCCGATCAAGACCATCGGTCTGCACAACGTTACCCTGCACCTGCACGCCGAAGTCGAGCTGCAGGTCGAGCTGAACGTTGCCCGTTCTGCTGAAGAAGCAGAGCGTCAGGCCAAGGGCGAAAGCCTCACCTCCGCTGATGCCATCTACGGCGTTGACGAAGACGCGCTGCGTCCGGAAGACTTCTTCGATCCGGAAGCTGACCGCGACGGCGACGACGAATAAGATCTGGCCTAACGGTCAAAGGAAAACCCCGGATGGCGACATCCGGGGTTTTTTGTTTGCGCGCTGAGAGTTTTCGGAGAGGTTTACCCCCCTCTGCCCTGCCGGGCATCTCCCCCACAAGGGGGGAGATCGGCAGGAGGCACTATCATCACTTCATTCGCAGCTGTTGAGATGGGCGAGACCTGACCGCTTGTCGATCTCACCCCTTGAGGGGGAGATGTCCGGCAGGACAGAGGGGGGCGCCTCTTGGCACACTCCCAAGCCAGACTACCTCGCCGCCGTCTCCGACCCGTCAGGCCCCTTGCTCTTATCCACATGCACGACCACCGACATGCCCGGCGAAAGTTCCGCCGCCAGCGGCTGATCCGCGTCGATGGTGATGCGCACACCGAGACGCTGCGCGATCTTCACGAAATTGCCGGTCGCATTGTCGGGCTTGATGACGGCGAATTCCGAACCCGTGGCGGGCGAAAAACGCTCCACATGGCCGGTCAGCTTGCGGCGATGCAGCGCGTCCACCGAGATCGTTACCGGCTGGCCCACCTGCATCCCGGCAAGCTGGGTTTCCTTGAAATTGGCGATAACCCAGACATCATGCGGTACAACGGCCATCAGCTGCGTTCCTGCGGTGACATATTGGCCGGTGCGCACGCCAATTTCGCCGAGCCGGCCATCCACGGGCGCATGGATTTCGGTATTGGCAAGATCGATTCGGGCGAGTTCGACGGCGGCTTCGGCATTGGCGACGGCCGCCTGCAGCGAGCTGCGGTTGACGATGATGGTCTGCAGATCCTGCCGGGAAACTTCGAGCGCAGCTTTCGCCTGGGAGAGCGACGCCCGTGCCTTTTCAAGCGCTGCATGGGCTTCTTCCTGCAGACTGGAAGTTCCGACACCGCTCTTGATCAGATTATCCTGCCGATCGGAGGCGAGCTGCGCCTGCTTCAGTGAGGCTGTGGCGCTGTCGACCGCCGCTTCACTGGAGCGGATATTGGCATTGGCGGCATTTTCCTGCTGGCGGGAATTGTCGAGTGCCGCCTTGTGCGTATCGAGCGTTGCTTCCGCCTGCGCCTGTTTCTGGCGATAGATGCGATCATCGATCCTGGCCAGCAGGGTGCCCTGTTTGACTTCCTGATAGTCCTTCACCGGAACATCCACGACATAACCGCTGACCTGCGGGCTCATCATGGTGACGTAGCCCCTGACAAAGGCGTTGTCGGTCATTTCGACGGTGGAAAGGAAAGGCGGCAGCCGCCAGGCGTAAAGCACCAGCGCCACACCGGCGATGCCGCCGAGCAGCACGAGAATGGAAACGGGGGTAAAAAACTTCTTCAGCATGATGTCACTCTTGGATGTTCAAGACTGTGTCGCTGGCGCGGCATCGGCATTTCCCGAAAGGAGAGGCCAGATGCGTCGCCAGGCAAGATGGATTAAAAGGAAGGTGAGCGCCAGCGCCGAGACAACTGATATCAGCAGGAACGTATCGTTGTAGGCAAGCACATAGGCTTCCCTGCTGACCTGCTGACCGAGCAGCGACAACCCCTCCGCCTTCAGCAAGGCAGGATCGGTGATGATGTGGCTGTAAGCGCCGGAAAGTTGGGACACACGCTGGGCAACCACGGGATTGGTAAGCAGGATATTTTCCACCAGAATATTGGAGTGGAATTTCTCCCGCAGCGTCACGAAGCTGCCGAGCAGGCCGGTCATCAGCATCGAGCCGGTGATTTGCGTGAACAGGAAGATGGTGATGAAGTTCACCAGATAGGGCGCACCGCGGGCCAGCGCTGCGCCAAAGCCCTTGGCCATGACGGGCGGCAGGAACATGGCCGCACCAAAGGCGATCATCATCTGGCTGAGATACATCTGCTCCGGACGGGTCAGATTGGTGGACTGGCTGTCCATGAAGGAGCCGGCGGCGATCAATGTCAGCGCAATGACATGAGCCGTATCGACATATTTCGTCAGCATCAACCAGGCGCAGGCGGCACCGCCGAGAATGGTGGCCAGCAGCACCAGCGCATAAAGCGTGGTGGTCTGGTCGTTGAGCAGGCCCAGTTGCTGATAAAAGCTGACTGCCGTGGACGATTGTTCCGACGACACCGCCCGATAGACCAACAGGACGGCAATGGCGTGCAGGTTGGTTTTGGAAAAAATCCAGCGCAGGTCGAGCAACGGGTTCTTACGCGGCAATTCGATGAAAGCCATCAGCGTCAGAAGCGCGATGGATGTCGCCAGCAACGCACCAAGCCACCAGGTTTCGAACCACCAGTAAAACCGGCCAAGCGTCAGCATGACTGCAAGGCAACCGAGACCGCCTGCAAACAGCAGATAGCTCAGAATATCCATGCGCTCGATGACTTTCGCGCGTGGCGGCGGTGTGACCTTGAGGACGTAGATCATCGCAAGCGAGATCAGCGCAAAACCAACCTCCATCGAATAAAGGGCGCTCCAGCCATCGATCGCCAGCAGCGATGGTGACACCATGCGCGCAATCGGCGCCGACAACAGCGTGCCCGTCAGCGCGATGCTGAAACCGAGCGAAAATTTCCGGGCGGGCGGAAAAGCCTCCAGAATATAAAGGAAGCCGAGCGACGAAATCGGTGCGGCGGCCATGCCGCTGATGAAGCGGATGACGATTGCCGAATGCAGATCCGTGACGAAAAGGTTGAGGCAGTTGGCGACGACAAAAGCGACGATGGAGAGTTCAGCAAAAGGTCGCAGGCCATATTGCGCCCTGACCTTGAACAGCGCGATGGAAAACGTGGCATAAGGCGCCATGTAGGCGGCGGAGAGCCAGGCGACCTCGGCTACAGTTGCGGAGAACTCGCCCTGCAGCTGATAGATATTCGCCATGACGAGGTTCATGCCGAGGCCCTGCGTTATGAAAAAACACAGTCCAGCGAAGATGAAGCAGAGCCGTAGCCAGAGCGGGCGATCCGGCTGGACTGGCGCCGCGGGGGCCGGCTGCGGAGCAGGGTCAGCTATCACCTCTTGGCGCGCAGCGGCAGTGTCAGCCTCCAAGCGCTCGGGATCGGGCGCTTTTTCCAGCCTCGCTTCATCATCATTCTGCGACACGATGGTGCTCATGGCTGCACTCTCCCCGTTGCGAGATGATGCAGGTTAGCGGAAAGACGGCGCATGACATCCAATGCCATCGCCAGATCCTGTGAAGAAATATCGGCAGCGATTTCCGAACGCAGCGATTTCGCCATCGCCTGAACCGTTTCGGATGTCTTTTCGCCTTCCGCCGTCATGTGAATGCGTTTTGCCCGACGGTCGTTTTCATCGGAACGGCGCTCGATGAGGTTCTGTTTTTCCATACCGTCAAGCACCCGCACCAGCGTCGGCGTTTCGATTTCCATTTCCTCGGCAAGTTCCGTCTGCGTCAGCGGGCCGCGCCGCGAGAGCGCAAAAAGCGCACGCGCACGCGCCAGCGTCAGCCCGCTTTCCCCAACCCGCGCATCGAAAAACGCGCGCAGTTTGCGGGTGAAAGCGGAAACTTCATCGAGAAGCTGTTCCTTGTCGGTCTCGCGGGACATGTCAGCAAGCCTTATAATTAGCACACTACTTATTTTCTGCCTATTTATTCGTAAGCCTGACGATTTTCAAGTTTCTTTCACGCCGGGTCTGCCATGCGGTAAACTCATGGCAGCGAATCACGTTGCCGGAAAATTCCGGCGCCCCGTTCCCACTCCCCTGTGGATTGCTGGGGACAACTGAAGATGTGATCAAGCTTCGCAGAGTGGACGTCAGCCTGCCACGGAGTGTTGCAACAATATCATTGACTGCCATGCCCCAGGAAGCCAAACCCGAGGTGTAAGGACAAAGGCAAAGGGAGATCGCGCAAACCATGAACGACGCTGTGAGAAAGATCACCCCCGCGCAACCGGCGGAACCGCATTACCGCGAAGCGCCCAACAACATCGAGGCCGAACAGGCGCTGCTCGGCGCCATTCTCGTGAATAACGACGCCTATTACCGCGTATCGGACTTCCTGAAGCCCGTGCACCTCTACGAGCCGCTGCACCGCAAGATTTTCGAGGTGGCGGGCGATATCATCCGCATGGGCAAGACCGCCAATCCGGTGACGATCAAGACCTTCCTGCCCGCCGACGACAAGATCGGCGATCTGACGGTGGCGCAGTATCTCGCGCGTCTGGCGGCAGAAGCCGTGTCGATCATCAACGCGGAAGATTACGGCCGGGCGATCTATGATCTGGCGCTGCGCCGCGCGCTGATCCAGATCGGCGAGGATGTCGTCAACATCGCCTATGACGCGCCGCTGGACATGCCCCCGCAGGCTCAGATCGAAGACACCGAACGACGCCTGTTCGAACTGGCGGAAACCGGCCGTTATGACGGCGGCTTCCAGTCGTTCAACGACGCGGTGGCGCTGGCGATCGACATGGCGGGCGCGGCCTTCGAGCGCGACGGCAATCTTTCAGGCATCTCCACCGGCATTCATTCGCTCGATGGGCGCATGGGCGGCCTGCAGCGTTCCGACCTGATCGTGCTTGCGGGTCGTCCGGGTATGGGCAAGACCTCGCTTGCCACCAACATCGCCTATAATATTGCCGCCTCCTATGAGCAGGAAGTGCAGCCCGACGGCTCTTTCAAGGCGAAGAACGGCGGCGTCGTCGGCTTTTATTCGCTCGAAATGTCGTCCGAACAGCTGGCCACCCGTATCATTTCCGAGCAGACGGAAGTCTCCTCTTCCAAAATCCGCCGTGGTGACATCACCGAGTCCGATTTCGAAAAGCTCGTGGCCTGCAGCCAGATGATGCAGAAGGTGCCGCTTTACATCGACCAGACCGGTGGTATCTCCATCGCCCAGCTTTCCGCCCGCGCCCGTCGCCTGAAGCGCCAGCGCGGCCTCGATGTTCTTGTCGTGGACTATATTCAGCTGATGACCGGCGGTGGCAAGGGCGGCGAAAACCGCGTGCAGGAAATCACCCAGATAACCACGGGCCTCAAGGCGCTGGGCAAGGAACTCAACGTTCCGATCATCGCGCTCTCGCAGCTCTCTCGTGCGGTGGAAAACCGCGAAGACAAGCGCCCGCAGCTTTCAGACCTGCGCGAATCGGGCTCCATCGAGCAGGACGCCGACGTGGTGCTGTTCGTGTTCCGCGAGGAATATTACGTGAAGAACATGGAACCGCGCGATATTTCCGATCCCAAATATGCCGAGTGGGAAGCCCTGTTCGACAAGGTGAAAGGCACGGCAGACGTCATCATCGCTAAGCAGCGTCACGGACCGACCGGAACGGTGAAGCTCGCCTTCCAGTCCGAATTCACGCGCTTTGCCGATCTGGCCGACCCGAGCTTCACCCAGTACGAAGAACATTGATCTGGAGCATAGCGAGGGTGATGTATTTTTGCCCTCGCTGCGCCCGTTGCATTTCGGACGTAGAGTCCGGAGTCTTTTCAGGACTTTGGCAGGATTGTCTCACAATCCGATTCCGCGCAGCAGCGCCACGGACGCAACGCCGAGGGCCGCTGCCGGCAGCAGGCTGAAGCGCAGGGCCGCAATGGCCGTCAGAGCGCAAGCGATGGTTTCAGCCGGGCCGCTGGCGAGCGCCGTCGGCGTGACCACCGCCATCAGGACGGCGGGCGGCACCACGCCGAGCGCCTTTTTCAGACGCGGCGTCAGGGTGAAATGACTGACCAGCAGCAGGCCGCCCAGACGCGTGGCAACGGTTGCCGCCATCATGGCGAGGATTGTTAGCAGCGTGTTCGGGTCGAGCGTCATGCCGGCTGCTTCACCTGTTCTTCACGCCCGAAGGCGGCGACGGCAAGCCCCGCCAGCGCCCCGGCGGCGATATACCACGCGCCGGGAACCAGCGTGTGGGTGAGACAGGCAGCGGATGCGCTTGCCAGAAGCACGAAGCCGGTTTCCCTGCCCTTCCAGAAACCCATGAGCAGCACGATGAAGACGGCGGGAAAGGCAAAATCCAGACCGATGACCGACATGTCTCCCACCACCGAACCGAGCAGCGCGCCGACAAGCGTTGCGACGTTCCAGACGAGATAGATGGAAAGCGCGGATCCGGTAAAAAAGGCAGGTGTCAGCCTGCCGGCAATGACACGGAATTCCGATAGCGCCCAGGATTCATCCGTCAATACCAGCATCGCTGCATATTTCCGCCAGCCCTTGAAGTCGCCCAGCTTGCCGGCGATGGAGGCGCTCATCAGCACATGGCGTAGATTGACGAGAAGCGCCGCAAAACCGAGCGCTGTCCAGCTTGCGGGATGGGTCCATAGATCCATCGCCACGAATTGTGAGCCGCCGGCAAAGACCAGCATCGACATCAACGAGGCCTCAAGTGGCGACAGGCCCTTGCCGATGGCGACCGCGCCGAACACCACGCCGATCGGCACCATGGCGACCAGCAATGGGGCGGCGGCCCGCAGCCCCGCGATAAATTCCGCGCGTTTCTCCGATATGAACATCGCATTCTCCCTTTCGAAGGAAAGGGATTACGCTTGAGACATACAGTCGTCTTGAACGAAAGTGACGTTGCGTGAAGGAACGGTGTCCGGCAGGTCAACCCGTCCGAAATTGTCCCGGTGTTACGCCAGTACGCGCCTTGAAATGCCGGGTAAAGTGCGCCTGATCGGCGAAACCACACAGTGCCGCTACCTCGGCTGGCATCTCGCCGGCACGCAGAAGCCGACGCGCCCTGCGGATGCGCACATCCGTCAGATAGGCGTGCGGGGTGATGTGAAACTCCTTGCGAAACGCGCGGATGAGATGCGCCCGGCTGAGACCGGCGATAGAGGCGAGTTCTTCAAGGCCAATATCGCTCTCGTAATTATCGGTGAGATAATCCCGGGCGGTATGGACCGCCGTTTTCTCGCGGGTTTCGACCGGCAGGATGATGGCGCTGCCATGCCGACCGAACAGGGCCGCCAGAACCGAAAACATTCCCTCATCCGCCTCCAGCGCCCCGGTTCTGGCCTCCAGCCGCCGGTGCGCCATCTGGAAGGAGGCGGCCATCTGCGGATCGCGCGGCAGAAACTTCGGGAAGGATGGCGTGCCGTGAAATGCTCTGCCCGTTACGTCCTCGATGATGCCGCGCAGCAGTGCCGTGTCGGGATAGATCATGCGGTAACGATAACCGCCGCCGCCGGGCGCGCCGTCGTGAATCTCGTCGGGATTGATGAGATAAAGATGCCCTGGCCCCGTCTGTTCGGTGGTGCCCTGAATGGTGGAAATCTGCGAGCCGCTTTCGATTGCACCGATGGAAAACGTGTCATGTGCATGCGGTGAATATTCATGGGTGAGAAACGTCGCGCTCAGGCATTCCATGCCGCCAAAACGTCCGTCCCGCCAGAAACGCGTGGTTTCCGTCGTGGCAACGGGCATGAAATCGAGGGCCTGTTCCTGCGAAACATTGTGCATGAGCGAAGTTTAGAGCATTCGATCCTTACCGTCTTGAACAAAAGTGCTAGGGTCTGGCCGGTTCCAAGATCAACCGGACGCATGGCATGACAGACGACTTCGAAGACAGCTTTCCCGAAAATGATGCTTTCGAGCACGCGCCGCTGAGACTGACCGTCGATCTCGGCGCTCTCGCCGATAATTGGCGGGACATGAAGAAGCGGTCCGGAAGCGCGCGGACGGCGGCTGTCGTCAAGGCCGATGCCTATGGTCTCGGTATCGAGGATTGCGGCGCGACGCTCTACCACGCCGGCGCGCGGGACTTCTTCGTGGCGACGGTGGCCGAGGGCGCAACGCTGCGTTCCTATGCTCCCGAAGCGCGCATCTTCGTCTTGTCAGGCATATGGCAGGGACAGGAAGGGCAGGTCTTCGACAATGATCTGGTGCCGGTGCTGGCATCAGAAGAACAGCTGTCCTTCTGGATGGCGACCGTTGCCGAACGGGGCGACCACCCCTGCGCGCTGCATGTGGATACCGGTTTCAATCGGCTCGGGCTGCCGCTCGACGACGCGCTGTTCCTTGCCGATGACGTCACACGGCCGGCGAGTTTCGACCCGGTTCTGGTGCTGTCACATCTCGCCTGCGCAGACACACCCTCCTCACCGATGAACAGGGCGCAGCTCGAATCATTCCGGAAGGTTAGCGCCACTTTCGAAGGTATCGAATCAAGCCTTTCGGCATCCGCCGGGATTTTCCTCGGCTCAGATTATCATTTCGACCTCACCCGCCCGGGCATCGCCCTTTATGGCGGCGAGGCGGTCAACGATGTGGCCAACCCGATGCGGCCTGTCGCCAAAGCCGAGGCGCGGATCATCCAGATACGCGAGGCGGGTGAAGGCCAGACCGTCAGCTATGGCGGCAGCTTCCTGCTGAAGCGCGCCAGCCGGCTTGCCATTGCTTCCGTCGGTTATGCGGATGGATATCAGCGTTCGCTGTCCGGCTCCGGCATTCCGCTGCGTGAAATGGATCATGGCGGCGCCTACGGTGTCGTTAACGGCCATAAAGTGCCCGTCGCCGGCCGCGTGACCATGGACCTCACCATTTTCGACGTGACGGATGTACCTGTTAATGCCATTCGCAGCGGCGACTATATCGAGCTCTTTGGCCCCAACGTACCGGTAGACGAGACCGCGCGGGCGGCCGGCACTATCGGCTATGAGATGCTGACGGGGCTTGGCCTGCGTTACGAACGGCAATATCTGATGGCCGACGACTGAGAGCCACCTTTAGCGCTTGGAAAGCCGACGCGACCTGTGCTAAAAGAGAACAAAAGGAGATCGAAATGCCCGAAATCCATTTGAGCGAGCAGGACGAGAAGTTCATCGAAGAGCAGGTGGCGGCTGGCATCTTCAAGGATGCAGACGCGGTGGTATCCGCCGGTTTGCGCCTGCTCGGCAGTAATGAAGGCAAGCTCGTAGAGCTTCAGCGACTGATCCAGGAAGGGCTGGACGATATGGAAGCCGGCCGGGTGATGGAGTTTTCCACGGCGGATGATTTAACCGCACATATCATAAAGCTCGCGGGGGAACAGAATGAAGCGAAGGCGTCTGGTGATCACCACACGGGCACTGGACGATCTTCTCGCCGATCATAATTATATCGCGCAATTCAATCCCGTTGCTGCCAGGCGCTTTCTGGACGATATCAACGTCAAAATGATCTCGCTGGCGCGATACGGGATAACAGGTGTGCCTCGGAGCTTCGCGCCGAATTTGCGGGCTTTCCCCTATCGTGATCGATGCATCTATTTCGTCGTCGACGACAAGAAGATGTATGTGCTGCGCGTGCTGCATGGCCATCAAGACATTTCCGCCGACGATTTCAAACAAGAAGAAAACTGACATAAGATGGCCAAAGCCAAGACCCAATTCGTGTGCCAGAACTGCGGCACGGTTCACACCCGCTGGGCGGGAAAATGCGAAGGCTGCGGCGAGTGGAATACCATCGTCGAAGAGGATCCGATGGGCGGTATCGGCTCCGGGCCGGGCAAGGTGCCGAAGAAGGGCAGACCCGTCACGCTCACCTCACTTTCCGGCGAGATCGAGGAAGCGCCGCGTATTCCGACCGGCATCAGCGAGCTGGACCGGGCGACGGGCGGCGGTTTCGTGCGTGGTTCGGCCGTTCTGATCGGCGGCGATCCTGGTATCGGCAAATCGACGCTGCTGATGCAGGCGGCTGCCGCCCTGTCGCGGCGTGGGCATCGCGTCATCTATGTGTCAGGCGAAGAGGCGGTGGCGCAGGTGCGCCTGCGCGCCCAGCGTCTGGGGGCGGCGGAAACCGATGTGCTGCTGGCGGCGGAAACCAATGTCGAGGATATTCTGGCGACGGTTTCCGAGGGCAAGCGGCCCGATCTCATCATCATCGATTCCATCCAGACATTGTGGAGCGACACGGCCGATTCCGCACCCGGCACGGTGACGCAGGTGCGCACTGGTGTGCAGGCGATGATCCGCTTCGCCAAGCAGACGGGTGCGACCATGGTGCTTGTCGGCCACGTCACCAAGGAAGGCCAGATCGCCGGTCCGCGCGTGGTCGAGCACATGGTCGATGCCGTGCTTTATTTCGAGGGTGACCGCGGCCACCACTACCGTATTTTGCGCACCGTCAAGAACCGCTTCGGGCCGACGGACGAGATCGGCGTGTTCGAAATGTCGGATCGCGGCCTCAGGGAAGTCTCCAACCCCTCCGAGCTGTTTCTGGGCGAGCGCAACGAAAAATCTCCCGGAGCCGCCGTTTTCGCCGGCATCGAAGGCACCCGTCCGGTGCTCGTCGAAGTGCAGGCGCTGGTCGCCGCCACCTCACTTGGAACGCCGCGCCGTGCCGTGGTCGGCTGGGACAGTTCGCGGCTTGCCATGACCCTTGCCGTGCTGGAGGCCCATTGCGGCGTAAAGCTCGGCCAGCATGACGTTTATTTGAATGTCGCCGGAGGATACCGTATTTCCGAACCGGCGGCGGATATGGCGATTGCGTCTGCGTTGGTTTCCTCGCTGGCCGGCCTTGCCCTGCCTGCCGATTGCGTCTATTTCGGCGAAATCAGCCTGTCGGGTGCGGTACGGCCGGTGGCGCATACGGTGCAGCGGTTGAAAGAAGCCGAAAAACTTGGCTTTTCCGCCGCACTTCTGCCGTCTGGTTCGGCTGAATTGCCGAAAGCGGGCAAGGGTCGCTGGACGGAAATTGAAAGCCTTCCAGACCTCGTTGCCCGCATCGCCGGCTCCGGCAACCGGTTCAAACAGGTTGAGGACGACGAATATTGATCCTTTCGCCAAGGGAAACAGTGGTGTAAGAGGATCGCAAAATTGGCAAGGCAGCGTCTGACAAGGCGTCGCACCTCCGGAGTTGGTATATGCCCATTACAATTTTCGACGGCATCGTCATCGCCGTTGTTCTTTTCTCCGCCCTTCTTGCGATGGTGCGCGGTTTTTCACGCGAGATTCTGTCGATTGCGAGCTGGGGTGGCTCGGTGGCCGCCGCCTATTATCTTTATCCGGTCCTGCTGCCCTATGCGCGCAACTATACCGATGACGACAAGATCGCCATTGCCGGTTCCGCCGGCGTGGTCTTCCTTGTCTCGCTGATCGTCATTTCCTTCATCACCTCGCGTATTGCCGATTTCATCATCGACAGCCGCATCGGCGCACTGGATCGCACGCTGGGCTTCCTGTTCGGCGCCGCGCGCGGCATTCTTTTGCTGGTCGTCGCCGTCGCCTTCTGGAACTGGCTGGTGGATGTGAAGACGCAGCCGGAATGGGTGACCCAGGCCAAGTCCAAGCCCTTCCTAGACGGGCTGGTGGGCAAGTTGGAGGCGGTTCTGCCTGACGATATCGAGCCGCAGATCCGTGCCCGTATTCTTGGAAAACCACAGGAACCGGCAGCCGCGCAGGCGCCTGCCGAAGATGTGCCGGCCACAAATCAACCGGCAACGAATAATTGACACAGTGTCGCGCCTTGCAATGCATGCAAGGCGCGCTATTTGTGCTAAATATCAAGCACGACACAGATGGGCCGACCGGGAGAGATACTCACCGGAGAGGTCTTTCTTTTTTCTCGGTAGAGAGCAAGGGCAAGCCGGATGATTGAGCCGCTTTCGCATTCCACATTCCATGGAACCACTTTCAAGGAAGAGATCGACGGCGATACGCTGCATGAAGAATGCGGCGTGTTCGGCATTCTCGGCCATGCCGATGCCTCGGCGCTGACCGCTCTCGGTCTGCATGCGCTGCAGCATCGCGGCCAGGAAGCTGCCGGCATCGTCTCCTTCGACGGCAAGCGCTTCCATCAAGAGCGCCATATGGGCCTCGTCGGCGATCATTATACCGATCCCGCAACGCTCGCCCGCCTGCCCGGGTCCATCGCCATTGGCCACACCCGTTATTCGACGACAGGCGAAGTGGCGATGCGCAACGTGCAGCCGCTGTTTGCCGAGCTGGAAGAAGGCGGCATTTCCATTGCCCATAACGGCAACTTCACCAACGGCCTGACGCTTCGCCGCCAGATCATCGCGACGGGCGCCATCTGTCAGTCGACGTCGGATACCGAAGTCGTGCTTCACCTTATCGCCCGCTCCCGCCACTCTTCCACTGCCGATCGCTTCATCGATGCGATCCGCCAGATGGAAGGCGGGTATTCGATGCTGGCGATGACCCGCACCAAGCTGATCGCCGCGCGCGACCCTATCGGCATCCGCCCGCTGGTCATGGGCGAGCTGGACGGCAAGCCGATCTTCTGCTCGGAAACCTGTGCTCTCGATATCATCGGCGCGAAATTCGTGCGCGACGTTGAAAACGGCGAAGTCATCATCTGCGAAATCCAGCCTGACGGTTCGATCACCATCGATGCGCGCAAGCCGTCGAAGCCGCAGCCCGAGCGTCTTTGCCTGTTTGAATATGTCTATTTCGCCCGCCCCGATTCCGTCGTCGGCGGCCGCAACGTCTATACGACGCGCAAGAACATGGGCATGAACCTTGCCAAGGAAGCGCCGCTGGAAGCCGACGTCGTTGTCCCGGTTCCCGATGGCGGCACGCCGGCTGCGCTCGGTTTTGCGCAGGAAAGCGGCATTCCCTTCGAATACGGCATCATCCGCAACCATTATGTCGGCCGTACCTTCATCGAGCCGACGCAGCAGATCCGCGCATTCGGCGTCAAGCTCAAGCATTCCGCCAACCGGGCGATGATCGAAGGCAAGCGCGTGGTGCTTGTGGATGATTCCATCGTGCGCGGCACGACCTCGGTCAAGATCGTGCAGATGATCCGCGAAGCCGGCGCCAAGGAAGTGCATATCCGCGTCGCCAGCCCGATGATCTTCCACCCCGATTTTTATGGCATCGACACACCTGACGCCGACAAGCTGCTGGCGAACCAGTATGCCGACGTCGACGCGATGGCGAAATATATCGGCGCCGATTCGCTCGCTTTCCTGTCGATCGACGGGCTTTACCGCGCCGTTGGCGGTGAGAACCGCAATCAGGCGCGGCCGCAGTTCACCGACCATTATTTCACCGGCGATTACCCGACCCGCCTCCTCGACAAGAACGGCGAGGCGATGGGCAGCAA
The DNA here is from genome assembly GCF_042885035.1 of Agrobacterium sp. NPDC058088. Lineage (NCBI taxonomy): Bacteria > Pseudomonadati > Pseudomonadota > Alphaproteobacteria > Hyphomicrobiales > Rhizobiaceae > Agrobacterium > Agrobacterium sp. NPDC058088. The sequence continues at coordinate 616,973 of NZ_JBHVSU010000002.1, read as the reverse complement.
GATTTCCATGCTGGCCAGCAACGGCTGATAAGCGCTACTGAACAAGCGGCCACCGGCCTCCGGTGGCCGCTTTTTTCTTGCCTTCTGTTCAGTCTGATGGCGGCGGCAATATAATTGCTTGCAGCGGGCCGCCGCGGCTTCGTAGAAGAAGGCGCAATCATTTCGGGGGAGACCATGACTATCGATCTCAAGGGGCGCATCGCTCTTGTCACTGGCGCATCGCGCGGCATCGGCTATTTCACGGCGCTGGAGCTGGCCAAGGCGGGCGCGCATGTCATCGCCTGCGCCCGCACTGTGGGCGGTCTTGAGGAGCTGGACGACGCCATCAAAGCCGTCGGCGGCACGGCGACGCTGGTTCCCTTCGATCTCTCCGACATGAAGGCCATCGATGCGCTGGGCGCCAATATCTACGAGCGCTGGGGCAAGCTCGATATTCTCGTTGCCAATGCCGGCGTTCTTGGCGTGATCTCACCGGTCGGCCATATCGAGGCGAAAGTCTTCGAGAGGGTCATGAATATCAATGTCACCGCCACCTGGCGGCTGATTCGCTCGGTCGAACCGCTGCTTCTGAAATCGGATGCCGGCCGCGCGCTGATCCTGTCTTCAGGCGCCGCCCATAGCTGTCGTCCCTTCTGGGGCGTCTACTCCGCCTCCAAGGCCGCCGTGGAAGCGCTGGCCCGCACCTGGGCTGCGGAAACGCAGAAGAGTGCGCTTCGTGTCAACAGCATCAATCCGGGCGCCACGCGCACGGCGATGCGCGCCCAGGCCATGCCGGGCGAAGACCCGGCCACCGTGCCGCATCCGTCAGAGGTTGCCGCCGCCATTCTTCCGCTTGCCTCGCCGGAGCTTACCGAAACCGGCAAGCTCTTTGTCGTGCGGGACAGGAAATTCGTGGACTACCGCCAGCCGGAGTGACTATGTCATGCTTCAGCAGCCGATGCGGTCACCACACATGCTCTTGACCGCACGGCACCGCCGCGCCATAAGCAAGACATGAAAACAACGATCTGCACCTGCTGCTGAATAAATTTTGCTGGTTCGCCGCCGGCCAGATCGTTTTCGTCTCCCCGCAAGGTCCAACAGACAAACGGTCCGGTCAGGACAATTGACTGCCTTTAGGGAACACCCGCATGTCCTTGCGCCTCAAACTCCACAATACCCTGACACGCGAAAAGGCGGAATTTGCGCCAATCGACGCTGATAATGTGCGCATGTATGTCTGCGGCCCGACCGTCTATGATTTCGCCCATATCGGCAATGCGCGCCCGGTCATCGTGTTCGATGTTCTCTACCGGCTGCTGCGTCACGTCTATGGCGAGACCCACGTGACCTATGCCCGCAACATCACCGATCTCGATGACAAGATCAATGCGCGGGCCCTGCGCGACTATCCGCACCTGCCGCTCAACGACGCCATCCATGCGGTGACGAAAAAGACCGCCGACCAGTTCCATGACGATGTGGCCATGCTGGGCTGCCTTCCGCCGACTGTCGAACCACGCGCCACCGATTACATTGCCGAGATGATCGACCTCATCGAAAAACTGATCGCCCGCGGCCACGCCTATACGGCGGGCGGCGAGGTGCTGTTCGACACCCGCTCGATGGCCGATTATGGCCAGCTTTCGAAGCGGCCTCTGGACGAACAGCAGGCGGGCGCACGTGTGGCGGTGGAAGCTCACAAGAAGACACCCGGCGATTTCGTCCTGTGGAAGCTTTCGTCCAATAATGAGCCGGGCTGGGAGAGCCCCTGGGGTCGTGGCCGTCCCGGCTGGCACATCGAATGCTCGGCCATGGCCGGTCGCTACCTCGGCGAGGTCTTCGACATTCACGGCGGCGGGCTCGATCTCATTTTTCCGCACCATGAGAACGAAATCGCGCAATCGCGCTGCGCCCATGGCACGCATGTCATGGCCAATGTGTGGATGCATAATGGTTTCGTGCAGGTGGAAGGCCGCAAGATGTCGAAGTCCGAGGGCAACTTCGTGACCATCTACGAATTGCTGCACACGGAGAAATTTGGCGGCCGGAAATGGCCGGGCGAGGTTCTGCGCCTTGCCATGCTGATGACGCATTACCGCGAGCCGATCGATTTTTCGGTGAAGCGCCTGGAAGAGGCCGAACGCCTGCTTGCCAAATGGCCGGCGGCGGAAACCTCCGATGCTGCGCCGGACGATACCGTGCTCGAAGCGCTCGCCGATGATCTCAACACGGTTGCGGCCGTGCAAGCGCTGCATGCGCTGGCGCACGCCGCCAATGTGGACCCATCCCGGCTGCCTGCCTTTGCCGCCAGCGCTGAACTGCTCGGTGTGCTACCCAAGAAGGCGGAAATGGATGAGGCGATCGTTTCGGCCGTGGATGCGCTGGTGGAGTTGCGGCTTGAAATGCTGAAGGCGAAGAACTTTGCGGAGGCAGATCGTGTTCGCGACGAGCTTTCGGAGAAGGGCATTCAGTTGAAGGATGGCAAGGACAAGGAAACGGGCGAGCGGACGACGACTTGGGAGATTAAGCGGTAGGCTCCGCGTTCGAGGCTTCCCCCCCTCTGCCCTGCCGGGCATCTCCCCCACAGGTGGGGAGATCGACTCGTGGTTAGGCCCCGCATTTCTCTTCGGTCGAAATAGAGTGACGCAGGCGCGTCATGCCGATCTCCCTCCTTGTGGGGGAGATGCCCGGCAGGGCAGAGGGGGGTATCCTCGCCCACCACAATACGCTTGCGATTTTAAGTTCCCTCAACCAATCTAAGGCGAGGCACTAAACGGCGAGCCAAATCATGCCGCATGCAGATGTAGACCCGATGCATCGGAAATACGCGAAGCAGATGCGGAAAGTAATGACGGATGCCGAGCTGAAACTCTGGAACGCCATTCGCGCCCATCGCCTTGAAGGCTTGAGTTTCCGTAGACAAATGCCGATTGCCGGTTTTATCGTCGATTTTGCTTGTTCCGATCATCGACTTATTATCGAGATCGATGGCTCTCAACATACATCCGAGGCAGCATCACACTACGATCGTGAAAGAACCTTGCGGCTTGAAAAAGACGGCTGGACCGTCCTCCGTTTCTGGAACGATGATATCCTGAAAGACATCGACAACGTTTGTCTCCACATTATCCGAACGGTAAAGGAGAACCAACCATGACCACTCATACCGGCGGATGCCAATGCGGCGCGGTCCGTTTTCGCGCCACTGGCGACTTGAAAGACAGTTCCATCTGCCATTGCCGCATGTGCCAGAAGGCTTTTGGAGCCTATTACGCGCCGCTGGTTTCGGTGCGTAACGTGGAATTCGAATGGACGCGCGGCGAGCCGAAACGGTTTCAATCCTCCAGCGTCGTCAAGCGTGGTTTCTGCCCGGAATGCGGCACGCCGCTGACCTATGAGGCACCGGATGGCATAGCGGTCGCAGCTGGCGCGTTTGATGATCCCGCGGCCCTGCCACCGACAATTCAGTGGGGCGTGGAACGCAAGATCGATTTCGTCGACAATCTCCACACCCTGCCCGCCGTTCCGACAGAAGACGACCTGACTTCGGTGGACTATCTCACCAATCTCGTCTCCTATCAGCATCCCGACCATGATACGGCACAATGGCCGCCGGAGAACAGACAATGAGCGAAAGCGGTTTTTCCGGCGGTTGCCAGTGCGGCGCCGTGCGTTTCCATGCGGGCAAGCTCGGCCGGGCCTCCATCTGCCATTGCCGCATGTGCCAGAAACATTTCGGCAATTTCTTTGGCGCGCTGGTCAGCGCCGATCAGGCGCATCTGGTCTGGACACGCGGCCAGCCTGCCCTCTTCCGCTCGTCGCAGAAAATCCATCGCGGTTTCTGCAACAAATGCGGCACACCGCTGACCTATCATTATCCCGGCGGCGTGGAGATCGCCATCGGTGCTTTCGATGAGCCGGAGCGGATCGAGCCGCAGGTGCAGGTCAACATCCACAAGCGTATGCCGTGGATCGAGCAGCTGTTTTCCAAACCAGCCGTAGAACAGGGCGTGGACGAGGCGGAGATCAATTCCTATCAGCACCCGGATCACGACACGCAGGTCTGGCCGCCGGAAGACGACCGCTGATGGGCGAGCTGAAGGGCTTTTCCGGCGGATGCCAGTGCGGCGCAGTGCGTTACCGGATCGAGGGCGGGTTGCGTTATCCGCATCTGTGTCATTGCCGCATGTGCCAGAAGGCGTCGGGCAATTATTTCATGCCACTTGCGGCCGGTGCCCTTGATGTCTTTGAGATGACCCGCGGCGAGGCATCATGGTTCCAGTCGTCCGACCATGTGCGCCGCGGTTTTTGCGGCCGCTGCGGCACGCCGCTCTTTTACGACATGCCGGGGGCCGATTTCATCAATATTTCCCTTGGTTCGCTGGACGAGCCAGAGCGGATAAAGCCGGAGGCGCAGTCCAATCTTGCCAGCAAGATGCACTGGTTTTCCGAACTTGATGCCTTGCCGGTCGAGCCGGAACCTGCAACGGATGATGCGCCCGCGCCGGTGAACAGCCGGCAGCACCCGGACCATGACACGGCCAAGTGGCCACCAGAGGACAGTAATCCATGACCGAAAAATTGCGCGGCTTTTACCCCGAGATCGAACCTTTCGAGACCGGTATGCTCGATGTCGGCGATGGACATGTGATCTATTGGGAACGGGTGGGCACACGCGGCGCGAAACCGGCGGTTTTCCTGCATGGTGGGCCGGGCGGCGGCGTGAACCCAACGCATCGCCGGGTTTTCGATCCAGCACTTTACGATGTCATCCTGTTCGATCAGCGCGGCTGCGGTCGTTCCACGCCGCATGCGGAACTGGAGGCCAACACCACCTGGCATCTGGTTGCCGACATTGAAAGGCTGCGCGAGCTTTGCGGCTTTGAAAAATGGTTGGTTTTCGGCGGCTCCTGGGGTTCGACGCTGGCACTCGCTTATGCCGAGACCCATCCTACCCGCGTCAGCGAACTCGTCCTGCGCGGTATCTACACCGTTACCCGGCCGGAACTGGACTGGTACTACCAGTTCGGCGTCTCGGAAATGTATCCGGACCAGTGGGAAAAATTCATCGCGCCCATCCCGGAAGCGGAGCGTGGCGAAATGATGCAGGCCTATAATCGCTATCTCACCGGCGCTGACGAAGCAAAGAAGCTGGAATGCGCCAAGGCATGGAGCCAGTGGGAAGGCGCGACCATCGCGCTCGTCACCGATCCTGACCGCGTCGAGGATTTCGGCGAGGATAAATATGCCATCGCTTTCGCTCGCATCGAGAACCATTTCTTCGTGAATGGCGGCTGGCTGGAAGAAGAGCAACTGCTGCGCAACGCCGGCAAGCTCAGGGATATTATCGGCGTCATCGTGCATGGGCGCTACGACATGCCCTGCCCGCTGAAATATGCCTGGCAGCTGGCCAAGGCCTGGCCGAAGGCGGATTTCCACATTATCGAGGCTGCTGGACATGCGATGAGTGAGCCCGGCATTCTTGACCAGCTGATCCGCGCCACTGATCGCTTTGCCGGGAAATAAGCGTCTTTTCAGCGACTTGTAATGGCCGGATGAGACAGTGATTCATCTGGATGCCTATGTGGCTCCACGCGGGATTTCCCGCCTGGAGCACCCGGACGGTCAACATGGAAGCTTATTTCAAGAGCAAAGCGCCTGTTATTCATGCAGTTTTTCTCATGAACCCTTCACGGAAATGAATTGGCCGCTATTGTGGCGATCCGCTATAAAACGCCATCCGAACAATTGGCGGTATTCCCCATGGCACTCGACAAATCGCTCCCGGCCCAAGAGGGCGGCGACAGCGCGCGCGGTTTTGCTTTCGCGCTCTCCGCATATCTGTTGTGGGGCTTCCTCCCCATTTACATGAAGGCGGTTGCGCATATCTCGCCAATCGAGGTCATCGTGCATCGCGTCATCTGGTCGGTGCCGATCGCGGCAGCGGTGCTCATCGCACTCGGGCGGACGGCGGAAATCAGAACAGCACTGAAAAACCCGAAGATGCTGGCCATGGCAAGCCTGACGGCCGCCCTCATCAGCATCAACTGGGGTATCTATATCTGGGCGATCGGCGCGGGCCGTGCATTGGATGCGGCACTCGGCTATTTCATCAATCCACTGTTCAGCATCTTCCTCGGCGCCGTTCTCCTGAAGGAGAAACTCTATCCGGCGCAGATCGCCGCCATTGGCCTCGTCGCGCTCGCCGTTGCCATCCTCACCTGGCATGCGGGCAGCCTGCCATGGGTGTCCATCGCGCTTACCGTCTCCTGGGGTTTTTACGCCTTCTTCCGCAAGACATTACCGATTGGCGCGACGCAGGGCTTCCTGCTGGAAGTCATGCTGCTGTCCATTCCCGCCGTGCTGGTCATGATCTGGCTTGCCTTCAGCGGACAGGCGCATTTCATGGGCGGTAATTCCACCGACACCTGGCTTCTGGCGGCAAGCGGCGTGATCACCGCCGTGCCCCTCATTCTCTATGGCAACGGCGCCAAGCTGCTGCGGCTGTCGACCATCGGCATCATGCAATATATCGCGCCGACGATGATCTTCCTCATCGCCATCTTCATCTTCAAGGAACCCTTCGACACGGTGCGGATGGTAGCCTTTGCGATGATCTGGGTGGCGCTGGCGATCTACACCGGCTCCAGCCTGATGCGGCTCAAGAAGTAGGCCGCACACTCTAAAGGCGGGAAATCACCGAAGGATCGCCTTCCGGGTTCTGCTGCGCCAGCGCCCGGTCGATGATGGCGGGCACGATGTCCTTCACCTCGTCGATGATGAGCGGGTTCAGAAGATGCGCGCGATGGATGAACCCCTGGTCGCGCATATGCTGTACCAGCTCCAGCATGGGGTTCCAGAAGCCGTTGATATTGGCAAAGACCATCGGTTTGGCGTGACGGCCAAGCTGCGCCCAGGTCATGATCTCGACGATCTCTTCCAGTGTGCCGACACCGCCCGGCAGGGTCACGAAGGCATCCGAGCGCTCAAACATCATATGTTTGCGCTCATGCATGTCCTTGGTGATGACAAGCTCGTTCAATTGTCCGAGAGAATGGCGTGTTGCCTCCATATCGACGAGAAATTCCGGTATGATGCCCGTTACTTCGCCGCCATTGGAAAGAACGCCACTGGCAACCGCACCCATGATGCCCTTGGTGCCGCCGCCATAAACGAGGCGGATGCCGTTTTCGGCGATGGATTTCCCAAGCGCACGGCCTGCTTCCATATGGGCTGGATCACGTCCGGGCTGGGAGCCGCAATAAACGCAGATGGATCGAATCGCTGTATTTTTGTCCGTCATTGAGGGAAGGAACTATGCGGGATGCTGCACGTCAAGAAAATTTGGGAAATCCCTTGCAAATATGACCTTTTGGCCACACGCCGCTTGTCTGGGAGAAGGTAAGACGCTAGCAATCTCAACTCATGTTCATAGCTTGGAATACCCGGAGCACACAGGATGAAAAATAACAAAGCCGGTTTGCTGGCGCTGATCGTGCTGGGCATTGCGTCCCTGCTCATGATCTTTTTCGTCCTGCCGCGGATTTCCAATGACGGTAAACCGATTGGCGACGCCATCAACGAGGCGGGCAACGCGGTGAAGAACAGCGTTGAAATGGGCGCCGACAAGGCGGGCGACATCCTTTCCGACGCGGCTGAGGAAACAGCCAACATCGCCGACAAGGTGGGCCGCCGGGCGGCGTCCGCAACCCAGTCGATCAAGGACATGGCCTCGCTTTTCGCCGACAACAAGGTCCCCTCCGACGCCGATTTCGCAGCAGCCCGCAAGAATGTCGAGGCTTCGCTGAAGGAACTGACCAATATCGATATTCCCGAGTCGCTGGACGAAACGACGTCGCGGCTCATCACCACGGCGCGCGCTGCGGCCGAACGTACCACCGCCTTCCTGCGCGGCCTGCCTGACAGTGCCGCAGCGGCAGCGGAGCAGGTGCGCCGACTGGCAGGCGTGTTTGCCGGCACCGACGACGGTGCGCCGAGACCCGCTCAGCCGGTTGCGCCCTCAGCGCCCACGCAGACACGGGCTCCGGCACAGGCTCCAGCTGGCGCCAGCGCTGCACAGGCCACCCCAGGTGCGCCAACTTTCGACGTGTTGCGGGTGGAGCCTGATGGATCGGCCGTGATTGCAGGCAAGGCACAGCCCGGCGGGAAACTCGAGATTTTGAGCAATGGCAAGGTCGTCGCCGAGACGAAGATCGATGGAAGCGGCGATTTCGCTGCGGTCTTCGACAATCCCCTGCCGCCCGGAGACCACCAGCTGGTGTTGCGCTCCACTGATGCCAACGGCAAGGCAACGCAGTCCGAAGAAGTGGCAACCGTCTCCGTGCCGCAAAACAAATCCGGCGAACTTCTGGCCATGGTGTCCAAGCCCGGCGAGGCAAGTCGCGTGCTGGCCATGCCGGACGCTGCTCCGGCGCCGCTCCAGCCGCAGGCCACGGTCGCTCAACAGCCGGCAGCTACGCCCGAGCAGACCGCAAATGCCGCTTCCACCCCGGTTGCAGGCAGCGCACCTTCGGCGGCTGCACCGCTGACCGCGAGCGTGCAGGTCACCGCCGTTGAATTTGAAGGATCGAAGATTTTTGTGGCCGGTTCCGCGCCCGCGGGTTCGGCAGTTCGAGCGCTCGTCGACGAGACGGAGATCGGCAAGACCACGACGGAAACCTCCGGGCATTTCGTCATCGAAGGCAATGTCGACCTGGCCGTCGGCAGCCATATCATCACCGTCGAAGAGTTGAATGCGGATGGCACCGCCAAGGTGCGCGTGCGCGTTCCCTTCGAGCGGCCGCAGACCGATCAGGCAACCGTCGCCATGCAGGCGCCATCGGCCTCATCTTCCGCCAGCACGACCGCGGCGCCGGCCGAAAACCAGAGCACGGCGAGCGACCGCGCCGCGTTTGAAAAGCTGCGCACCGATGTCGCCAAGGCATTCGGCATCCTGTCCAATCTCTACAAGGACCAGGCAACGCCAGCGCTCGATCAGGCCATTGCCGGTCGCTCCGCTGTGGTGATCGCGCTGAAATCGCTCTCGGAGTTCCGCACTGCCGCCGCAACCGAGCCTGCCTTCACCGCTTTTGCCGGTGATATCACGGCCAAGGCACGCCAGCTGCTTGCGACGGTTGAAGCCTGGCCGAACGATGTGGCGGCCATCGGCAAGGGCATCGCCTCGCTTGCAAGCCGTCTCGCCGAACTCCACATCATCGCTCCGCCCGCCCCCGCGCCGCAGGCCCCTGCCGGCCCGCAGACCTTCGAGCAGGCGCCGCTTGCCGAAAGCCAGAACAGCGTCATCATCCGCCGCGGTGACACGTTGTGGCAGATTTCGCGCCGCGTTTACGGTCAGGGCGTGCGTTACACCACGATCTACCTCGCCAATGAGGACCAGATCAAAAACCCCGACCTGATCGAACCCGGCCAGATTTTCGGCGTGCCGAAAGAAGCCCTGCCGAATGCCGAGGAACTCCACCGCAAGCGGCTGAAGAGCGGCTCCTGACGATCTGAAGACGTTGCGGTGAACCCGCAACAACCCTATCTGTGACACGCGCGGCGGCTTGACCAAAGCCGCCGTCCTGCTGTCGGCTTCCGGCAGTGCCCGGAGAGAATGATGGCAACGAAGAAAAAAACCATTTCGGCGGATTCCAGCAATCCGACCCAGACCCTGATCAATCTCTGGCCCTATATGTGGCCGGAGGGCCGGTGGGACCTGAAGATGCGGGTGATCTGGGCAACCGTGTTCCTTGTTGTCGCCAAGCTGGTTTTGATCGCCGTTCCCTATTTCTTCAAATGGGCGACGGATGCGCTTAACGGTAAGCTCGATATGGCCGGCCTGGTTCCGGCCTTCCTGCTCGGCGCGGTGGCGCTGGTCATCGCCTATAATCTGACACGGCTGATCCAGGTCGGTCTCAATCAGCTTCGCGATTCGCTGTTTGCCAGCGTCGGACAGCATGCGGTGCGCCAGCTCGCTTATCGCACCTTCGTGCACATGCACCGGCTTTCCCTGCGGTTCCATCTGGAACGCAAGACCGGCGGGCTTTCGCGGGTGATCGAGCGCGGCACCAAGGGCATCGAAACCATTGTCCGCTTCACCATTCTCAACACCGCACCGACCTTCATCGAATTCCTGCTGACGGCCATCATCTTCTGGGCGTCCTACGGCTTTTCTTACGTGCTCGTCACCGTCATCACCGTCTGGGCCTATATCTGGTTCACGGTCAGGGCCAGCAACTGGCGCATCGGCATTCGCCGCGCCATGAATGACAGCGATACCGACGCCAATACCAAGGCGATCGACTCACTGCTCAACTTCGAGACCGTCAAATATTTCGGCAATGAGGAGATGGAGGCCAAGCGCTTCGACATTGCCATGGAGCGCTACGAAAAATCGGCGATCTCCATCTGGACCTCGCTCGGCTGGCTGAACTTCGGCCAGGGCGTGATCTTCGGCATCGGCTCGACGATCATGATGGTGATGTCGGCGCTGGCCGTGCAGCGTGGCGAACAGACCATCGGCGATTTCGTCTTCGTCAATGCGCTGCTGCTGCAGCTTTCGGTGCCGCTCAATTTCATCGGCTTCGTTTATCGCGAAATCCGCCAGGGGCTGACCGATATCGAGCAGATGTTCGATCTTCTGGAGGTGGAAGCCGAAGTGACGGATGCGCCGGATGCAAAGCCGCTTTCGGCCGGCCCCGGCGCCATCTCCTTCCGCGACGTGCATTTTGCCTATGACCCTGAAAGACCGATCCTGAAGGGTGTTTCCTTCGCCGTGCCGGCTGGCAAGACGGTGGCGATCGTCGGTCCATCTGGTGCGGGAAAATCGACGATCTCGCGGCTTCTTTATCGTTTCTACGATATTCAGGAGGGTACAATTACAGTCGACGGGCAGGATATTCGCGACGTAACGCAAAAGAGCCTGCGTTCGGTAATCGGCATGGTTCCGCAGGATACGGTGCTATTTAACGACACGCTGGCCTACAACATCCGTTATGGCCGCCCGTCGGCAACGCAGGAAGAGGTCATGGCGGCAGCGGATGCGGCGCAGATCAGCGCCTTCATCGGCAAGCTGCCGGAGGGTTACGCCACCATGGTCGGCGAACGCGGCTTGAAACTGTCTGGCGGTGAAAAGCAGCGTGTGGCGATCGCCCGGACCATCCTCAAGGGGCCGCCGATCCTGATCCTCGACGAGGCGACGTCGGCGCTCGATACGCACACGGAACAGGAAATTCAGAGCGCCCTCGACATCGTCTCGAAAAACCGCACCACGCTGGTCATCGCGCACCGCCTTTCCACGGTCATCCATGCGGACGAAATCATCGTGCTGAAGGAAGGCCTGATCGCCGAGCGGGGAACACACGCCTCGCTGATGGCGCAAAACGGCCTCTACGCCTCGATGTGGAGCCGCCAGCGCGAGGCGATCCGGGCGGAAGAGATGCTGCGCCATGTTCGCGAAAGCGACGATCTTGGCGTCGTGGACCGCGGTGAACCGGCGCATTGACGGCATAAACTCGGCATAACTCCGGGGGAACCGGAGTGGGAGCCCTGCCGGGCCATTGCCGGGCGGGGCGTTTGGCTGTAACCAGCAAGACGAAGTTTGTCGCATGCCCGTATGGATCGTGTCGTATGAAGACCACATATGGAGGCGCAGACAAAAACCGGAGCAAGGAACCATATGAATCTGTTCGACACCATTCGCAACACCATCGTACCGATCCACAAGGAAGGTTATGTCTTCGTGGCGGCCTTCTTCGTCGCATCGCTGGTGCTCGGCTGGATCGCCGAACCGCTCTTCTGGGTCGGTCTCGTGCTGACGGCCTGGTGCGCCTATTTCTTCCGTGACCCGGAGCGTGTGACGCCGCAGGATGACGACCTCATCATCAGCCCCGCCGATGGCAAGGTTTCCGCCGTGCAGAGCGTCATTCCGCCGCTTGAACTGGAACTCGGCAAGGAGCCGATGGTGCGCATTTCGGTGTTCATGAACGTGTTCAACTGCCATGTGAACCGCGCTCCCGTCCGTGGCCGCATCGTCAATGTCGCTTACCGTCCCGGCCTCTTCCTGAACGCCGAAGTCGACAAGGCTTCCGAAGACAATGAACGCAACGGTCTCGTCATCGAGACCTCGCATGGCAAGGTCGGCGTGGTACAGATCGCCGGCATGGTCGCCCGCCGCATCGTCTGCTGGGTGAAACCGAATGAACCTGTCGATGCCGGTGAGCGTTTCGGCCTTATCCGTTTCGGTTCGCGCCTCGATATCTTCCTTCCAGCTGGTTTCGAGCCGCGTGTATCGGTCGGCCAGACGGCGATTGCCGGTGAAACCGTGCTTGCCGAATTCGGCTCGGCCAAGGGTCCGGTCCTTAGCCGCCGCGGCTAAGGACAAACAGGAAGGGCATGCGCATGGAAACGCCGGCAGCAGAGTCACAGCAGAACGGAAAACATGAGGGTCGCAAAGATAGCGGCCGTGGGCCGCGCTTGAGGGAAATTCCCTTTCGGCTCCTGGTGCCCAATCTCATCACCGTTCTGGCCATCTGCGCCGGCCTGAGTGGCGTGCGCCTTGCCATAGAAGGCCGCTTCGAGCTGGCCGTTGGCATGGTGTTGCTCGCCGCCTTCCTCGACGGTATCGACGGGCGCGTTGCCCGCATGATGAAGGCGACCTCCAAATTCGGCGAACAGATGGATAGCCTGGCCGACATCGTCAATTTTGGTGTCGCCCCTGCCCTCGTCGTCTATATCTATCTGCTCGATCAGGTCCGCTCGATCGGCTGGATCGCCGGCCTCATCTATGTCATTGCCGCCGGCCTGCGCCTGGCGCGCTTCAATGTCATGATCGAGCGCCCGGTGAAGGCTCCCTGGCAGAATGAATTTTTCGTCGGCGTGCCGGCGCCGATGGGCGCCATGCTGGTGCTGCTGCCGGTTTATCTTGGCTTCCTTGGCGTGGAGCCGGACAAGCCTTTCGCTTATGTCGCTGCCGCCTATACCGTGCTGATCGGTTATCTTCTCATCAGCCGCCTGCCGATCTGGTCGGGAAAATCCGGAACCAGCCGCATTCGCCGCGATCTGGTGCTGCCGATGATCCTCGTCGTCGTGCTCTATGTGGCGATGCTGATGAGCTTCACCTGGGAAGTTCTTGTTCTGACGGTTGCCGCCTATCTCGTCTTTATTCCCATCAGCGCCCGTCTCTGGCACCGCCGCTACGGCACGCTGACCATCGAGGAAGACGCGCATGACGACGCCAATGGCGGCAACGGCCTCGATCGCAGCATTTGAAACCACAGGTTTATTTTTTCCGCATTGGCCAGTGCGGGATGTGACACAAAATGTCGCAGCCCGAAAAACCGGCTTCGCAACTTTCGCCTCGAATCCGTCAAGATTAGCCTCGAAAGAAGGGCCTCAGACGCATCGCAAAGGCGATTGGCGTGAATTGTGGAGAGAGAAAATGACGAACGAGACGAAGGCACAGCCGCAGGCGAAGCCTGACCTCAAGAGCCACTACCGCCCGCTCGGACTGAAGGCCGTTGCTGCCGCAGCCCTGATGCTGAAGCGTAAGCCCGCCGCCAAAACCGCCTGAAAACATTCACTTTTCTGATGTCAGCGGATATTGGGGATTTTCCGAAAGACGGAAAAATACTGACGGAAAATCAACAATCACGCGGCGCCTTTTGCAGGCGCCGTTTTTGTTTTTCGCGCGCCGCGATGTAGCAGATCGTAAACCATTCATAGAATTGGCAGAATTCTGTAACGAAGCCGCAACGAAACTGCAGTAGAAAGCTCGGCTTCGACAAGACGGCTATACGAGCGCCAACGTATAGCTTAGTGAATATAAAAGAACTTTTCTATTCCGCATTTTTTTCCACAACAATGCATAAGCCAACCTTCGAATTCGCGGCCGCGCGGAGACGAATAGTCGGCATTGAGGAAAGACTGGGGAGACGGGCCATGGGGGGCTTCGGGACGGCATGCAGGATAAAATCCTTCTGATTGAAGATTCCATTGCGCTTTCCATGCTGCTGAAGACGCGGCTTTCGGAAGAAACGGAGGCTGAGGTATTCCATTGTGACAGCATGGCGGCGGCTGATGCCCTCATGCAGGAGCATAATTTCACGCTGGCGTTGACGGGGCTCAACCTGCCGGATGCGCCGAAGGGCGAGATTCTTGCACTTTTATCCGAGCACAAGGTGCCGGCCATCGTTTTCACCGCCACGGTGGATGACGAGGCGCGCAAGCGCTACGCCGAAAAGAAGATCATTGACTATATCGTCAAGGACGGTCATCGCACCGTCGATGCGGTCGTCAGAACCGTCCAGCGGATTTTGAACAACAAGCTATTCTCCGTTCTCGTGGTCGACGATGTGCGTGCGGCACGGTCCGGCCTGGTGGAAATTCTGGAGCGGCAGAATTTCAGGGTCAGCGAGGCCCATTCGGGCAAGCAGGCGCTGGAAATCCTGTCGCAGAACCCGACGATCCAGCTCGTCATCACCGATTATCATATGCCTGACATGGACGGTTATGAGTTGACGCGCCGAATCTGCGACAGCCGCTCATCCGAGGATTTGCGGGTTATCGGCATATCCTCCTCCACGGACCGGCTGCTTTCGGCAAGCTTCCTCAAGGCTGGCGCGTCGGATTTCGTCTACCGTCCCTTCGTGCCGGAAGAATTGCAGTGCCGCATCGACAACAATATCGAGACGTTGAAGCAGCTGAAGCGCCTGCGCGAACTGGCGGAACGTGACCACCTGACCGGCCTGCCCAACCGCCGCTCCTTCTTCGAGCGTACCCGGGCGCTGATGGACGTCATCAACGACAATGACGAAAGCGGCGCCGTCGCCATTCTCGACATCGACCATTTCAAGAAGATCAACGACACGCTGGGCCACGATGCCGGCGACAGGGCGCTCAAGAAGTTGGCCGAGCTGCTGCATGACATGTGCGACGAGCAACGCCATATCCCCGCCCGCCTCGGCGGCGAGGAATTCGCGGTGTTCCTGCGCGGGCTGGATGCGCGGGCTGCCTATGCCTTCTGCGAGGAACTGCGCGAACAGGTGGAAAAGAACGGCCGGCAACTGAGCGGCAGCAGCCTGGCACTGACGATTTCGCTCGGCGTCGTGGAGATCGAAAAGGGCGAACCTTTCGACAACCAGCTGAATGCCGCTGACCAGCTGCTCTATCTCGCCAAGGCGAATGGCCGAAACCGCGTCTATTCCGACATCATGATAGCTGAAGGGCTGCAAAAGATCGGGCGGAACGGGTGATAGCTCCAGAGAGCTCGTTATCCGCGTGATCGAGCGGGAGCCGCTTGTTTCTTCTCCCCTCCGGGGGAAAAAATACGCGGCAACGTCAGCCGGCGGATAACAAGCCTCGCACACCGCGCAAAGACCTCAAAACAGCGACATCTGCCCCTCGTCCTTCGGCGGTTTGATCTTTGCCAGCGGCACGCTTTCCGGCACCGGCTCGATGAGATCGGCCCCGACATTGGCGACCTTGTTGACCTTCTCCGAGACGGGAATCATCTCGAAAAAATCATCCTGAACCGGCCGCATCAGATCGGCGACCTCGCGTGGTTCCTGGGTCTTGCAATCCAGCCAGCGACTGAAATCCTCCGGCGCAATGACCACGGGCATACGGTCGTGAATACGGCCGATCGTGGCATTGGCGGCGGTTGTGAGGATCGCGCCGGTATCGACCTCCGAGCCGTCGGCGGAAGACCAGGTTTCCATGAGGCCGGCGAAGCCAACGATGCCGCCGTTTTTCGGGCGAATGAAATAGGGCTGTGGCTTGCTGCCTTCCTCCTTTGGCGGGCGTCGCCATTCGTAGAAGCCGGTGGCGGGCACGAGCACGCGGCGATGGCGCATGGCGGCGCGGAAGGAGGCCTTGCCGATCGCCGTCTCCGAACGGGCGTTGATAAGCAGCGGAAAATCCTTGGGGTCCTTTACCCAGCCCGGCAGGAAACCCCAGCGGACGAGCACGGCGCGGCGGTTGGGCAGATTGCTGCCCCGCTCCTGCCGCTCGCCTTCCATGACGATCAGGATGGGTTGGGTCGGCGCGATGTTGAAACGGGCGGGAAAATCCTCGAGGCCGATCAGATCAAGATAATCGGCGATTTCTTCCGGCGTCGCCTCCAGCACGAAACGTCCGCACATGGCCTTCTCCTCAACCCCTCGGCCCGAACAGGATAATGGCGGTGCCGGCAAGGCAGACGACGCCGCCGGCAATATCCCACCTGTCCGGCGCATGCCCTTCCACGCCCCAGAGCCAGAACAGCGAGGCGGCGATGTAAATCCCGCCATAGGCGGCATAGGCCCTGCCCGCCGCCTCGGTCGGCACCAGCGTCAGAAGCCACGCGAAAGCCGCCAGCGCCACCATGCCGGGCAACAATATCCAACCGGTCTTGCCGAGTTTCAGCCAAGCCCAGAAGGAAAAACAGCCGGCGATTTCCGCAAGAGCCGCCAGAACGTAGATAAGATAGACCTTCATTCCACCGTCTTTAGCATGCACAATCACGCCCGTTCCGGACTATAACCATTGGCGCGGAAACCGGAATCGATTTTTCCGAGCCATGATACCACTATAGACAGGCCGGAAACGGCCGAAACAAGCGAAACCATTCATGACCCTTCGTATCAAGCCCCGTGCCGCTTCTTCCGCCATCGTCAGGAATGGCGACCGGCTGCTTCTGGTGCGCCGCATCAACCCGCCATCCAAGGACATGTTCGCCTTTCCGGGCGGACGGGCCGAAGAAGGGGAAACCCCGGCCGAGACTGCACTGCGCGAATTGCAGGAAGAAACCGGCATCGTCGCCCGCCGGCCGCAGCTTTTTGCGACCTACGATCTTCCCTCGCGAGATGCGGCAGGCGTGCTCACGAGCCACTATTTCCTGTCGGTCTTCACCGTGGAAACCGATGCCGATCCGCTGGTGACGGTGGGGGACGATGCGGCGGATGCGGGCTGGTACACATTGGCGGAAATTCGCCTTCTGCCGGCGCCCGAAAGCGTCGTCGAATGCGCCGAGCGTCTGCTTGCATGATTGCCAGCCAGCCAGAATCGCTATTATTTAGGACCGATCCGCCCGCCGGATGGTCACGAGCCAACAGTTCACGAGTATGTGTGGGGCAGAATAGAATTTTGATACGGCCAACCATCTTCCTGTCTCTTTTTCTGACAATGCTTGCCATATCAGGGCAAGGGATCGTCGCTTATGCGCAGCCTTCAAAATCCGTTTCCGAGGCGCGTCCCGCGGACGCGGCACCGCCCAAACCTGCTCCTTATGACGACAAGCTGGCGCGGCTTTCGGAAATATTGGGCGCGGTGCAATACTTAAGAACCCTGTGCCCCTCTTCCGGACCGGAAGACTGGCGCAAATCGATGAGCGACCTGCTGGCAGCGGACACGGCCAGCGAACCCGAACGACGCCAGCGTATGACGGCCGCATTCAACCGTGGATATCGCTCTTTTGCGGCCATCCACACCAGTTGCACACGCGCCGCCATCATGGCAGAAGAGAACTACCGTAACGAAGGGGCAACACTCGCGCAGGAAATCGCGTCCAGGTTCGGAAATTAAAGGTTTATTAACCTCTTTTCGCCGCAGCCCGTGCCGTTTTGATAAAAGGCTGCTAGTGTTGTTAACAGGGTGGTAAGGACTTGCCCGCCCTGTCGAGGATGAAAAATGCAGACAAGCCGTAACGAAATCGACGATATGATCGTGCATGAAAAGATGCAGGTCGCTCTGGAACACCAGAACGAGGCATGGGCTGACGGCATGGCCGACGGCATCGAGCCTGAGATCATCGCCGATGCCGCGATTGCTCTGGCCATGCGTGAAACCATCCGTATTCATGGCGAGGCCGGCGCGGAAGCAATGCTGGAATCGCTGCGCCAGCGTATGCTTCAGGGCGAATTTTCGCCGCAGCGGGTAATACAGTAAAGCCGGAGTCTACCATGTCTTGCCTGAGCAAGGGGCTTTTGCGCTCTTCCGCCCTGCTGTCCATCCTGCTTGCGTTTACCGCCGGCCCGATCAGTCTGCCTGAAAAAGCCTTTGCCCTATCCGAGCTGAAACCCGTGCAGAAGGGCCAAAGCGAACCGCAGGCGCAGAACGGCGAACAGGCACAGCCTGCGGAGCCTGACGAGGTTGAAGGCGATTCGGAAGGCATTCCCCTGCCCGACCCGCTGGTTGACCGCTCCGCCAACCAGACGAACCAGCAATCCGCCAAACCAGACACCACGCCGGAAATGTCCGTTGTCATCGAGCACGATATTTCCAAGGCGCCGGAGCCTGTGCGCAAGCTGCGCCAGCAGATCATCGATGCCGCTGCGTCAGGCGATATCGAGAAACTGCGGCCCTTCATCGCCGCCGGGCAGAATCAGCTCCGCATCGACGGCAGCGACAGCGAAGACCCGATTGCGGCGCTTAAAAGCTATTCCGGTGACCCTGACGGCCTGGAAGTGCTGGCGATCATCATCGACCTGCTGTCGACCGGTTATGCCCATGTCGATGCCGGCACGCCCGACGAGGCCTATGTCTTCCCCTATTTCGCCGGGAAACCGCTGAATACGCTGACTGCGCCGGAAAAGGTGGAGTTGCTGCGCATCATCACGGCGGGCGATCTGGCGGATATGCAGGAATATGGCAATTACAGCTTCTACCGCATCGGCATTTCGCCCGATGGCAAGTGGAAGTTCTTCACCGCCGGCGATTGATCTCATCCCGGCGCTTGCCGTTCTCAGGTAAAAATCCTAACTGTGCGGAATGAGCATTCCGGCAAAGTGCATCCGCCGCTTGCCGGATATTTAATAGTCTCGACGAACCGAACGGTGACGCCATGTCTTCCGCCTTTCTTGCCGACCGCCGCCTGATCCGGGTTTCCGGCACCGGCGCCGAGGAATTTCTGAACAATCTGATCACGACCGATGTCGAAAACCTGCCGGAAGGCGAAGCCCGCGCATCGGCGCTTCTCACGCCGCAGGGTAAGATCCTGTTCGATTTCCTGATCTGGCGCGACGGCGGAGACTATCTGGTTGAAACGGGTGCCGCCGAGCAGGATGCCCTGCTGCGTCGCCTGACCATGTACAAGCTGCGCGCGCCCGTCGATCTGAAAGCTGAAGCCGTGGAAGGCGTCAGCGTTTTCTGGGACGACAGCGCGCCGGAGACAGGCGTTCGGGATGGCCGTTTCGCCAAGGCGAATGTCGATCTCTGGCGTGTGCCGGGCGCATCCGCCTCTGGCGAGGCCGCAGCCTATGAGGCACTGCGAATAGAGCACGGCATTGCCGAATCCGGCCAAGATTATGCGCTGCAGGATGCTTTTCCCCATGATGTGCTGATGGATGTGAACGATGGCGTTTCCTTCAAGAAGGGCTGCTTCGTTGGCCAGGAAGTCGTCTCGCGCATGAAACATCGCGGCACGGCGAGACGGCGCGTCGTGACCGTTTCGACTGACGGCACACTTCCCGTCAACGGGACGGAGATAACCGCCAACGGAAAACCGGTCGGCGCGCTGGGAACCGTTCACGGCAACAGGGCGCTTGCCATCGTGCGGACCGACCGTATTGCCGATGCGCTTGCCGCCGGCACGCCGCTCCTTGCCGGTAATGTCGAAGTGAGCGTGGCCCTGCCGTCGTGGAGCGGTCTCTCCTTCCCGGCGAGCGATCCGGCGGCTCGGGCGGAGGACTGAGAGTGACGCCCGCAAAAAGCCCGCGCGCCTGGCAGCGCATGCTGTCCGGCCGGCGGCTCGATCTGCTCGACCCTTCGCCGCTCGATGTGGAAATCGCCGATATCGCCCATGGCCTTGCCCGCGTTGCCCGCTGGAACGGGCAGACGCGCGGCGACCACGCCTTTTCCGTCGCCCAGCATTGCCTGATCGTCGAGACCATTTTTGGCCGCATGTGCACCGTTGCCACGCCTGACGAGATGCAGATGGCGCTTCTGCACGATGCGCCGGAATATGTGATCGGCGACATGATCTCGCCCTTCAAGTCCGTCGTCGGTGGTGGTTACAAGACCGTGGAGAAGCGGTTGGAGGCCGCCGTGCATCTGCGTTTCGGCCTGCCACCGCATGCGTCGCGAGACTTGAAGGACCGCATCAAGAAGGCCGATACGGTTGCCGCCTTCTTCGAAGCGACCGAGCTTGCCGGTTTTTCCACCGCCGAGGCGCAGAAATTCTTCGGCCTGCCGCGCGGCATTACCCGCGACATGTTCGATATCACACCACTTCCTTCGACGGAGGCACAGAGACTGTTCATCGCGCGCTTCGAGGCAATCGAGACGCTGCGCGTGACCAGGGGCGGGACTGCGACATGACGGCCATTGTGGTATCGCCGCTCTCGCGGATCGCCGAAATGGCCGTAAGGCACAAGGCCCGCGAAATGGTGACGCTGATCGCCGAAGAGCAGAACTTTCACCGCCCGGCCGTCATTACCGCCGAGCGGCATCTGACGCTTGCCATGAACGATATCGCCTTCAAGGGCACGGGCGATCTTATTGCGCCTGATGATGCGCATGTGCTGAAGCTGATCGATTTTGCGCGGGAATGGGATCAATCCGCGCCGCTGCTCATCCATTGCTGGATGGGGATTTCGCGCTCGCCGGCGGCTGCCGTCATTGCCGCACTCAGCCTTTATCCTGATCAGGATGAGAACGAGCTTGCGCTTCGCCTGCGCGCCGTATCCCCCTATGCCACGCCCAATGCCCGCATCATCGCCATAGGCGACCGGCTGCTGGGGCGCGAGGGCCGGCTCATCAAGGCCATCAAGGCGATCGGCCGGGGGGCGGATACCAATGGCAACGTCCCTTTCGTGCTGCCGCTTGGCGGATAAGGCCCGATTCTGGGCGGAACCGCTGCGGCACCCATTCGTTACCAATCCTGAACGGCAATAAAATCATGGGATAATTCATGGAACAACAGGCAACCGATATCCTCGTCGCATCGCAGACGGCTGTGCGGCAGGCGAGCGCGCTGGCGGTGCAATATTCCTTTTCGGTCATCGGTGCGCTGCTGCTGCTGATCATTGGCTGGCTGGCGGCCACCTTCCTGCAGCGCTGGGCGTTTCAAGGCCTCTCGCGCATCCGCGGTTTTGATGCAACGCTTGCCGGCTTCTTCGCGGGCGGCATCCGTTATGTCGTGCTTATTCTGGTCATCGTCATGGTGCTTGGCCAGTTCGGCGTGCAGACGGCCTCCATTCTCGCGGCTCTCGGCGCTGCCGGTCTTGCCATCGGTCTTGCGCTGCAAGGCACGCTGCAGAACATCGCCGCCGGCATCATGCTGCTGGTTTTGCGCCCCTTCCGGGTTGGCGAATATATCGAGACCAGCACGGTCAACGGTACGATCATTGAAATCGGGCTGTTTGCCACCGAACTCAAGACGAGTGACGGGCTTTATCGGCTCGCGCCCAATTCCACGCTCTGGAATGTGCCGATCACAAATTACAGTCGCTTCCCTTCGCGCCGTCACGAACTGAGCCTGACGGTCAAAAACGACGAGGATCTGGCTGCCGCGCAGGATATGCTGATGCGCGTAGTGCGTTCGGAAAGCCGGGTGCTGCTGGACCCCGCCCCCGTGACTTTCGTCGATTCCGTCAGCACCGACAGCGCCACCGTGAAGTTACGTTACTGGGTGCGCAGCGACAGCTATTTCGCAACGACCCGCGATGTGACGAAAGCCATGAAACTCGCTTTTGACGAACGCAAGGCTGAGGTAAGCGCACAGCCCGCCTGAGGCCTGACGGCTCACCCTTCCCGCATATTTTCAAGCGAGGTGGCTCAAACAGCCATCGCGCTTTTTCATGACTGCACATCGACACGCACCCTTGCATCCCGTCAAAGACGCCTCTATAGGTCCATACGTAATGTTATTACGTTACCTATCTTGATCACAGACTGAAGAGGGCCGAAATAATGCAGAAGACACTGATCCGCGTCACCGGCGCGCTCGCGCTTGGTTCCATGCTGCTGGCGGCTGCCGTGGCAACCGCTGCCGGCGGCGACAAATCCGCTGCCCACAGCCATGACCATGGTCATGACCACCAGATGACCGAGGCGGAAAAGCAGATTTACAAGGGATACTTCGAGGATGCCCAGGTAAAACCGCGCGCGCTTTCCGACTGGGAAGGCGACTGGCAATCGGTTTATCCCTATCTGCTGAACGGCTCGCTCGACAGCGTCATGGCCGAAAAGGCCGCACATGGCGACAAGACGGCGGCCGAATATCGCGCCTATTACGAGATCGGCTACAAGACGGATGTGAACCGCATCCTCATCAAGGCTGACAGCGTCGCATTCTACAAGGACGGCAAGCCCGCTGAAGGCACCTATGTCAGCGACGGTCATGAAATCCTGACCTACAAGAAGGGCAATCGCGGGGTCCGCTATATCTTCAAGAAAACTGCCGGCGACGAGGCCGCGCCGCAATTCATCCAGTTCAGCGACCACTCCATCGCTCCGGTCAAGGCCGGCCATTACCATCTTTACTGGGGCAATGACCGCAAGGCGCTGCTGGACGAAGTGACCAATTGGCCGACCTATTATCCGTTCCTGATGGACGGTGCTGATATCGTCAAGGAAATGGCGGCGCATTGAGCCGTCACAGGCTCACGGCTTTCCCTGACCTGAAGAATGCCGAGCGCGTGCCTCTTTCGCCTTCTCCCCGCCGGGGAGAAGGTCGCGGCAGCGGGTTGAGGGGGCAAGCTCGCCGCATATCGCTGCCGTTGCCCCGTCATCCGACCCTTAGGGCCACCTTCTCCCCGCCGGGGAGAAGAAACTAGCGGTAACCGCTTACTGCCCCATGGTGGAACGATGCGCCCACCCGGTCATCCGGCGCTCCAGCCAGGCCATGACCGCATACATGGCAATACCTTCCACCGCGAGCATCAGCAGACCGGCAAAGACGAGCGGCACATTGAACTGGCTCTGCGCCGAACTCATCATGTTGCCCAGGCCATAATTGGAGGCGACGGTTTCCGAAACGACCGAGCCGACGAAAGCAAGCGTGATGGCGATTTTGAGCGAGCCGAAGAAATAGGGCATGGACCGCGGAATACCGACCTTCAGCATGATGTCCATCTTCTTGGCACCGAGCGCCCGCAGCACGTCTTCGGTTTCCGGCTCGATGGTGGCAAGGCCAGTGGCGACATTGACGACGATGGGGAAGAAGGAAATCAAAAAGGCGGTCAACACCGCGGGAACCGTGCCGATGCCGAACCAGATGACGAGGATGGGCACCAGCGCCACCTTGGGGATGGCGTTAAAGCCGATCATCAGCGGATAAAGCCCCGCATAGATGGTTTTCGACCAGCCGATGAACAGGCCGATGGCGAGACCGGCGGCCACAGCAATGGCGAAGCCCAGCGTCGTGGTGTAAAGTGTCTGCAGCGAATTCTTCCAGATCGGCGACCAATATTGCACGATGGCCTGTCCGACCCTGACCGGCGACGGCAGGATGGTGGGCGGCATTTTCAGTGCGTAGACGAGCAGTTCCCACAGCACGAAAAGTGCCAGCGTATAAAGCCACGGGGCGGCCTTCACCCAGTTGACTCGCGCAATCAGTGGTTTGGGTGGTTCGGCGGCCACGGTGCTTTCTACGATCGCGCTCATGCCGCCACCCTCGCCTGCGCGATTTCGCCATGCAGTTCCTGCACCATGTCGTTAAAACCCTTGTCATACATGATATCGAGCTGACGTGGTCTGGCAAAAGGCACGCGGTGTTCCGCCAGCACACGGCCGGGCCTCGCGCTCATCACAAAAATCTTGTCAGCGAGAAAGGTCGCTTCGCGCAGATCGTGAGTCACCAGAATGATGGTGACACGCTGGGCGGCGTGCAGGTCGCGTATGACGCACCACAACTCCTCACGGGTGAAGGCATCGAGCGCGCCGAACGGCTCGTCAAGCATCAGCAATTCCGGCTCGTGGATCAGCGCACGGCAGAGGTTGGCGCGCTGCTGCATGCCGCCGGAAAGCTGCCACGGATATTTTGAACCGAAGCCCTTCAGGCCGACTATTTCCAGCAGGCGCTCGGCTTTCGCGACATATTCTGCCTTGTGGGCGCGCAGGCGACGACGGTGTTTCTCGACGATCTCCAGCGGCAGCAGGATGTTCTCCAGCGTCGTGCGCCAGGGCAGCATCGTCGGGTTCTGAAAGGCCATGCCGACGATGGAGACCGGCTCCGTGACCTGCCGCCCGGCAACGATGACATTGCCCCTTTGCGGAATATGCAGACCCGTCACCAGCTTCATCAGCGTGGACTTGCCGCAGCCGGACGGGCCGACCACAGCCGCGAATTCGCCCTTGTCGACTGTCAGATTCAAACCGGATACGGCCAGCGTTCCGGCCGACCCGCCGTAGCGCATGTCGACATTATCTATTTCCACGAGATGTGACATCGCGATCCCCATTTTCAGGCTGGAACGGGCGCTTATGGCCTTCGTTACTCCCGCCGCAATTCCTTAGGCTGCCGGCTATACCCGGCGTTGCCGCTTGTTTCTTCTCCCCGAAGGGGGTGAATGTGGCCCGAAGGGTCGGATGAGGGGGAAACGTCAGCGGTAGACCGAGAGCTTGCCCCCTCATCCCGCTGCCGCGGACTTCTCCCCGGCGGGGAGAAGAAACCTGCGGCACCCGCTCATTTTACCCATCAGGGAAGCATGCGCTCTTCCTTGGTCGGCAGGTAGGTGGCGTCGAACACCTGCTCCGCCTTGACGTTGCCCTTCAGGCCCATCGACACCTTGAGCGTTTCCAGTGAGGCGGCAAGCCGGGCCGGATCGACACCGCCCATGCCGTTTTCCACCACATAGGGCGTCTTGATGTTCATGCTGTTGGCCATGTTGAGGCGTTCCAGCTCGATGGCGCTGTCGAGCGTCTCGTTGCGCTTCAAGACAGCCGCCACGCCCTCTTCCGGGTTCTTGACGGAATCGGCGAAGCCCTTGGCCAGCGCTTTCAGAAAACCCTTCACCGCTTCAGGGTTTTTCTCAGCGAAATCAGTGTTTACCAGCACCGCATTGCCATAAAGATTCAAGCCATGCTCAGCCATCAGGATGGTCGATATGTCGTCATCGGCAATGCCCTGTTTCTTGAGATTGAGAATGACGGAAAAGGCAAAGCCGAAAACGGCATCGACGTCGCCCTTGGCGAGCATCGGTTCACGCACCGGGAAACCGATCGATTCGATCTTGATCTTGCTGTCATCGAGACCCGCCACCTGCTTGAAGGCCGGCCATTGCGCAAAGGCGCCATCCGGCGGCGGAGCGCCGAGCTTTTTGCCTTCCAGCGACTTCGGATCCCCGGTAACACCGAGCGACTTGCGGCCAACGACGGCGAAAGTCGGGCGCTCATAGACCATATAAACGGCCTTGACCTTCTGGCTCGGATCCTCGTCGAGGAACTTCATCACCGAGTTGATATCGCCAAAACCCATCTGGTAGGCGCCGGTTGCAACACGCGGGATGGCCTCGACCGAGCCATTGCCGCTGTCGATGGTGACATCCAGGCCCTCGGCGTTGAAATACCCCTTGTCGAGCGCCAGCAGGAAGCCGGCGGCCGGTCCCTCGAATTTCCAGTCAAGCGTGAATTTCACTGGCGTTTCGGCATAAGCACCCGTCACCGGCAACGAAAAGCCCGCGATCGCACCGATGGTGGCAATGGCCAGCGTTCTGGACAACAACCTGCGCGTTAAAATCATCTATTCCCCCTGATGGTTTTGCTTGATTGGTTGCATAAGACCCAATCCAAACCCTCAAGGCAAGATAAAATTGCATACAAAATCGCCATTATTTTGTATGATTATTTTATGTGCATGAATGATCGAGACGCAGGCAAAAAGCTGGCGCCTCTGCTCATCCCGCGTGCAACAAAGGCGCAAAAATACTGTTCACACAGAGAACACATCGTTCTCATTTGCCGGGGTTGCGGATCGGGGGCAGCGTGGGACAAATAGGGTTCGAACAGCAGGCGAAACGGTGGGACGACGACATGAATTCTGCACTGGGCATCCATCACATCACCATGATCACCCGGAAGGTGCAGGCGAATGTGGATTTTTACGCCGGTTTTCTGGGATTGCGGCTCGTCAAACGCACGGCAGGCTTTGAAGACGCCATGCAGTTGCACCTGCTTTACGGCGACGACATCGCTTCGCCCGGCTCGCTATTGACCTTTCTCGTCTGGGAAGATGGCGGTCAAGGCCGTGTCGGTTATGGCCAGACACTTGAAATCTCCGTTGCAATCGATCCGGCCGCCATCGGTTTCTGGTTGACACGGGCGCTGAAATTCGGCTTCCGCGCCGAGGGACCGTCCGATGAATTCGGCGCTCCCGTCATCCGGCTGAAAGACCCTGACGGCCTGATCGTCAAGCTGGTCGGCACCCACGCCTTTGCCGACGCGACACCGCATGTGACGGCCGATATCCCCGCCGCTGAAGCCATTCGCCGAATCTATGGCGCAACCATGCTGAGCGAAGTGCCGGAAGAGACCGTGGCATTTCTGGAAAAACACTTTGGTTACCGGCAAGAAAGCCAGGCGGGCGCCATACGCCGGCTTATTTCCGACAGCGGCGACATCATAGACGTGCGTGACGCGACCGGCTTCTGGTCCAGCGCGCCCGGCACCGGCACGGTCGACCACATCGCCTTCCGTGCGAAGGACATGGATGAGCTGAACGCGGTTCTCACCGGGTTGAAATCGCTGAATTCCAGCACCACCAACGCCCACGACCGGAAATATTTCCACTCGCTCTATGTCCGTGAACCCGGCGGCGTACTGATTGAAATGGCGACCGACGCCCCCGGCATGACGGTGGACGAACCGCTGGAAACGCTCGGCGAAGAATTGTTCATTCCGCCCCTCTTCATGAAGGACGAGGCGGATGTGCGCGTTGCCCTGCCGCAATTTTCAATGCCGGGCGAAGAGCGGATCGTTTATCGCGACCTGCCTTTCGTGCACCGGTTCTACACGCCGCATGAGCCCGATGGCAGCACCATCATCCTGCTGCATGGCTCCGGCGGCAGCGAGACGAGCCTGATGCCGCTGGCACACAGGGCAGCCCCCGGCGCCACCCTGCTTGGCGTGCGCGGCCGCAGCACCGAAGAAGACGTTGCCCGCTGGTTCCGGCGCTTTCCCGATTTCAGCTTCGACCAGAAGGATATCCTCTCGGAAGCGGAGGCTTTTGCCGCCTTCGTGGAAGGAGCAAGCCGCGCCTATGGTCTCGATTGCTCGAAACTGCGGTTCATCGGCCATTCCAATGGCGCGAACTTCTATGCGGCCTTTGCGGCGCTTTATCCGGAGCTTGCCGGCGACGCCCTGCTCTACCGCCCGATGCCGGTTCTTGAAACATGGCCGGAGACCGATCTTTCCGGCCGCAGATTCCTGCTTGTTGCGGGAGAACGCGACAAATACCGCGACGGGGCGAGCGTGCTGCAGGGCAAGCTTGCGGCGAGCGGCGCAACGGTTGAGGTGGAAACGCTCGAGGATGGGCACGAACTCGGGCTCAGCGATATCGAAGTGGCGCGGCGCTGGCTGGCGGATGTTTCCTGACACGCGAGATGTAGATAAGTCCAGCGGGATCCGCTCGTTCACTCCCTGATAACCCCTGCCACATATCAACCGGGCCTTGCATAAATTCACCAAAAGGGCTTTAAAAACAGCTTCATAATTGGAGAGCCCGTTTGGACATCCCGCTGTTTATCCTCGCCCTCGTTGCGGCCTTCATCTACACATTGGTCGCGAGCATCCGCAATTCCAGCCGAATCAAGTCTCTTGAACGGGAGGTTCACAGCCTCAAGCGGCTGATGGCCGCGGGTGTGGCGGCTCCCGTGATAACGCCGGCAGAGAGCGCGGAAGCCACGGAGAAACCGGATTTCGCCGCGGAAACGGAAAGCGAAACCGCGCCGGGTGAAACAGCCTTCCAAGCTGAATCCACATCTGCGCCAGAAGAAGCCGCAGCCACGGTCGCGCCGGAAGAGATCACGCGCGAGGACGCACAGCCCGCACCTGTCACAGCAACTGTCGAGATACCGGCAGCGAAGGAAAGCTTCGAAAGCCTGCTCGGCGCGCGCTGGGCGGTCTGGGCCGGCGGGCTGGCGCTGGCGCTTGGCGGTATTTTCCTCGTCAAATATTCGATCGAATCGGGGCTCTTGAGCCCGGCGGTCAGGCTGTCGCTCGCCGCCATTTTCGGCCTCGTTCTCGGCGTTGCCGGCGAAGCGATCCGCCGCAAGGCGGTACCGGGCGTTGCCACCACCTATTCCAACGCCATGATACCGGGTGTGCTGACGGCGGCCGGTGCATTGACGCTGTTCGGGGTGGTTTACGCAGCCTATGGCATTTACGACTATATCGGCCCAGGCACGGCGTTTATCCTGCTTGGCCTCGTCGCCTTCGCCACCATCGGCCTGTCGCTGCTGCACGGACAGGCGCTGGCCGGTCTTGGCCTGCTCGGTTCGATGCTGACGCCGGCCCTGATTTCCACCGATACGCCAAATATCTGGGCGCTTTTCGTGTTCCTGACCGTTGCCTGGATGGCTACCGCTGCAGCAGCGCGCCGGCAGGGCTGGACGGTGGTTCCCTCACTTGCCAATGCCGGCCTCGGCCTCTGGGCGCTCGGTTATATCGGTTTTTCCGATACGATCAGTGCGGAACCGCCGACGCTTGCCCTGCTTATCATGCTGGCCGGCACGATCTTCCTCTGGCCCGGGAAGCAGCACGACACCCCGCCCGCAAAAGCGGCCGAAACCGCTGCTCCCGAGCGGCGCGCGGTTCGCGTCATGCGGCTTCTGCTACGCCCGTCGCTCGCCATCAATCTCACGGTATCCATGGCGGTCATTCTGCCGGCCATCGGCTTCCTCTTTGCCGAGGGCAGCATCGACACCCATCCGGCACTGGTCGTTTCGGCACTCATTGCTGCACTCGCAGCCCTTGGCGCTGCCCGCCACTATGCGGTCTGGCCGGCCATCATTGCCGCCCTTGGCGCACAGACTGCGGTATCGCTGATGTCGCGGCAGGGCATCGACTTCATCGGGCTCATCAATGATACCGGCGTAACGCTTCCGCCTGTAGGAACAGGCTACACCGCGGAAATCGCCATGGCGCTCGGCCTCGGAGCGATCCTGGTGCTGTGCGCCTTCTCCTTTCTGAAGCGCAAGGGTGCAGCGGATACGGATTTTGCCCAGCTCTGGGCGGGGATCGCCGCACTTTTCCCGGTCTGGCTCGGCACGGCAAGCTTCGTCGAATATGGCAATCTCGGCCGTGACTGGCTGCATGCGGCCTATGGCCTCGGCCTCGGTTTTGCACTGATTGCGGGTGCTGAATGGCTGCACCGACGGAACAATGAGGCCTATCGCAAGCCACTCAACATTCTCGTTCTCGGTTCCTTTGCCGCTTTCGCGCTCAGCCTTCACACGCTGACGGAAGGGCTGGTGACAACCGTGCTGCTTTCCGTCATCGGTTTCGTCTATGTGCTGGCAAGCCGTTACCGCAAATGGGATGTGCTGCCCTGGGTGATGGCGGTGGCAAGCGTTGCCGTTCTTGGTCGCATTGCCTGGGAACCCACCATCGTCGGGCCGCAGAACCTCGACACCACGCCGGTCTTCAATGCGCTTCTTCCGGGTTACGGCATTCCCGCCCTGCTCGCCGTCGCCTCGGCATGGCTGCTGCGCGACTGGCCGGGTGTCCGGGCGAAGAACTTCCTGCAGGCGATTGCCAGTGTCATGGGACTTCTGGCCGTCGCCATCCTCATCCGCCATGCGATGAACGGCGGCACGCTCGACAACAGCGTGCCGACGCTCGGCGAACAGTCGATCTACACGCTGCTGACCATTGGCTTCTCGGGCGTGCTGATGACGCTCGATCTCAAGAGCCCCAGCCCGGTCTTCCGTTACGGTTCGATGATTGCCGGCGTGATTGCCGTCATCAATGTGCTGACGATGCATTTCTTCACGCTCAACCCGTATTTCACCGGCGAGAATACCGGCCGCATCCCGGTCCTCAACCTGCTGCTGATCGGCTACCTTCTGCCGGCGCTCGCCTATGGCGGCCTTGCCTATTACGCGCGCGGAAAACGTCCGCCGCCCTATGTCAGCATGCTGGCGGTGGCGGGAGCCGCACTCGGTTTTGCCTGGGCCACGCTTTCGGTGCGCCGTTTCTGGCAGGGCGAAAACATCGCCGACTGGAAGGGTTTTATGCAGGGTGAGACCTATAGCTATTCCGTTGTCTGGCTGCTGATCGGCGTGCTGCTGCTCGTAATCGGCTCGCGCTTTAACGCCCGCAGCCTGCGTTTGGCATCGGCCGCTTTCGTGCTGATCTCGGTTGCCAAGGCCTTCCTGATCGATATGAGCAATCTTGAAGGCGTGCTGAGAGCCCTGTCCTTCATTGGGCTCGGCGCGGTGCTGATCGGCATCGGCCTGTTCTACCAAAAAATCCTGACCCGGAAGCCGCAGGCATGATCGCGGCCGAGGCTTTCGCGCCCTATGCGGCGCTTGCGCAGGATTTGATACCGCACGCCGCCGATGCGGGCGACGGCTCGCATGATCTTGCCCATATTCACCGCGTCTTCCGCAACGCCATGCGCATCCATGCGGGCGAAGGCGGGGATGGCACCGTGCTGGCGGCCAGCGTGCTGCTGCATGATTGCGTGGCGGTGGAAAAGAACTCGCCCCTGCGGGCGCAGGCCTCACGGCTGGCGGCGGAAAAGGCGGCGGGCATTCTGATGGGGCTTGGCTGGAAACAGGCGGATATAGATGCCGCCGCTCACGCCATCACCACCCACAGCTTTTCCGCCAATATCGAGCCGCAGACACTGGAGGCTAAAATCCTTCAGGATGCCGACCGGCTGGATGCCATCGGCATGGTGGGCGCAGCGCGCTGCTTTTATATTGCCGGGCGAATGGGCTCAGCACTTTACGATCCGGTCGACCCGCTGGCGAAGGAGCGCCCACTTGACGACCGCGCCTTTGCCATCGACCACTTCGAAACCAAGCTGTTCAAGCTGGCCGACGGTTTTCGCACCGAGACAGGCCGGCAGATGGCCACGGCCCGTCACGAGCGGCTGAAGCAGGTGCTGGACCTGTTTCTAGACGAGATTTGAGGAGACCCGAGATGCGTGTGACCGAACTGAATATCTATCCGCTGAAAAGCGGGCGCGGCATTCCCCTCTCCGAAAGCGCCGTTTCGGCCGAAGGCCTGCCGGGTGACCGCCGCGCGATGTTGATCGATCCCTCCGGCCATTTCATCACCCAGCGCGAATTGCCCGCCATCGCCACAGTTCTGGCCCGGCACGAGGATGGTGGCATGGTGCTTTCACGCGACAAGGACGGCGAGATTTTCGCAAGCCCATCCGGCCAGCGTATGGATGTGGCGGTGTGGAAATCGATCGTCAGCGCCAATATTGCCGATGACGAGACCAACAAGGGGCTTTCGGCCTGGCTCGGACGCGAGGTGAAGCTGGCGTTCTTCGATGATGCCTCGAAACGCATTGCGAGCCTAGAATGGACGGGCAATGAAACGCCCGTCACCTTTGCCGACGGTTACCAGATTCTCGTCACCACCACTGCCTCGCTTGCCGCACTGAACGACAATATGCGGGGAAATGGCGAGGAGGCCGTGGGCATGGAACGTTTCCGGCCCAATATCGTGCTGGATACGGACGAAGCATGGGCTGAGGATCGTTGGGCGGCTATCGAGATTGGCGGCATTCGCTTCGATCTCGTCAAGCCCTGCGCCCGCTGCATCATGACAACACAAGACCAGCTGACCGGCTCCCGCGATGTGCCCTCCCCCATGAAGGCCATGGGCCGCATCCGCATGTCCGGCGACCGGCGTGTGCCTGGGCCGCTCTTTGGCTGGAACGTGACGCCGCGTGGGGAAGGCAGGCTGTCGGTCGGCGATATGGCAAAGGTAATCGAGGAACGCGCCGAGGGCTGGGCGATCAAGAGGCGGTAAGCCTGCGGTTTGGGCCTGACTGGACCTCTAGCGGGCGCGGCATTTTCTTACACATACACACCCCAACATCATTTCTCTTCGCCGGAACAGGAATGATGAGAAGACTGATCCATCACGGCTTCTTCGCACCGACGATCAGAAAGATCGGACGACGATCCTCGTGCTTCAGTTCCGGCCGCTCGGCCATCAAAGCCGGATCAGGCCGTGGTTCCGCCAGGCGCGTCAGGGTAAAACCGGCGGACAGCAGGCCGTTGACAATAGCTGACACGGTGCGGTGATATTTGACCACGTCATCCGCCATCCAGTTGGAGTGACGCACGCCCTCGTTCTGGTAGTTGTCGAGTGGCCAGTGCAGGATTTCGCCGTCCTCGCCATAAAACCAGTCCTGTTTTTCCAGCGCGGTGAAAACGGGGTGTTCGATGGAAAAGATGAAATCACCGCCGGATTTCAGCACCGCAAAAATCTTCGCGAACGCCACGTCGAGATCGCGGACGTAATGCAGGGCAAGAGAACTCAGCGCCACATCGAAACTGTCCCGCGGAAAATCGATGTCTTCGATAGCGGCGCGGCGGTATTCGATCCCCGGGCCGCCGTTGATCTCCGAGGCGCGGCGCAGCATGTTTTCCGATAGATCGATGCCGACGATATGGGCAGCGCCCTCATCCGCTGCATAACGGCAATGCCAGCCAAAACCACAGCCGAGGTCGAGAAAAGACCTGCCTTTCAGATCCGGCAGCGTGGCGCGCAGCTCATGCCATTCGCCGGCCTGGCGCAGCCCCTCCACAGACCGCGGCATGGCGCTGTAACGCTCGAAAAACCCTGCGTCGTCGTAGATATTCTGCTTCATCGTCGTCTTTCCGGTGGTCGCATTCCATCAATGGCATGAATAATGGCCGTCAAGAAAAGTCGCTAGTGGGGCAGGCTGACAAAAGATAATATTCATCCGATCATAGGGGAATCCGCAGCAAGCCATCGCCCTTCTCTTTTAGGTGCAGCGCTGCGATCAGGGGAATATTCATGTCGCAAGCCACACGCCAGACCATGCCCTGGCTGATTATCGCAGCCGGGTCGCTGATTGCGGTCATGACCTTCGGTCCCCGCTCCGCCATGGGCTTTTTTCAATTGCCGATGCTTGCCGATACCGGCTGGGATCGCTCCACCTTCGGTCTCGCCATGGCGTTGCAGAACCTGTTCTGGGGTCTCGGCCAGCCCTTCTTCGGCGCGATGGCGGATAAATACGGCACGGGCCGTGTTCTGGTGCTGTCTGGCATTCTTTACGCCGCGGGCCTTATCTGCATGTCCTTCGGCACCTCGCCCTTCTGGCTGCATTTCGGTGGCGGCGTGCTTGTCGGCCTCGGCATTGCGGCCGGTTCCTTCAGCGTCATTCTTTCCGCCTTCGCACGCCACGTCACGCCGCAGCAGCGCTCGCTTGCCTTCGGCATCGGCACGGCGGCGGGTTCGGCCGGCATGTTCCTGTTTGCACCCATCAGCCAGGGGCTGATTTCCGCCTATGGCTGGTCCGACAGCCTCGTCTGGCTGGCCGCCATGATGGTGCTCGTGCCGCTGCTCGCCTTTTTCATACGCGGCAACTCCTCCTCCGGCAGCCAGTCGCAGGCGCAGTTCCAGCAGACGGCAGGCGAAGCGCTGAAGGAGGCCCTGGGCCATAAGAGCTATCTGCTGCTCACCACCGGTTTCTTCGTCTGCGGCTTTCAGGTGGCTTTCATCACCGCGCATTTCCCGGCCTATCTCGGCGATATCGGCATCGAGCCGCGCTACGCCGTCATCGCCATGGCGCTGATCGGCTTCTTCAACATCATCGGATCGCTCGCCGCCGGCGTCATCGCCCAGCGTTATTCGAAACCCTATATGCTGGCCTATATCTATATCGCCCGCTCGGTCGTGGTTACGGCCTTCCTGCTGCTGCCGCAATCGCCGCTTTCGGTCATCCTCTTCGCTTCCTTCATGGGCATTCTGTGGCTTTCCACAGTGCCGCCCACCAATGCGCTGGTGGCGATCATGTTCGGCACGCGCCATCTCGGCATGCTGGGCGGTGTGGTCTTCCTGACCCACCAGATCGGCTCGTTCCTCGGGGTCTGGCTGGGCGGTTTCCTTTATGACAGGTTCGGCACCTATGATATCGTCTGGTGGCTCGGCGTCGGCATGGGAATTTTTGCCGCCATCGTGCACTGGCCCATTCAGGAGCGACCAGTAGCACGGCCGGCAATGGCCTGAGACTTGAGGGATTTCGCACGTCGTGGCGGAACACCGGGAGGCTAGCTCCCTGAAAATATTCTAGAGCATTTCCGGTGAAAACCGGATCACCTGAAATGCTCTATCTCTTTGTTTTTACGCAGTCCGGACGCAAAATCGCTGACGCACTTTTGCTTGACGTGCTCTAGACGGCCGTATCGAGAGCGGGCGGTGTCGTCCTGCGCTCCAGCGCCTTCAGCGCCGCCTGCACGAAACCGTCGCGGGCGGCGTTTTCATTGAGGCCGCGCGGATCATAGACATGCCTGTGGAGGAAATGACCGGTCAGCCGAAACGCCGCGGCAAGGCTTTCCGGATCGGCCGCCTTCGACTGGCCGTCGCCGAGAAAGGCGGGAAGCGCAAGCATCCTCTCCGCATAGGGTGCGCCCGCCGTGCGGCAGACCGCCCTGCCCGTTTTCGGCGAGACATAGATGAGATCGTTGCGCAGCCCCGTCGCGGCGCATTCGGTCAGGTCAAGGCCAAAACCGAGATCGTTCAGCACCGCCAGTTCGAAGCGCACGAACAATTCGCCCGCATCGACCGGCTCATGGAGATTGTCGAGAATGATATCGAGCGCCTGGTAAAGATGCGGGTGCGGATCGCGCTCCGGCAGAAGCCTCAGCAAAGCGCCCATCGCCTGCACACCGTAAACGGCGGTTGCCGTCTCCATCAGCTGTGCTGCGCGCAATTGCAGTGGTTCAATACGGAATTCGCCGAGATGATCGTGAAGGCGCGCCCGCCAGATGACATCCACCCGGTTTCCCGCCTGCAGCACGGGCTGCATGGTGCGAGACCGGCCGGAGCGCACCATGCCCAGATGGCGGCCGCGCGAAGGGGTCATCACTTCGGCGATGACACTCGTCTCGCCATGGCGTTTAACGCCGAGAATGATCGCCTCATCCTGCCACTGCATGAAACCTGTCCGAATTTCGATTCAAGCCTAATCATAACCGATCTGGCGGCGAAACGTTATTCTTTTACGGCGTCTACGGCGTCGTGCGGCATACCGACAAGTCTCAGAACGAAATCCATGATTTCATTTTCCCCGAAGGGCTTGCCGAGCAAAGGCGAATGCGAGAGGTCATCGGGAAAACCCGTGGTGTCGCCGTAGCCGCTGACGAAGCCGAAGGGAATGCCCACCTCGCGCAATCCGCGCGCGAATTCATAGCTCGTGCCGTCCGTCAGGCTGACATCGAGAAGAACACAATCGGCGCCATCCTGTTCGACGGCCTGCCTTGCCTGCCCGAGCGTGGTGGCGATCACGACCGTTTCCACGCCCATGGACTGGAGAACCGCTTCGACATCAAGCGCCACCAGATATTCATCCTCAACGATGATAACCCGTTGTGGCACCATATGTTTTCTTCTTCCTAAAACAGAGCCGCAAGGCTCGAAGCCGCAGTCTGCGACGTGATCTCAAGCGAGACATCACCAGAGCAGTCGCAAATTGCGGCGCCAGCGTCATTTAAAAAAGACATGTCAAAGGAAGATCAGATGAAGGGTCTCTGCCGCTTTTCGTCACTTTCCCAGCCCGCAACGTTGCTCAACCCGACATCGTCAAGCACCAGACAGCCCTTGTCCGTCCAGCGGATGAGCCCGCGATCCACCAGCTTTCTCAAGGTCTTGTTAGTGTGAACGATGGACAGGCCGAGCGTGTCGGCAACGTGTTGCTGCGTGACCGGGATCGGTGTTTCGCCGGGAATGAGATTGACCGCTTTCGCCTTGCGATAGAGAAACGCGATCAGATAGGCAGCACGCTCCAGCGCGGTGCGCCGGCCGATGCTGAGGAGGTGGTTGTCGAGCATACGTTCCTCGCTCGCCGCGATCCAAGTCAGGTCATAGGCAAGGCTCGGATGATCGGTGAAGAGATTGTTGAGGCGCGACCGCTCGAAGACGCAAAGCGTCACGGGCGACAGCGCCTCCACGGAATGCTGCATTTCCCCCATCACCGTGCCCTGCAGCCCGACGAGATCCCCCGGCATGACATAGTTGAGGATTTGCCGCCTGCCATCTTCCAGCGTCTTGTAACGGAAAGCCCAGCCCTGCAGGACGGTGTAGAGATGGGCGCTGTGTGAGCCTTCCATCAGGATGACGGATCCGCTTTCCACCGCGAGTTCCCCCGTCTTGAAACGGGAGACGAAATCGAGTTCGGGGGAGGAAAAGTCCCGGAAATGCGGCAGATCACGCAGGGGACATTGCTGGCACGGGGTGGTGGAAATTCCGTTCGGTTTTTTTGGCGACATGAATATCCATCATCAAAAAAAGGTTGCGCCCAATTGTTTTCGAACAACCCGCCCGAATGTATTCGGTTCCCGATGGTGGGTGAAGATATCAGGAACTACACCCTCGCTCCGGCGCTTGTCGCGGGAGCGAGGACGAGATGCGATTTAGCCCCGCGGGAATTCGAGACCCATTTCACGGAAGCGCTCGGGGTCATCGCCCCAGTTTTCACGCACCTTCACAAACAGGAAGAGATGCACCGGCTGTTCGAGAATCTCAGACAGTTCCTTGCGCGACGCGGTGGAGATGGCCTTGATCGCATCGCCGTTCTTGCCGAGTGCAATCTTCTTCTGGCTGTCGCGTTCGACATAGATTACCTGCTCGATGCGCACGGAGCCGTCCTTGCGTTCCTCCCACTTTTCCGTCTCCACATGCGAGGCATAGGGCAGTTCCTGATGCAGGCGCAGGAAGAGTTTTTCGCGGGTGATTTCGGCGGCGAGCTGGCGCATGGGCAGGTCGGAGATCTGGTCTTCCGGATAGTACCACGGACCTTCCGGCAGTGCCTCCACCAGATAATCCATCAGGTCTTCGCAGCCCGAACCATTGGTGGCGGAAATCATGAAGGTGCGGTCAAACGCAACTGTTTCATTGGCGGCGGCGGCGAGCTTCAGCAGGTCTTCGCGCTTCACCTGATCGATCTTGTTGAGACACAGGATCTTCTTCTGTGGAACATCCTTCAGTCCTTCGAGAATGGCCTCGGCATCACCCTTGAGGCCGCGTTCGCTATCGATCAGCAGCAGGATGAGATCGGCATCCTTCGCGCCACCCCAGGCGGAGGTGACCATGGCACGATCAAGCCGGCGGCGCGGCTTGAAGATGCCTGGTGTGTCCATGAAAACGATCTGCGCATTCTTGTGAATGGCGATGCCGCGCATCACCGCGCGTGTCGTCTGGACCTTGTGACTGACGATCGAAACCTTGGCGCCCACCAGCCTGTTCACCAGCGTCGACTTGCCGGCATTGGTCGGGCCGATGAGGGCCACAAAGCCGGAACGGGTCGGAAGGGCATTGTCTTCGCCTGTTACGGCGGGATTTTCGTGATCGGTCATGATATCCATCAAGGTCAGAGGTATTCAACATGCGGCCAAAGGGTCCGCCATGCGCTCGATTGCAGCACCCTTTCAGGGCACTCAGTCTCAGGTGGAGGATTTCTGCCAGACGCCTTCGCGTTCCAGCAATCTGGTTGCCGCCACCTGTTCGGCCGCGCGCTTGGAGCGCTCGACACCGGTTTCCGGCTTCACGCCGGGTATTTCCACCGTCACCGTAAAGCGCGGATCGTGATCCGGTCCGGAACGATCGTCAATACGGTAAGAGGGCGTGGTCGCAAATCTGGCATGCGCCCATTCCTGCAATTCGGTCTTGGCATCGCGCCGACCGGCATCCACGCTGGTTGCGCGGCCCTGCCAGTATTTCAGAATGAATTTGCGCGATGCTTCCAGCCCGCCATCCAGATAGATGGTGGCGATCAGGCTTTCGACGACGTCGGCGCGCACGTTGAGCATCGCCTTGCCGGTGAGCTTCTTCACGTCCGATCCGGTGCGGATGAAATTGTGCAGGCCCATCTCGTCGCCGATCGCAGCGCAGGATTCGGCGCTCACGAGCTGGTTCAGACGGACGGAGAGTTCACCTTCGGTGGCGTTGCGGAAGGTGGAGAACAGCAGTTCGGCGACGCAGAGGCCGAGAACGCGGTCCCCTAAAAATTCCAGCCGCTCATAATTGCCGGCCGCGGCGGAGCGGGCGCTGGCATGGGTCAAGGCCCGGTCGAGCCGGGCCTTTTCCTTGAACTCATATCCGATCAACGCTTCCAGACGGGAAATCTCGTCCGCGGAAAGCGGCTTGGTCTTGCTCATCCCACAACCTTGAACAGGCGGTCCCAACGCATGTTGGCCGGCCATTCCCAAATGCGGCTGAACGGCGTGTCGTTGCCCAGCGAGAAGAAGATGACGCTGGCGCGGCCGATCAGGTTTTCTTCCGGCACAAAACCGACGTCGAAGCGGCTGTCGAGAGAATTGTCCCTGTTGTCGCCCATCATGAAATAGTGGCCTTCCGGCACCACGAATTCGCGGGTGTTGTCACCGCGCGAGTCGGGCGACTGGTCGAGCGTGTCGTAGGTGACGCCGTTGTCGAGCGTTTCGCGGAAGACAGGCACATTGGTGCCGGGATCGGCACGGTAATCGGAGGTGAAGGTGCCATCGGGCTGCTTCGGAACCGGCTGGCCGTTGATGAAGAGTACGCCGTTCGTCACCTGCACGCGGTCACCCGGCAGGCCGACAAGGCGCTTGATGTAATCCACTTCAGGATTGGGTGGCAGGCGGAAGACCACGACATCGCCGCGCTTCGGCTTGCTGAATTCGAGGATGCGGCCGGAGAAGAGGTTCGGCGAGAAAGGCAGCGAATATTTCGAATAGCCGTAGGAGAACTTGTTGACGAAAAGATAGTCGCCAACCAGCAGTGTCGGCATCATCGAGCCCGACGGGATCGTGAAGGGCTGAAACAGCACGGTGCGGATGACCATGGCCAGCAGCAGCGCCTGAATGATGACCTTGACGTTCTCCCAGAGGGCGTTCTGCTTCTTCTCAGCTTTTTCGGACACTTATAGACCTGCCTGATTGTTCCCCGGCTCCTTCGATCTCAGAAGCTCCCGGGCCGTTGCTTGTCGCGCCTGCGGCGGGTGATGCTGTTTCACGCAGCCGGCAACGCTTTCATATTTCTGCGACTTCTCTAGAACCTTTCCAGCCGGAAGGGAAGCGCTTCTGTGACACGCTCACAAATAGAGCGCCTTTACGGCGGCAGCACGCCTTACCCGTTCACGGGAAGCGCCTCGATAATCACAAATGCCTGAGCATAAGGAAAGTCGTCCGTGATCGTCAGATGGATATTGGCGCGGTGGCCGGCGGGCAGCATCGCGGCCAGCCTCTCCCCTGCACCGTTGGTCAGGATCATGGTCGGCTTGCCGCCCGGCAGATTGACGACACCCATATCCTTCCAGAAAACGCCGTTCGCAAGCCCGGTCCCAAGCGCCTTGGAACAGGCTTCCTTGGCGGCGAAACGTTTGGCGTAAGACGCGGCGCGGTTTTTCCGACCATCCGATTTCGCCCGCTCGATGTCGGTGAAACAACGATGGGTGAAACGTTCGCCAAAGCGCTCGATCGATTTTTCGACGCGGCGGATGTCGATCAGGTCGCTGCCCAATCCAATGATCATTTCAACATCTCCAGAGAGGCATTTTTATTGGCGGCGCGGTGGGCGAGATTTTCCATCTTGCGCCGCTGGAAGCCGCTGACGAGGCCGTAGACGGCGACATAGGCAATCACGGCGCTGATGGCGGCTGGAAACAGGGCGCCGATGGTCATGGGTTCCAACACCGGCGTCCATATCTGCCGGAATTCGAGATGGCTGAACAGCGCGACAAAATCCACATGCGCCGCACTGGCGGTCTTCTGCCGGCCGAGGATGAAGTGCCCCAGCTCCCAGGTGGACGCCCAGATGAACGGAAATGTCAAAGGATTGGCGAAGGTGGTGCCGAGCGCTGCCGCCACGAGATTGACGCGCATGAGGAAACCCAGCGCCATCGCGATGACGATATGGACCCCGAGAAAGGGTGTCCACGCCACGCCAACGCCAATGGCGACACCGGCGGCAACCGAATGGGGAGAAGCGGAAAGCCTGAGCAGACGCAGCTTCATATAGCGCAGCGACCGGGAAAAACCCGTGCGCGGCCAAAACAAGTCACGAATCTTTTCTGAAAAACCAACGGGTTCACGGCGGCGAAACGGCATGGAGTGCAGTTTATTTCATCACTCGGGCTGAGCCAAGAGCATCATGGACGACGCAAGGCTTTCTTTTGAAGGTCTATTCCCCGCGTCCGTCATGCCGCCCTTGATCTGGCATTCCGCCGATACTGCGCGGCTTCACCAGATGAATACGAACCTTGCCGGACACTCTGACGTCATCCTCGGGCTTGTCCCGAGGATCTGCAACCGATTGATTTAATTCGACGTGATAAGATTCTTGGGACAAGCCCAAGAATGACGTCGAGGAAATAAGCACCCTCTCGCCGTCAACCTTGCTTCAAAAGCAACGTGTCCTGTCATTTAGACCGGACAAAGGTGGACGCCCGCTTGAAGCGCGCATTCACATCGTTTTGCGAGACACAGCGATGCACAGGCCGATACGGCTACATCTCACTGGCCTCATACGCATGGCGAGGGGCTGCCATGCGCTCAGCGCATTACCGGCGGAACAGACCGCGGTCGATTTCGCGCTGGCGGAACTCGAGGTCGACATTCGATACCGAGCCGCTGAGGTATTCGAATTCGCGTTCCTGCGAGGTCTTGCCACGAACGGCACGGGCGATTTTGCGAAGCGGAGTAAACATGATTTTCGGTCCTTTCGGTTTGGAACTGGCGTTTCTCATCGGTGTAAGTTCACCGGCACGCCGCGTTTCCTTCTCTTCAATTTCTGAAAGGAAGATAGTCACAAACCGTCTCCACGACCAGAGACAGGAAAGGGTCGCTGCCATGCATTCAGCGCATAACAGCGGCCTTCAGGTATTTTCCACAGGTCAAAAATGCCTCAATCGAAGGCACGCGTGACAGTTGACACGCAATCCAGATCCTTGAGCTGCGACAGCAATTGGTTCAGCTGCCGCAAATCCCAGACTTCGACATCCAGTGCCAGCTCGGAGAAGTCCGTACCGATGCGGACCATGTTGAGCCCACGGATGTTGACGTCGAGCGTTGCGATCGACTGCGCCACCGATGCGAGCGTGCCCGGCTCGTTCAGCGCATTGATCATCACCCGCGCCATGAAGCGCGACTTGTTCGCCTCATCCAGGTCCCAACGCACATCGATCCAGCGTTCCGGCTCGTCATCGAAGCGTTGCAGCGCCGGCGCCTGGATTGGATAGATGGTGATGCCCTTGCCTTTTTCCATGATCCCGACGATGCGATCCCCCGGCACGGCCCCGGCGGCACTGAAGTGCACGTCGAGATTGCCGGAAAGGCCGCGGATCGGCAATGGATCGGGTCCGTCCAGCATTTCAGCCGCGCCGTCATCTTCCAGAACCGAGCGCGATTTGCCGGGGATCTTGAAGACCATGCCCGAGGCGCTGCGCATGTTGAACCAGCCATCGTCGCCGGTCATCTTCACCGTCACGCGCTCGTCCTGATAATCCGGGAATACCGCGCGCAGGACATCGAGCGAGGAAACCTCGCCACGGCCAACGGCGGCGATGGCATCCTCGACATCCTTCTGAGCCAGACGATGCAGCACGGGTTTCAGCGCTTCACGCGAGAAGGCCTTGCCGGCGCGCTCGAAGGTGCGCTCGAGAATACGATAGCCGAGACCGGAATATTGCTTGCGGATGGCCATGCGAGTGGCGCGGCGGATGGCAGAGCGGGCCTTGCCCGTGACCACCACCTCTTCCCATGCGGCGGGCGGAACCTGCACGCCGGAGCGGATGATCTCCACCTCGTCGCCATTGTTCAGCCGGGTGACGAGCGGCATGATCCGCCCGTTGATCTTGGCGCCGACAGTCGTGTCGCCGATATTGGTGTGCACCGCATAGGCGAAATCGATAGGTGTCGCGCCGCGCGGTAGCGCAATCAGCTTGCCCTTGGGCGTGAAGCAGAACACCTGGTCCTGGAAAAGCTCGAGCTTGGTGTGTTCGAGGAATTCTTCCGGGCTATCGCCTTCAGCCAGCGATTCGATGGTGTGGCGCAGCCAGGAATAGGCGTTGCTTTCTTTCGAAAGCAGGTCGCCCTCCCCGTTTTCGCCATCCTTGTAGAGCGCATGGGCGGCGATGCCGAATTCGGCTATCTCGTGCATGCGCTTGGTGCGAATCTGCAGTTCGATACGCTGGCGCGACGGGCCGACGATCGTGGTGTGGATGGAGCGATAGTCGTTCTGCTTCGGCGTGGAGATGTAATCCTTGAAGCGACCGGGCACCACGCGCCAGCGGGTGTGCACGATGCCAAGCGCCCGGTAGCAGGCGGGGATATCATCGACCAGAATGCGGAAGCCGTAGACATCGGACAGTTGCTCGAAGGAGAGCGACTTCGACTGCATCTTGCGGAATACCGAATACGGTTTTTTCTGTCGTCCTTTTACGCCCGCACCCAAAAGGCCGTTGGCCACCAGCAACTCCCGCAGTTCGTCCTCGATCTTCTTGATCAAGCCTTCATTGCGGGTTTCCAGTTCCTGCAGGCGGTTGGTGACCGTCTCATAGGCTTCTGGGTTGAGATAACGGAAGGACAGATCCTCCAGTTCGTCGCGCATATCCTGCATACCCATGCGACCAGCGAGCGGCGCATAGATTTCCATGGTCTCCTCGGAAATGCGGCTGCGCTTGTCGTCCGGCATATATTCCATGGTACGCATGTTATGCAGGCGGTCGGCGAGCTTCACCAGGAGAACGCGAACGTCGTCGGAAATGGCGAGCAGCAACTTGCGCAGGTTTTCCGCCTGCTTCGCCTTGCGGGTGACGAGATCGAGCTTCTTGAGTTTGGTGAGCCCTTCAACCAGTCGGCCGATATCTTCGCCGAACAGCTCGTCGATTTCAGCGCGAGTGGCGGTAGTGTCCTCGATCGTATCGTGCAGCAGCGCCACCGCGATGGTCGATTCGTCGAGATGCATTTCGGTGAGGATCGCGGCAACTTCCAGCGGATGCGAAATATAGGGGTCGCCATTGGCCCGCTTCTGCTGGCCGTGTTTCTGCATGGCATACACATAGGCCTTGTTCAGCAGGGCCTCATTCGCATCCGGTTTGTATTTTTGAACCCGCTCGACGAGTTCGTATTGCCGCATCATGCGATATTCCACAAAAAGAAAGCGCGCCAACCATGGGGTCGGCGCACAATGCTGCATCAATAGGGATCAGATTATGACGGCAACTATTGACAGACGGTAACCACCACCCGCCAAAGACGTCATAAAATCCTATCAATAATCGTCATTTTTTTCCGGCGGCACAAGGCCTTCGATGCCAGCCAGCAGTTCTTCTTCCGACATCTGGTCGAAAGTCACGGTTTCCGGCTGGTCCTCGTCTTCGCTATCGGCAGATGCGGCTGCAAGCGTAACCGGATCGGGCTCGGGCTCGTCCACTTCCACATGCTTCTGCAGCGAATGGATGAGGTCTTCCTTCAGATCGTCGGGAGACAGGGTCTCGTCGGCGATTTCGCGCAGCGCCACGACAGGGTTCTTGTCGTTATCGCGGTCAACCGTGATGGAGGACCCTTGAGAAATCTGGCGCGCACGGTGGCTGGCGAGAAGCACCAGTTCGAAACGGTTGTCTACTTTATCAATGCAATCTTCAACTGTGACGCGGGCCATTGCCTGTCCTTTGCGTGTCGTAATGTCGTGGATCAGAGCGCCGTGCTTTCTTGAGGATGCACAAGGGATGCTCTAACCTATTGAATCTGCGCTTCGTGCCTTGCGAAAAACGCTTGGGATTCCTCGCGACGAAGCCTTCCAGCTTCCGATACAGCCATTGGCCGCGGAATTCAAGTTTTTCCTGTCTTTGGCGTCTTTTGGCACCTTATTGCCCTTGTTTGGCGTCTGATGAACAAAATGTCTAGAAGAATTGTCTTGGAATACGGGTGAAGTTACCTTACTTAAAACGCAACGGCGCTACGCAAAATTCGTTGATACGACTTTATTTTTCGCGTTTGCGACCGGAAATAAAAGCCAGATAATGGCCTTTC
Source organism: Agrobacterium sp. NPDC058088 (assembly GCF_042885035.1). Lineage (NCBI taxonomy): Bacteria > Pseudomonadati > Pseudomonadota > Alphaproteobacteria > Hyphomicrobiales > Rhizobiaceae > Agrobacterium > Agrobacterium sp. NPDC058088. The sequence goes on along the minus strand of NZ_JBHVSU010000002.1, from coordinate 572,856 downwards.
CAAAAAAAGGAATGGGATGGAATGTTCGATCCACGGGAGAAAATTGCGCTCTTTATAGACGGAGCCAATCTTTATGCAGCATCGAAAAGCCTGGGGTTCGATATCGACTATCGCAAGCTTCTGAAGGCGTTTCAGAAGCGCGGCTATCTGCTGCGCGCCTATTATTACACCGCATTGATCGAGGATCAGGAATATTCCTCGATCCGTCCGCTGATCGACTGGCTGGATTATAACGGCTACAAGGTCGTGACGAAGCCGGCGAAGGAATTCACCGACGCGCTCGGCCGCCGAAAGATCAAGGGCAACATGGATATCGAACTCGCAGTCGATGCCATGGAACAGTCCGAAACGGTCGATCACCTGGTGCTGTTCTCCGGCGACGGCGATTTCACCACGCTGGTGGATGCACTGCAGCGCAAGGGCCGCAAGGTTTCCGTGGTTTCCACCATGGCCACGCAGCCCGCCATGATTGCCGACGACCTGCGCAGGCAGGCCGACCACTTCATCGATCTGATGACGCTGAAGGCCGAAATCGGCCGCGACCCGAACGAGCGCCCTGTGCGTCACGCCGAGGGTCCTGAGACGGTCTGATCCCAGCTTTTGCTGCGAAGACATCATCAACGCGTCCGTCCAAAAGACGGGCGCGTTTTTGTTTGGCGTGACGCCGGCGCGGTAAAAATTCTTTTTAGAATTAACAAACATCAAATTCGATAAGTCAAAATTATAACTTGGTTAATTTTAGAGGTGTCTAAAAGATGTAACGGCGCCAACGATATGATTTCGGTGCCAAATCAGGATATTTAGACATGCATGGCCAAGCAAAAACCGACCGACAACTCGACGAAAGACTGAATTTTCTGGGACTTGGTCACGAGCAACGGAAAAATCTCTCCGAGATGAAAGGCGTTATCACCGGCTCTCTCGATGCGTCTCTCGATCGTTTTTATACGAAGGTTCGCTCGGTGCCGGAGACGGCGAAGTTTTTCTCCAGCGAGGCGCATATCCACCACGCCAAGAGCATGCAGCTCAAACATTGGTCAAGGATCGCCTCCGGCACATTCAATGCGGATTATACCGACGCCGTGACCGCCATTGGCCGTACCCACGCGAGACTGGGCCTGGAGCCCAGATGGTACATTGGCGGTTATGCGCTGATGCTCGACGGCATCGTCAAGGCGGTGATCGAGTCCGAGTTGAAGGGCCTGTTCATGGAAAAGAAGGCCAAAAAGGTGAAGGAAGCCCTGTCCGCCACCATCAAGGCCGCCCTTCTCGACATGGACTACTCCATCTCCGTCTATCTCGACGTGCTTGCCACAGAACGGCAAAAGGTGGAGGCCGAGCAGGCGCAAATGAAGAAGGAGCAGGATCACGTTCTTGAACTGCTCAACAATGCGCTGAACAAGCTGGCAAATGGCGATCTCACCTCCAGCATCAGCGAAAAGACCGCGCCGCAATTCGAAGGGCTGATCGACAATTTCAATACCGCCGTTGGCAATCTCTCCGGCGCATTTGCGCAGATCGTCGAAGAGGCGAACAAGATTTCGGGCAATACCCGTGAACTGACTTCTGCGACCGACGACATGGCCCGGCGCACGGAACAGCAGGCCGCCGCGCTGGAGGAAACCGCCGCCGCCGTCGAAGAAATCACCACCATTTCCAAGCTCTCGGCCCAGCGCTCCGAAGAGGCGAAGTCCATCGTCGAAAGCTCGGCCATCGAGGCGGCGCGCTCGCGCGATGTGGTGACGGATGCAGTGGAGGCAATGGGCGCGATTGAGGAATCGTCGCAGAAGATCACCCAGATCATCTCCGTGATCGACGAGATTTCATTCCAGACCAATCTTCTGGCGCTGAATGCCGGCGTGGAAGCCGCACGCGCCGGCGAGGCTGGCAAGGGTTTCGCCGTTGTCGCCCAGGAAGTGCGCGAGCTCGCACAGCGTTCCGCCAATGCCGCCAAGGAAATCAAGGCGCTGATCGCCAAATCTTCCGAGGACGTGATGCAGGGCGTTTCGCTGGTCAACAAGACGGGGGAATCCTTAAACACGATCGGCAACAAGGTCGATCACATCAAGGATCACATCACCTCGCTCACCAAAGCCGCGCAGGAACAGTCTGTCGGCATTCAGGAAATCAGTGCGGCTATCAACAGCATGGATAATCTGACCCAGAAGAATGCGGCGATGGTGGAAGAAACCAATGCGGCCACGCATAATCTGGGCGATGTCAGCGCCAATCTGGCAGCGCTGGTCAGCCGGTTCAGCGTTTCGGCTTCGAAGGCTTATGTGGAGCGGACGTATCGGGCGGCGTGAGCAGGCGCCCCCCCCTACTCTCCTCATTCCTGTGCTTGTCACAGGAATCCAGCCGACACGCGTCTGCGTGGCGGGAAGAGCCCTTTCAGCCCAAGGACTTGGGCTGACTGGATTCCTGTGACAAGCACAGGAATGAGGGAAGGCAGGTCTTAGGCGTTGCCACCCTTCAGCAACCGTGACTTCTGCCGGTTCCAGTCGCGTTCCTTCTCGGTCTCGCGCTTGTCGTGCAGCTTCTTGCCCTTGGCGAGCGCCAGTTCCAGCTTGGCGCGGCCCTTGTCGTTGAAATAGACCTTCAGCGGCACCAGCGTCATGCCGTCGCGGTTGATGCCGGCGCGCAGGCGGTTGATCTCGCGCTTGTTCAGGAGCAGCTTGCGGCGGCGGCGCGGCTCGTGGTTGAAGCGGTTGGCCTGCAGATATTCCGGCAGGTGGGAATTGATCAGCCAGATTTCATCGCCCTCATCCGAGGCATAGGATTCGGCGATGTTCGCCTTGCCTTCGCGCAGCGACTTGACCTCGGTGCCGGTCAGCACCAGCCCCGCCTCATAGGTATCGATGATTTCATAGTTGAAACGAGCCTTGCGGTTTTCCGCAACGATCTTGTTCACCACGCGCTGGCTGCCTTTGGGGGCCATGATATTTCAATCCCTTGTTTTTCTTATTGCGCCTTCGGCCTGCCGCCGAGAGCGGTTTTCGAACCTCTATTTAGTATCGTCGCCACGAAAAGAAAAGGCGCGCGGGACGGCTTCTGCTGCGAAGCTGTCCATTGCGCGCCTTCTGGCTTTTCAGACCTGTCTCAGTTCATCAGGCCGGCATGCTTCAGCGCCGCGTCGATGGCCGCTTCGGTCGCCGGTTCCAGCGTGCTCATCAGCGGCGAACGCACACGGCGATTGCCGCCTCGTGTCTTCGACAGCGCGTATTTCGTCCCACAGACGCCGGGCTCCATGAAGATTGCCCTGTGCAGCGGCATCAGGCGATCCTGATAGTCCAGCGCCTTGGCATAGTCTCCGGCAAGCATTGCCGCCTGAAACTCCGAGCAGAGACGCGGGGCGACATTGGCCGTGACCGAAATACAGCCGACGCCGCCATGGGCGTTGAACCCGAGTGCCGTACCATCCTCACCCGAAAGCTGGATGAACTCCTTGCCGCAGGAAATGCGCTGTTCGGAAACGCGGTCGAGCTTGCCCGTCGCATCCTTCACACCGACGATGTTCTTATGCGCCTTGACCAGCGCACCCATTGTCTCGGGCGACATATCCACGACCGAGCGCGGCGGGATGTTGTAAATGACGATCGGCAGCTTCACCGCTTCGGCGACAGCGGAAAAATGCGCGAACAGGCCCTTCTGCGTCGGCTTGTTGTAATAGGGGGTGACCACCAGCAGCGCATCCGCACCGGCTTCCTGCGCGTGCAGGGCAAGCTCGATTGCTTCATCCGTATTGTTGGAGCCAGCACCCGCGATGACCGGAACCCGTTTCGCCGCAACCTCAATGCACAGTTCAACGACCCGTTTGTGCTCGTCGTGGGAAAGCGTCGGGGATTCCCCCGTCGTGCCCACGGGCACAAGGCCGTTGCTGCCTTCGGCGATCTGCCATTCCACATGGGCGGCGAAGGCCTGTTCGTCCACGGCACCATTGTCCGTGAACGGGGTAATGAGGGCGGGAATAGATCCCTTGAACATGCAAAGCTCCTGGCGCCGAACCGGTTCATGCTTCGGCCGCATTCGATGGTTAAAACCGGCACACATTAGAGCCAGCCCTTGGCGCCGACAAGCGCAAAGGCAGCGTATTTTGCCCGAAATTGTCGGAAGTGTGACAGTCTTCGGGTCGAGATCGGCGAGCACAAAAGGCAAGCGGCGAAAAGCTGCGTCGCTCGCGGGCCGGTGAATAAAAGTTGATTGAATTGCAAGGCGGAAATTAAGATTTCATTAAGCCTGAAATCCCAAGATTCCCGTGCGGGACTAAAAACCGTTTCGGTAATCCCGCTGCAATGAAGCGATATTACAAGAAAGTCGACAATCCGTTACACAATGAAGAGCGGCATGAAAAAGACAGTCTGGGGATTGATGGCGGCGGGCCTTGCCGCAACCGTTTGGAACGCACTGGCCGGGCCACTCCCGGAAGGAGCGGCACCCCTTCCCTATGTCAAGCCGAACGCGCCTGCCGTTCCGGCCTTCATGCCGGCCTCGCCCGAGATCACCGGTGCCATACCCCGCCTCAACCGTCCCGATGATACCAGCCAGCTGAAGGCAGGCCTCGACGCACTTTCCAGCCGCGATGCCGCAAGGGCGATCGCGCTGCGCAATACCATGCCGAGCGGCAGCCTAGACCGCCATATTCTCACCTGGGCAATCGCGGTTTCCGGCCAAAAGGATGTGCCGTCCGCCGAGATCGCCGCAGCGCAGCGCGACCTGGCCGGCTGGCCAGGCGCCGCCACCCTGCGGGCAAATTCCGAAAAGGCGCTCTATCGTGAGGATCCGCCGGCCGGCCAGGTGCTTTCAGCCTTCGGCAGCAGCCGGCCGGAAACCGCGGAAGGCACGGTTGTGCTTGCCAAGGCGCTCACCTCCTCTGGCAGAACAGACGAATCACAGCGCCTCGTTCGCCAGCTCTGGGTCAGTGAAGGCATGGACAAGGACATGGAAGACCGTGTGCTTGCCGAATTTCCCGCCTATCTGACGCCGGCCGATCACAAGGCGCGCATGGATTATCTGATGTATCGCAGCCGCATCAGCCAGGCGAAGCGTTTTGGCGATCTCGGCAAGGCGCAATCGCTTTATAATGCCTGGGCGGCGGTGTTGCAGCGATCCGCCAATGCCAGCGCTCTGCTGGGCAAGGTCGACGCTTCCTGGCGCAGCGATCCCACCTATCTCTTCGCGAGCATCGAGAACCTGCGCAATCAGCAGAAATATCCCGAAGCCGCCGTCCTTCTGCGGCAGGCGCCGAAGGACGCGGCGAAGCTTGTCAATCCCGGCGAGTGGTGGAACGAGCGCCGCATCATCGCCCGCGGCGTTGCCGATCTCGGTGATTTTGCCGAGGCGTATCGCATCGTCGCCAATCATTCGGCCACCTCGCCCGTGGATATCGCCGATGCCGAGTTCCATGCCGGCTGGTATGCTTTGCGGGCGTTGCACGATCCGGCGGCAGCGGCGCGCCATTTCAATACGCTGCTGCAGACTTCGAACCGGCCGCTTTCCGCCTCACGCGCCTATTATTGGCTTGGGCGGACGGCGGAAGCCGGTGGACCGGGCAATGCCCGGGATTTCTTCACCAGGGCAGCCGCCCATCCCGGCACATTCTATGGCCAGCTTGCCGCCGCGCGAATCGGCACCAGGACCCTGAACGTCACCTATCCGAACGCAAGCAGCGGCGACCTGGAACGATTCGCCGGTCGTGAGGCCGTGCGCGCCATCGACCGGCTGGAAGCGGCAGGTTATGGCTGGCGCGCCGACAGTCTGTATCGATCACTTGCCGAACAGCTCGACAGCCCCGGCGAACTCGCCATTCTGGCGGCGCGGGCGGAGAGCAACGGCAACCATCAGGTTTCGCTGCAAATCGGCAAGACCGCCTTCAGCCGCGGCATCGATGCGGCAGCACTTGCCTATCCTCTCGGCGTCATCCCGGCCAGCGCCAATATTGCCGGTTCCGGCAAGGCGCTTGCTTACGCCATCGCCCGCCAGGAAAGCGCCTTCAACCCGGCCGCCGTCTCCGCCGCCAATGCCCGCGGCCTGCTGCAACTGCTGCCCGGAACGGCCAAGGGCGTGGCCGGCCGCCACGGCCTGCCCTATACGCAGGCGATGCTGACCAGCGATGCGGGCTACAACGCCACCCTCGGCGCCCATTACCTCGGCGAGCAGATCGACAGCTTCGGCGGATCCTACATCCTCACCTTCGTCGCCTATAATGCGGGGCCAAAGCGCGTGCCGGAATGGATCTCCCGATATGGGGACCCGCGCGGCAAGCCGATCGACGAGGTGGTGGACTGGATCGAACGCATCCCCTTCCCCGAAACGCGCAATTATGTGCAGCGGGTGATGGAGAATTATCAGGTCTACAAGACGAGGTTGGGACAGCAGGCCGATATTGTCGATGACCTTCGCCATGGGCGTGCGGGATAAGGGCGGTATTCATCCGCCAATCACATTCTTAAAACATCCAAGCATCGGTTCGCCGGTGCTTTTTTTGTTTTCCGCGTTTGAATAACGACTCTTAGCGCAGGAAGCCATCAAACGAAAACCCCGGCACTTCTGCCGGGGTTTCCATCACTGACAATGTCAGATCAGATTAGAAATCGCGCTGAAGGCGAACGAAACCGGTGACCTGATCGTCCTGACCATCTTCATCGTAGTAGTTCGCCGTGATCTTGGTGCTCAGACCCTCGGTGATCTTGTAGTCGATAGTTGCGCCGGCGGTCCATGCGTCGCGATTCGACCAGTCGTTCGAAACGATCGCGGTCGTGCCGGTGTTCACGATAGAAACCTTGTCGGCGACATTACCGAGATACTGCACTGCCGGGGTGATCGTCAAACGGTCGGTTGCCTTGATTGCGTATTCGGCAGCGACAGTCCATTCGGACAGAGCGTAATAAGCGTTGGGGCCAGATGCCCAAACACCGGCAAGACCGAGGGTGCCAGGTCCGATATCCGCGAATACCATTGCGCGGATAGCGCCTTCTTCCTGATCAACGTCGTAAGAACCGATCAACTGAAGAGTTGCAGCGCCGAACTTTCCGCCAACACCAGCGGTGATGCCAACGTTGTTGTCAGGCTCCTGGGACAGCGGGAACAAGCCACCAACAGCCGGACCAGTGATGGTTGCGAACTGGCTACCAGTGCCTTCAAGTTCGTCAACCGAGATACCTGCCCAGAAAGAACCGGTGTCGTAGGTGTAGCGGATGGAGTTGAAGAGCGTGTTGGAAGAAAGAAGATCCGTCTCGCCCGAGAGGTCGTCATCCCACCAGCTGTAGAACTTACCGACGCGCAGGCCACCAAGTTCGATGAATGCCTGACGAGCTTCCAGACCGGAAGAGCTGGACTGACCGTTGCCTGCATCAGCGCGGAATTCGATGAAACCACGCAGGGCGCCAAGCTCGGTGTCGGTACGGGTGTCAACGTTGAACTGAGCACGTGTGAACGAATTCCAGTCCGAGGTGCCGGACTGATCGCGACCGAAGTTGGTCTGGAAACGAACGTAACCGCTGAACTTCAGGCAGGTTTCAGTGCCGGGGATGTAGAAGAAGCCCGTGCCGAAAGCGTCGCAAACGCGAACGTATTCCAGGGGCTCGGGCTCGGCAGCGACGATAGCGTCGGCAGCGTGAGCGCCGGATACTGCTGCGAGAGCCGCAGCGGAGCCGATGAGAAGGCTCTTGATGTTCATGGTTGACCTCCAGTCAAACGCTAATTTTCTAAGCAGCGGGTGGGAAGCGCTGATTAATGCGTGCCGCTTATGGAGCTGATTAGAGCTAAAACTGCGCTGCTCGGCAATCTCAATCATGACAAAAGGAAGACAGTAAGGTGTCCTTAGTTTTCCATTGTTGCGAAATAGCTACAATTCTAATGGCTGAGCGCCTTTATTAACAAACCGTTAATTTCTAATTTATTTCAATAACTTAGAGAGCTCCCCGGACGCCCGCTCCTGATGTCGGGGCGGCGGGAAAATCGTTCGAAAATGGGGCCCGCCATTCAAGATGGAGAATCCCGCCATTTTACCCGACTCTTTCCTAGTGATTCCACCCTTGCCTGGCAATCCATACGAATCAGGTCTGCGGAAGCAGCGTACAACTTTTCTTGAAGCATGGTTCGAGGTGTTCCTATGATCTTCGACAACAAAAAACCCCGGCATTTCTGCCGGGGTTTCCATCACTGACAATGTCAGATCAGATTAGAACGAGCGCTGAAGGCGAACGAAGCCCTTCCACTGCTCATCACGGTTGTCTTCGTCGTAGTAGTTAACTGCGACCTTCGTGGAGAGACCAGAAGTGATCTTGTAGTCGATCGTTACGCCAGCCTGCCATGCGTCACGGTCAGACCAGTCGTTGGTGACGATTGCGGTGCTGGTCTGTACGCCAGCAGAGTTGAGGATGCCGATACGGCTAGCAACGTTGCCGAAGTACTGACCACCGGGGGTGATCGTCAGCTTGTCGGTTGCCTTGATTGCGTATTCAGCAGCAACTGCCCACTCGGATTCAGAGTAGTAAGCGTTTGCGCCGGATGCCCAAACACCAGCAAGACCGAACGTGCCCGGACCGATGTCGGCCGTTGCGATCAGGCGGATTGCGCCTTCTTCCTGGTCGATGTCGTAGCCGCCGATGAGCTGCAGGGAAGCAGCACCGAGCTTGGCGCCGAGGCCGAGAGCGATACCAACGTTGTTGTCAGGCTCCTGCGAAAGCGGGAAGACGCCGCCAACAGCAGGACCAGTGATGGTTGCGAACTGGCTGCCTGTGCCTTCGAGTTCGTCAACCGAAACGCCTGCCCAGAAGGAACCAGCGTCGTAGGTGTAACGGATCGAGTTGAACAGAGCGTTCGTGGAGAGAACGTCAGATTCGCCAGAGAGGCCATCGTCCCACCAGCTGTAGAACTTACCGACCTTCAGGCCGCCGAGTTCGATGAATGCCTGGTCAACGAATACGCCAGACGAAGCGGCAGAACCGTTGTCAGCATTGCCACGCAGACCGATGAAGCCACGCAGAGCGCCGAGCTCGGTGTCGGTACGGGTGTCAACTTCGAACTGAGCGCGGGTGAACGAATCCCAGTCAGAAACACCAGACTTGTCACGACCGAAGTCGGTCTGGAAACGAACGTAACCGCCGAACTTCAGGCAGGTTTCGGTGCCGGGGATGTAGAAGAAGCCAGTGCCGAAAGCGTCGCAAACGCGAACGTATTCCAGGGGCTCAGGCTCAGCAGCGACGATAGCGTCGGCAGCGTGAGCGCCGGATACTGCTGCGAGAGCCGCAGCGGAGCCGATGAGAAGGCTCTTGATGTTCATGGTTGACCTCCAGTCAAAGTTTTTAAAAGGGTCTGGGTACTTTCGCTGAAGGACAGCATTCCCTGCCCCATTCCCGTGTTCTTAGAAGCCAAACGATCCACCGCCTCGCTTCTGGTGGTGAAAATACAAAAGGTTTCGCCGCTTGCAATCGCCAACATCCGATAAACCGCATTTACGTATATGCTTCATTTCGGCTTGTTGCGGAAACAACACACACTGGGCATCCAGCCTGCGACCTCTTTTACAATCTGTTAATATTTTCATTGAAAATCCGTTGGTTAGCAAAGTTAACAACGTCTTTCTAAACTAAGGGGTTTTCCAACTCTTCCTTGCTATGCCGGTGCGGCGCGATGGCATTTATTGCCCGGATCGATCCTGCATCGAAGCGCTTCTGGAAGGCACGAGGATGGAAATTGGAAAAAGGCGGAGCAGCCGGACGCCGATTCACCCGACATTGATTCGACCGACTGGCGCCTGCATCAGCCACCTTTTGAGTCTTATTTCACCGGCGCCGGTCGCAGCCCGCATGCGCATCACGAGCGCAACTGCATTTGAGAACGGCTGATGCCGGCGTCAGAACTCAGGTGCGGTCCAAGGCAACGGTGATTGAATGCCGATCGATTCGTTCCTGCAGCGCGGCCACGACAGACAGCAGGAACTCGCGGCGGCGAGGTGCCTTGGTTTTCTCCAAAGTCGTCATCAGCCGGAGGCTAATCTTTTCCATGAAACCGACATGGTCAAAACAGTTGGCGGATATGTTGACTTCAACCTCGTCCATATAGTGCGAGAGGTGCGGACCCAGTTCCAGATTCTCGTCCGTCTGATAGTGAGACGCCATCCGCTCGGCAAGCGTGCCCATCTGCGTGTAAGGACCGTATTCGTCGCTCATCAAATCTCCTTTGTTTGGTTGAAGATTCAGATAGGCGATCTTTTTCCAAGAACGAGATGCTGCCAAGCCTATTCGCGCAAAAGATCAGGTCGGATTTTAAAATAAACGTGATCGATCAGCGCGCCCGCACGATCACTCGTCATCGCGGGGCCAATGGTCGCGGATACTTGCTGCGAGGGCAGAGCTAAACATGGTAATTTACGGGGGAATAAGCTTGCGCTGGATGCTTAGCGCGGCTGGCATATCTGCCGGATACATAAGCTTTTGAAAAAACTGATGGCGGAGAGGATGGGATTCGAACCCACGATACGCTTTTGACGTATACTCCCTTAGCAGGGGAGCGCCTTCGACCACTCGGCCACCTCTCCGGTGCGGCCTGATTATTGCGTAAAAAAAATGAATGCAAGGGTTTTTCGCCAAGAAGCCGAAAAACCTGTTGGGCAAATACGGTTCGGCGAAACTTTGCAGGCAATTCGGGAACTTCTTGCAAGCCGGCACGTTCTGGCTTCGGTAACAAAAGAGGTGCTCTTATGGCTCAGACCAAACTGAATGTTGTCGAAGATACGATCGAAAACCAGATTGCCGAGTTGCGCTCGCAGATCGCGTCCCTCTCCAAATCCGTCTCCGCCCGCGCGGAAGGTGTGAGCGAGGATGCGTCTGAGTTTCTGGATGAGGCGCGAGGCCGCGTTCGCAAGGCCGCGAATAATGTCCGGGCGCAGGGCCAGAACGTGGTGGAAGCCGTCAAGGAAAATCCGGGCACGGCAACGTCGCTGCTGACGATCGTCGGCGCACTCGGTTTTGCAATCGGTTATGCGGTGGGCGCGGGCACGCAGCAGAGCTCGTCAAATAGCAGCCTGTATCGCTGGCGCTGATCGCCGTATAAATTGAAGCTAGGGCAAGGCGGGTCTTTCCTGCCTTGCTTTTGCCTGTTGGTTTAAAGCGCAATGAAAATGGGGGCGAACATGCGGTTCAGCGACGATCTTGAAGCAGCCTTGTCGGATTTTGCCAGGGATCACGGCATAGACAGGGATGAAGCCGTTCAGCGCATCATTCGCGCCGCCCTTATCAATACCGGCTATCTCGCCTCCGGCGAAGAAGGCATTCCGCCGGAAAAGCTGAACGCCAGCAACGACGATTGAGCCTCAGTAACCCGATCTAGACGGCTGGGGTGCCGCTCCCCCCTTGTAACGGGCGGCAAGCGAGCGAAGCGTATTGGCGAATTCCGTCACATCGGCACCGACCGCCACGAAGGATGCGCCAAGCTCGAGATAACGGCGATTATAGGCCTCGTTGAAGGTCAGAATGCCGGCAGCCTTGCCCGACGCGACGATTTTGACGATCGCTGCTTCGATCACTGCCTGCACCTCCGGCTCGTCTATCCGGCCGAGATAACCCATGTCGGCGGCGAGATCGGCAGGACCGATGAAGACGCCGTCCACGCCGTCCACCGCAAGAATATTGTCGAGATCATTGATCGCCGCCCGCGTTTCGGCCTGTACCAGCAGGCAAACGCTGTCGGAGGCGCTGTCGGCATAATCGCTGATCGTGTTGAATGCGGAAGCACGAGCGACCGCCGCACCCATGCCGCGAATGCCGCGCGGTGGATAATGCATGGCGCGGACCAGATCGCTTGCCTGCGCAGCCGAATCAACCATCGGCACGAGGAGTGTGCGTGCGCCCGCATCCAGGAGCTGCTTGATCATCCAGCTTTCGCCGACGGGCACGCGCACCACCGGCTCGGCGGGCGATGTGGCAAGCGCGCGCAGCTGATCGATGATGCTGCGCAGATCGTTCGGCCCGTGTTCTCCGTCAATCACCAGCCAGTCAAAACCCGCAGTTCCGGCGATTTCCGCCGTGATGGCCTCGCCCATATCGAGCCAGAGGCCAATCTGCGGCTTGCCCGCATGGATGGCGGTTTTGAAACGGTTTTCGGGAGCGGGCATGATATCCTCAGGAAAGCAGTAATTTCAGATCGGCGGCAGCGTCCGCCAGGATGGCGCGATCCGGCTCCGCGCCGGTATCGAGCAGTTTCTTGCCGGCGACATAGGCCTTGGCGTCGTTGATGGCATCGACAGCGACGAATCGCCCATCGCGGAAATACCAGACGGACCAACTGCCTTCACGGGCGCCGGGCCTCAGCATCGTCTCGTCATAACCGAGATTGAAGCCGGCAATCTGCAGCTTCACCTCATATTGATCCGACCAGAACCAGGGTTTCGCGTCATAGGCGGCTTCGGTGCCGGCCAATACGGCAGCGGCGGCCTCGGCCTGATCAACGGCATTCTGCACCGATTCGAGACGCACATGCTGGCCGCGCCACGGCAACATGGCGCAATCGCCCACCGCATGTATGTCCGCATCCGATGTGCGGGTATGGCCGTCGACCACGATGCCATTGCCGACATCAAGGCCCGATTCGCGGGCGAGCCGATCATTTGGCGTCACGCCGATGCCGACGATGACAAAATCGACATCCAGCATCGAGCCGTCGGAAAGTTCGGCAGCGGCCACCCGCCCGTCCATGCCGACAAGGCGCACAAGGCCGGTCTTTTCGCGGATGGAAACGCCATGGGCCTGATGGATGCCGCGCATGATATCGGCGGTCTCCTTCGCCGCCACGCGCTGCAGAATGCGATCGGCCATTTCGATCAGCGTGACCTCAAGGCCGAGCTTGCGGGCAACCGCCGCCGCTTCGAGGCCGATATAACCGCCACCGATCACCAGCAGCCTGCGGCCCGGCTTCATCTCCTCCACCAGCCGGTCGGCATCGCGCTTGTCGCGGACCGTCAACACGCCTTCGAGATCACCGCCAATGCTGGCCGGCAGCAAGCGGGGTGCCGCCCCGGTCGCCAGCACCAGCTTGTCATAGGAAAGCGTGCTGCCATCCTGCATGCGTACGGTTTTAGCAGTACGGTCAATCTCCTCCACCCAGGTGGACAGCCGGATGTCGACATTGTTTTCAGCGTACCATTCCTCCGGCCGGAACATCAGCCGGTCGAAACTCATCTCGCCGAGAAGGTATTTTTTGGAGAGCGGCGGCCGCTGGTAGGGATAGGCATCCTCGGAACCGATGACAGTGATGGGGCGCTCATCCTTCAGCGCTCGCAGCTTCGACGCCAGCGCGAAAGCGGCCTGCCCCGCCCCGACGATTACCAGCCTTCCCGTCACAGTCCACTCCCAGAACAACCACGAAGCGCGATCCTGTCGCACCCCGAGAAGCCACATTGCAGGATCAGGCGTAACGCCAAGTACGGCCGCAGTCAACCGCGCAGCAACGCCAGCCCGGTGCAAGCATGACGCCTTATCAGCATAGCCTGCGGCGCCATTGCGACCGGATGGGGCGAAAAGCATTTTCATGAGGGGAAACATCGGCTTCCCCAACGAAACCTGGTCGAGATCGACACAGAGTAGAGAGAATTGCGCGGATTTTCTTCATGCACTGGCAAGGAAGCCGCGTTAAAATGGGCACGAGAGAGGCAATCCGGGAGGTTGTCATGGCTTTGCATATGGATATCAGTCAGAACGTCCCTCAGGACGAGATGTACGAGAAATTTCAGATCGACCGGCCCGGCAAGATCACCTTTATCGGGCATCATCTCAGCGCCAAGGACACCATGCGCTGCCTGGTGCGGACCATTTCGCTCTATGGCGCGGAACTGGATGTAAGCCCCAACCTGGAAATGCCGGCTAATTTCTATCTGGAGATTCTCGGTATTCGCGACGAGATCGGCTGCACGCTGATCCGCCGTGAGGAAGAAAAGGTCACCATCGGCTTCAACATGCTGATCGATGCGGAATTCCTGCACCATGTCCGCCGCCTGAGCTTCGAGACCAGCGCGTGAGTCGGTTGGGCCGGGCCTGCCGCATCAGACCGGCAGGTTATCCTCACTTGACGCGGTAGCGGAAAAATCTGTTCCAAAACAGTCATCCGGCCACCGGACGCGGCTTGCGTCCGGTGTTTTTGCACCTATTGTGAGCCGGGTTTTCAAACACAGCTACCGGAACTTTCAGCCAATGTCCGCTTTTTCACGCCTCACGCCGCTTGCCGTCTCGCTTCCTTCAACCGTTCCTTTTGTTGGCCCGGAAGCCATCGAGCGGAACCGCGGCCTGAAGGTGGAAGCGCGGATCGGCGCCAATGAAAGCGGCTTCGGCCCCGCCCCATCTGTGCTTCTCGCCATGCGGGATGCGGCAGCGGACACCTGGATGTACAGCGATCCGGAAAATTTCGAGCTGAAGGAAGCGCTTGCCATCCACCACGGGGTTGCACGCGGCAATATTGCCATCGGCGGCGGGGTTGATGGATTGCTGGGCGAAATCGCCAGACTGATCGTCGAGCCGGGCACGCCTGTCGTAACATCCCTGGGCGGCTATCCCACCTTCAATTACCATGTGAACGGTTTCGGCGGAAAACTCGTGACCACGCCCTATGTCGACGATCACGAAGATCTGGACGGACTTCTCGATCTCGTCATCCGGGAAAATGCGCCACTCGTTTATTTCGCCAACCCTGATAATCCGATGGGAAGCTGGTGGGAAGCGAGCGAAGTCGTCGCCTTTGCCCGTGCATTGCCGGAAACCTGCCTGCTCATTCTGGACGAGGCCTATTGCGAGACCGCGCCTGCGAGCGCCGTTCCGGCCATCGATGCGCTGATCGGCCAGCCGAACATCCTGCGCATGCGCACCTTCTCGAAAGCCTATGGACTTGCCGGCGCTCGCGTGGGTTACGCCATCGGCACGCTTGGCAATGCCGAAGCCTTCGACAAGATCCGCAACCATTTTGGCATGGCGCGCATTTCGGTCGCCGGCGCTTTGGCGGCACTGAAGGATCAGGCCTATCTGCATGAGGTGGTTGGTAAAATTTCTGACGCCCGCGAGCGCATTTCCGCTATCGCCCGCAATAACGGCCTTTCACCGCTGCCGTCCGCTACCAATTTCGTCACCATCGATTGCCACCGCGACGGCGCTTATGCCCGCGCCATCGTTGATGGGCTGATGGAGCAAGGCGTGTTCATTCGCATGCCGGGCGTTGCGCCGCTTAACCGCTGCATTCGTGTGAGCGTGGGGCCGAGTGACAAGCTCGATCTTTTCGAGCAGGCGCTGCCGAAGGTTCTCAAGACGATCGGGTAAGCTCCTACGTCTCCTCATTCCTGTGCTTGTCACAGGAATCCAGCCGACGTGCGTCTGCGCGGCGAAAGGACTCTTCTCAGCCCAAGGACTTGGGCTGGCTGGATCCCTGTGACAAGCACAGGGATGAGGGTGTCGGGCGAGTCGGTATATGATCCGATACCGCGCGTTGCACACATCGATTCAACATCCTCCCGCAACCCCCTGCCCGCGAATCATTTTCCGGCAACGGAGATTGCCAGACATAAGAAAACCGCGCCGGCCTTGTTCCTGCCGGTCGCGGTTTGATGTGTCAGCGCAAAAGCCCTTTTCAAGGCCCTCGCCGCGTTCCCCTTCGGGTTTACTTTCGTTTTGACCGGTCATCGGGACTGGAGGGAACCGGACCGGAAATCTCGATAATAGGGTGGTTAAATCAGTGCATCGTCATCCAGTCGCGGGCGGCGCGCAGCGCTTCGGCCAGTTCCGATTTCGTCATGTTGCGGGCGAGATCGGCGCGGAGCGAAGCGGCTCTCTCCGATCCGCGGATCGCGGCGATGTTGAGCCATTTATGTGCTGCGATCAGGTCCACCTTGCAGCCCCGACCGGTCGCATAGACCAGGCCGAGATTGCAAAGAGTGTCGGCGCGGGTTTCGCCACCGGCAGCCATTTCGATATCACTGATGTCAAAGCGTGCCATTGTTTTAATCCCTGTCTTTCTGCCTGTTTCATCGTTCGCCTTCTTGTCGAGGCTACCGTCCGGACCTGCCGTCTTTTGCGGCTTTTTCGTCCTTCCGTCCGGCAGGTTTTCCCTGCGCTTTTGATGAGTTCACTATGCCACCGGGCCTTCAACGCTCGCTTAAAAGGCATGATTAATGCCGCGCAAACAAACTGCAAACGATTGGTAAAATTGGGTTTTTGTTAAATATCAGGAGGTGCGGAAATTAAGGAGTTTCCGGCGATTTTTACGAAAAGTTTACATCTGGATTTAAACCCTTCATTCACCACGATCCAAACACCGATTTTCGGTTTCCTTCTTTTCTTCGCTTTCAAACGTCGCAAATGCCGTGCAATGGACGCAAATTTCTGTTTCCTTTTACGTGAACGTCAAATACTATTTACCTGCCCGTGCGGAGGATGAACGGGCAAAGAACAGCGCGACGTGACCGGAGGAGTTTCCATGAAGCGTGTGATGATGATGACCGCTGCCCTGCTGATGGGCAGCAACCTTGCCTTTGCCGCAGAAGCCATTGAGGGCAACTGGAAGACGGCCAGCGGCGAAACCGCCGTGATCGGCCCCTGCGGCGGCGCCTTCTGCGTGACGCTGAAGACCGGCAAACATGCCGGAAAACAGATCGGCAAACTTTCGGGCAAAGGAAACAGCTATTCCGGCGAAATCACCGACCCCGCAAACGACAAGACCTATAGCGGCTCCGGCACCGTTTCCGGCAACTCGCTGAGCATGAAGGGCTGCGTGCTGAAGGTTCTGTGCAAATCGCAGACCTGGACGCGGCTGTAAGCACCCTGTCTCAATCCAGTCCACAGCGTCCTCCGAAGACGCTGTGGACTGAACCACGATGAATATTGCCTGCCTCTATTTGCGTCCCATTATCCTGGACGAAATACTTATCATGGGAAATGCTGGACCAGGATCGATCTTGCGTCCGGGGGAGATATCTTGATGCCCCAGAACGTCGAGGAATTTAAACCGATCATGAAGGGCAGAACCGATGTCTGAGACTGCTTCCAATTGCGCCTTGGTATAGATTTGCCAACCACTCGGTTGATTTCCGTTTTTATGGGTTAGAACCGTCACCTCCGACGGAGGCACCTTATTGTCCGCCCAATTGACCCATTCGCCCTTTTCTGTGCGGGTCAACTTGCCCGCATTCACGATTTCAATACCTATTGAATAGGAATTCAAGCCGTCTATGCCCTGCCAATAGCTTTTTCCGGCATGCCAGGCGATGCGATTGAGGGGAACCATCTGCGTAACAGAACCGTCGCGGTCTACCACGAAATGCGCGGAGGCCTGCGCAGCTCTATTCTTAAACCAGCTGATGGCCCCCTCTGCGGTCATTCCCGCAGTATAATGCAAAATAAGATAAAGAGGCTTCACCTGCCCGCTCATATTAGGCGTTTCGATGAAATTGACATTGCTTCCATCGAATTGCAGCCTGTTGTCTTTTACAGAATACGTCATCAATATCGCTCCTATTCACCTAAGTCATTATCAACAATAAGCTTTTTGAATTCAGGATCGTTGTAGAAAACGGCAAGATCATCATCGCGGGGATTCCCGCCCTGACTGACATCGTAGATTTTGAGCAGAAGCTTTCTGACCGGGTCGTCCGGGTTGCACACCATCTTCACAACTTTCCGAACCGAAGCGAGTGCGCTTTCCCGCGCTGCGATGGCTTCCGGCAGAGTTTTATCATTTAAATATTTGAATTTTTGCCCGAATGCCGCAGCTCTCCGGAGTTGAATAAGAGGCTGCTTGTGGTCAGGAGCGCTTTCCAGTTTATTCGCGATCCTGATCGCTTTTTCAAAGCCTGTGGGCGGAGGCAAATAAAGAGCTTCAAGCAAGGCCGCCCGGGCAAGCGTCATGACATCTTTCCGGCGCGGCTCCAGACGCAACGCGTCCAAAATATCATCGACAAATCCCTCCTGATCGCCCTTATATCGTTTCAATTCGGCCAGTCGCAGCAATATTTCGACGTTGAAGGGATCATTGTTGCGAGCATCGATCAAAGCCATCTCACCCGCATGATTGCGGCCCGCGCGAAATTGCGCGGCTGCCCAGCCAGCAATTTCTGTGGCCGATTGCAGTTTTGAACGCGCCATATCCACCAGGATTTTGTCATTTGCGTCTGGTCGTACCAGCGAGGTGGGTGCGAGGTCGGTCTGACTCTCCGGCTTCTTGTCCTCGACCGCAAGCGGACGGCTCAGGGCAGTCTCAAATATGCTGGCGTCGTTGTTAACCGCCTCCATACCGAGAAACATCAAGGTAAGACGTGTACGCGTTTCCAAATAGACGAACAGGCATGACAATATGAGGCATGAAACAATGATGCTAAAAATAAAAGATGACGAGACGCCCGCCTCTACGGCAATCTTTTCCTTGTCTGGAATATTAAAGCTTTTGTTCTCGATAAAAACAGCTGCGTAAACCGAAGATGTGTGCAAATATTCAACGATAGTATTGAACTGGACGAGTCCTATACCTATTATTATCTTCGTAAGCCAGTCCGACACTTCTTCCAGACTTGTGTTCGTCATAAAGAAGGGGTCGGTCTCACGCTTCGCACCGGGCTCCAAGGCTCCGTCATCACCACTTGTGGCATATTTCTGAAGAAGCCTCGGGATCCCGAACAGAAAACCAAGTACACCGCCGAGTGAGGCAGCAGCGACGGCAACCATCGATGCAACGCTGAAGTATTTCAAGACGAATGGGAATGCTTCTGTAGCGGTCTTCATCGTCCCGATAGAAATCGACAGCATCAATATCATAATAAATATGATTGAAATACTTAATTTTACGGACCTTTCAACAGATCCAAGCCCCATCAGTATATTTTGTCTGATTCGATCATAAGATTCGGATGAGACCAAATTTCTCGAAGTCATTTGAGCCACCTGAAATATATTATTGAAATTTGTGTATCAAAACACAAATTAAAGTAGAATTCAACCTTATGTAGTACGCGTTCCGGAATAATATTTATCCGGGTTTTTTGAGTGCTGTTCGGAAAGTCGTGATGACTCGAACAGGTGCGGAGTCGGCAACAGAAATGTCACCGCCCGTTAACATCCCTGAACACCATATGAACCGGGGTCTCAGGGTCCGTTCAGTCCGACTATGGCAAAACTCTGTCCATCAACTCCAATAAAGGGGAATGGACATGACAAAGCTGATCAGCCGACTGGCAATCTTCGCGTTTCTCATGGCGATCTTCGCCATGTCCTTCGCCTCTCTCGTCGTCAATCCGAACCGCAGTTTCCAGCGGGTGAATGCCGGTGCGGCAATTGCCTGCCAGCACAGCCCGGCGCCCGCCGCCAATTGCCCGGTCGTATTGTGAGGACCTGATGATGACGACAAGCTTTTCCAATGGCCTGTTTTCCGCCCTGCGGCTGATGCTGATAGCCTCGATCTTTCTCGGCCCCGTGGCAGGACTTGCGGTTTACAAGGCCGATCCCCGCCCCGCCTCCAAAGGCGCCGGTTTCGTGCTTTTGATGAGCCTGCAGCGCGGCGCGCTCGGCTGAGATTTCGCACGCCCTCCATTGATCCAGCAGCTTTTTCAGTTTCTTCGTATTTCTGTCGCTTGCCTGTCGAAATTGCCCTCTTATAATGGGCCATGACAATAGCAAAACCAACGATTCCGCCCTTCACCTTCATCAGCCCCGAGCCTTTCGCGCCGCAGAGATTCACGGATCCGAAAGAAGCGGTTGCGGCTTTGGCCGCGCTTTATGAGCGCAATACGGCGTTCCTGATCAATTCCTTCACAGACCTTGCCAAAGGCGCGCCGATTACCGGCCGTTACCGCGCCTGCTATCCGCAGGTCAGTCTTGAGACCGCCACCTTCGGCCATGTCGACTCGCGCCTTTCCTATGGCCACGTCACCGCGCCCGGCGTCTACACGACAACGATCACCCGGCCGGAACTGTTTCGCCATTACCTGAAAGAGCAGCTAGGGCTTCTGATCAAGAACCACGGCGTTCCGGTCACGGTTTCGGAATCGGCCACGCCCATTCCGCTGCACTTCGCTTTCGGCGAAGGCGCCTATGTCGAGGCGGCTGCGGCGTCGTCGCTCTCCGACGTGCCGCTGCGCGATCTGTTCGATACGCCCGATCTCAATAATACCGATGATCTCATCGCCAACGGCGAATATGACCAGGTGCCCGGCGAACCGGCGCCGCTTGCGCCCTTTACCGCGCAGCGCATCGATTATTCGCTCGCCCGCCTCAGCCACTATACGGCCACCAGCGCCAGCCATTTCCAGAACTTCGTGCTGTTCACCAACTACCAGTTCTATATCGACGAATTCGCCGCCTGGGCCCGGCAGATGATGAAGAACGGTGGCGAGGGTTACACCGCCTTTGTGGAGCCGGGCAACATCATTACCCATGCGGGTTCTGACAAGCCGGAGACGGATGCCGTGCTGGCTCGCCTGCCGCAAATGCCGGCCTATCACCTGAAAAAGAAGGGCCATGCCGGCATTACGCTCGTCAATATCGGCGTCGGCCCCTCCAACGCCAAGACGATCACCGACCACATTGCCGTGCTGCGCCCGCATGCCTGGCTGATGGTCGGCCATTGCGCCGGACTGCGCAACAGCCAGCGGTTGGGCGACTATGTTCTGGCCCACGCCTATGTGCGCGAGGATCACGTGCTTGACGACGACCTGCCGGTCTGGGTGCCCATCCCGGCTCTCGCCGAAGTGCAGCTGGCGCTGGAAGGCGCTGTGGCGGAAGTCACGGGTTACGAGGGTTTCGAGCTGAAGCGCATCATGCGCACCGGTACCGTCGCCACCATCGACAACCGCAACTGGGAACTCCGCGACCAGGCCGGCCCGGTCAAGCGCCTGTCGCAATCGCGCGCCATCGCGCTCGACATGGAATCGGCCACCATCGCCGCCAACGGCTTCCGCTTCCGTGTGCCTTACGGCACCCTGCTCTGCGTTTCCGACAAGCCGCTGCATGGCGAATTGAAGTTGCCGGGCATGGCGACGGAGTTTTATCGCACACAGGTGGCCCAGCATCTGCAGATCGGCATCCGCGCCGTGCAGAAGCTTGCCGCTATGCCGACAGAGACGCTGCATTCACGCAAGCTCAGAAGCTTTTACGAGACGGCGTTCCAGTAAAATCGGTATCGCAAAAGCATGCCTTGGTGTATGATTATAAAAATCCATACACCAAGGGCTTTTTCATGCGCACGAATATCGAATTGGATGATGCCTTGATCGCCGAGGCGATGGAAATCACCGGCCTTTCGACAAAGAAAGCGACGGTGGAGAAGGCGTTGCGCGATCTTGTGCGTATTCACCGGCAGATGCGTGCCCTCGATTCGTTGGAAGGCACGGGTTGGGAGGGCAATCTGGACGAGATGCGGACGGATTGGGATGCTGAGACGGACTGGGATGTGAAGAAGGCAAAATGATCGTAGCAGATAGCTCTGCCTGGATTTCATTCATTCGAAAAGACACGCCTGCCCTCTCCGCCAAGTTTCGCGTCTTAATGGCGCAGGGCGAAGTTCTGATCGGCGATATCATTCTTCTTGAGGTGCTTAGAGGCGCACGTGACGGCCATCATGCGCGGCATCTTGAACGACTGCTGGGTGAATTTCCCTGCGTCGCGATGATGTCTCCGCAACTCGCCATCAAGGCTGCTGCCAACTACCGCTTCCTGCGGGAACGCGGCTATACGATCAGGAAAAGCAACGACCTCATCATCGGCACTTACTGTATCGAGCACGGGCATAAGCTCCTGCAAAACGACCGAGACTTTCAGCCCATGGCCGATCATCTCGGTCTGCAACTGGCCTGAGCCTCAAACCACCGTCACTGTCCCCTCCACCCGCACCGGAAAATTCACCGATCGCGCGATGAAGCATTTATCATGCGCGTCGTGGTGCAGTTCGTCCGCCCGAGCAGCATCCCCCTTCGAAATGGTGATGACCGGTTTCAGCACCACTTCGCTGAACTGCCCGGCACCGTCCTTTTCCATAACCAGCGTGCCTTCGGCATTGTCGACATAGTCTTCGACGATGATGCCGTTGAGCGAGCAGAAATGCAGATACCAGAGCTTGTGGCAGGCCGAGAGTGAGGCGACCAGCAGGTCTTCCGGGTTCCAGCGGGAGGCATCACCGCGGAAGGCGGGGTCGGAGGAGCCGGCGATATCGGCCTTTCCCGCGGTGGAAATCGTATAATCGCGCTCATAATCGCGGTAGCCGGACGTGCCCTTGCCGCGATTGCCCGTCCACTTCACCTGAACGGTGTAATGATGTTCCTGTCCTGCCATTTTAGTTCTCCCTTGGATTCTTTTTTCGCATTCTTTAACGGAAAACCGGTGTCCACTTTTCCTAGAAATGCTCTCGCGTATCGCGCAGATGGTCGAGCGCCTTGCCAAGCGTCTCGATGATTTGATCGACTTCGGAACGGCTGATCGTCAGGGCTGGCGAGGCGAGCATACGGTCACCCGTAGCGCGCATGACGAGGCCGTTTGCCAGGCAATGATTGCGCACGGCGGTTCCAATATCGTCCGGCTTGGCGAAACGCGTGCGCGTCGTCTTGTCGGTCGTTAGCTGCAGGCCGCCCATCAGGCCCACGTTAACAGCTTCCCCCACCAGTTCGTGGTCCTCAAGGCTTTTCCAGCCCTGAGAGAAATAGGGGCCGATATCGTCGCGCACCCGCTCTACCAGCCCCTCAGCCTCGATGATGCGGAGATTTTCCAGCGCAGCGGCGGCACAGACAGGGTGGCCGGAATAGGTGAAGCCGTGGTTGAAGTCACCGACTTCAGACATCATCACTTCCGCCACCCGATCGGACACGATCACGCCGCCGATTGGCAGATAACCTGATGACAGGCCTTTGGCGACCGGGGCGAGATCCGGCTCGACGCCGAAATGCTGATAACCGAACCATGAACCGAGACGGCCGAAACCGCAGATCACCTCATCGGAGACGAGAAGGATGTTGCGCGCCTTGCAGATACGCGCGATTTCCGGCCAATAGGTCTCCGGCGGCACGATGACGCCGCCGGCGCCCTGAATGGGTTCGGCCACGAAAGCGGCGACATTTTCCTCGCCGAGTTCATCGATCTTCGCTTCCAGTTCGCGGGCGACCTTCAGGCCGAATTCGGCCGGAGAGAGATCACCACCCTCTGCATACCAATAGGGCTGACCGATATGGGCAATACCTTCGATCGGCAGGTTGCCCTGCTCGTGCATCCATTTCATGCCGCCGAGTGACGCGCCTGCCACTGTCGAGCCGTGATAGCCGTTGCGCCTTGCGATGACCTTCGTTTTCGTGGGATGGCCAAGCGCCCTCCAGTAGACCCGCGCCATGCGGAACCAGGTGTCAGTGGCTTCCGAGCCGGAATTGGTGAAAAACACATGGTTCATGCGGGGCCCGGCGCGCGAGGCAATCTTCTGCGCCAGAAGCGTCGCGGGTGGCGTGGTGGTGCCGAAAAAGGCGTTGTAATAGGGCAGCTCGTTCATCTGACGCTGCACGACATCGGCAATCTCGCGGCGTCCATAACCGATATTCACACACCAGAGACCGGCAAAGGCGTCGAGATATTTTTTGCCCGTGCTGTCATAGATGAACACCCCTTCGGCCCGCTCAATGATACGTGTGCCAGCGGCGTTCAGCTTGCCCATATCGGAAAAAGGATGAAGGTGATGGGCGGCATCGATGGCGGCGAGATTGGACATCGGCTTGGAGACTTCATTCATGACAGATCGCACTCCCATAAAGGCGAAGGCGCTTACGCCACCGCGCCAGGCGAACATGGCCGGGCAGCTTCGATTTGGCAAGGCTGGTGATTTTCAGGGGTATTGCGCGGACGTCACCGCTTGTCTCTTCTCTCGCCGGGGAGAAGAAACAAGCGGCGATCACCCAACTCACAGTCGATTGCGCTATGCGAAAAAAGCCCGCCCCACCAGCACCTTCAGCTCACCCGCATGAACCTCCAGCGCCACATCCCGTTCCATCGGCAACAATTCCCCATCGATCACGCAACGCACGTCGTGGCGCTTCTTCGGAAAATGCAGTTCCACACCCGTGACCGTCATGGCCGTCACGGCGGCGTTTTCCTTGAGCTTGCCGCGCAAAATGTCGAAGGCGAGTTTTGCAACGCCCGAGGGACGTAGCGGATCGGTGAGATAAAAACCCAGATGGCCGCCGGAAACATTGTCCGCCACCAGGAGCGAGTTCTGGCCGAATTCATTGTTAGAGACGGAGATGGCCGAGACCTTGCGGCGCTGGGTTTCGCCGTTGACGGTGTATTCCACCTCGAAGACCGGAGGGTTGAGGATGACGCTGATGGCGGCGCGGACGCTCGCCTTGATCTTGCCGAGACGGGAGGCAAAAGCGAGATTGTTGCGGTAGCGCACCATGCGCGAATGCAGGCCGGCGGAAAACTGGTGCACGAAAAGGCGGCCATTAGCACTGGCAATATCGACACTGGCAATCTCGCCATTGGCCAGCGTTTCCAGCGCCTGGCGAATATCGAGCGGCAGCTTCAGCGAGCGGGCGAAGAGGTTCATCGTGCCGGCCGGAACAATGCCAAGCGCGATGCCATGTTTCCAGGCGATGGCAGCGGCGGCGGAAATCGTGCCGTCACCACCGCCGGCGATAATGCCTTCAATGCCAGGCTCCTCGGCGGCGCGTTCCATCTCCTCAACGATGTCCTTGCCCGAAACCAGACGGCATTCGATCGAGTGGCCGGCGCGGGAGAAGACCGTGCGGGCTTGGTCGCAATAGGCATCCATATCCGTGGTGCGAAATGTGCCACCGTCGCGATTGAAAATTGCAATGAGCTTCATGTTTCCAATCCGATTCCGCAACGCAGCCGCGCGTAAATGCCTGACTTCCGATAGAGTTCCGAACACCATTGCGTGAAGATATTCTTTTGCCGAGAATCGCTCTACCGCAACGCGTCAATTCATGTTAGTGATCACTTAAGGTCATTTTCATGACCGCGCATCTCCAGTCAGGGCAGACCGCTCCCATACGGTCTTGCCCTTTTTTCTTTGGGCCCTGCCCGCTTTTCAGGTCACGATGAGCCAGTCGAATATTTCCGAAGCCCGCCTTAGCGCGGAGAGTGAAACCATTGGCGCGGCTACGCCGGCCCTCACTCTTTCACCTCTTGCCGTCGCGCTGATCGAACTGGCGCTGGCTGCCGGTGGTTTCGGCATCGGCACCGGTGAATTCGCGATCATGGGCCTCCTGCCTGACGTCGCAACCACTTACGGCGTCACCGTTCCGCAGGCGGGTTATGTCATTACCGCCTATGCGCTGGGCGTCGTCATCGGCGCGCCTATCATCGCCGTGCTTGCGGCGCGCGTGACGCGGCGCGCACTGCTTCTTGGCCTGATGGGACTTTTTGCGGTCGGCAATATTCTGAGCGCGCTTGCGCCTGACTTCCTGAGCTTCACCCTCCTGCGCTTCGTGACCGGCCTGCCACACGGTGCCTATTTTGGCGTTGCGGCATTGGTAGCGGCCTCCATGGCGCCAATTCACAAGCGTGCCCGCGCCGTTGGCCGCGTCATGCTCGGTCTCACCATCGCCACCCTGCTCGGTACCCCGCTCGCCACCTTCTTCGGCCAGATCATGTCCTGGCGCGCAGCCTTCATGCTGGTGGGCGGCATCGGGCTGCTGACGGTCGCCCTTCTCTGGCTGTTCCAGCCGCGTGATAAGGTGGAGGAAGGCGCAAGCGTCTGGCGCGAACTCGGTGCTTTCCGCCGCGTACAGGTTTGGCTGACGCTCGCCATCGCCGCCGTTGGTTTCGGCGGCATGTTCTCGGTCTTCAGCTATATCGCCAAGACCACGACTGACGTGGCGATGATGCCGGTGTCGACCGTTTCCATGGTGCTGGCGCTGTTCGGCATCGGTATGAATGTCGGTAATGTCGTCGGCTCGCGGCTGGCTGACATCTCGCTCAATGGCACGATTGGCGGCATGCTGGCCTTTAACGTATTGGTGATGACCGTGTTCGGCATGACGGCGGACAACCCTTTCATGCTCTGCCTCTGCGTGTTCCTGATCGGCTGTGGTTTTGCCGCTTGCCCGGCCGTGCAGACGCGACTGATGGATGTGGCGCAGGATGCGCAGACGCTGGCGGCGGCCTCCAACCATTCCGCCTTCAACATTGCCAATGCGCTCGGCGCCTGGCTCGGCGGCCTCGTCATCGCCATGGGTTTCGGTTACGCCTCGACGGGTTATGTCGGTGCGGTCCTCTCCCTTCTCGGGCTTGGCGTTTTCCTTGTTTCGGTCACCGTCGAACGGCGCGCAAAAGCCGGCTAAAAGCCGGTTTTTCTGCGATCGAGACGCCTTTTCCGGCGGCCGCTCAAAACCTTACGGAAAATTCACAATCGGCTCGCTTGACTCTTTTTCGTTTCAGGCGCAACACGGCGTTACGCACGGGCCGTGACCCGGAACTGTGCGGATTTCAACGGAGCATCATTGGATGTCTAGCGACAGTAGTAGTCGATTGCCTTTGCCGAAAGCGGCGAACGGGAACTGATCCGACCTCTGTCGGCTCACTACCGCGTTCGCCGTAATCGGCGAATCGACGGAAAGGTGAGCAATCATGAACTTCCACACCCTCTCCCAGAGAGCCAGCAAGGCCGCACGTCTTCTCCGCAGCGGAAATGCCGGTTCCACCACCATTGCAGAACGTGTCGAGCACCTCAACACGCTTGATACCGATGCAGCCGTAGCAGCACTGCTTGCCATGCCGCAGGCAAAGGCGGTCGCCATTCTCGACCGGCCGGAGCTGCATGACGCAGCAGCCATCATTGCCCGCATTCCCCTTGAGCAGGCTGCCCGCTTCGTCAACCTGATGTCCGACGACCGCGTCGCCGACGTCATGGCTGACATGGAAGACGAGCCCCGCGCCAAGCTGTTTGCCCGGCTGGACCGCACCACAGCGCTCTCCATCCAGCATCTGATGGGTTACCCGCCGCGCACTGCCGGCTCCATCATGACCACGGAATTCGTCAGTGTGCCCGACAGCTGGACGGTGGAACAGACCCTTTCGCACATCCGCGTTGTCGAGCGGTCGCGTGAAACGGTCTATGCCATCTATGTGCTGGCGCAGGATGGCACGCTGACGACCGTGGTGACGCTGCGTCGCCTGCTGACCGGCGAGCCTGGCGCTTCCATCCTGTCCGTCGCATCGAAGGAAGGCATTGCCTATGCAAGCCCCCTGATGTCGCAGGAGGATGTGGCCCGGCTTATCCGCAAGCACGACCTTCTGGCCCTGCCCGTGGTTGACGACCACTCCCATATTCTCGGCATCGTCACCGTTGACGACGTGATCGACACCATGATCGCCGACACCACGGAAGATGCCCACAAGTTCGGTGGTATGGAAGCGCTCGGCAAGCCCTATATGACGATCGGTTTTCCGGACATGATCCGCAAGCGCGCCGGCTGGCTCGCAGCCCTGTTCCTCGGTGAAATGCTGACGGCCAGCGCCATGCAGCATTTCGAAGGCGAGCTGGAAAAGGCCGTGGTGCTGACGCTGTTCATTCCGCTCATCATGTCGTCGGGCGGCAACTCCGGTTCGCAGGCCACCTCGCTCATCATCCGGGCGCTGGCGTTGGGCGAATTGAAGCTTTCCGACTGGTGGCGGGTGCTGCTGCGGGAAATCCCGACGGGGCTGACGCTCGGCTGCATCCTCGGTGCCATCGGTTTCCTGCGCCTGACGATCTGGCAGCAGGCAGGTTTCTACGATTACGGTGAACACTGGCTGCTCGTCGGCGCCACGGTCTTTGCGGCGCTTGTCGGCATCGTCACCTTCGGTTCGCTCGCCGGTTCCATGCTGCCATTCGTCCTGCAGCGCCTGCGGCTCGATCCGGCCAGCGCCTCTGCGCCCTTCGTCGCCACCCTGGTGGATGTCAGCGGGCTGGTCATCTACTTCTCGGTGGCGCTGGTTATCCTCAGCGGCACGTTGCTTTAAAGACAAAAGGCCCGCTCGAAAGAGCGGGCCTTTTCATTTGCGATGAGGAAATGCGAGAAGCCCCTGCCCTCAGCCGCCGGCGCTGATGACGCCGGTTCCCAAGAGCGCGAGC
Source organism: Agrobacterium sp. NPDC058088 (assembly GCF_042885035.1). Lineage (NCBI taxonomy): Bacteria > Pseudomonadati > Pseudomonadota > Alphaproteobacteria > Hyphomicrobiales > Rhizobiaceae > Agrobacterium > Agrobacterium sp. NPDC058088. The sequence goes on along the minus strand of NZ_JBHVSU010000002.1, from coordinate 544,788 downwards.
AGGATGAAGCCGATGACCACGCGGTACCAGACGAAGGGCATATAGCTCTTGGTCGAGACCAGCTTAAGGAACACAACGATCACGGCGTAACCGACGATGAAGGCGATGAGGGTCGCAAGGCCGGTCTGGCCCCAGCCGACCGGATTGTCTTCGCCGATGCTTTTGAAGAGTTGGTAGAAACCGGAGCCGAAGACGGCGGGCACGGCGAGCAGGAAGGAATATCGGGCCGCCGCCTCGCGGGTATATCCCAGAAGCAGGCCGGCGCTGATGGTGCCGCCGGAACGCGAGACGCCGGGGATGAGCGCCATGGCCTGCGCGAAACCGAACAGGATGCCATCGCGCCAGATCAGCTGGTTCAGCTTGTAGCGCTTTTTGCCGATCCGGTCGGCGACGCCAAGGATGATACCGAAGACGATCAGCATCACGGCGGTGATATAGAGGTTACGCAGCGAATGCTCGATGGCGTCCTTGAAGAACAGCCCCAGAAACACGATCGGCACCGAGCCGACGATGATGAGCCAGCCGAGACGGGCATCGGCTTTGTCGTAGGGCCCGAGGCGAAGATTTTGCCTGAGCCAGGCGGCAGCGATCCGCATGATATCGGACCAGAAATAGACCAGCACCGCCATTTCCGTGCCAATCTGGGTAATGGCGGTAAAGGCAGCCCCGGGGTCTGCGCCTGATGGCAGGAATTCCCCGGCGATCCTTAGATGCGCGCTTGAAGAAACCGGAAGAAATTCCGTAAGTCCTTGCAAAAGACCGAGAAATCCGGCCTCCATCCAACCCATGCTCATGTGCTTTGATGTCCCTGCTGCGAATCGGTTTTGCAGCATTATGCATCAATCGGGGCAAATCCGTGTTGCATCGCACCATGAAAAAATGGCTTCCACGGAATGTGCTTTTACCCGTGATTTCTTTCAGGCCGCCTTCTCGGGAGCCTGCGGAAGCTGGGTGTATTTCGCACCGTTCTTGCACACGACATGGGCATCGCCCCAGCTTTTCAGCGCTGAAATCACTGGCCTCATCGTCTCGCCAAGCGGCGTCAGCGCGTAATCTACGCGCGGCGGCACCACCGGGAAAACGGTGCGGGAAATCAGGCCCGCCTCTTCCAGCTCGCGCAGTTGCTTGGTCAGCATGCGCTGGGTGACGCTGGGAATATGGCGGCGCAACTCGTTGAAACGCAGGGTTCCCTCATTGATGAGGTGATAGAGGATCACGCCTTTCCATTTGCCATCGAGAAAACTCAGGGCCGATTCCACCGGGCAGCCGGGAAAGTTGCCTGTCAGTTTGGCGCGCGGTCGCGACATCTACAGTATCCTTTTTGTATGTATCATCAGAAAATGTGCATTCTTGCGATCGTTGTTCATATGTATCAAGTAAGAGGCACGCAAACAAGCAAAGGAGACTGTTCATGCGCGCCATCGGTTACAAGACGAGCCAGCCCATCACCGCCAGAGACGCCCTCATCGACATCGACCTTCCGCAGCCGGAGGCCAAGGGGCACGACATTCTGGTGGAGGTGAAGGCGGTCTCGGTGAACCCCGTCGATACCAAGGTACGCCGCAACCAGTCGCCTGAAAATGGCGCCACCCGCGTGCTAGGTTTCGATGCCGCTGGCGTGGTGAAGGCTGTCGGCGACAAGGTCTCGCTGTTCAAGCCCGGCGATGAGGTGTTCTATGCCGGCGTCATCAATCGCCCCGGCTCCAACAGCGAATTCCATTTGGTCGATGAGCGCATTGTCGGTGCAAAGCCGAAATCACTGAGTTTCGAAGAGGCGGCGGCGCTGCCGCTCACCGCCATCACCGCTTATGAGACGCTGTTTGACCGGCTGCGGGTGAAGGAACCGGTTCCGGGTGCGGCCAACGCCGTTCTGGTCATTGGTGGGGCTGGCGGCGTCGGCTCGATCGCCATCCAGCTTCTGCGGGCACTAACGGACCTCACCGTCATCGCCACCGCGTCGCGGCTGGAAACGATCGAATGGGCCAAAGACCTCGGCGCGCATCACGTTGTCGACCACAGCAAGCCGATCGCACCGCAGGTGGAGGCACTGGGCCTCGGCGCACCGGGCTTCGTCTTCTCCACGACGCACAGCGACATCCACGCCGCCGACAGCGTGGCGACCATTGCGCCGCAGGGCCGCTTTGCGCTGATTGACGATCCGGCCGGCGGCTTCGACGTTATGGCCTTCAAGCGCAAATGCATCTCGATCCATTGGGAAATGATGTTCGCCCGCGCCGTTTTCGAAACCCCTGACATGATCGAACAGCACAAGTTGCTCAACCACGTTGCCGAGCTTGTCGACGCCGGCAAGATCAAGACGACGCTGACCGAGGTTTTCGGCACCATCAATGCGGAAAATCTGATCAAGGCGCATGCGCTGATCGAAAGCAACAAGGCCAAGGGCAAGATCGTGCTTTCTGGCTTCTGATCAACGGCGAGGCGTCCGCATCACGGACGCCTCTGCCCCTTATTGGAGCATCTGCGCCGCACGAGAGAAACGCGCGGCCATTCAATCAATCGTCGTCGGGATCTTCCGGGCACGGCCAGGAAGCAGGCGCGGTGAGGCCACTCGGCAATTTGGTCTTGGCGTCACCGCAGGCAATGTCGATCTGTTTCTGGTCGAGGCCGGTGGCCGTGGAGAGATCGACCCCCTCGATACGGGTCAGCAGCAGGAAGGCGCTGGTGAAATCCACCGGGCCGCCAAGCGTGGCGCCGCCGAAGCGGGCACGCGATAGATTGGTCAGGGAAAATTTCGAGCCGTTCAGCGACGCGCCCTCGAAATCAGCACGCCCGAGTTCCGCCTTGGTAAAATCCGTGCCGTCGAGCTTGGTCTTCTCGAATTTGGTTCGCTGCATTTCGGCATTGACGAACTTGGCATTGGTGGCATCTGCGGCGGAAAAATCGCTGCGGTAGGCTTCCACCTTCGTCAGATTGGCGCCCTGCAGGTTCGCCTCGCCCAGCGCCGTGCGGATGAGCTTGGCCTTTTCGAGATTGGCACCCTTCAGCGACGAGCCGCGCAGGTCAGTATAGGTGAAATCCGAACCGTAGAGCATCGCCGAATCCAGATTGCTGCCACCTAGCATCAGCATGCGCTTGTTGCATTCGCGCCAGTCTATCCCAGCCATGGCGTCACTACGGCAGCTTGCAGCCGCAAGCGGGCCAGTGCTGAAAGAAACCGCTATCGTCGAAAGCGCTGCCACGCCGACAACAAGCCCTGTTTTCCGTACGATATTCAGCCTTTGAAAGCCGGACATTCTCTCACTCCCTGTCGCCGGGCGACGGCGCAAACGCAACAGCTCTTGAGCCGAACCGGGACCATATGCACATTCAAGGCGTTACCGCATTCAGCGTCCGCAATCCACGGGCAAGGCAATGCTACAACACCCCAACATCCTATATGTAAGAAATCGAAGAGCAATCCACAAATACTGAGGGGGAAGAGGCTGTGGCGGCGGCTGTCCGGTTTAATTTTTTTGCAGGCCACACTTGAGCTGAAGTGGGGGCATAGTCGCTTAACGTCATCCCGGACACGAGGCCGAGGACGTTGAGCGACTATGCCCCCACTCCACCCCGTCACATATTGGCGTAAACCGGCCCCTCGCCACCCTGTGGCGGCACCCAATTGATGTTCTGGTTGGGGTCCTTGATATCGCAGGTCTTGCAATGCACGCAGTTCTGGGCGTTGATGACGTAGACCTCCTCGCCGTCCTTCTCCACCCATTCATAAACGCCGGCGGGGCAATAACGGGTCGAGGGACCGGCATAAACGTCGTGTTCGGAGCGCTTCTGCAACTCCATGTCCTTCACCTGAAGATGCACCGGCTGGTCTTCCTCATGGTTGGTGGAGGACAGGAACACCGAGGACAGGCGGTCGAAGGTGAGAACGCCGTCAGGCCTTGGATAATCGATCTTCTTGTGCTTCGAGGCCGGTTCGAGGCTCTGCGCATCCGTCTTGCCGTGCTTCAGCGTGCCGAAGAAGGAGAAACCGAACAGCTGGTTCGTCCACATGTCGAGACCGCCAAGACCGACGCCAACAAGCGTGCCGAATTTCGACCAGAGCGGCTTGACGTTGCGCACCCGCTTCAGGTCCTTGCCGATATCGCCTTCACGCCATTCTGCCTCGATCTCCACCACCTCGTCATGGGCGCGGCCGGCGGAGAGTGCCGCGGCGATCTTTTCCGCGGCCAGCATGCCCGACAGAACCGCATTATGGCTGCCCTTGATGCGCGGTACGTTGACGAAACCGGCGGAACAGCCGATCAGCGCGCCACCCGGGAAGGTGAGCTTCGGCACCGACTGATAGCCGCCTTCGGTAATGGCGCGCGCGCCATAAGAAATGCGCTTGCCGCCCTCGAAGGTATCGCGGATCGCCGGATGCGTCTTGAAGCGCTGAAATTCCTCGAAAGGATAAAGATAGGGGTTCTTGTAATTGAGATGCACCACGAAACCGACGGCAACGAGGTTGTCTTCCAGATGATAAAGGAACGAGCCGCCGCCGGTCTTGAAGCCGAGTGGCCAGCCGAAGGAATGCTGCACGAGGCCCTGTTTGTGCTTCTCCGGCTTGACCTGCCAGAGTTCCTTGATGCCGATACCGAATTTCTGCGGCTCGCGATCCTTCGACAGGTCGAATTTGGAAATCAGCTGCTTGGCAAGCGATCCACGCACGCCCTCGCCGATCAGCACGTATTTGCCGTGCAGTTCCATGCCGCGGGTGAAGTTCGGGCCCGGCTCGCCATTCTTTTCGATGCCCATGTCGCCGGTGGCGACGCCGATGACGGCACCTTCGTCATTATAAAGCACTTCGGTTGCGGCAAAGCCCGGATAGATCTCGACGCCGAGCCCTTCCGCCTTTTCCGCCAGCCATCGACAGACGAGACCGAGCGAGACGATGTAATTGCCGTGATTATTCATCAATGGCGGCATCATGAAGTTCGGCAGGCGGATGGAGCCCGCCGGCCCTAGGAACAGGAACTGGTCATCCTTGACCTCGGTCTTGAAAGGATGCCCCTCCTCTTCGCGCCAGCCCGGTAGAAGCCTGTCGATGCCGATCGGATCGACCACGGCGCCGGAGAGGATATGCGCGCCGACTTCCGAGCCCTTTTCCAGAACGACAACCGAAAGCTCCGGCTCGACCTGCTTCAGGCGGATCGCCGCTGCAAGACCGGCCGGACCCGCCCCGACGATCACAACGTCAAATTCCATCGCTTCGCGTTCGGGCAGTTCCATCGCTTCCGTCATCGTGTCCTCTCAGATCGCCGGTCCCATCCGGCTGTTGTTATCGTCTTTTTCGAAACCGCATCGCACCGCCTGCGCCAGACAGAAAGCCCATCCGCGACACGGCAACGATCAGCACTTGTCTTCGCAAAGCGAGACGCCTTTGTCGAGCGTGTATAGCGGCGAATCAGGTCATGCACCAGTCAATTGTCAGACAACCTGATGAATTCTTATTACTTTTACGTTCACGTAATAAAACGATAGAGGTTGCGCTCCTGGCCGTCAAGGGCGATTGGCCTGGCGTCTGGAAGCGAATCAACAACGAAAGCAAGTCTGCATAGTGGTTCCACGCAGCGTCTTTGATGACGCGAGCCAACCGCTAGCTTTCAGAAATTGTGCCGCCACGGGAATGCATGTTCGCCATCAGCCTTTGCAGGCCCCTGGTGCGGAACCGGCTGAAAGCGGCTATATCGCCCGTTGCTTTCACGCGGATAAGCGCACCTTCATAGGCCTCAATTATGCAAGCGCACAGATCAGAAACGTCCTCTTCCCTGGCAATTTTGCCTTCACATTGAGCTTGGGTCAGCAGTTCGCGGATGCTCGTCTCCCATCGCCCGAAGGAAATAGCGAGCGCGTCGCGGACGAGAGCGCTGCGACCGGCGGAGGTCTGCGCAATGACGCCGTAAAGGCAGCCTGCATAAGGCCCGTCCTGCCTAAGCTCCACTTCCAGCGTCTCGAAATAGTCCGCCAGGCGCTGCAAGGCGCCCAGAGAGGTATCCGCAAAAAATCTTTCCCTGATCTCAGCGTATTTTTGTTCGTAGGCCTCGATGACCGCCACAACGAAGTCGTCCTTGCTCGCAAAGAAGTAATAGAACGAGCCTTTCGGGACATCCACTTCCTTCAGGATCGGGCCGATCCCAACGCCCTCATAACCGTGGGCAAGCAGCTGGCGCATTCCCTCCGAAATGAGACGCGCGCGCGTCGCAGATTGACCAACCATGACTAGACCGATCGTCTACAATATTGATTATACATACTTACCTCTGCGGGGTGATACCGATATGAGTCTATCACATGAGCGTTCGAGTGGCATATACCTTGTCGCAGCCTCCGCAGTTTTATGGAGCACAGCGGGGCTTTTCGTCCGCATGGCGGATATGGATGTATGGTCGATGGTGGGGTGGCGCTCTACGTTCACCTTTTTGGCTCTCGGCGCGTTTCTTCTACTTCGGAATAGATTTGCCAGACAAAAGTCGTCGACGTCATTCGGCTTGCCCGGCGCTGCCGGGTGCCTGGTGTCTGCGATCGCGGCGATGACCTATATCGCGTCGTTGCGGTGGACGACCGTCGCAAACGTCATGACGATCTACGCAACACTGCCATTCGTCGTGGCCGGTATCGCATGGATGTGCATGCGCGACCGGGTAACCTATCGCTTCGTCATTTCCGGCTGCGCTGCATTCGTCGGCGTCCTGATTTCTGTCGGCGCGGCGGTATCGCAGCAGGATATGCTCGGGATCTTTGCCGCCTTTGTTATGACCGCAGGTTGCGCCACCCAAATCGTGATCGCGAAGCGCTTTCCGGACATGGACACCACCTTGATGACCGCTCTCGCTGCGCTGATTTGCCTTTGCGTCGCGCTGCCGCTGATGCGGTTTGAGATTCCCGCCCCGACGCAGATCATTGCCTGTGCACTTTACGGCGTCTTCACCACTGCCCTCGGCTATATACTCCTGCTCGAAGGGTCCCGGCGAATAAATGCCGGCGAGGCCGGATTAATTTCCATGCTGGATGTTATTCTCGGACCAGTATGGGTCTGGCTCTTTTACAATGAAGTTATATCGCCCATCGTTCTGACTGGAGGCGCCATCGTGATTATGTCGGTCTCCTGGTATCTGGCGGGAAACCGCAGGGCCGCTACCGTGCCGTAAAAAGCCCTTCCGAGGCTGACGGACGGAGCATTCAAACCGCCCATTCCTCATCCGTCGTGAACACGATCGTCAGCCAGCGGTCGCTCCCCTCGCCGCCCAGCGCATTGCCGATTTCATCGCGGATAGCGTCCCATTCCTCCAGACGCCGGGGCGGCCAGTTTTTCGGAACGATGAAGAAGAGTTCGATCTGCCGGCCGCGGCCGACGCGGGCGACATAGGAATAGTGTGAGGAAAAGCCGAATTTGGTCACGATCTCGCCGGCCACACCGTCCACATGCTGCTTGAACTCCAGCGGCGTCACCAGGAGGATGTCGGCAAGCGCCTGCTTCACGTTGCCGAGCGGCATGGGGATGATGACGAGGCAGACGAGCGCCAGCACGGCCGGGTCTATATAGGGCGCGAGCCAGGCCTGCGACGTCCCCGTCAGGCCGTAACCGATGGCAAAGGCGACGAACAGGGCCATGCTCAAAAGCGCACTCATCAGCCAGCTTTTGGCGTCCAGCGCCACGAAAGCGGATTTCAGCCGGCGGTTTTGCCGTCTGACGAACCAAGCCATGGCAAGCGAGACGGCAAAGCTGACGAAGGTGACGATGATGGCGTAATCGAACTCGATCGATCTGCCGCCATCCATCAGGCTGTCGGTGGCATTGATAAGCGCATAGATCGCAGCGCCCATCAACAGCGTGCCGTTGAGGCCCAGCACCATCGGCTCCAGATGCCAGAAACCCATGGTGAAACGTTCCGCCAGTCGGCCACCGGGGCGTGGCGCTGCGGAGGCGGCGATCAGGCGCGCCACGAGCAAAGCCAGTACCGTCATGAAAGCATCAGTAAGCGCATAAACACCATCGAAAACCACGGCGAAGGAGCCGGAGAGCAAGCCTGCGCCGATGCCGAACAGAGCCAGAAGCATTGTGACGGCGATGGAGAATTTGAGCAGGGATTGTTCTGTCATGACGTGTATTTTACCTTCAAAAGCGGACGCCATCTTCCTATAAACAGCACATAGACTGCAAACAAGGACAGGACAGACCCCATGGATTTCGGCATTTCGGGCAAACGCGCCCTCGTTCTCGCCTCCTCTCGCGGCCTTGGGCTGGGCATTGCGACAGCGCTTGCGAAAGAAGGTGCGAACGTCCTTCTGGTTGGCCGAAGCGGTGAAAAACTGGCGGAAAACTGCAAGGCGATCAATGCGCTCGGCAAGGGCAAGGCCGACTGGGTGTGGGGTGATCTTGCCGATGACAATTTTGTCGAGTCCATGGTTCAGGCCGTCAAGGACAAGCTTGGCGGCATCGATATTCTCGTCAACAATACCGGTGGTCCGACGCCCGGCCTTGCCCAGGAGATGACGACCGAGAAGCTCGACACTTTCTTCCAGTCGATGGTATTGCGGGTCATCACGCTGACCAATGCGCTTTTGCCGCAGATGAAGGAACAGGGCTTTGGCCGCATCCTGACCGTGGCCTCGTCAGGCGTGTTCGAACCGATCGCCAATCTGGCGCTCTCCAACACGCTGCGCGGCGCGTTGGTCGGCTGGAGCAAGACATTGTCGAGCGAAGTGGCTTCCTTCGGCATCACTTCCAACCTGCTCCTGCCCGGCCGCATTCACACCGACCGCATTGACGAGCTTGATGGCGCGAACGCCAAGCGTCTGGGAAAAAGCGTCGAGGAAATCCGCGAGGCTTCGGTCAAGAGCATTCCGGCCGGCCGGCTCGGCACGGTGGAAGAATTTGCCGCCGCCGGCGCTTTTCTCTGCTCGGTGCCGGCAAGCTACATTACCGGCACGATGCTGCGGGTAGATGGCGGCGCGGCGAAGTCGAACTAAGGGCCAACACGCAAGGCCGATTATGGGACCGTTGCGTAAACGACGTAACGGTTCCGCCCGGTGTTCTTCGCCTCGTAAAGCGCCGTATCGGCGTGGCGCAAAACGTCAGTGGCGCTTTCGCCGGGATTTGCATAGGCAATGCCGGCTGAACAGCTGTAGCGAAAATCGGGCATGTCGTGCAGAGGCGCGGCATCCGCCAGCGACGACAGAAGCTGCCGCATCAGACTTTCTGCGCTGTGCATCCTTGAACCACTGAGAACCAGCAGGAACTCTTCCCCGCCAATGCGCCCGAGAAGATCATCACGGCCTGCAGTGGAGGACAGGCGCGCGGCGAAGTCTTTCAGCACGAGATCGCCATATGCATGCCCGAAGCGGTCGTTCACGCTTTTGAAGTGATCGATATCCATGATGATGACGGCAAGCGCCTGCGCCTTGTTGGGACCAAGCAGGTGGTTGAGCGCATCCATCGCATAGCGGCGGTTTCCGAGCCCCGTCAGTTCGTCGCTCAAGGCGGATTTGAGCGCCCTGTCACGCTCCTGGCGCAGATCGCGCAACTCAACGCCAAGCTCTGAGACATCGGTAATGACGCACAGCATCCAGCCGCCCGGTAGCGTGGTTTCAGTCGTCAATATCCAGCGCCCGTCATTCAGGCTTGTCTCAATGGTGCGGAACGGTAACTTGCCGCGCCGTGTCTTTGCGGAGCGCAGCCACAGTTCGAAATCTGACGTTTCAATGGTGGTGCCGATGGCCTTAAGGTAGCCACTGCGCATCAACTGCGCCCAACTTGGAAATGAGTTCCGCTCCATACCGAGTGCGGCGCGGAAGGCGCTATTGGCAAAACGCAACTCATCGCTGCCGTCAAACAGCGCATAGCCCTGCTGCGACGCTTCCATGAGCGTCATGAGCTGGATGAAAACGCCCATGTCGCCCCGAACGATGCCGGTATGATCCGGCATGGCGTCGTCCAAGACGTATTGTCTGATCTCGTGGGGCATCAAATTTCCAGGACTACGAAACGACCGACGACCAAATACAGTACATCCAGCAAGACATGCCAACATTAAATAAAATATTTATTTCGCATAACAAATTGCATCATTTCAGTAGCTGTTATTTTTATACGCTCCATTATGACGAGGAGCGCCTAAAGCTACTCCAGAGAACTATCATGTTCTTTCATGCGTGGATAATCCTCCCGTCTACAATGCGACACCAAGGTTGCGGCAACTTCGCGCGGCGACCCGCCTTTGCAGAGACTGAAAAAATACCGCCGTCGCTTGCCATTCCGTCTGCCTTGTGCAATCAACCGCCCTCCTCTGACATCGGGGTGCCAAGAGCATCCCTTATCTTCACGCCGGGCCGCCCAAGGGCCGGGCGGGTTCTCTATCGGCACAAGGATATGGCGATGACGCAAAAGCGGGCTCTCGGCCTCGATTTCGGCACGACCAACACGGTCATGGCTCTTTCCGACACTGGCGGCGCCAGCCACTCCATGCGCTTCACCAGCAGCGCGGGCACGGATGACAGCATGCGCACCGCGCTCTCCTTCATGAAGGATGCCGGCCTCGGTGCGGCCGCCCTGCATGTGGAAGCGGGCCATGCCGCCATTCGCCAATTCATCGACAATGCCGGTGACTGTCGTTTCCTGCAGTCGATCAAGACATTTGCGGCCTCACCGCTGTTTCAGGGCACGCTGATCTTCGCCAAGCGCCAGACCTTCGAAGATCTGATGGAGGTGTTCCTGCGCAAGCTGAAGATCTATGCGGGGGATGAGTGGCCGGGAGACGTTTCAACTGTCATCGCCGGCCGGCCGGTGCGTTTCGCCGGCAGCAACCCGGACGAGACGCTCGCGCTTGCCCGTTACAACGAGGCGCTCACCCGGGCCGGCTTCCCGGAAATCCACTATGTCTACGAGCCCGTGGCGGCCGCCTATTATTTCGCGCAAAGCCTGAAAAAGGACGCGAATGTGCTGGTGGCGGATTTCGGCGGCGGCACGACGGACTATTCGCTGATCCGTTTCGAAACCCATGCCGGCAAGCTTTCCGCCACCCCCATCGGCCATTCCGGCGTCGGCGTTGCGGGTGATCATTTCGACTTCCGCATGATCGACAATCTGGTCTCGCCTGAAATCGGCAAGGGCAGCAAGTTCAAAAGCTTCGACAAGGTGCTGGACGTGCCCTCCGGCTATTACGTGAATTTCGGCCGCTGGAACCAACTGTCGATCTTCAAGACCTCGAAGGAATTCACCGACCTCAAATCGCTGGTGCGTTCGGCGCTGGAGCCGGAAAAGCTGGAAATGTTCATCGATCTGGTCGAGCATGACGAGGGTTACCCGCTCTATCAGGCGATTTCCGCCACCAAGATGGCGCTGTCGTCTGCGGAAGAAGCGGAGTTCAACTTCTCGCCGCTCGGCAAGGCCGGACGCAAGATGGTGAAGCGCAGCGATTTCAACAGCTGGATCGCCGAGGATCTCGGCAAGATCGAAGAAGCGCTCGACGAGGTTCTGGAAAAGACGCAGGTTGCGCCTGATGCGATCGACAAGGTGTTCCTGACCGGCGGAACCTCCTTCGTTCCGGCGGTGCGCGAACTCTTCACCCGCCGTTTCGACGCCGACCGCATCGAGAGCGGCGGCGAGCTGCTTTCGATTGCCCACGGTCTGGCCATGATTGGCGAAAGCGGCGATATTCAGCGCTGGACAGTGTGATTTGCGGGTTCCCCGGGCGGGGAACATGGGGTAATTTCCGCCCATGATCGCCGTCCACGACCTTTCCCCGGCCGAACTCGCCGCCCTCCTGCATTTCCATGCGGATGCGGGCGTGGACTGGATGCTGGAAGAGACGCCGGTTGACCGTTTCGCTGAATTTGCCGCCGCCCGCCCTGCCCGCCCCATGCCGGGGCAGGACACTGCCGCAGCGGCGCGGCAGGTGGAAAGCCCGGCCGATCGCCGCACTGATGCGCCTCAACGGCAGGCACCAGGCCGAAGCGCCCCTGCGCGTGGCGCACCGGCCGCCCCCGCCATTCAGCAGAATGTCGCCATGCCGGACGAGCAGGCCGTGGCGGCCGCACGTTTTGCGGCGGAAAGCGCACGGTCGCTTGCCGAGCTGAAAACCGCGCTTGAGGGTTTCAGCGGCTGCAATCTCAAGAACAGCGCGCGCAATACGATTTTCAGTGAAGGCGATCCCGCCTCCCCCATCATGGTCATCGGCCCCATGCCTGACGCCGATGACGACCGCGAGGGCTTGCCCTTTGCCGGCAAAACCGGCCTGCTGCTGGATCGGATGCTCGCGGCAATCGGGCTTGAGCGCAGCGCCGTCATGCTCGGTAATGTCGTTCCCTGGCGGCCGCCGGGCAACCGCCCACCGACTCAGGCCGAGATGGATATCTGCCGGCCCTTCATCGAGCGTCAGATCGCGCTTGCGGAGCCGAAACACCTGTTGCTTCTTGGCAACTTCACCGCACGTTTCTTCTTTGGCGGCACAGGTACCATCCACACACTGCGCGGACAGTGGCGTGATGTCGCAGCCGGACACCTGATTCTGCCGGCTCTCGCCAGCCTGCACCCGCAGGAACTGTTGAATGCGCCAGCCAGCAAGTCATTGGCATGGCAGGATTTATTGGCTTTTCAGGCAAGGATCGCCGAGGGCTGATTGCCTCATTCCTGATCAATGTAAATGAATTATGAAAAAAGCCATGCGCATTACGCATAACAGCGGCGCATTTGGCCGGCTTGCCGAATCCATGCTGCGCTGCGATATAGCGACCATGTCTTGGGAGGAATTCGGTTAAAGGAACCAAGGCAATGACCACTCGCTTCCGTCCGGTACATTCCGGCTTTGAAACGCTCCGCCTGGCGGGCCTCGGCCCTCGTTCCAGTCAGGGCTACCATCGTTTCGGCGCAGCCGCAAACGAACAGATGACCGCACGCGCTGCCATGCAGCAGGTCCGCGTGACGCGTCCTTCGGCAGTCTTCGCGGATTTCCGCGAGCGCTGAGAAGCACTTTCAGACCAGTTTAGTGCTGGTCTATAGATATGATAGCGCGCTGGCGTCTTTCTTCGGGAAGGCGCCTTTTGCTTTTGCGTGTGTTTGCGAGAGCGGGCCGCATAACGATGGACCGCGCCAAACACTCCGACGTCATCCTCGGGCCTGTCCCGAGGATCTGCAACGGATCAATTTTGGTGGCGTGTTTAGATCCTTGGGACAAGCCCAAGGATGACGCCGGGAAAATATCTGCCCTCGTCATTAACTTCGGGGAATACGACGCAAGCTTACCGCGGGAGTGGCAACATCCCTCACCCCTGTGGCGTCGAGGCTTTGCGCGCCGCCCGCCTCGCCAAGCCCAGCTGATGCTCGCGGAAAATGATGAAGATGCCAGCAAGAATCACGATCGCCGTGCCGATCAGCATGGTGAAGGTGGGGATGTCTCCGAACAGGATGTAGGAGACCGCGATTCCAAAGATGATGGAGCTGTATTCGAAGGGCGCGATGACGGAGACTTCCGCATGGCGGTAACTTTCCGTCAGGAAAATCTGTGCAACGCCGCCGCAGATGCCACTGGTCATCAAAAGCATCGTCTGCGTCATCGTCAGCGCGCTCCAGCCGAGCGGCACGCTGATGAGCGATAACAAAGTGGCGGTGAGCGAAAAATAGAGCACGATGGTCGGCGTCTTTTCCGTCTCCACGAGTTGCCGCACCTGGATCATTGCCAACCCACCCAGCGCCGCGCCACACAGCACGGCAATAGCCCCCAGCCCCTCGCCCGCGGCAAATCCACCTTCGCGCAGAAGCGTCATCTTCGGCCACAGAATGACCAGCACGCCTATCATGCCGACGAAGACCGCGCTCCAGCGATAGACGCGCACCTTCTCACGCAGAATGAAGGCGGCGAAAACGACGGCGAGCAGCGGCGAGGCATAACCGATGGCGATGAATTCCGGCAGCGGCAGCATGGTCAGCCCGTAAAAGCCACAGGCCATGGAGAGGATGCCGAGAAAACCGCGCTTGAAATGGCCGAGAAGATTGTTGGTGTGCAGCGCGCTTGCCAGCGCATGCAGCCAGGCGAGGTAAACGACGATCGGAATGATGGCGAAAGCCGAACGAAAGAAGGTGATCTGCCCCGCCGGCACATCGCCTGCGGCCTTGATGCACGTCTGCATGACCAGAAAAAAGCCAACCGAAATCAGCTTCATGCTGATCCCGCGGAAGGGATTCATCGGTTCGGCGTTCATAGGCAGTTACTCATATCGGCTGCACAGACACGCCATCGGGAGGTTTTCACTTGGGGGAGACGACGCAGGGGAAGTGGATGCGCCAAGGCTAGAGCATTCCTCCTGGGCTTTACAACAAAAAACGTTATTCACACATGAATTCCGCTGATCTGGCGAAGCTTCGTTCTCCCGGCCGGGCGGATGACCGCAAACCAAAAGTGGCACGCGCTAAAATTTGAAGAAAATAAAATATAATTTCAGCAATCGTTCAACATTTGCTGCGATGGTCCTGACGTCCGGCGGCGGGAGGATCGTCTGCATGACCGGCAAAACCTTCCATGGCGGGACATAACGTCCTCCGATGCGCACATGAACGTGACGAATACTCTACCTATTTTACATCCGGGCCTTATGACGACATGATGCCGGGAGACCACGCCAAGTTATTCAGGGATAGTCATGCGAACAGACACGGGCCAGATCGTTCACCTGGCAGATTACCGCCCCACCGATTTCGTTCTGGAGCGGGTGGATCTCACCTTCGAACTCGACCCCAAGAACACCAAGGTTGAAGCCCGTCTGATCTTTCACCGGCGCGAAGGTGCCGATATCAAGGCCCCGCTGATTCTCGATGGCGACGAACTGACGCTTTCCAGTCTGCTGCTCGACCAGGTGGAACTTCCCGCCAGCCAATATGAGGCGACGCCCGACAGCCTGACCATCCGCGACCTGCCGGCCGAAGCCCCCTTTGAGATCTGCGTCACCAACTACATCAACCCGCAGGTCAATACGCAGCTGATGGGGCTTTACCGCACCAATGGCGTTTATTGCACGCAATGCGAAGCGGAAGGTTTCCGCCGCATCACCTATTTCCCCGACCGCCCGGATGTTCTGGCGCCCTACACGGTGACGATCATTGCGGCGAAGGAAGGCAATCCGCTACTCCTGTCGAACGGCAACTTCCTCGGCGGCGGCAATTACGACGAGGGCCGTCACTTTGCTGCCTGGTTCGATCCGCATCCGAAACCAAGCTATCTCTTCGCGCTTGTCGCCGGCGATCTCGGCGTGGTGGAAGATACTTTCACCACCATGTCGGGCCGCGAAGTGGCGCTCAAGATTTACGTCGAGCACGGCAAGGAGCCGCGTGCGGCCTATGCCATGGACGCGCTGAAGCGTTCCATGACGTGGGACGAAGAGCGCTTCGGCCGCGAATATGACCTCGATATCTTCATGATCGTCGCCGTGTCCGATTTCAATATGGGCGCGATGGAGAACAAGGGGCTCAACGTCTTCAACGACAAATTCGTGCTGGCCGACCCGGAAACGGCCTCTGACGCTGACTACGCCAATATCGAGCGCATCATTGCGCATGAATATTTCCACAACTGGACAGGCAACCGTATCACCTGCCGCGACTGGTTCCAGCTGTGCCTCAAGGAAGGCCTGACGGTTTATCGCGATCAGGAGTTTTCCGCGGACATGCGCTCGCGTCCGGTCAAGCGTATCGCCGATGTGCGCCACCTGAAGTCGGAGCAGTTCCCGGAGGATTCCGGTCCGCTGGCGCATCCGCCGCGCCCGGATACCTACCGAGAAATCAACAACTTCTACACGACGACCGTGTATGAAAAAGGTGCCGAAGTCACCCGCATGATCGCAACGATCCTCGGCGCTGACGACTTCAAGAAGGGCATGGACCTCTATTTCGAACGCCATGACGGCGAAGCGGCGACGGTCGAAGATTTCGTCAAGAGCTTTACCGATGCCAGCGGTCGCGATCTCTCGCAGTTTTCGCTGTGGTACACCGAGGCCGGCACGCCGCTGGTCTCCGTTTCGTCCGCTTACGATGCCAGCAAGGCCACTTTCAGCCTGACGCTGGAACAGACCGTGGCACCGACGCCCGGTCAGCGGGTGAAGCAGCCGCGTCACATTCCGCTGTCGCTGGCACTGATCCTCGATAATGGCCAGATTGCCGAACCGCAGGCTGTCGAAGGCGGTGAGTATCGCGATGGCGTGCTGCATCTGACCGAACGCAACCAGACCTTCTCCTTCTCCGGTATTTCCTCGCGTCCGGTGCTGTCGATCAACCGCAGCTTCTCGGCGCCGATCAATCTGGATTTTGAGCAGAATGCGGCCGATCTGGTGCAGATCGCCCGGCATGAAACCGACATGTTCGCTCGTTTCCAGGCGCTGACCGATCTTGCCCTGCCGGCGCTGATTGCCGCCACCAAGGCGGTGCAGAACGGTGAAGAGATACAGACGGATGCGGCGCTCTCCGCAACGCTCGTCGAAATCATCGGCGACGATACGCTGGAACCGGCATTCCGGGCGCAGGCGCTTGCCTTGCCGAGCGAAACGGATATCGCCCGCGAACTCGGCGGCAACACCGATCCCGACGCCATCCACAAGGCGCGTAATGCTACGATCAAGGCCATTGCCACGGCTGGCCTCGAAACCTTGCAGCGCCTTGTCGACAGTGCTGGCAATGGCGAGGCCTATGACCCCGGCGCAGACAGCGCCGGACGCCGTTCGCTGCGCAATGGCGCGCTGAGCTTCCTCGCCTATGCCGAGGGAACGCCGGAGCGGGCAGCGAAGGCCTATGCCGACGCCACCAACATGACCGATCTTGCGCATGCGCTCAGCGTCCTGACCCAGCGCTTCCCCGACAGTGCCGAAACGAAGGAGGCGCTTGCCGCCTTCGAAAAACGCTTTGCCGACAATGCGCTCGTTCTCGACAAGTGGTTCTCGCTGCAGGCCGCCATTCCGGGCGAAGCTGCGCTGGAGCGCATCAAGACGCTGATGAAATCGAAACATTTCATCGCCACCAATCCGAACCGGGTGCGTTCGCTGGTCGGCACGCTCGCCTTCTCCAACCCCACCGGTTTCCACCGTGCGGATGGCGCGGCCTACCGTTTCCTTGCCGAACAGATCATCGCCATCGACAAGCGCAATCCGCAGCTGGCTGCCCGTATCCTTACCTCCATGCGCTCCTGGCGCTCGCTTGAGGCAAACCGTGCAGACCATGCGAAAGCCGCGCTTTCGACCATTGCCGAAGCGAAAGGCCTTTCGACGGATGTGAGCGATATTGTCGGACGCATCCTGAAGGGCTGATCGCCCCCGAAGTCTCACCACTCTGATCCACGCCGCGACGCCGTCTTGATTTCCATCAAGGCGGCGTCGCGCATTGCGCGGCATCCTTCTGTGCGAAGGGCCAACCTCGGCTCGGGACCAGAAAGGAATTTCAGATGACGGACATGTCCAGAACCAGCGCTTCGTTTCAACGCTTCATGACCGACGCCCCGGCTCATAAGACCGCATGGCTGCAGGCTGTGCAGGGCTTGGGCGCGGCCTCCACGCTCGACTTGAAGACGCAGAGCCTGATCTATATCGGCATTCTGGCCGCTCTTCGTCTGGAAAGCGGTATCAGTTTTCATGTGATGGAAGCCAAGGCGCACGGTGCGAGCCGCGACGATATCATCAGCGCAGTGCTGACCGGTCTTCCAGCCGCGGGCAATGGCGTGATCGGCGCGCTTGGCCCTGCTCTCGATGCCTTCGACGGAGCCTAAAACCCGTTCCACGCGGGATCCCGAAGCAGCCGAAATTAAAGTGCCGGCTCACTGATTTTCTTCATGAATCCCGCGTCCCCCGAAGCGGAAACAGATTGTCCCGAAAAAATACGGAGTCGGTTCAAGGGGTTAAATTTCTTTTAACTTTTGCCTCTGGACAGAGGGAATCGCATTTGATTCATTAGGGATATTCGAGCGGCGGCGCTTCGAATCAGTGGGGATATCTAAAAGGCGGGACAATGACGAACGTGCGGCGGGCGACTGCGGGCGATGAGCGGCCGTATGCCAAATTTTCTGATCTTGCGGCCTGGGGCGAAAGGCTTTCCAGCGACCTGATGGGTTTGATGAATGGCACCGACCGCCCGGCGGCGCAGGTCGAGACCCTGCTCAAACGTCTGATCCCCATTCTCATCCTCGCCTTCCTCGTCGTCGTTGCCGCCTCGCGCATGCTGGGCATCGTTGCCGAATATAGCCGCATGGAAGAAGCCGCCCGCCATTCCACCGCACTGACGGCGCTGACTGCCAAAGCGGCCCTTCTGAACAATGACACGATCTTCACAGCACAGGATCGCACCCGCGCCGAGGCAAACCTTGTCGCCGCTTTGCCATCGGGCAGCCTTGCCGATGGCACCATGGTGCTGCTGTCCGGCAGCAATGGCCGCATTTTCGCAGGCGCCGGCAAGGATGCCTTGCTTTACGTCGGCACCTCGCTGCCCGCCCTGCTTCCCGAGATTGCCATCGTGCAGCGTTTCCCCGGCGCACCCGGCACCATCGAGACCAATATCGATGGCCAGCAGCATTATGCGACGATGATCCCGTTTGGCGACGATGGCGCGATGGTGATCGCGGCGCGTTCGTTGCAGCCGATCCGTTCCTTCTGGCGCAGCGAGATCGCCATGAACGTGACGCTGTTCGCCGGCATCTCCTCCATCCTGCTTGTCGTGCTCTACGCCTATTACATGCAGGTGAAGCGCGCCCGCGACGCCGATGACATCTTCGCCGAATCCAACCTGCGGGTGGAAACGGCGCTGTCGCGCGGCCGCTGCGGCCTTTGGGATTTCGATCTTGCCAGCCGACGCATGTTCTGGTCCGGTTCGCTTTATGAAATTCTGGGCATGCCGCCGAAGGCAGCACCGCTCTCCTTCTCAGACGCGGCCCGCATGATGCATTCGGAAGACGGCAATCTCTACGAGCTCGCCCGCGCCGTCGGCTGCGGCAACCTGCGCCAGATCGACCAGATTTTCCGCATGCGCCATTCCAAGGGGCATTATGTCTGGCTGCGTGCCCGTGCGCAGGTGATCCGCACCAATAACGGTCCGCGTGTCATCGGCATCGCCATGGACGTCACCGAGCAGCACCGTCTTGCCCAACGCTACGCAGAGGCCGACCAGCGCCTTGCCGACGCCATCGAATCCACCTCGGAAGCCTTTGTGTTGTGGGACAAGAATGATCGTCTGGTTATGTGCAACACCCACTACCAGAAGGCCTATGGCCTGCCAGACAGCGTGCTTGTGGCCGGCACGGAAAAAACCACTGTCCATGCTGCGGCCGCCCGACCTGTCGTGGAACGCCGCGTTGCCGATGCGGACCAGTCCGGCCTGTCACGCACCACGGAAGTGCAGCTTGCCGATGACCGCTGGCTGCAGATCAACGAACGCCGCACCCGCGATGGCGGCCTCGTCTCTGTCGGCACCGACATTACGCTTCTCAAGCGCCATCAGGAGCGGCTGCGCGATTCCGAGCGCCGGCTGATGGCAACCATCGGCGATCTCTCCGCCTCGCAGCACAAGCTGGAACGGCAGAAAACCGAGCTTTCCGACGCCAACGCCAACTACCTCGCCGAAAAAGAGCGCGCCCAGGCCGCAAACCGGGCGAAATCGGAATTCCTCGCTAATATGAGCCACGAGCTGCGCACGCCGCTCAACGCCATTCTCGGTTTCTCCGAAATCCTGCTGAACGAGATGTTCGGCCCCGTCGGCTCGCCAAAATATTCCGAATATGCCCGCGACATTCACGACAGCGGCAAGCACCTCTTGAACGTCATCAACGATATTCTCGACATGTCGAAGATCGAGGCGGGCCATATGCGCATCAACCGCGAGACGATCGACCTCGCGCCGCTGATCGAGGAAACTCTGCGTCTGACGGCCATCCAGGCCGAGCAGAAGAACATCACCGTTCAGCAGAAAGTCTGCGCTGGCCTCACCATGCAGGGCGACCGCCGTGCCATGAAACAGATCATGCTCAACCTGCTCTCCAACGCCGTGAAATTCACGGGCGATGGCGGCCGCATTGCGCTACGCACCCATGTGCATGAGGCTGCGATGATCCTCACCATCGCCGATACCGGCATCGGCATTCCCACCCAGGCTCTGGAAAAGATCGGCCAGCCCTTCGAGCAGGTGCAGAGCCAATATGCCAAGAGCCAGGGCGGCTCGGGGCTTGGTCTTGCGATTTCCCGCTCGCTGGTGAAGTTGCATGGCGGGACGATGAAGATCCGCTCGTGTGAAGGACGTGGGACAGTGGTGACGATTATTATTCCGCATACGGCGGGGCGGTGTGGGACGGTGCATTGATAGGGATGTGGGAGAGTGTGGCTTCACCCCCCTCTGTCCTGCCGGACATCTCCCCCTCAAGGGGGGAGATCGATATGCGGCCAGCTTTCGACCATCTCAACGGTAGAGGATGGAAGTGGCGAGAGGGCCTCTGGCCGATCTCCCCCCTTGAGGGGGAGATGCCCGGCAGGGCAGAGGGGGGTAAAGCCAAACCCGCCCACATCACCCGTTCTTCACCACCCCAACAAACGCCTTCCGCACCGCTTTCGCCAACCGCTTCACTTCCCCCTCCAGCGTCGCAATATCAGGGCAATCTCCTGCCCGGCACACAAGATCGATCAAGCCCGCTGGCGCTTCCTTCGGGTTAAACGCCCCATCGATGCACAACCGCACAATCTGGGAAATCTCGGTATAAAGCCCCATCGCCGCCATGCAGTCATCGAAAGCCTGCGGTTCCATGACCGGCGCGGCCAGGACCTGCAGCGCCTCGGCCGTGTTGCGACCCGGTTCATGCGCGGCAAGCCCCTTCGCAGGCCCTACCAGCGCCAGATATTGCGCGATGAATTCCAGATCGACCAAGCCGCCATTGATGAGCTTGAAGTCCCAGATATTCTCCGGCGGCTTTTCCTGCTCGATGAGGCTTCGCATCTCCAGCACATCGGCGGAAACCTTCGCCACATCGCGCTTTTGCGAAAGGATGGAGGCGATGATGCGGCGCGCATCCTCCATGAGCGTGTCCTCGCCGCAGACGAGGCGGGCACGCGACAGCGCCATGTGCTCCCAGGTCCAGGCCTCCTCGCGCTGGTATTTCTCGAAGGCGGAAATACGCGTCGCCACCGGTCCCTTGTTGCCGGAGGGGCGAAGCCGCATGTCGACCTCGTAGAGCACGCCTTCCGCCGTCGGGGCTGACAGGGCAGCGATCAGCCGCTGGGTGACGCGGGTGAAATAACGCACCACATCGAGCGGCTTTGCGCCGGTCGATTCATGAGCGGTGTCGTCATAATCATAGAGCAGGATGAGATCGACATCCGAACCGGCTGTGAGCTCGAAGGAGCCGAGCTTGCCCATGCCCATGACGGCGACACGGCCGCCGGGATAAGGCCCATGCGCCGCCTCCATTTCCGAAAGCACCGCATTCAGCGCCGCCTCGATGACCAGATCGGCAAGATGGGTGAAGGCGCGGGCGGCGACCTCGCCACGGATTGCGCCAGTCAGCAGCCTGACACCGATGAGGAACCGCTGCTCAGCGGCGAAAATGCGCAGCCGGTCGAGAATATCCTCGTAGTGGCGTGCGTTGGAGAGGAAATTGCCCATGCGGTGGGCGAGATAATCCCGTGTCGGCACGTCGCTCATCAGCGCCGGGTCCAGCATGCCGTCGAAAACATGCGGCCGGGCGGCGATGATTTCGGCAAGGCGCGGCGCGGAGGACATGATCGTTACCAGCAGGTCGAGCAGCGCCGGGTTGTTGCCGAGCAGCGAAAAAAGCTGGATGCCCGCCGGCAGGCCCGAGAGGAAATTATCAAAGCGCAGCAGTGCCTCATCGGCCCGCTTGCTTTCACCGAAGGCGCGCAGCAGGTCAGGCGTCAGTTCCGTCAGCCGCTCGCGCGCCTCGACCGATTGCGTTGCCCGGTAACGGCCATTGTGCCAGGTGCGGATGACGCGGGAAATATCCTCCGGCCGTTGAAAGCCGAGCGTGGAGAGCGTTTTCAGCGTATCGGGATCGTCCTTCTGGCCGGTGAAGACCAGATTGCCGGCCTCGCCCGACAGCTTCACCTCCTGCTCGAACAGCGCCGAATAACGCCGCTCCACCAGCCGCAGCACCTCTTCCAGCTTCTCCGAAAAAGCCTTGGTGTCCTCGAAACCCAGCATGAAGGCGATGCGCTTCAATTCGGCTTCCGTGTCAGGCAGCACATGGGTCTGCTCGTCGCGCACCATCTGGATGCGGTGTTCCACCTCGCGCAGGAACCAATAGGCCTCCGTCAGGCTGTCGCGGGTTTCGGCGTCGATCCATTTCGCCTCAGTCAGCGCCGCCAGCGCCTCTTCGGTTGCGCGCACGCGTAGCGGCGGCATGCGCCCGCCGGCGATCAGCTGCTGGGTCTGGGCGAAGAACTCGATCTCGCGGATGCCACCACGCCCGAGTTTGACATTGTGGCCCTTCACCGCAATGGCGCCGTGGCCCTTATGCGCATGAATCTGCCGCTTGATGGAATGAATATCGGCAATCGCCGCATAATCGAGATATTTGCGGAAGATGAAGGGCGTCAACTCGCGCAGGAAATTCTCACCCGCCTTGATATCGCCGGCCACAGGCCTTGCCTTGATATAGGCGGCACGCTCCCAGTTCTGGCCCCTGCCCTCGTAATAAAGCAACGCCGCTTCCACGGGGATGGCGAGCGGTGTCGAGCCGGGGTCTGGCCGCAGCCGCAGATCCGTGCGGAAGACATAACCATCGGCGGTACGCTCCTGCATGATGCGAACGAGACGGCGCATCATGCGGCCGAAATTCTCCGTCGCATCATAGGGATCGTCCATGATGCCAGCCGAAGGTTCGAAGAACACGACGGCATCGATATCGGAGGAATAGTTGAGCTCGCGCGCGCCGAGTTTGCCCATGCCGAGCACGATCAGCCCGGAACCCTCGCTGGGCGCTGCAATATTCTTCAGTTTCAGCTTGCCGCTTTCATGCGCTGAGAGCAGCAGATGATCGATGGCGGCGGATAGCGATGCATCCGCCATGTCGCTCAGCCACCGCGTCGTATCGCGGGCAGTGAAGAGGCGAGCAAGATCCGCAAGGGCCGCAACGAAGGAAAGCCGACGCTTGGCTGTTCTGAGCCGTGACATCACCTCGTTTTCGGCGGGCACGGCACCCTCTGCGGGCTTCCAGCAATCACGCGCCTCGCGCACCAGATCGGTCAGCAGCGGCTCCAGCGGCTTCGAAATCGCCAGCGTCAAAAGCCCCTCATCCGCCGCCGCCATGTCGCGCAGATAGGGCGACAGGGTGAAAGCGGCGGCGATGAAGTCCTTAAGCGGGCTTTCGCCGGCGAGAAGCGTGGCCACCGCCGGTTCTGCCTTGCCGATATCCTTCAGCGTCGAAAGAACGGATTTCAGTTCCGTCTGCGTATAGGGGCGGATGGCACCCGGCAGAACATCGCTCAGACCTCTGACGGTTTTTTTCTCTTTCGTCACGCAAGTCTCCCATCCCGCGTTTTGGCAGCGGCCCATAACCGAGCCCGCCATCATGCCGACGGTTGTAACAAATGACGCAAGGATTGCGACCAGAAAAACATGCTCGGGTGAGTGCCGAGCTTTAGCCTGTCGTAGCGGGGAAGATCATGGAAACGGTCAGTCCCGGGCAAGCCGTATTGGTGGCATCCGTGTCCGAGAGCACCAGCGATCCGCCGTGCAGCTCCATCACCGCTTCCACCAGCGAGAGGCCCAGTCCGGTGCCCGGCTTGGAGCGGCTCTCATCCAGCCGCACGAAGCGTTTCAGCACCTCACCGCGCTTGTCGGCGGGAATGCCGGGACCATTATCGGCAACGGAGAGCACGATCGCCTCCGCTTCTTTCACCAGACGAACGACGAGTTTTTTGTCGCCCTCGCCTTCGCAGGCATATTTCATGGCATTGTCGATGAGGTTGGAAAGCGCCTGGCCGATCAGTTCGCGGTTGCCCTGTACGGAAAGACCCGGCTCTATCTGCGATTCCAGCGCAAGGCCAGCATCCTCGGCCACCGGCTCGTAAAGTTCGGCGCTGTCGGCGGCGATCGCCGACATGTCCACACCGGTCATTTCAGCCGCGATCGAACCTGCCTCAACGCGGGAGATCATCAACAGCGCATTGAAGGTACGGATGAGCTGGTCGGATTCGGCGATGATGCCTTCAAGGGCAGCCCGCCGTTTCGTCTCGTCGTCGTCATCAAGTGCTGCGGCTGCCTTGTTGCGCAGCCGCGTCAGCGGCGTCTTCAGGTCATGGGCGATATTGTCGGAGACTTGTCGCAGGCCCTCGTTCAGCTTTTCGATGCGGCCGAGCATGGCGTTGAGCGAGCCGGACAGCCGGTCGAATTCATCACCGGAGCGGCCCTGCGGCAGGCGCTGGGAAAGGTCGCCGGCTATGATCCTCTTGGTTGCGGCCGACATGCGGTCGATGCGTTTGAGCGCATTGCGGCCAATGCCAAACCAGATGAGCAAAGCGCCACCACTCATGATCGCAAGCGCCACCATCAGCGCATTGCGCACGAGCGCCCGGAACTTCGTCGGCTCGCCAAGATCGCGGCCAATCAGGATGCGCAGGCCATTGTCCAGCACGAAAACATTGGCGGTGGCGAGATGCTGCACGCTGTCGCCGCTTTCGGAATATCGCTCGTAACGGAAAGGAAAACCGGTCCAGCCCTCCTTGTCGAAGACGCCGGGCTCTACAGAGGCGACGTTTCCGGCGAGGATTTCGCCATTCGGGCCGGCGATGATGTAAAGGCTCGCACCCGGCTGGCGGGCACGGCGCTCCATCATCCTCAGCAGCGGATTGATGCCACCGCGATTATAGACGCGCTGCACATCCGAAACTTCCTGCAGGACGGCATCCCGCGTCTGCTGGTTCAACAGCCGTTCGGAGAGCGCCGTGACATAAAAGACAAGGAAGGCGGCGCAGAGTGCGAATAGCAGGATATAGAGCGCCGAAAGGCGCACCGCCGTCGATCTGAACA
This sequence comes from Agrobacterium sp. NPDC058088, assembly GCF_042885035.1. NCBI lineage: Bacteria > Pseudomonadati > Pseudomonadota > Alphaproteobacteria > Hyphomicrobiales > Rhizobiaceae > Agrobacterium > Agrobacterium sp. NPDC058088. The sequence goes on along the minus strand of NZ_JBHVSU010000002.1, from coordinate 519,800 downwards.
ATAGTCTGAGGCGGGCCATTTTCGGCAATCAGCCCTCGTCCTTCATCATGTAACCGGCGCCGCGAATGGTCTTCAGCAGCGGCTTCTCGAAATCCTTCTCGATTTTCGAACGAAGACGGGAAACATGCACGTCGATGACATTGGTCTGCGGGTCGAAGTGATAATCCCAGACGTTTTCCAGAAGCATGGTGCGGGTCACCACCTGGCCGGCATTCTTCATCAGATATTCCAGCAGACGGAATTCGCGCGGCTGTAACAGGATTTCCTTGCCGCCACGGCGGACATCATGCGACAGGCGGTCAAGTTCCAGATCACCGACGCGGTAGATCATGTCCTGCTCGGGTTTGCCTTTGCGGCGACCAAGCACCTCGATGCGGGCGAGCAGTTCGGAAAAGGCATAGGGTTTCGGCAGATAATCATCGCCGCCGGCGCGCAGGCCGGTCACGCGGTCATCCACCTGGCCCAGCGCGGAAAGGATCAGCACCGGCGTTTCGATGCCGCGGTGGCGCAGCTCGCTGATGACGGAGAGCCCGTCGCGGCGCGGCAGCATGCGGTCTATCACCATCACGTCGTAGGCATTCTCGCAGCCCATGAACAAACCGCTCTCGCCATCGCTGGCGTGATCGGCGACAATCCCGGCTTCGCGGAACGCCTTGGTCATATAGGCCGCAGCCTCGAGGTCGTCTTCAATGACAAGAATCTTCATGTGCGGGACAATAGCGCCCTCCCCCATTTCCGTACAACCGGAAACAGAAGCGGGAGTAACTTCCTGAACCTTGTTTTCCATGGAATTTCCTCCGAAGATCTGGTCTCTGGCACCTTAGCGCTTCAAGACGGAGCGAGCGCCCACGGACTGGGCGAGTGCGGCTGGGTTTCTTCTCCCCGCCGGAGAGAAGGTGGCCCGAAGGGTCGGTTGATGGGGCAAGCGCGCAGTCTCTAGCTACCCTCGCCCCCTCATCCCGCTGCCGCGACCTTTTCCCCCACAGGGAGAAGAAACAAGTGGCACGCGCTCGTTCCATATGCTCTGTCCCGTCTTACAGGCGAGACACATTCCTTGGCGATGCCGGCTCCAAAAGAACCGGCATCGCCTCTCAACTTATCAACCCTGGTCGATATCCAGAGCGATGAAGCGGCTGCCGTCATCCGTCTGGATCTGGAACAGCGCCTTGGAGCGCCCGTCCTTCTTGGCCTGTTCGAGGATTTTCTCGATGTCGGCGGCAGACGCAACCTGCTGGTTGTTGACAGAAGTGATCTTCTCACCCGTCTTCAGGCCACGGGCAGCGGCATCGCTGTCGGGGTCGACATCGGTGATGGCAAGCCCGTTGCCGTCATCGGCGGGCGAAACCGTCAGGCCGAGGCTGGACAGTACCTTCTCGCTAGAGGACTGGCCCTTGTCGTCGTTCTGGGTCGGTGTCGATTTGGAGGCATCATCACTGGCGAGATCACCAAGCGTCACATTGACCGACTGGGATTTGCCACCACGCCACAACGAGATTTCAACCTTGGTGTTGGGTGCCATACCGCCGATGCGGCGCGACAGGTCGCGTGCATCCTTGACGGGATCGCCATTGACGGCGGTGATAATGTCGCCCTGCTTGATGCCGGCCTTGTCGCCCGGCGAGCCCGCCTGAGGAGAAACGACGAGCGCGCCGCTGGCTTCAGAAAGGCCGAGCGATTCTGCAATATCCTTGCTGACAGGCTGAATCTGCACGCCTAGCCAGCCACGCTCGACCTTGCCGTCCTTCTGCAGGTCGGCGATCACATCCTTGGCGACCGAAGACGGGATGGCGAAGGCGATGCCGACGCTACCGCCGGAAGGCGAGAAGATGGCGGTGTTGATGCCGACCACTTCACCGTTGAGGTTAAAGGCAGGGCCGCCCGAGTTGCCCCGGTTTACGGCAGCATCGATCTGCAGATAATCGTCATAGGGGCCAGAACCGATATTGCGTCCACGAGCAGACACGATGCCCGAGGTGACCGTACCGCCGAGGCCGAAGGGGTTACCAACGGCGACAACCCAGTCACCGACACGGATCTTGCTGTCGTCCGCGAATTTCACATAGGTGAACTTGCGATTCACATCGACTTTCAGGAGCGCCAGATCGGTGCGCGGATCGCGGCCGACCAGCTTGGCATCGAGCTCGGTGCCGTCATTCATCACGATCGTATAGGCCGAACCATCATCGACAACGTGGTTGTTGGTGACGACGTAACCGTCTTCGGAAATGAAGAAACCGGAGCCCTGAGCGACCGGGCGCAGCGGACCCTTGCCATCACGGTGGCGGTTCGGGCCACGGTCCGAGCGATCCTGGTTCGGGCCCCCGAATTCCTTGAAGAAGCGCTTCAGCGGATGATCGTCCGGCAGCTGGTCGAGGCCACGGCCGCCGAAGTTGAAGGAGAAGTTGCTGGAATCGTCGGACGCGGGCTGCACGTTCGACTGCACGCGAACCGAGACGACGGCGGGCGACACGGCATCGACCACATTGGCGAAGCTCGGAACCTGCGGAGCATTCACTTCGACGGGAGCAGCAAAGGAATGGAGGATGGGTGCGGCAAGGCCGGTCGAGAGCATCAGCGCGGCGAGACCGCCAACAGTCGTGGCCTTCATGGCCGTCTTCAGCGAGGCCGTCTTTGGTGAGGAATGGCCGTTTTGCGAATGAGACATGGTGTACCTTCTTTCTTCATTCAGACTGGAACCCGTGTGACCGGGGAAGCGGTGGATGATGGAGATATAGGAGGCAACACCTTACGGCGAAGTGTCTGAGGAATGAAAAATCCGTAATGTTGAAAAAGAACCGAAGACAAAAATGAAAACGGATTATTTTTCAATGAGATTGCGAATTCTCATCTCTTCATCCGCGCTCAGTTTTTGTGGCTGTTGCTGAGTAGCGCGGCGACGCGAAAACACGAAGACGGCGAAAATCCCGGCAAGGGTGAGGCCGATGGGAGCGCCCCACAAAAGTATGGTTCGAAGGCTGAGGCGTGGTTTCAAGAGCACGAACTCGCCGTAACGCGACACGACGTAATCGATGACGGCCTTGTCGCTATCGCCCTGAACCAGCCGGTCGCGCACGAGGACGCGCAGGTCACGCGCGAGTTCGGCGTTGCTGTCATCGATCGACTGATTCTGGCAGACCATGCAGCGCAGCTGGGAGGTCAGATTGCGGGCACGCTGTTCGAGCACGGGGTCCTTGAGGACTTCATCCGGGTTGAAGGCGGAAGCGGGAAATGAAGCAAAGAGGACGAGAAGGAGCGTGAGTCCTGCCACGATCTCCCTCATTCCTGTGCCTGTCACAGGAATCCAGCCAGCCCAAGTCCTTGGGCTGAAAAAACTCTTTCGCCACGCAGACGCGTGTCGGCTGGATTCCTGTGACAGGCACAGGAATGAGGAAGATAACGCAGATATCATTCCGCCGCCTCCGGCATTGCAGTCCGCACCGGCTTCGCCTTGCGATTCGGCGCTCCGACCCGCAAACGCCTGTCCGAGAGCGAGATAAAACCACCCGCCATCATGAACAGCGTGCCCCCCCAGATGCAGAGGATGAAAGGTTTCCACCAGATGCGAACCACCATGCCACCATCGGCCATGGGGTCACCCAGCGAGACATAGAGCTGGCTGAGACCAAAGGTCAGGATGCCGGCTTCTGTCGTCGGCATTCGCCGGGCGGTATAGAGCCGCTTCGAAGACCAGACATCGGCCACCTCCACACCCGCCTTGCGAACGGTGAAATGGCCGCGATCCTCGGTGAAGTTCGGGCCGACGGCGTGGCGGATGCCATCGAATGTCAGGCTGTAGCCGCCCGCTTCCGCCACCATTCCCTGTTTCATCTCCAGCACCGTCTCCGTCTCGAAGGTGGTGACGATGACGATGCCGAGTACGGTGATGCCGAGGCCCATATGCGCCAGCGCCGTACCGAAGGCGGAACGCGGCAGGCCCTTGAGGCGGCGGAATGCAATACCGAAGGCGAGTTTGCCGAAATTGGCGCGATACCACAGATCGGCAAGTGCGCCGAGAATCAGCCAGAAACCGGCGGCAATGCCGAGTGCTGCCAGCACCGGACCGCCGTGTTCGATATACCACAGCGTCAGCCCCGCCAGCGCGGCGAGCGCCGCCGCCACATAAAGCCGCTGGAAAGCGCCGAGAAGATCGCCGCGTTTCCAGGCCAGCATCGGCCCGAACGGCGTGACGATCAGGATCGGGATCATCAACAGGCCGAAGGTAAGGTTGAAGAACGGCGCACCGACCGAGATTTTTTCGCCCGTCAGCGTTTCGAGAATAAGTGGATAGAGCGTCCCGATCAGCACGGTAGCGGTCGAGACTGTCAGGATCAGGTTGTTAAGGACCAGAGCGCCTTCACGCGAGATCGGCGCGAACAGACCGCCGGCCTTGAGGGTGGGCGCGCGCCACGCAAACAGCGCAAAAGCACCGCCGATGAAGACGGTCAGAATGCCGAGAATGAAGATGCCGCGGCTGGGATCAGTGGCGAAGGCGTGCACGGAGGTCAAAACGCCGGAACGGACGAGGAAGGTGCCGAGCAGCGACAGCGAAAAGGTCATGATCGCCAGAAGCACGGTCCAGATCTTCAGCGCTTCGCGCTTTTCCATGACAAGCGCCGAATGCAGAAGCGCTGTGCCGGCAAGCCACGGCATGAAGGAGGCGTTTTCCACCGGATCCCAGAACCACCAGCCTCCCCAGCCGAGTTCATAATAGGCCCAGTAGGAACCCATGGAGATACCGGCGGTCAGAAAGGTCCAGGCGGCGAGCGTCCAAGGTCTTACCCAGCGCGCCCAGGCAGCGTCGATGCGGCCTTCCAGAAGGGCCGCAACGGCAAAGGAGAAACAGACGGAAAAGCCGACATAACCGAGATAGAGGAGCGGCGGATGGATGGCGAGACCGAAATCCTGGAGGATGGGATTGAGATCCTGTCCTTCCGCCGGCACCCGCTCCAACCGCAGGAATGGGTTTGAGGTGAGCAGAATGAACAGCAGGAAGGCGACGGAAATCCAGGCCTGGACGGCAAGTACATTGGCCTTGAGCGTTTCCGGCAAATTGCGGCCGAATGTGGCGACAAGCGCGCTGAAGAACACAAGGATAAGCAGCCACAACAGCATCGAGCCTTCATGATTGCCCCACACGCCGGTCAGCTTATAGAGCATCGGCATCAGCGAATGGGAGTTTTCCCAGACGTTGCGCACCGAAAAATCAGAGACGGCATAAGCCCGCGTCAGCGCCGCGAAGGAAAAACCCACCAGCAGGAACATCATGATGGAGCCGAGCGAGGCGATATCCATAAATGCCCGGTCGTTGCGGCGCGCGCCGATGACCGGCAGCGTCGAGACAATCAGCCCCACGCCAAGCGCGAGAACGAGGACATAGTGGCCGATCTCGTTGATCATCTGGTTGCTCCGGTTTTGTCGCCTGAGGCAGCGCTGGCCGCAGGCGTGGCGGCGGGTGCTGCCCCCTCGGCGCCCTGCTGCCACAGGCCTTTGTCCTTCAGCCGGTCGGCCACTTCCTTGGGCATATAGTTCTCGTCATGCTTGGCCAGCACGCTGTCGGCCACGAAGCCGTGGGTCGCGGCATCGAACATGCCTTCGGTCACCACGCCCTGCCCTTCGCGGAAGAGATCGGGCAGGATGCCGGTATAACTGACCGGCACAGTGGCCTCGCCATCGGTCACCGTGAAGCTGACCGTGCGGCCCTCGCCACGTTTGATCGAACCCTCCGCCACCAGTCCGCCAAGGCGGATGCGGGTGCCGGGATTGACGGGGGTTTTTTCCAGGTCGGCCGGCATGTAGAAATAGGCTATCGACTGGCCGAAGGCGAACATAACCAGCAAGACCGCCGCAACGATGAAGCTCATGCCACCGCCGATGATCGCCAGACGTTTCTGTTTGCGGGTCATTGCGTCACTCCCTGCGGCGCTGCCTGTCCATTGCGGATCGGCCCGGCGGAAACGCCGAGCTCTTTCGCCAGCGCCAGAAGCTGCCTGCCCTGCTCTCCCTGCGGCGGGAAAGCCTGCAAGCCGGCCCTTAAGGCTTCACCCGCCTTCGCGTCGTTCTTGAGGACGGAATAGGCGCGCATGAGGCGCATCCAACCTTGAAAATCGGCCGGGTTTTCCTTCAATTTGGCATCGAGGCTCGCCACCATGCCCTCGATCATCGCCTGACGATCGGCGGGAGCCATATCCTTTGCAGCGGCAACATCGGCGGCAGTTGGCCCTGTCTCCGCTTTGCCACCCGTCCGGGCAATATGTTCCTGCACCAGTGGCAACCAGGGAGCACCGGCCGGTGCATCGGCGGCGAGTGCGTCAAAGGCTGACCGCGCCTCCTCCGTCTTGCCCGATTGTTCGAGCGCCAGCGCCAGATAAAAACGCGTGCGCGGATTACCGGGGCTCAGCCGGTCAGCCGCGGCAAAAGCATCGCGAGCAGCGTCGGTAACGACACCGTCATTGCCGGCCACCAGCGTTTCGCCAAGGCCCGTCAGCCGCTCCGCGCTCGGCCCCAGGATGCGCAGCGCATTACGATAGGCAAGCTCGGCATCGCCAAGACGCTGGGTCTTGAAATAGATGGGCGCCAGAACATCCCAGCCGCCACCGTCTTCCGGGTTCTGCGCCAGATGCCTTTCAGCACGGGCAACCAAAAGGTTCATGTCGTTACCGGGGTTTTCAAGACGCGCCTCTAGCGGCATGTCCGGCGTCTCCGGACTGCCGTTCCAGATGTAAAGACAGAGCCCCAGCGCAGGCAACAGAACGGTGATCAGGCTGACCGCGAGATTGTGGCGACGCGACCGGATTTCTTTCGCGGGCACCTCCCCGGCGTCGGCCGCGGCCAAAAGGCGACGGCCGATTTCGGCGCGGGCGTATTCGGCCTCGGTTTTGCCGATCAGGCCGGCGGCGCGCTCTCGGTCCAGTTCCGCCAGCTGGTCACGATAAACGGCAACCTCACCGTCACGGCGCGTCTGCGGCGCCTCGGTCTTCCGCATCAGCGGGTACATCAGGACGATGGCGACAGCCGCCGTCAATATCGCAACGACAATCCAGAACATAAGGCTCAATTACTCGAATGCGCGGCACATGGAAACACGAAGCGCGGGGATGACGTGAATTTGAGACATCACGCCGCACCGCAGATGCCGTTTCGCTGTTCCGCCATGCCTCTTCGTGTCACTGCGGCAGGCCCGTGACCTTGATTTACGTCAAACTGATCAGATCAGCGGCGACCAGCTTCCATCGTCATTGCGGCAGGCCGCACCGCGCACCCTGGTGTCGCGCCCGTCGACAGTGAGGGTGTGGGAATATTGCCGGCAGTTCTGGTTGCCGACCTGGTAAGGCGCATTGGCGACCACCTGGCCCTTGACGTCATCGCCGCTCCAGGTGACAGGCGTGCCAACCGGGGCAGTCTCCAGCGCCTTGTATTCCGCCTCCAGCGCCTTGGTCTGGTCGCCCCTGTCCAGCTCCACGCCGCTTTTGCCGACGATGCCGCCTTGCAGATTGGCAAGGAAAGGCGTGGAGGGCTGGGCCGAACGGCCGAACAGGCCGCCGCCAGCGGGGCGGGTGCCCGTGGTCGTGCAGGCGCTCAGCATCGAGACACACAGGATCGAGAGAAGTGCCGGGCGTGACACAAGCGAACGCATCGTCACGGAGCGACAGCCATCATACACGTCAACCAAACCCTGTCCTCTTCATACCGCATTGCAACCAATATTGCGCCATTGAATTTCTTGCCTTTTTTCGCGTCTCACGCAAGCTCTTTCGAAAGACCCGGCAAAATCAGATCGGCTTTCAGGCCACCGATGGCGCTGCGCGACAGCGAAAAGCGGCCATGGTATTCAGACACCACCTCGGAAACGATCGACAGGCCGAGGCCTGTACCCGGCCGGCTTTCGTCCAGCCGGCGGCCACGCTTCATCGCTTCGCTGATCTGTCCCGGCTCCAACCCCGGGCCATCGTCTTCCACCGTCAGTTCCACCCAGGCGCGGCGGGCGATTTCGGCGTCGGAGGACGGGTGGGTACCGGCGGCCAGCGTGATGACCACACGTGTCTGCGCAAAACGCGCGGCATTTTCGAGAAGATTGCCGACGACCTCTTCGAGATCCTGCTGTTCCATGCCGAGCACGGCCCCGGCCTGCTCGAAGTTCAGCACGAACTGCTTGTCGGGATTGAGGCGCCGCATCACCCGCACCAGCCGTTCCAGCGCCGGTTCCGCTTCCACGCGGGCAAGGATCGAGCCGCGCTGTGCGGCGATGCGGGCGCGGGAGAGATAGGATTGCACCTGCGCCTGCATGGCGTCCGCCTGCGCCCGTACCAGATCACCATGCTGGGGCTCCAGCGTGCGGGCCTCGTTGAGGAGGACGGCGATGGGCGTTTTCAGCGAATGCGCGAGGTTGCCAACCTGCATGCGGGCACGCTCCACAAGGCGGCGGTTGCTGTCGATCAGCGCATTGACCTCATTGGCTAGAGGCTGGATTTCACGCGGGAATTCGCCTTCGAGGCTTTCCGCTTCGCCGCCCCTGATCTTGCCGAGCGCCAGACGCGCCTGATCGAGCGGCCGCAGACTGTAGAGAATGGCAAGACCGTTGACGACCAGACTGCCGACACCGAAAACGGCCAGTGCCAGATAAAGGCTGTTGGAGAAATTGCGCACATCGTCTTCCACGACGTTCAGATTGCCGGAAACACGAAACCGCGCCGCACGGCCTTCACCGTCAAGCACGACTTCCGTTTCCGCCACGCGCACCTTGTTGCCCGCCTCATCGGTGACGGCATAAAAGCGCTCGTATCTGTTGTCGAAGGGGGCATCGAGAATGCTCGGCACCGGCAGCGTCGACACGCCGAGCGAGGAGGAAACCAGCGGCGCGGTCTGGAAATTGCCGAGCGGTTCCACCACCCAGTACCAGCCGGTATCAGGCTGCGAGAACCGGAGATCGCCAAGCTGTGGGCTGCCGGCCAGCGTGTTTTCGTTGGAAATCGTCACGGAATTGATGACGTTGTAGAGCTGCGCCCTGAGAAGATCGGTGAAGCTGCGCTCCACCCCCTGCCGGTAAAGCGTCGAGATCACGACGGCGATCACCACCAGCGCCAGCGCCGACCAGGCGGAGGCGAGCAGCAGAACGCGGGCGGTGAGAGAGTTACTTCGCATCTGCCGGCGCTTGCATCCGGTAACCGAGACCGCGGATCGTCTCGATCAGATCAACCCCGATCTTCTTGCGCAAACGTCCGACAAACACCTCGATCGTGTTGGAATCGCGGTCGAAATCCTGATCGTACATATGTTCGACCAGCTCCGTGCGCGAAACGACCTCGCCCATGTGATGCATGAGATAGGACAGGAGCCTGAACTCGTGCGAGGTGAGCTTGAGCGTCGTGCCGTTAACAGTCGCCTTGGAGGATTTGGTGTCGAGCCTGACCGGGCCGCAGACCAGTTCGGAGGAAGCGTGGCCGGCAGCGCGACGGATGAGCGCGCGCACGCGGGCAAGCACTTCCTCCACATGGAATGGCTTGGTCACATAGTCATCGGCACCGGCATCGATGCCCGCCACCTTGTCGCTCCAGCGGTCGCGGGCGGTGAGCATCAGGACCGGCATCGCCTTGCCGGCCGCACGCCATTTTTCAACGACGGTGATGCCATCCAGCTGCGGCAGACCGATATCGAGGACGATGGCGTCATAGGGCTCGGTATCGCCGAGGTAATGCCCCTCCTCGCCGTCAAATGCCTGATCGACGACATAACCGGCCTCTTTCAGGGCGTCGGTCAGCTGTCGATTGAGATTGGCATCGTCCTCAACAACGAGAATACGCATTGGCCGCCCTTTCCTTCCTTCCCGGCCCACGCGGGTGGCCGGTCATGCTACATGTGTCGGGTTGTTTTCCGATATTTCGGCGATGCGGGCAAGCTACATCGGTACGCGCATCGTTACCTTGCGCGGGCGCTCGCCATTGCCCTGGACGAGAACGGTGACGACACAGGACTGACCATCGCCGGAAGGATAGACCGAAAGCAGCTGACCACCGGTTTCGCGCACGACGCGGGCGACGGCTGCGCCACAATCGCTGGCAGCCAAAATGTAGTGGCCCTGCAGATCAGCCTCGGGCGCCGTGAAACCGGAGAGCCCGGCTGCAAGCGTCGCGATGATGAGAGGTGATGCCATTCTACAAACTTCCACAAAAAACCGGGTGCGTCTCGAACCCTAGCGTGTCCGAATATGTAGCGCAAAGCGTCTGAATGGCAAATGAATGCCGGCCCCGCCGCTGCGGCGCGTGGCGGGAACGGCGTTTTCGCAGGCGGCGTCAGCGGATGGAGCGGGTCGCCGAAAGGCGGCCGTAAAGTGCGATCAGACCGCCGATTCCGCCCGCAACCGTCACCAGCCCTTCGGCCAGCTCCCCCTGCGCGCCCGCGGGCAGATCAAATCCGGCAATGTTGAAAAGCGGTGCAAAAACCGCAATCAGCGCGCCCCAGATCGTGCGCGATTGATACCATGCCTTGGTATTGTCCATAATCTCGTCCTTTGCGTTATTTTTCAGGCACATGTCAAAGTGGGAGAAGGGCCTGGGCCACCACCCCCAAGGGCACCGCGCGGCCCAGCTGGCGGACACGCACGGAAATGTGATCCCGAGGAACCGGGAAATCTGTGAGTTCGTCCGCGGCGGGATAAAGCCAAAAGGGTTCCGGCACCTCTGCCACACGGCGCACGGTCTCGCCGTCCAGCACCTCCACGCGATAAAGCTCGAAGGGCTCGTCCAGCGGGATGTCACTCGCATCCCAGCCATCGGCTTCCATGCGACCACGACGCTTCCACCTGAGGAAAACGCCGTCGCGCCCGCGTTCAGCGGAAAGATGCACCGGCGCGAGCGGCGTCTGCGCCCGCGCGCCTCCTTCAAAGGCGAAAGGCCCGGCTGGCGCACCCGCCATGCCAACCGCTTCCACGATCCAGTTCAGGCGTCGCCCGCGCTCGTTTGCAGCAAGACCAAGCGGCTGTATCGCCGCATCGAGAACCACCACCGGAGCGCCCTTTGGCGCGCCTGCGGCGAGCGCATCCTCTGTGCCGCCGAGACCGCGTAGGAACGCGGAGAGCCGCCAGCGCGACCGCGCGATTTCCTCGGCCCGGGCGAAGGCGACGATCTCCCACACGCCGTTTGCGGCCCTGATCGCCAGACGGTTCTCGCCATTCAGCACAGAAAGCTCTGCGACCGATGAGACTTCACCGGCGGGAAGATCGATCAGCATGCTATTGTTGCGGTCGAAACGGCCGGAGGGACCTGATGGCAGCGGCTGCGCCAGCACGCCGATCATCGCGGGCCGGTCCAACAGCACGCGCTGGCGATAACCTTCCGTGCCGGGTGAGGAAGAAACGACGATGGGCCGCCAGGGTTTTGCGAAGGCGGCGATCCGCGCCGAACTTTCCGGCGCGGTGCCATCGTTGTATGGCAGATCGAGAAACAGCACCTCCGGGGCGAACCCTTCGGCGCCGCTTGCGCCAACCCTACGCCGCTCCTCCGCAGCGGTGGCGGCGGCGGAAAAGGCCGGGGAAAAAGCCCGTGCCTCCACCTGCCGCACCGCGCCATCTTCAGTGCGGTTGACCAGAAACCGCCCGGCCGGGGCCTGCGGAAAGACCCTATCCGGCAGGCGGATGCAATCGCCGGGTTCCAGCGTGATATCGGATGGCGGCAGGGCGAAACGCAGGCTGCGCCGCGCATGCCGGTTGTCACGCAGTAGCGCTTCCACGGCTGCTTCCGTCGTTTCCGCCGGCAAAGCGGCGTTGAGATCCAGCCGCAACACCCGTCTGCCGGCATCGTCGATGCGGCGGGAACGCGCACTCGCCTGCTCGTAATCGAATGCCGGATTGAACGACGTCAACACGGCTTCCGCCGCGAAATCGCTGTCATGTCCGCGATTTTCCGACCAGAGCGGCTCGTCCTCGATATCCGCCAGCACGGCAATGTCGCGAACGGGTATCAATGCCGTGTTGCGGGAGCGGAAGCGCAACGTTGCGCCGTCTTCCACCACATCCACCTGAAACGCCGCCATCAGCGGTTCTAGCAGATTACGGGCCGAGGTTATGTCACCCTGCATGTAGCCGGTCAGATCGCCGCTGACGGCCGAGACGTCGAAGGCAGAAAAGCCGTGATCGGTGAGGATGGCGGCGATGGTGTCGGCAAGTGTGGCTGTTCCCAGCCGGCCGTTCAGCCAGTGGCCTGTGCGCCAGTTTGCGCCATCGCTCCAAACGGTACCATTCTGCGGAAAAGCCGGGAAAGGCCGCGCATCCCAGGTCCAGAGATAGACACGGTTCTTGTCCACCATCGCTGCCTCGCCTTGACCCCAATGGTCGAGATGCGCCTCCAGAAACCGCCGCTGCTGGCTGCCTGCCCGGTTGCGACGGGAAAAATGGGGAAAGGCGTTTTCCGCCGATTTCGGATCGGGAAAGACATTGGGGCGCGTGGCGCTCTTGTCCACAGCCGGGCAGCCGAGTTCGGTGAACCAGATCGGCTTTGCGCCCGGCACCCAGTCAGTGGGTGTGGATTTCTCCATACCACGCACCCGGTCGTAATGCAGGTTGCTCCACCAGTTGCGGAGATCCTTGTAACGGAACACCCACGGCTTGCCCTTCAGCCCATCCGTTATCGGCGTGCGCAGCCGCGCCGCGCGATCGGCCTCGCTGGCATAATACCAGTCGAAACCCTCGCCTGCCGTTATAGCGCGGCGAAATGCACTCGCATCATCGGGGCCGGTCATGCCATCGGGATTGCCGCTGGCGGCATCCTCGTCACGCCAGTCGGAAAGCGGCATGTAGTTATCGATGCCGATGGCGTTGATATCCGGGCTCGCCCAGAGCGGATCGAGATGGAAGAACACGTCGCCCGACCCGTCTGCCGGCTGGTGGCCGAAATATTCGCTCCAGTCCGCCGCATAGGTCAACTTTGTCGCCGCTCCGACAATCGTTCGCACATCGCGCGCAAGCCGCACCAGTTCCTCGACGAACGGAAAGGCATCGTTCTGGTCGCGGAGCACGGTGAGGCCACGCAGTTCCGAGCCGATCAGGAACGCGTCCACGCCGCCCGCCCGCGCCGCAAGCGCTGCATAATGCAACACCATGCGACGATAACCTTCGTCCCGGTTGCAGAAGGCGGAAACCTCTGCCCGCGCAGCAGCGCTACGGTCCGGGGAGCCGGCCCTGCCGGGCGCGGGAAAACAGGTAATGCGTCCGCGCCAGCCATAGGCGGCCTGCTCGCGATCGCCATAGGGATCCGGCAGGCCGTTGCCGGCGGGCACATCCATCATCACGAAAGGATAAAGGCAGACCCGCAGCCCCCGGGCCTTGAGATCGGCGATGGCCTGCAGCACGCTCTCATCGTCAGGCGTGCCGCCATAGGCCGGGCCGCCGCCATGATGGCTGACCAGATGCGCGTCACCCCGCGCAAGGCCGGCGACGGACCATGGTGCCGTTTCTCCGTCGCGATCTGCGACCTCGACGCCGGGCAGAATGCGGCATTCGCCCGCCCGCATGTCCGTGCCGAACCAGCCGACCACCAGCGCCACGTTTTGGAGATTGGGGCAAAGCGCCTGCAATTCGTCGATAGCCGCCTGCCAGTCGGTCCCGGCGATCAGATTATTGCGGTTCAGGATGCGGCTTTGGCCGATGCCCGTGCGTTCGCTGACCTGCGTGGTGGCATAACCGTGTTCGGTCGCGCCGGGAATGACGGTGATGGCGCTGATCCGGCGTTCGAGCTTTCCGACTGGTCGCACGACTTCGAACTGCATCAGCGGAATGCGATTGCCATAGTTCTCGAGCGGCAGGCGTTCGAACACCACATAGGCCAGTCCACGAAAGGCCGGCGCGTTGCCTGCGCCCTGCTTCGCCTCGATCAGCGGATCGGGCAATTGCGTCTCACTGCCGGAATAAAAGCGCATCTCGATGCCGGTGAGATCAACTTCGCGCCCATCGGCCCAGACACGCCGTACCAGGGCCGCCTCGCCTTCGCACAGGCCAACGGCGAGATTGGCGAAATAACGGAAGCTTTCCACCTTCGGGCCGCGGTTGCCCTTGCCGCCACGTCGCTGCACCTCAACGCTTTCCTCGAAACGTGTCGCCCAGATGAGCGTGCCACCGATCCTTGCCGTGCCATAAAGCCGGTTGATCGCCGCCCCTTCATCCGCACCGGGAATACGCGCCGTAGAAAGCCGTGTGCCAGCCACCGTGCGGCCGTTCGAAAGCAGCGCGCGATCGACGGCATTGCCGGCCAGCGCCCCCGCCGCCCGGCCGATGACGGCACCCACGGGGCCGAAAATACTACCGAGTGCCGCACCCGCCGCCTGAAAAACGATTGTCGCCATGTTTGCCTCGAAAAAATTTCAGGGATCGGGAAAACGGAAGGCACCGGCAATACGCCGCTTCCAGCCCCGCACCAGCGCCGACCGCACCACCGCCGCCTGCTCATAGGCATGGATGAAATGCTCCGGCCCGGCGAGGATGCCGAGATGTTTCGCCGCGGCATCTGCCCGCCAGCGAAACAGCAGCAGGTCTCCCGGGAGCGCCTCCGATATGCCCGAAAGCATCGTGAAATGGCGCTTCGCCGCTGCCATCAAACGGTCCTCGCCGCCACGTTCGGCCCAGTCCGGGGCATAGGGCGGCGGCAATTCCGGTTCGTGCCCGTAAAGCCCGCGCCAGACACCGCGGATCAGGCCGAGACAATCGCAGCCGACACCCTTCTGCGAGGCCTGATGCCTGTAGGGCGTGCCGATCCAGCTTTCGGCCAGCGCCAGCACTTTTTCGGCCGTGTCATTCATGGAAACAGCACCCCGCCATCATGGCTCTGGGCGCCGCTCGCATAGGAATAGGCAAAATCCGCGCCCGGCAGATGCGGGAACCCCCTGAAATTCAGGTGATTGCCGAATTTCGCCCTGCAGGTGGCGAAACCCTTGTCGCAGCCAGCGGTCACCAAAAAACTGTCTCCCGGCGACGGCATCCGGTCCGGTGCCAGCCAGAAGGACAGAAATGTGCCGCCATCAAGCCGCTCGTGGCCGTCGAGATCGAAAGCCCTGCCGGTAAGGCCGCCAGTCAGGAATTTGAGCTTGCCCCTGCTGAAGAAACCCTCCGCAAAGACATTGAGCCCCGAGACCCGTAGCCTGCCCGAAGCATCCACCCCCGCCACGCTGCCGTGGCCGGTGAACCGCGTGAGATCAATGCCGCAACGCCCGTCCCCCAGTGTGGCATCGCAGCGCCGCCCATAGCTCCTGCCCTGCGGCTGGCCAAGGCGGTGGGCCATGCTGCGCAATTCGGCGCGGAACGCCCCACCGGCCCGCGTCACCTCGCCGATTTCGCGCAGGCTGAGCAGCACATGCTCGTCCGGCGTCTGCCAGTTGACGAGGAAAAGCTCCACCGTCGCGCCATCGAAGCGACCGGCGGCAAGATCGTCTTCGGCCATCGCCTCGCTCGAAAAACCGCCCGCCACCTCGCCGGCGCTTGCGCCAAGCCCGGTTTCGCCGTCGCTGTCGCTGGCGGAAAAACCGCTGGCCGCAAGATAGGGTGTACCGCCGAAGGACAATGTTTCATCATGGTCGGTGAAACCCATCACGACGCCGTCCTTCAGCGTCACCCGCCAGCAATGGCAGGTGGTCGTGGCATCCCCTTTGATATGATCGGCAAGGGCAACGGGCATGGTCTTCATGGCAGGATTTCCATCAACGGAATGGAAGGGATACGGCCGGCTTCAAAGGCGGTCACATTGATGTCGATACGGTCGATGGCGAAGCGCACCGGCACGTCGAATTCAAAGCCGGCGCGGATCACGGCACCGGCAGGCGGCACGCGCCCCGCCCGGAATGTCATCCGGCCGGTCGTATGATCGACCGACACATCGGACGATGCGGCCTTCGCCCCCTCGACCGAAATGATGACAGAGCCTTCGACCGGCTTGTCGATCCGCCGGGAAAACGAGCCGCCGGCATCGGCATAGGTTTTCACCAGCTGGAAACCCGTCGTCACCCCGTCACCGGTGCCAATCCTCTGATCGGTCGCGGCAGGCGTCTCTCCCGGCGGACAGGATTTGAAATCCACCGGATCGCGAAAACGGAAACCGTAGAGTTCCCCGCGCCGCGCCTCGAAAAAGGCGAGCACCTCGTAGAGATCGGCGACGGAGCGGATGCCGGAACCGGCATCATAAGCACGCCTGGCATTCCGCCAGCGCTGGTTGCGGTTTTCCCGGCCGTTGGAAAGATTGACGATGTCGGTGCGCCGCACTGGCCCGCCGCTGACGCCGAGCGCCAGCCGCAGCGGAAACCGCACTTCATGAAATGCCGCCATGTGGTTGTTCCTGGATTCGTTTTGCTGTGTGGGATGTGGGAGATGCGGGCAGCGCCCGCGTCACAATCCCCGCTGGCCGCGCCCGACGCTGCGCGCCAGCATGGCAGCAATTTGCCCTTCGCTTTTCCGGAAACTTCCCGCATCGGTGGCCGTCACGTTAAAAACGATCTGCGCCCCGCCCCCGCCCGAGGGCGCGGCGACACCCAGCGCGCCATCCGAACCCCGTTTCAGCGGCAGGATCGCCTCCGCCCCCGCTTCCCCCATCAGTCCAAGCCCGCCACCCATCGGAAAAAAGGCGGGACTGGACACGACCCCACCCTCTGCAAAAGGCGTTATGGCGCGCCCCGGCACGCCGCCATCGGCAAAGGCGAAGAGCGAACCGCCGCCGTTCAACAACCCGCCGACGGCATTGCCGATCATGCTCTCCAGCGGTTTCATCCCAGCCGAGAGCGCGATGCCAGAGAGCCGCTGCCCGAGCCCGCGCAACACATCGTCCAGCCCCTTGCCGCCCGTCGTCGCCGCCTGCAAGGCAGAGGTCAGCGCCGCCCCGAACCGCTCCGAACGCCGTTCGAGATCACCCATCACCTCGGACAGCGCTTCCGCCTCCTCCCGGTTCTCCGCAATCGATCCTTCACCCGCCATCGCGCTTGCCTTTCTGATTCAACTGAGGAATGTAGAGCGCTGAAAAAGCATTTTTAAAACTCATTGCTGCAGCCGAAACCCTTTCAAAACCCAACATCTTGGGTTACTATTTTCATGGTCACTGTCCTACGCCAGCATGGCATGCGTTTCGTCATCTACACGGCCGATCATGAGCCGCCGCACGCGCACGTCTATGGAGAGGGCGAAGCCCGTATCGATATTGCCAGCCTGACCGTTCTCACGCAGGGCGGCATGTCGGACCGGGATGTAAGGCGCGCCGTTGCCGTGATCGAAGAGAACCGGATGTTGTTTATGGAAACCTGGAGACGATATCATGGTTGATGTCAGCGACGCCGAACTCGCGGCCGCCAGGGAGCGCTGGCGACAGGAGCGTGCCGGGCGTCCCATTCCTGTCTCCGTGCGTTTCGAAGCGGCATCGGCGCGCATCATCGTCGATTTTAATAATGGCGCGAGTTTCATGGTTCCGGCCCGGGCGATTGAGGGCCTGCAGGACGCGACGGCGGAGCAACTCGCAGACGTCGAACTTCTTGGCGAGACGGGCCTGCATTGGGAAACCCTCGATGTGGACTACACGGTTGCCGGCCTGATGAACGGCATATTCGGCAGCCGCACGT
Organism: Agrobacterium sp. NPDC058088; assembly: GCF_042885035.1. Lineage (NCBI taxonomy): Bacteria > Pseudomonadati > Pseudomonadota > Alphaproteobacteria > Hyphomicrobiales > Rhizobiaceae > Agrobacterium > Agrobacterium sp. NPDC058088. The sequence continues at coordinate 502,226 of NZ_JBHVSU010000002.1, read as the reverse complement.
TCATGGAGGCGCAGCGCAAGGGCGGACAATCGCGCTCCCCGGCCAAAACGGCCGCCAGCCGGGCGAACGGTGCAAAGGGCGGCCGGCCGCGAAGGGTGCCCTGAAGCCTTCACCCATCCGGGAACCGTCGCATCATCGCCTCCATTTCCTGGCGGTCGGGGCCGTGCGGAACGGCGTTGCCGCCCGTCATCGCGAAGAACTCCCTCGGTGTCATGAGCCAGAAGGCTTCGGAGGAAAGCCGCAGCAGGCAAAGGCCGGTGTGGATGACCGCCGGCCAGGGAAAGGGACGTGTTGCCGCCTCGCCTGCTGCGGCATTCAAGGGTCCGGTGTTGCGCCATCTTTGAAGCCGCCGAAGGTGGCGGTCAGGAGATCGGCGACGATCGCGGCGTGGCCGGCAATGCCGCCTTCCACCGTCGCCGCGGCCACGTCCTCGTCGGAAAAGACGTTTCCGGCACCACGCAGACCCGCACCGATGACCCGGATCATGTCGGCAGCCTTCATGCGGCCGCTGGCGAAACGCTCGGCGAGCGCGGTGAGATCGTCGGCGGCAAAGGCGGTTTCTAGTTCGGCAAGCGCGCCGAGCGTCAGGCACAGGATGCGCCTTTCGCCGTCGATCAGCGCTTCTACCTCGCCGCGATGACGGTTCGCCCGCCCGTAACGTAACCCTTGAGGCATCACAGCACTCCGAATGTGAGAAGACCGGCGGATTCCAGCGCGATCTCGAATTGCACCTCACCATCGTGGCGGCCCGAATATTCAAGCGCCACGATCTGGAAAAGTCCGGCAATGGTGCCGAAATCGGGAATGACGATCTGCCAGTCCGGAATGGTGCCGGCGAAAAACGCGCCGCGCACCAGCGCATCGCTCGCCTGGTCCTTGAAGATGCCCGAGGCCGTCAGCGATGCCCGCTGTACGCCGGCGCCGGAGAGAAGCTCGCGCCAGCGGCCCGCGCTTTGCGCATCCGTTACGTCGACTGCCTGTGCATTGAAGGCCAGCCGCTTGGTTCTGAGGCCTGCCACCGTTTCATAGGCACCGGCATTGCCAATCTTCAGCAGCAGGTCCTTGCCCTTCTGCGCTACCATGTTGTTTCCTTTCGTCTCGATTGCGGTTGCGGGGGTGCCGCGGGGCTGCTACCAAATGGTTTCCTGCCCCTCGCACCCCGCGATCTCACCATGTCCGACGCCGCCTCCATGACGTCCCGCGTGCGCCTTATCGGCGTGCTGGCGCTTGGGCAGATCGTCAGCTGGGGCAGCGGTTTCGATATGCTGGCCATTCTTGCGCCGCGGATCGGCGGCGAACTGGCGCTCGGCAACGAGATCGTTTTTGCCGGCCTCACCATCATGATGCTGATAAGCGCGCTTTGCGGCCCGCTGCTGGGAAGAATGCTCGTCCGTCGCGGCGCGGCACCTGTGCTGGTCGCCGGTTCCGTGCTCTTTGCCGCCGGTTTTGCCTTGCTTGCCGTTTCGGGCGGTCTCACCAGCTATCTTTTTGGCTGGGCCATCATGGGTCTGGCCGCGACCTGCGGGTTGACGACGGCTGCCCATACGGCCGTGGTAGAGCGCGTGGGCGCCGAAAGCGGCCGGTTGCTGACGCTTCTAATGCTGTTCACCGGGCTTTCAGGGGCGGTTTTCCTGCCCGTTACCGCCATTGTGGAACAGCATCTCGGTTGGCGCGGCACGCTTCTGCTCTACGCCTGTCTGCAGATCTTTGTCCTTCTGCCGCTCTATCTCTTTGTCCTTCCCGGCCGTCCGGCCCGCCAGGAAGCAAAGCGACAAAATGCCGACGCCCTTTCGTCCTCGCCGGTCGACACCCGCCGGGCCTTTCTGCTTCTGGCGTCCATGACGACGATCAGCGCCTTTACGACCTTCGGCCTGTCGCCGCTGCTGCCGCTGCTGCTGGTGCAGGCGGGCGCGACACAATCGCTTGCCGTGCAACTGGCGTCAGTGCGCAGCCTGCTGGCGATTACGGCACGCGGGCTGGATTTCCTGCTTGGAAAACGCGGTAGCCCCTTCGTCACCGCTGCGATCGGGCTCTGTCTGCTCTTCCTGTCGCTGCTGCTGTTGCTCGCCTTTTCTCCGGAAATGCCGGCCTTCATCGGATTCATCGTTTTTTTCGGTTTCGGCGCTGGCGTGCTCACCGTCAGCCGGGCAGTGCTGCCGCTCGCGGTGTTTTCCCCTGACGAATATGGTCTTCAGGCGGCGCGTATCTCCCTGCCGCAGAACCTCTCCATCGCCGTCGCGCCGGTGATTTTCACGCTGGCGCTCGACCGCGGCGGGGTAGCGGCCATGCTTGGCATCGCCGCCGTGCTGATCGGCATTTCGTTCCTGCTGTTGATCGCTCTGTGGCGAACCGTGCGTCAACAGGCGCCCTGAAAAAGCCTATTCCGTCACGGCCCTGAAACGCATTTCCTCGACAAAATTCCGGGTCTTCCCATCGCGCCGCGAGCGGCTGGAGAGAAGCTGCAGATTGACGAGAGAGGCACCGGCAATCGACAGCGCCGAATCATCAAGCAGGTTTTTCACCAGAGCGGCTATCTCCCCCGCGCCCTTGCGGCCATTGGCATCGCTCCAGATGTGCAGCGACAGGAAATGCTCCTCGGCCTTTTCCGTCGCCGTCGAATAGTCCCGGCTTTCGAGATCGCCGATCACGATACAGGGCAGAACCGCGCGCGACAGAAGCCGGTCGACAACGCCACCAGGGATGAGCGCCGTCAGCGCCGCATCACCCGTCAATCGCGCGAAGATCGCCTGCAGCAAGGCGTTGGCAGCGCTCATCGGCTTTCCTCTTCACAACGGCAGACGATGAAACGACGGGTCTCGTCCGGATCCATCACCGCCCGGATCGCGAGGATGCGGCGACCCTTTCGAAAGCGCATACCGATAGCGACGTCGCTACAAAAGGCCAGCCAGATTCGGTGGGTAATGGTCACGCCCTCGGCAGAGGCCCGCTCCTGGGATGCTTCGGAAACCGGCTCGATGGCCGCCCAGAGCGATCGCACGACAGTCCAGACTACCGTCGCGCCGCCCTGCCCGTCCGGCACCTCGGTGCGCGTTTCCAGGTCAAGCCGCGCGGTCAGCTTGCCGGGGTCGAGAAAAACAAGGTTCATGGCTCAAAGCCCCAAGCGGCAGAAAGGCATCACCAGCCGCTCATAACCGGCGGGAACCGCCGCAGGCTGGTTTTCAGGGGCAACCGCACCGCGAAAGGCGAACATCTGGGCGACATGCATCAACATGGCGCGTTTCAGCGTGTCGGGCACATCCGTGCCGGCCTCGCCGTAACCGGCGATGAAATCGATCTCGATGCCGTTCATCGCCCGGCCGGGGCTCGGCGGATCGCGCAGCCACAGCCGCGCCGGGCGTGCCGTCCCGTCAAGCAATCTGTCAGCACCGGTAATGTCCGCCGCGCGACCCTGAGCGTTAAAAACCAGAATCGTTTCGATGACTTGCACCGGTCCCTTGCCAATCAGAATCACGCCGTTCTCAGGCCACCGATCGAGATAAAGTCGCCAGGTCTGGCGGATGAGGCAAAGGCTGGTCACCCGTTCCAGATGCTCACGGGCGGTGCGCAGCAGTGCGGCAAGAAGCGCATCCTCCTCGCCGCCGTCCAGACGCAGATGCGCCTTGACCTCGGCAAGCGTCAGCGGTTCCACCTGTGGCGGGTGAATGAGGGCGTAGGTCATGGGGTCTCCGTTATGACGGTAATCGAATGGGGGAAGCGAGCGGTGGCGGCTTGTTTCTTCTCCCCGAGGAGGGAGAAGAAAGGGCCGTAGCGCCTGTCAATTCACCCCGAATTTCACCAGCTTGATCGCCTCGAAATTCTGTACGCCACCGCCCACGCGCTTGGTGGTGTAGAACAGCACATAGGGTTTGGCCGAATAGGGATCGCGCAGGATGCGGACGCCGGTGCGATCCACCACGAGATAACCGGCGCGGAAATCACCGAAGGCGATGGCGAAGCTGTTGGCGGCCACACCAGGCATGTCTTCCGCCTCCGTCACCGGAAAGCCCATCAGCGAGGCCGGCTGGCCGGCGGCGGCCGGCGGGTGCCAGAGGTAGGCGCCGGTAGTGTCCTTGAACCGCCGTAGCGCCCCTTGCGTCTTGCGGTTCATCAGAAAGGTGCCGTTCTGGCGATGGCCGGCTTTGAGCGCATAGACGGCATCGAGCAGCACGTCCATCGGCCCGGCGGAGGCGAAACCGGCCGAAACGCCGGTCGCGACGTAACCGATATTGCCCCAGCTCCAGCCATCATTGGCAACCGCGGTATAGGAGAGGAAACCTTTCGGCTTGTTGACGCCATCACCGGCGATGAAGGCGGCCGCCTCCTGCTCGGCGAAGGCAATGTCCACCTCCGAGGCAATCCACGCCTCGATATCGACCGCGGCGTCATCCAGCAACCCTTGAGTCGCCGCCGGCATGGCGTAAAGCTCCATGGTCGGGAAGGACAGTTCGGCAAGCTGCGGTGTTGCCGTCTGCGGGCGTGCCGCCGTCTCGGACACCCAGCCGGTCGTCATGCCGCCCGGTGCAAAGGGTTTCTTCAGCACGGCGGCGGAAACCTGCCGCACGGTCGCCAGCGCCCGGATCGGCGAAATCGCCGTCATGCGCCGGCCGATCTCGCCGTCTGTCTCGTTCGGCAGCAGAAAACCGCCATCGGCCCCGGTCGAACCGGCAAAGGCCTTGGCCTCCAGATCACGCAGCGCGCCCTCCTCGCCCCGGCGGATATAGGCCTCGAAAGCCGCTTTATGTTCTTCCGCGTCATGAGAAAGGGCATCTTTGCGGCCAAGTGCGGGACGCGCCTTCTTGAGCGCCAGGTCGTCCATGATCTTGCGGCTGTCGTCGAGCGCCTTGTCGATGCGGTCGAGCTTGTCGCGGGTCACGACGTCCACCCCCATCTTGCGCTCGATATCGGCAAGCCTCTGGTCGTTGGTTTCGCGGAAGGCCTCAAAGGCCTCCATGAAGTCGTCGAAGGCAGCCGTCACCGTATCGGGCACGGCTTTCACCTGCGGCGCAACGGTCATCTGGGCCTGTTTCGTCATTTGGTCCGTCATGTGGTTCTCCTTATTCGTTGATGCCTTGAGGGGTCAGCGTTTGAAGGTTGTGTCGAACAGCGAGCGAGCGGCGCGGCGCATCGCGCGCACCAGTTCGGTCTCGCGGTCGCGGAAGAAGCGGGCATGCTTGACGTCTGAAACCCGCGCCGAGGGCAGCATCGGGAAGGTCACAACCGAGATTTCCCAGAGATCGGCTTCGAGAATGCGCCGCACGCCATTGCGCGCCGCCTTGCCGGAGCGAACAGTGCGAAAGCCGATCGACAACCCGTCAAGCGCGCCGGTCTTCATCAGCGAATGCACCTCGCGGGAACGGGCAACGCCGGGTGCGAGAATGCCTTCGACGTAAAGACCGCGCTCGTCCTCACGGATGGTGCGCCATGCGCCGATCGGCTCGGCCGGATCGTGCTGGTAGAGCATGCGGATGCCGGCTGCGCCCCGCTCCTCGATGGAGCGGCGGAAAGCGCCGCGCTCGATAACATCCTGGCCGAGATCTACCTCGCCGAAGACGCTGGCATACCCGGAAAACGTGCCGTCGCTGGTAATGCCGCGCAGTTCCAGATTGGCGAATTTGCGCGTGGCGGGACGCGGCCCGCGATAGACGTGCATGAAAAACTCCTGCGATGTGAAGGGGAACGACGTCGCTCTTGGGCTCTGGGGCTTTCAGGCCCCTTGCACCCTCGGGCTCTCAGGCGCGCGGGCGCGTGCCGTACCGGTCGGCGATGCGGACCAAAACGCCCAGCCCCCACCAGGCGCCCATGCTCGCGGCGGCCGAGCCGGCCACCATGATTTCCCGTCCCGAAAGCGCCCCGGCAATATCGAGCTGTTGCACGATCCACAGGCCGATCGGCCCGCCGAAGATCATGCCGCACGAAACGCCGGTGACGAAACGGCTTGCCGCCTCGCGTTTGCTTCTCGGCAGCAGGTAAACGAGGGAGACACCCGCGCCCGCCACGGCGCCGGTGATGCGGGCGGCCCAGATGCCGGCCTCATTGGCGAATTCAGACATGGGTAATCATTCCCGTTTAGGATGTTGCAATCGGGCGAACGCACCGCGCCGCCCGCAGGCGCTTTTTGCGCGCCTGCGTTGGGTGATTTTTCGAATCTTCGGAATCGCTTGCGCGGAAGACCTCACAAAGAGAGTCCGCTTCTTCAGAGATTGATTCAACTGAACCCGCCCGTTTCGAGAGCGGTGTTTCGCCCGCTCAATAACCGACGGCTTCGCGTTTTTCCTCGTCGCTCAGGAAGGATGCCGCGCCGATACGAGACCAGAGCGCATCCCGTTCGCCGGCAAGCCCGGCGATCCTGTCGAGATCGGGTTCGAGCCTCAAGCCGGCACCGAAGACCGGCGCCAGCCAGCCGCAAAGCCTTGCCGCCGTGCGATAAACCAGCGGCAGTACGGTGAGGCGATAAAAGGCGCGGTTCGCCTCCTGGTAGTTGGCATAGGTATTGTCACCGGGAATGCCGATGAGCATTGGCGGCACACCGAGCGAGAGCGCGATGTCGCGCGCAGCACCGTTGCGCGCCTCCAGAAAATCCATGTCGCGCGGCGAAAGCCCCATGGCCTTCCAGTCCAGCCCACCTTCCAGAAGCAGCGGCCGGCCGGCATTCATCGCTCCCTGATAGCCCTCTTCCAACTCGCGCTTCAGCCGCTCATATTGCTCGGTGGAGAGATTGCCGCCCTCCTTCGGTTGATAGACCAGCGCGCCGGACGGCCGGGCGGAATTGTCGAGCAGGCGCTTGTTCCACTGGCTCGCGGCATTGTGCAGATCGAGCGCAGCCCCTGCGGAAGCGAGCGGCGCAAAGCCGACCCGGTCATCCAGCGGATGAAAAAGCTTCAGATGCAAAAGCCCCAGCCCGTCACGCTCGGCAGCGATGCGCCGCGCGGCGCGGCCCTCGGCGCGATATTCATAGGCCACCGGCCAACCGTCCGCTCCTTCGACGATGCTCACCCGGTCGGGCCGCAGCAGATGCATTTCGCGCAGCCGCCCGCCGACAACAAGCGGTTCGATATAGGCGTTTCCGGAAAGCATGAGATGGCCATAAAGCGCCTCGAAAAAATCAGGCCCGCCCATATGGGCACTCGGCTGCGACATGAGTGCCAGGAGCGGATGATCGGCCAGTTCTTCGTCACCGTCATACACCAGCCAGCTGACCGAAGCGGATGTCTCCGCCACCATGCGGGCGGCGCGGTGGGCGACCGGGTTTTTCATGAAGCCTTCGCGGGCAAGTGCGGCGTAGGAACGGCCGGACCAGAAGGCCTGCCCGCCCTGCACCGCCACCGCCATGAAGCCCTCGGCCATTTTCCGGCTTTCAGGCACGGCTTTGCCATCCGCCGGGCGCAGCCACGGCAGGGAGAAAGGAAATCGCATGGAGTTGTCCTTGTTTTGGGGCGGCTCAGGCGCCGATGCCCTCATCCCTGTGCCTGTCACAGGGATCCAGCCAGCCCAAGTCCTTGGGCTGAAAAGACTCCCTCCGCCGCGCAGACGCGCGTCGACTGGATTCCTGTGACGAGCACAGGAATGAGGGTACAGGGGCCTCAGCACCTACGACGGAGGAAAGGCTTCCCCCCGTTCTCAGCAGACTACTTGCGGATGCACGTCACTTTCGCAGCCGAAACCAGACTTTTACCGGATCGGCGCTTTCACCGCCGTGTCGCTGTTGAAATCGGCGGCGACGCGGGTCTCGCGCAGCGGCTTTACGGTGCGGGTCGAAAGATCATAGGCCGGGTCGGCCTTGTAGGCCGCCAGCGCGGCCTCATTTTCAAACTCGCCATAAACGATGAAATCGACCGAGTTGCCCCATTGGTCCTTCTTGACGTTCTCGCCGATTTCCAGCTTCAGCGCATGTGATATGGCGGTGAGGCCCGAAAGTCCCTTGCGCACAGCGTCGCGGTTTTCTTCTGGAACGGTGAAAAAGACGATATGGCGGATCACGGTGTCACCTGTCATGCAAAGTTCAAGAGCGGCCTCAGCGGCCCCGTGTAACGGGTTATCATCTGGCCGACGCCGGTTCAATCCGCGCCGTGAGAAGGGCGCGATGAAATGCGCGTCCATAACTGCCTACCAGCCGGGCACGGTCGGTGCCATTGATGATGGCGCGCGCACCGTCCCAATCTTCGCGCCTGTTGCTGAAGAAATCGGATAGTCTGTGGCCGGTGAAGCTGCCGGCCGCCATACCGTGGATCAGGATCGCGGTGGCCACCTCCAGCTCCATGGCCCGCTCCGGCCGTTCCAGAAGATCGACGCCCATCAGTGCCGACATGGCCCCGTAATTGCGGCGATGGGTCAGCTGTACGAACCCGCGCCCCAGCCAGCTTTTTCCTTCGGCATCCGGCCGCCAATAGGGTTTGCGCACCATGGGCAGCCTGCCCGCCGCAAAGGCGCGGTCCAGTCTGGCTATCGCCTCGGCGTCGGTGGCCGCCAGTGTCTCGCGCACCGGCTGCATGGTCGCCGCCGTCTCGTGAAAGGCCGTCGCCAGCATATAGGCCAGCCAGCGCGGATCGCCGCCCGGCAGCGCCTTTTCGAAACCGGCAAGCACCGTCTTCGTGCCGGCAAGCTGGGCGGCACGAAGGCGCCCCCCAAAGATGGAAATTCGCACCGACGCGAAGAATCGCGCCTCGTCATAGGCCATATCAGGCTCCTGAAAGTGACGGGCGACATGACGCCCGGTTTTCCACATGACGGCCGTCACGACTAAATCGATTTGAAAAAACCTTAATCGATTTTAATCCGCGGACCGGGGTTTTGGGGTAAAAAATTCCTTGAGTTCCGGAACCTTAGCGGGCTTACTACATTCACCGCGCAGTTCAGTCGCGTTAACCAATCAAGGAGGAATGCCACCATGACAGCGACAATCCCCCAGACCGTTTATGACCGCCTCGAAAACGAATGGCGCCAGATGCGCGAAACCGGCTCCCAGCCGAAGCCGGCGCAATCTCCGAAGAAATAATATCGACCAGACGCCCGAAATCGGGCGTTCATAGTGCCTCACTTTTCTTCTCCCCGCCGGGGAGAAGATGGCCCGAAGGGTCAAATCAGGGGGCAAGCTCTTGGCATCTTTCCACTCTTCCAGCACAACTTGACCGTGGCCCCCTCATCCGGCGCTACGCGCCACCCTCTCCCCGGCGGGGAGAAGAAACAGGCGGTAACCGCTCGACGGTTAATTGGCTCTCATTGGTGGAAGCCACAGTCATCGACCTCACATCCCCCGCACCTTCGGTTCACTCACAACCATGGTCGTCAGCGCCGTGATCGCCCAGACGAGCGCATCCAGCCGGTCCGGCGAGCGCCCGGATGACAGGCCATCAGGTCCGAAATCCGTCATCTGGTCCTCCAGCTTTTCAAACCGGGCGGCGTGGCACACCCTGCCCTGCTCGTAGAGCGCGGCGACGGGCTCGGCGCGGGCGAATTTGCCGCGGCTGGCGCGTACCAGTGTCAGCGGTAGATTGGCGTCGATGCTCTGCAGCATCGCCCGCACCATTTCGCCCCCCTGATTGACCTCGGCCACCACCCGGTCTGCCTCATGGCGACGGAAGGCGGCAACGACGGCGCGCGCCCAACCGGCTGGCGTTTCACTCTCGACCGAACAATCCGCAAGCACCGCAAGACGCCCGGATATGCCGAGCCCTGCCACGACGATGCCGCAGCAGGAATTCTCGCCCACCCCGGCAGGCGGATCGACCGCCACGACGATCCGCGCAAGCGGCTCGTGCGCGGCATCGACGATCGCCTCCAGATCGGCGCGTTTCCACAACGCGCCCTCCCGTTCATCGATCAGCTCACCGCCAATTTCCTGACGTCCCAGGCGCGTGCCGCCGTAACGCTCCTGCATGGCCTTCAGAAAACCGGGCGAGAGATTGCCCGCATTCATCGCCGTCGGCATCCTCGCCACCCGGCTCGAAGGGTCGGAGAGAAGCGCCTTCAGCAGCGGAATCGGCCGCGGCGTGGTGGTCACCAATTGTCGTGGCGCTTCGCCGAGACGCAGGCCGAATTGCAGCATGTCCCAGGTTTCCTGCGGATATTTCCATTTGCCGAGCTCATCCGCCCAGGCCATGTGGAATTGCGGACCGCGCAGGCTTTCCGGGTCTTCAGAAGAAAACACCTGCGCCATTGCCCCGTTGGGCCAGATAAGCCGGCGGCGCGACACTTCGAAGGATGGGCGATGGCGGCGGGCAATGCGGCAGATGCCGGAGATGCCGTCGATCATCACCTCGCGGGCGTCACCCAGCGTTTCCGCAACGAGCGCGATGCGCAGATCGGAATGCTTGCCGGCGGAAGCGACGGCGTGCACCCATTCGGCGCCCGCACGGGTCTTGCCGGAGCCGCGTCCGCCGATCAGCAGCCATGTCCGCCAGTCGCCCTGCGGCGCCTGCTGCGGCCGGTTACCGATGAAACGCCAGTCGCGCAAAAGGTTGAAGACCTGTCCGTGCAAGCGGGCTTCCGTCAAGAATTCTGCCATGCCTCAGTCCGACCCCAGCGCAGCGGCGGATGCAGCGATCGCCTCCAGCCTCTCGCGGCATTTCTGCTCGGCCAGCTCGTCAATGCGGTTGAGGAAATGCGCCACCGCCGCCTGATAATCTTCGGTATCGGTTTCATCCTCGCCCATAAGCGCCTGCCGCTCCTCTGCCAGCACCCGCTGCAGGGCGTCGATCCGTTCCAGGGTGCGGACGATGAGCGACAGCTGATCCGTTGCGATTTTCACGTCAGCGCGCGCCTGCTTGGCCGCCGCATCGTCGGCCTCCGGCAATAGCCCCGCTTCTCCCGCCTCCCGCAGATTGCGGTACATGGAGAATTGCTCGCGCATCTCCACCGTCAGTTCGTTCAGCAATTGTCGCAGACTGCCGTTGCGGGCCGCATCCTCCGCCGCCAGCCTGTCGGACCGCGATTTGGTTTCGGGGGCAACTTCCGCCGTGTTCTCACCCGCATATGCGGACCTGTCCGGCCAGGCTCCATAGAGCGCCGGGTCGCAATTGTGAGAACCTGTCATGGGATTGGCCTGCGAGCAAATGATGGGTTAATCAGAAGCGCTAAAGGGGCAAAACCGCCTGTCAGCCGCAAATCTCCGACCGTAAACAAACACTATCAAACCACCGTCACGCTGTAAAGGATTATTTTCCTATTACCTTGATTTTTATCCTACCAACAGCATTTGCGCCCGTCCACGCCCCATATTACACTCACGCCGCAAGGATGAGAGAAGAGGGAAAGTCAAGTTGGTGAAACAATGGGTTGAGCGGTTGTTTGCAGGTCTTTCGGCAACCGGCATCGTCTTTGGCACGATTCTCTTCTGCGCTTCCCTCACACCCTCTCTTCTGCCGCGTACATGGCTGATGCAAGGCGTTTTGTGCGGCTTTTCCTTCGCCATCGGTTACATGATCGGCGTCGCCCTGCATTCCATCTGGACCTATCTGGAACTGCCGGAACCCTCGCGTCACAATGTCCGCGGCGTTCGGTTTCTTATCGCGCTCGCCGCTGCGATTACAGCGATTGCATTCCTGTGGCAGGCGAAGGACTGGCAGAATTCGATCCGGATATTGATGGAGCTTGATCCGCTGCCCAGCGCCCATCCCACCAAGACCGGCAGCCTTGCCGTGCTGGTCGCGGCCCTCCTCATCGGCGCCGGCCGGCTTTTCCAGCTCATCCGCCGGTTCTTTGCCACCCGTAGCCGCCATTACCTGCCGCGCCGGCTCGCCAATGTTCTCGGCATCGCCGCCGCCATCGTGCTGTCATGGATGCTGCTGAACGGGTTGATCTTCGATATCGGCCTGAGATTTGCCGATTCCTCGCTGAAACAGGTGGATTCGCTGATCGAGCCTGACGTGCCGCGACCGTCGGATCCGCTGAAAACCGGCAGCAGCGCCTCGCTGATGACGTGGGAATCGCTTGGCCGACGCGGCCGGGAATTCGTTGCGGAAGGGCCGGCTGAAGCACAGATTTCCGCTTTCACCCATCGCCCGGCCAAGGAGCCGCTCAGGGTCTATGCGGGCCTGAATTCCGCCTCTACCCCCGAAGCGCGGGCCTCCCTGGCGCTGGAGGAGCTGAAGCGCGTCGGCGGTTTCGAACGCAAGGTACTGCTCGTCGTCATTCCCACCGGCACCGGCTGGGTCGATCCGGAAGCGCTCGATACGGTGGAATATCTGCATGATGGCGATATCGCCAGCGTCGCCGTGCAATATTCCTATCTCTCCAGCTGGATCGCGCTGCTGACCGAACCGGATTACGGCGTTGAGACCGCACGCGCCCTGTTCGAAGCCATCTATGGCTACTGGACCACATTGCCGAAGGAAACGCGGCCGAAGCTTTATCTGCATGGTCTCAGCCTCGGTTCGCTCAATTCACAGAAATCCTCCGATCTCTATGATGTGCTGTCAGACCCGTTCCAGGGCGCCCTGTGGAGCGGCCCGCCCTTCTCCAGCCCCACCTGGCGCATGGCGACCAATGGCCGGGTGAAGGGCACGCCGGAATGGCTGCCGCGCTTCCGCGATTCCTCGGTGATCCGCTTTGCCAACCAATATACGACAGCGCATATGCCCGGTGTGGACTGGGGTCCAATGCGGATCGTCTATCTGCAATATGCCAGCGACCCCATCACCTTCTTCGAGGCCGCTTCGCTTTACCGACGGCCGCAATGGATGGTACATCACGGCCCTGACGTTTCGACGTCCTTCCGCTGGTTCCCGGTGGTCACCCTGCTGCAACTTGGCCTCGATGTCGCCGCTGCGACTACGGCGCCGATGGGTTATGGCCACGTCTACGCGCCGGAACATTACATCGACGCATGGATGGAGGTAACCCAGCCGCAGGGCTGGAATGCGGAGGATATCCAGCGGTTGAAGATGTTCTTCAAGGCCCGCCGCGGCTCTACCGATCCGGCGTGAGCGCGACGGGCCCGCTTGCGGCCTCAGCCCTTCAGCTGCTCCAGATTGTCGGCGATATAGGTCTCCAGCGAACGCGGCGCGTGGCCGGTCAGCGTTTCCACGTCGCCGGTCACCACGGCCGTCCAGCCTTCACGCACGGGATAGAAGATCGAGGCGAGGAAGGACGCGTAGTCCTGCGGCACGCCGGCGCCGGTGAGAATGCCGATGAAGACCTCATCCGAAACGGCGCTATAAGAGACCGGCTTGCCGATCGCCTGCGAAATCATCGCGGCCGCTTCGCCATAACCGAGCGCCTTCGGGCCCGTGAGGTTGAAGGCCTTGCCGTCGAAGGCGTCAGACGTGAGCGCTGCGGCGGCACTGTCGGCGATATCGCGAATATCGATGAAGCTCGACTTGCCCTCGCCGGCCGGCACGGCGATCTGTCCGTGGTCGATGCCCGCCTTCCAGTAGCTGTGGAAATTATCGGCGAACCAGTTAGGGCGCAGGATGATGTAAGGCGTACCGGACGCGATGATTTTCAACTCGATCTGGCGATAGGGAATGGAATCGTCGGCATCGACACCGAGGACACTGAGGAACACGATCTTCACCTTGCGGCGCGCGGCCTCCTCGACAACGGGCGTCAGCGCGTCGATGGCATCCAGACGCCCGCTGGCAAGAAGCAGGAACATGCGGTCAACGCCGTCGAAGGCATCCGCATAGGTCGATGCGTCGGTATAATCGAAACGCACGCCTTCCGCGCCATCCGACGGATTGCCGCTGCGCGAGGCCGCCTTCACGCTTTCGCCCTTGGCGACGAGCGCCTCGACCAGCGGTGTGCCGATGGTGCCGGTGGAACCAATTACAAGTATCTTGCCTGCCATCTCAAATCTCCTTAGTATCTAATGGAAACCATGTTTCGAAAACACAGGTACTGCGTTTGCGAAATCATGAAAAGAGAGCACTTTTCGGTTATCTGGTTTCCTTGCGGAAACCGGCATGGCCTTGAAACAACAGGGTGAAATCGATGGCAAATGTCTATGACGTTTATGAGGACCGCTGCCCGACACGCATGGTGCTGGACAGGATCGCTGACAAATGGGCGCTGTTGATCCTTGACAAGCTGCGGCGCGATCCCGTGCGCTTCAACCTGTTACGGCGAGAGATCAAGGGCATATCACAGAAGGTGCTGTCGCAGACGCTGAAGAAGCTGGAGCGTGACGGGCTGATTTCCCGGCAGGCCTTTCCGACGGTTCCTGTCACCGTCGAATATTCGCTGACGCCGCTGGGGCGCACGCTGACGGACACGGTGGCAGCACTCGCCCATTGGGCGGAAGGCAATATTGATGCGGTGATGGCGGCGCAGAGGGCTTACGATGAGCGGGCGGTGGTTTAAATTGAGGCGCGGCATACCCATACGTCCCTCATTCCTGTGCTTGCCACAGGAATCCAGCCAGCCCAAGTCCTTGGGCTGAAAGGGCTATTCTCGCCGCGCAGACGCGCATCGGCTGGATCCCTGTGACAAGCACAGGGATGAGGAGGAGAGAGCGTACGGAATAACAGTCAGCGCTGCGCCTACCGCGCGCGCCGCCCCCCCTACCGCGAAATCCGCGTCGACAGAATGATTGACGACAACGTGCGCTCCACACCGTCCAAGGCGCCGATACGATCGATCAACCGGTCGAGATCGAGGATCGAAGGGGCGGCCAGAATGGCGATCAGGTCAAATGTACCGCTCACCGAATGCAGTGTCGTCACTTCCTTGATGGCGGCAAGCGCCGCCGTCACCGCCGGCAGCGCCTTCGGCCCGATGGTGATGAGCACATGCGCGCGCACCAGCCCGGAAAGATAGCTTTCCGAAAGCCTCAAGCCATAACCCGCAATCACGCCGTCGGCCTCCAGCCGCTCGATGCGCGCCTGCACCGTGGTCCGCGAAAGGCCGAGCTTGCGCGCCAGTTCCGCCACCGGCACGCGTGCATTTTCGGAAAGCAGGGCCAGCAGCGCCCGATCCTTTTCTGCGATCGTCATAATGATTAATCCAGTCGTCTTATCGTCCAATAATAGACTTTAATATGCACATAGTGAAGCTTCGAATCGTAATATAACCGCAATATGATTGTGCCCTAAGAATTTTTCTGCGGGGAACAAAAACATGAAAAACATTGTCGTCATCGGCGCGGGTAATATCGGTTCGGCCATCGCCTGGATGCTGGCCGCAACGGGCGATTATCGCATCACGGTCGCCGATCGCTCGGCCGACCAGCTGGCCAATGTGCCAGCACATGAGCGGGTCGACACCGAGATCGTCGACATCACTGACCGCCCGGCGCTCGAAGCACTGCTGAAGGGCAAATTCGCCGTGCTTTCGGCCGCCCCCTTCCACCTGACGGCGGGTATTGCCGAAGCGGCGGTCGCGGTCGGCACCCATTATCTCGATCTCACCGAAGACGTGGAATCCACCCGCAAGGTCAAGTCCTTGGCGGAAACGGCGGAAACCGCGCTCATCCCGCAATGCGGCCTCGCGCCCGGCTTCATCTCCATCGTCGCCGCCGATCTCGCCGCCCGCTTCGACAAGCTGGACAGCGTGAGGATGCGCGT
Source organism: Agrobacterium sp. NPDC058088 (assembly GCF_042885035.1). NCBI lineage: Bacteria > Pseudomonadati > Pseudomonadota > Alphaproteobacteria > Hyphomicrobiales > Rhizobiaceae > Agrobacterium > Agrobacterium sp. NPDC058088. The sequence continues at coordinate 486,729 of NZ_JBHVSU010000002.1, read as the reverse complement.
CGGCGCGCTGCCGCAATATCCGTCCAATGCGCTCAACTACAACCTCACCTGGAGCACGGACGGGCTGATCAACGAGTATATCGAACCCTGCGAAGCCATCGTCGAAGGCCGCCTCACCGCCGTTCCGGCGCTTGAAGAACGCGAGGAATTCTCACTCGACGGCGTCACCTATGAGGCCTTCAACACGTCAGGCGGGCTCGGCACGCTCTGCGCCACGCTGGAAGGCAAGGTGCGGACGATGAATTACCGCACCATCCGTTATCCTGGCCATGTGGCGATCATGAAGGCGCTTCTGAACGACCTCAACCTGCGCAATCGCCGTGATGTGCTGAAGGACCTGTTCGAAAACGCCCTGCCCGGCACCATGCAGGATGTGGTCATCGTCTTCGTCACCGTCTGCGGTACTCGCAACGGTCGCTTCCTGCAGGAAACCTATGCCAACAAGGTCTATGCCGGCCCGGTTTCCGGCCGCATGATGAGCGCCATCCAGATCACCACGGCGTCAGGCATCTGCACGGTACTCGATCTGCTCGCGGAAGGCACACTGCCTCAGAAGGGCTTCGTGCGGCAGGAGGAAGTGGCACTGCCGAAATTCCTAGAAAACCGGTTTGGCCGGTATTATGGCGCACACGAGCCGCTGGCGCGGGTTGGGTGATTTGAGGGCACAGCATGGCCGCCGGTTTCTTCTCCCCGCGGGGGAGAAGGTGGCCCGAAGGGTCGGATGAGGGGGCAACGTTGCCGGATATATTTGCCGTGGCCCCCTCAACCCGCTGCCGCGGACTTCTCCCCCTCGGGGAGAAGAAACAAGTGGCACCTGCTCGCTTCACGTTGAGGGTCCGTTGCTTACGTCCCGCAAAACGTCCGAAACACCCGCTCATGGCTCATCGGCGGCTGCATGTAGACAAAGTTGTCCGGCCGCTCCTCGAAGGGCGTCGCAATCGCCTTCAGCATGGCGTGAAAGGGCTCGAAATCATCCTCCTCCACTGCCGCCTCGATCAATTCTTCGATGCGGTGGTTGCGCGGTATGACGGCCGGATTGATGGAAAGCATTGCCGCTGATCTTTCGGAATCGGAAATCCCTTCGCGACCGGCTCGTTCCCGCCAACGGGCGAGAAATCCGTCAGCGCCCTCGATATCGATGAACATGCCGCGGAATGGCTCAGCGTCGCCATTGACGGCATGGGAAAGACGCCGGAAGGTCAGCGTGTAATCCGCTTCCGATGCCTGCATCAGCGCCAGCAGCGACTGCACCAGATCCATATCGCCCTCCTCCTCGGTCGTCAGACCCAGTTTTTCGCGCATGCCGGTGAGCCAGCGTTTGGGAAATGAGGCGGCGAAATCGGCGAGAACGGCGTTGGCGAGTTCGGCGGCTTTATCCACTTGCGGATCAAGCAGCGGCAGCAGGCATTCCGCCAGTCTGGCGATATTCCATTGCGCTATGCCCGGCTGGTTGTTGTAGGCGTAGCGGCCCTGCGCGTCGATGGAGGAAAACACCTTGTTGGGGTGGTATTCATCGAGGAAGGCGCAGGGGCCGAAATCGATGGTCTCGCCGGAAACGGCCATATTGTCGGTATTCATCACGCCGTGGATGAAGCCCACCATCATCCAGCGGGCGATGAGGTCGCATTGCCGTTCAGCGATACCACGCAACAAGGCAAGGTACGGATTGCCTGCCTGTTTTGCCTCGGGAAAATGGCGGTCGATCACATAGTCTGCGAGATTCCTGATCGCCTCGTCATCCTCGCGCGCGGCGAAAAACTGGAAGGTGCCCACGCGGATGTGGCTTGCCGCGACGCGGGTAAAGACACCGCCCGGCAGCCCGACTTCACGCTGCACCCTGTCCCCGCTGAGCACGGCGGCAAGCGCTCGTGTGGCGGGAATGCCAAGCGCATACATCGCCTCCGAAACGATATATTCGCGCAAAACCGGACCAAGGGCGGCGCGGCCGTCACCCCTGCGCGAAAACGGCGTCGGGCCGGAACCCTTCAGCTGGATATCCCGCCGTTTGCCGTTCGCATCGATTACCTCACCGAGAAGAATGGCGCGGCCATCGCCCAGTTGCGGCACGAAACCGCCAAACTGGTGGCCGGCATAGGCCATGGCCAGCGGCTCCGCCCCCTGCGGCACGACATTGCCGGAAAAGATCGCCGCCAGCCTGTCATTATCAAGGCCGGCCACATCGAGAAGGAGTTCATCGGCCAGCTCGCGATTGAAGGCGATGAGGCGCGGCGCCTTCACCGGTGTCGGCAGCACGGCGGCGCTGAAGCGTTCCGGCAGGCGGGCATAGGAATTGTCGAATTTCATCACGGATAAACTCCCTGCTTTTGCCCCTATATGGGGTCGAAAGGCGAGAGATGCGAGTGATAAATGCCGCGCTACCGCCATCATCTCATTCAATTTTGCACAATGAACTTTCCCGCGCCATCATCGTTCCTATGCTTGACCCGCAGAATGCCGAACGGAAAGGAAAAGCAATGACCGTCGTTGAAGCCGTAAACTCCGAACCGGAAAGCGCGATCCGCACCATTCACACCGATCTGCCCGTCAACGCTACCTTCCATGTCTGGCTGAAGGCGAAAAAAGATGCCGAGCCGGGCGCCGTCTCCTTTTCCAATCAGAACGGAAAATTCGCTGAAGTTTCAAGCGTCAACACGGAAGAGTTCGGTTTTCGAATCTACCAGGTTTTTGGCGGCGGCCATGTGGAGCTCAGTTACGATACGGTGACGACAGCCGTCTCCGTCATCTACTGGTTCACCGCTTCCGATGTGCTGGAAACCGGCATTACCGTCGTCCATACCAAACCGGACAATGCCGCGCCCGAGCTGCCCGGCAGCTATCATTTCCGGCCGCCCTTCGGCTGGATGAACGACCCGAACGGCTTTGGGCGCTTCGAGGGTCGGCCGCATCTGTTCTATCAGCATTATTCGCACGGGCTGCGCTGGAACACCATGCATTGGGGCCATGCCGTCTCCTCCGATTATCTGCGCTGGCGGCACCTGCCGATCTTCCTTTTCCCGTCAGAGGACCTGACGACGCGGCCGGACAAGCGCGGCGGCGCCTATTCCGGGTCGACCATTCCGCTGGTCGAAGGCACCGGCATCCGCGTCTTCTTCACCGAACAGGTGCAGGACCGTATTCCCGAACAGCAGATACAGCTGACCGCCACCTCTTCCGATCTCATCATGGCCGGCCAGGCAGAGGTCATTCTGGGCCACAGGCCGGACGGACAGGGGTTGACGCCGGATTTCCGCGATCCGTATGTCTTTCGTGGTCCCGATGGCTTATGGAAAATGGTGCTCGGCAGCCAGAGCGATGGCGGCGGCGTCATTCTGCTTTACGAGACGCTTGATCCCACGGCCGCATCGGGCTGGACTTATGTCGGCAAGCTATGGGTGGAGACACGTTATAAAACCACCGCCATCGAATGCCCCTGCCTTCTGCCGCTCGACGGCCCGGCCAATGCCCGCTCCACCCGCTGGGTGTTGATCTACGGGCTGATGCATTCAGAGGACCCGGAGACCGGCCGCAAGAACCTGACCATGGCCGATGTCGGCTGGTTTGACGGCAAGGCCTTCACCAAGGAATCCGGGCAGGAGCTGGATTTCGGCACCGATAATTACGCGTTTCAGGCGTTTCTGGATGGCGACAGCATCATCGGCATGGGCTGGCTCGCCAATTGGGCGGATGCCAATCCCGAGATCGATTTCCCGACCTCGATGACCTTGCCGCGCCGGATTCATTATGTGAATGGCGAGCTTCTGACCCCACCTATAGGTGCGACGGAAAGCCTTCGCAGCCATATTCTCGACCGCACGCGGCTTGCAGCCGGCGAGCGGGTCACCTTCATCAACGGCGCGGTGGAAATATTGTTCGAGCTTGCCTCTCCCGGCGCGCCCTTCGAACTGGTGTTCGATCATCCGACGGTCAAGCTAGGCGTCGTCTCCGATGAAACCGGACTATGGATCTGCCATGAGGACGGGCGCGACGGCCCTGCGCCACATTACATCGCCAAGGGAGCCAGAGCATCCCGCATCCGCATCTTTCTGGATTATGGTTCGATCGAAGTCTTCGCCAATCGCGGGCGATATGTGGGCACCAAGCGCATCGAAGGTTTCGAGCCCGTGCGCTCAGCGGTGCTGAAGGCCGCGCCCGGCACGGTGGTGCACGCCACCAGCTGGGCGCTGAAGCCGTGAGGAACCTTTTGGCGGATTGGGCGGTTGATAGATCGAAACCATCCATTCCACGGATAAGGAGAAACGGCATGACCAAAATCCGCGACACCAGCGATCCGATCCTATTTCCGACCGAAGCCAATGAAAACAAGGCGGAGAAGAAGCGCGCCGGCAAGGGTATCATCATCATTATCGGCGCAGTCGCGATCATGGCCTTTGTTGTTTATCTGGCGGCGATCACCATCGCCACCACCCAGTCGTGACCGCGCAGGTGAACAGCCGTTTTTCCTGAAAGGCTCTAGCGGCGTTCGCCCCGCAAACCTCTGGCGGTCATGATAGCGAGAAGCGATACCACCACACCCAGCCCATAAAGATAAAGCATCGGCATCGTCACATCCGCACGCTCGATCTGCACGACAAGATCGGTCGCGGCGGCGACGGTGCCGCTGGCGCCTGCACCGGCCGCAGAACCGAGCGTCGCGACCGTGGGCAGCAGTGCGCCTGTCATCTTGCGCTCCTGTTCCGGTGCCGCCTCTATGGCCGCCTGGCTGATACCGGCCCACGACATGCCGAAGGCAGAGCCTATCAGCACCTGCCCGAGCAGCATCTCCCCCCAATTGCCCGTCGCAAGCCCAAGCCCCAGCAGCACGCAGCCCGGCAGCATCTGGTAAGGGCCGTAATGCAGGCAGATTTCCCGCAGGCGGTCGGAGCGCAGGCTACCGATCAACATCGCCACGAAGCTCCACGCAAGTGGCATGGTCACGACGATGAAACCGGCGAAAGTCGGCTCATGCTGCCACAGATTGATGGCGACATAAGCGAGATAGACGCTGCCCAGCGCGTGGGCATAGGACATCAGAAACAGCACCCAGAAGCCGCTGCCGAGCACCGTCTTCAGCCGGAACGAATCCTTCGGAAACAGGCCGGAGGACGGCTGGACGCCTGCCCGCAGGGAGGCCCACAACAATGCAGCGCCCGCGAGCAGGGAGATCGCCCGCAGGCTTGCATCCTCAAAGGCGGAGGGCGCGGAAAAGGCCAATGCGCCGACAAGGCAGAGCAGCAGCGGCACCAGCGGCTTGCGTGTGGCAGCCACCGGCCGCTCCGCAGAGACGGCGACAACCGTATAGACCATGAGCACAAGGATCAGCGGCGCCGACAGCAGGAAGGTGGCGCGCCAGGAAATGTGCTGGGTGGCGAAACCGCCGGTCAGCGGACCGATGAAAGAGGCCACTGCCCAGATCGCCGCCTCGATGGCAAAGACCTTCGGCAACAGTCCGGAGCGGAACCCGGCGGGAATGAGACTATAGCACACCGCAACGATCAGCCCGTCCGCCACGCCCTGCAGCGCCCGGCCGATGACCACCCATAAAAAATTGCCGGCGATTGCCGAAAGAACGGAGCCGAAGGAGAAGATGAGGCAGCACAGCAGCAGGACGCCACGCGCGCCGAAACGTTCGCGGAACAGCACTGCAGTGACCCCGCCCGCGACGGAACCGACGAAATAAAGACTGTAAGCCCAGCTATAAAAGGCGGCGCCGCCGATTTCGTTGACGGCTACGGGCAAGGCCGTCACGACAGCAAACTGATTAAAGGCGTGCAAGCCGATACCGGAGGAGATGACGGTCAGAAGCGAGAGGTTCGCCCCGCTCAGCAATTCGCCCCAGCCGTTTTTCTCCACCATTTCCATACTCGACAAAGCCGTATCCTTTCCATTTTTTGGGGTACGGCGGGCAAACTAGAACCTCAAGCACCATTGAGGTCAAGACGGCTTTTCACGTTATTTGGTCTGAAGCAATTCTCGCACGGCAGGAACCCTCCGCGCCTCCGTTCGTTTGCCGAGAACCGACAGAAAGGACACCGTCATGGACCGCGAAAAAATCCTGCCCCCTAACGAAGACGCCATGAACGAGGATCTGCTCGATCTCGACGTCGACGCCCTTCCCGCCAAGGGAGAGATTCCGCAATCCATCGAACGGGAAATCGAGGAAGAGGAAGCCGAGAGCGAGGACGACCCCTATCAGGAAAGCGACGAGGCCCTTCCCGACGACGCGGAGGAACGGGTGATCAACCGCAATCCCTCGCGCGAGGGCGGCGCATTCGACGAGGTTTAACCGCTTGTCAGGCCGGATGCGAGGCGTTTCAACATGTGGCGCTGATGATCCTGCCCACCAAAGAAGATGGCGAGAACGCGTAAGGTCTTCTCGCCGTCATCAACATCGAAATAAAAGATCGCCTGATTTTTCGTGACCCGACGAAGGCCTGGCAACAGTTCAGGCATCAGTGTCCCCTGAAACGGTGCATTGCCGAGGGTTTGCATATCCGCTTCAATAGCGCCGATGCGCAGAACCGCCCGCTCGAATGCCTCCGGCAGCGTGTCGCCAAGGCTGCGATAGGATTGAACGAGATGGTCGAGAATGAGGCCAAGATCCTGATCCGTCTGCGTCGAACGCAGGACCTTAAAGACCATGGCTGGCCTTCCTGGCCGCTATCATCGCCGCAGTTCTGTCCTTGCCGTCCTTGAGCGAGACGAACTCCCCTTCACCACGCTCGGCCAGCAGGTCGCGAAGCGCAGCAAGTTCGGCATCCTTCAACTCCGTTTCCTGCCGAAGCAGTTCCAGCCCACGCTGGACGACCGCACTGAGGCTGGCATAACGCCCCTCCTCAACCAGCCTGCGCGCAAAGCTGACCTGCTGATCGGAAATTGAGACTGACGCCTTGACGGACATTGGTATACTGCTTTCAAAGAAAAAATGATGCTGCCCAGTAGCACATCTTTCCTTTTCATTCCAGCATCGAGTTACCTCACCCCGCCCGTTCAGGCGTGTAACCGGCCTCGCGGATCGCTTCCTCCGCGGTTGCGGCGTCACCCGTTACCGTGAGCCTATGCGTGGAAAGATCGATATTGACGGCGGCGTCGGGAAGGACGTCCGAAATTGCGCCGCGCAGGGTCTTTTCGCAATGGCCGCAGGTCATGTCCGGGATGAGGAAGGTGGTTGTACTCATGATTTCTCCTTTTGGTCAGCGCCGATTCGCACCGGCTTTCTTTCAGTGGGTTCTGGCGGGCTTGCCGTCTGCCTTGTCGGCACCCGCGAGATCGTCGAGGATCGGGCAATCGGGCCTATGGTCGCCGCCGCAGCAATGAGCGAGATGTGACAGCGTTTTCACCATGCTCTTCATCTCGGCGATCTTCTGCTCGAGATCGGCGATATGGACGAGTGCTATTTCTTTCACCGCCGAACTCTCACGGCTCTTGTCCTGCCAGAGTTTCAGCAGCGTATCGGTTTCTTCCAACGAGAACCCGAGCGTGCGCGCCCGTTTGATGAAGCGCAGGTTGTGGACATCCTGCTCTCCATAGACGCGGTAATTATTGCCGGTGCGCGCGGCGGGCGTGATAAGCCCGATCTGCTCGTAATAGCGGATCATCTTGGTGGAGACGCCCGATGCCTCCGATGCCTGGCCGATATTCATGCCGTCACCTCCCTGTGTGCAACCTTCACCCGCTTCAACCGCAGCGCATTGGCGAGAACAAAGACGCTGGACAGCGCCATCGCACCTGCACCAATCATCGGCGACAGTGTGATGCCGAAGGCGGGATAAAGCACGCCCGCCGCAACCGGTATCAGCGCCACGTTGTAACCAAAGGCCCAGAACAGGTTTTCCTTGATGTTGCGCATGGTCGCACGGCTCATCTCGATGGCGTTAACCGCGCCAAGAAGATCGCCGCCAACCAGGACCACATCGGCGCTTTCAATGGCGACATCCGTGCCGGTGCCGACGGCAATGCCGATATCGGCCTCTGCCAGTGCCGGCGCGTCATTGATGCCGTCACCGACGAAGGCCAGCACCTTGCCGCCTGCGCGCATCTCGTGGATCGCCTTCACCTTGCCCTCGGGCAGCACTTCGGCCACCACGCGGGAAATGCCGACCTGCCGGGCTATGGCGTTTGCCGTACGCTCATTGTCGCCCGTCACCATCGCCACTTCGATGCCCATCGCCTGCAATGCCTTGATGGCGGCGATACTTGAGGGCTTTAGCGGATCGGCGACGGCGATCGCAGCCGCCAGCCTGCCGTCGATGGCGGCATAAAGCGGCGTCTTGCCTTCGTCACCCAGCCTTGCGGCGGCTTCACCGAAGATACCCACGGAATGGCCGAGTTTGGCCATGTAACGATCCGCTCCGACCTCGACCTTGCGGCCATTGACGGTGGCAGCGATACCGTAACCCGGGACGCTTTCGAAGTTTTCGATCGTTGCAGGTTCGAGTCCTGCAGGGGTCGCCACCTTCTTTTCCTCCGCAGCCCTGACGATGGCTTCGGCGATCGGATGTTCCGAGCGGCCCTCGACGGCGGCGACCAGCGCCAGCACTTCGTTATCGGCAAATCCTTCCGCAACCACCAGATCGGTCAGTTCCGGACTTCCCTTGGTGACGGTGCCGGTCTTGTCGACCACGACGATCTCAGCCGAGCGCAGTTCCTGCAGGGCCTGTCCCTTGCGGAACAGCACGCCCAGCTCCGCCGCCTGGCCGGTGCCGACCATGATGGATGTCGGCGTGGCGAGACCCATGGCGCAGGGGCAGGCGATGATGAGCACCGCGACCGCATTGACCAGCGCGAAAGTATAGGCAGGCTCGGGACCGAAGATCGCCCAGACGACGAAGGTCAGCACCGCAATCGCAATGACGACGGGCACGAACAGCGCGGTAACACGGTCGACCAGCAGCTGGATCGGCAGCTTGGAGCCCTGCGCCTCCTCCACCATGCGGATGATCTGCGCCAGCATGGTATCGGCGCCCACCTTGGTCGCCCGGAACTTGAAAGCACCTGTTTTGTTGATGGTGCCGCCGACGACCGCTGCGCCGACCTTCTTTTCCACCGGCAAGGGTTCGCCTGATATCATGGATTCATCGACATAGGACGAACCTTCGACGACTTCACCATCCACCGCCAGCCTCTCGCCGGGACGGATGACGATGATATCGCCCATCACCAGATCGTCAGGGGAAATATCGATGGTGGCACCATCGCGCTCTACGCGGGCGGTCTTCGCCTGCAGGCTCATCAGCTTGCGGATGGCGTCTCCCGTGCGGCCGCTGGCGCGGGCTTCAAGAAGCCGGCCGGTCAGGATCAGCGTCACGATGACGGTTGCCGCTTCATAATAAACGAACTGCGCTTCTGCCGGCAGCAGATCGGGCGCGAAGGTCGCCACGACGGAATAGAGATAGGCCGCACTAACGCCCAGCGCCACCAGCGAGTTCATTTCCGGCGTTCCGCGCAGCAGGGCCGGAAAACCGGTCTTGAGGAAGCGCAGACCCGGGCCGAAAATCACCGCCGTCGCCAGCACGAAATAGATGTAATAGAGGTTCTGCGTGTCGATGATGCCCATCAGCCAGTGATGCATCGGCTCATAGAGATGGCCGCCCATTTCCAGCACGAAAAGCGGTGCCGTCAGGATGGCGGCGATCGTCAGGTCGCGTTTCAGCGCGCCCTCTTCGCCCGCATGGTGCATATGGTCATGGCCGCCACTTTCACCGGCCGCCGCCATCTCGCTGTGGCCGTGATGATGCCCCTCGTGCTTGTTGTAGTCTTGATGCGCGGAATGGTCGTGCGGCTTTGGTGTCGCCAATGCAAAGCCGGCAAGTTTTGCCGTTTCCACCAGCGCGTCCCGTTCACGCCGGCCGCCGATCGTCTCCACAGCGGCCTTGCCGGCTGCGGTATCGACAGTCGCGTTAATGGTGGTTGCGACGGCTTCCAGAACGGCCTTCAACCGCGCCGCATCCGCGTCGCTGTGCAGACCTTCGACGGTAAATTCATGCCGATCCGGTGCAATATCGTAACCCACCTTTTTGATGGCAGCGCCAAGCGTTTTGGCCGAAAAACCTTCAGCCGGCTCGACGGTGAGCTTCTTCGTGGCGAAGTTCACGGAACTCGACGCAACGCCCGGCACCTTGGCCGCGGCCGTTTCCACCCGCCGCACGCAGGAGGCGCAGGTCATGCCCTCGACGGGCACGGAGACCGGTTGATTTGGGTGGGCGTGTCTGACTGTCTCGTTCATGGGAAATCCCCTTTCGAGACCCTATGTAGGGCTTCCCATGATGGGAAGGTCAAGGGAAGAAGAAATTTTTTGCCGCAAACAAAATCGTGAACGACGCCGCCAGCCACAGAACGATGAATATGGCAGCAGCGACGCGGCTGACGGGACGTGATTGCGCGGCCGCGGCCGCCAGCCGATGCTCCGCCAGCAGTGGCGGCGGCACAAGACGTACCGCAACGAGGATGCCGAGCGGGACGATGACGAGATCGTCTAGATAGCCGATAAGGGGAATGAAATCCGGGATGAGATCGATCGGTGACAGCGCATAGGCGGCGACCAGCATCGCCACCACTTTGGCCAAAAGCGGCGTACGGGGATCGCGTGCGGCAAGATAGAGGGCGTGAACGTCACGCTTGATGGATTTCGCCCATCGCTTGAGTTTTTCCAGCATGGGAAAGTCCCTGAAACATCCGGCCTGCGGATCCTATGCGTCATTCGCCAAGGCTATGCAAGCAGCTCTACGACACCACGCGCCTGGCGAGATAAATCGTTGCCCCGCCGCATTGCGGATCGTTGACGACGTGGTCCAGAAGCCGGAATCCGTGCGTGGCCAGCAGGCTTTCGTAATCTTCACGCGCGAGGCTGGCGTGATAAAGCGGCTTGCCCTGAAAGGTACCGATTGCTTCACCTCGCTCCGGCCCGGCGGTGAACATCAGGGCCGCACCTTCATTGGCATGCCGGCGGAAGATACCGAACATCAAACGCTGGTCCTCGGCACTCAGATGGAAAAAACTGTGCCAGGCGATCAGCCCATCGAAGCGACGGCCAAGGGCCAGTTCGCGCATATCGGCAACGGCCCAGAGGTTTTCCGGAAAGCGACTGCGGCAAAGTTCGATCAGCGGCGGAGACGAATCGATGCCCGTGAGGTCATAACCGTTGGAGATGAAATAACCGGCAATCGGCTCACCCGAACCGCAGCCTATATCGAGAATGGAGCCGCCATCGGGCAAAAGCGAGGTGAACCTGTCAAGCCAGGGTTTTTCCACAAGGGAACGACCGCGCTGATTGTCGAAATCAGCACCGTGCTTCGTGTAGAGCTTGATGACATCGCGAGAGGCATCCGACATATGTTGATGTCCTTTCCCGTGTGAGGGCCGTCGCCTACCGATGCACCGCCAGCCGCGGGATATCGCGCAGGAAGGCATCGCGCACGGTTGGACCGAGCGGTTCGTTCGAGGGTTTGTCGGAAACACGCAGCCTTGCGAAGACGATATGCTGGCCTTCACGCTCCGCCCAGCCAACGAACCAGCCGAAGGGGCGATTGCGATCGGGATTGCCCTTTTCGTCGCGCATGTAGCCGGTTCCGGTCTTGCCGTGTACGGCCCAGCTTTCCGGCGCATCGAAAACCGGCACGATGGCGCGTGTCTTCGCCTGCGCATCGCGGGAGAAAGGCAGATTGCCGGCAAGCAACCGGCGAAGGAAACCGACCTGCTCCACCGGCGAGATGGTGAGCGACGCCCCCAGCCAGGAGTGGGTGAGTCCATTATTCTTGCCCGGCTCACCCGAAACATCGGCATTGCCGTAACCGAGGCGTTTCACATAGGCGGTGAATTTTTCCGGGCCGAGGCGGCGGGTGATTTCGCGCGAATACCACAGCACCGAATCCTGCTCCCAGATGGTCGGGTCGACCGTCTTGCGGTCGACGGCGCGCGCCTCCGTGCCGGGTTTCCAGTCCCAGGCAGGCGACTTCGCGTCCTGCAGTATGCCGGCATCGTAACCGATCAGCGCCAACGGCACCTTGAAGGTGGAGGCCGGTGCAACGCGCTGGTCGCAGGCGCCCTGCTGGTTGATGATGGCGCCGGTCTCGATTGATGTGACCAGCGTGCATTCGAAGGCCTGGGGCTGTTGCTGGGCGTCAGCGGAAAACGGCAGGAGCCCCGGAAGGGCAAGGCATGAAAGAAAGATGGCGGGCAGCCGATAGCGCATGCGTTTTGATGTCCCTCGTCCGCTTTTGCGGATCAATTGCCGGAATGACCGGAAGCTGTCTTTGATCTCAGACAAGTCGTGGCCCGAAACCGTGACACGCTTTCGGATGACATGCCTTTAGGAGGCTGATGGGGCAGGAATAGGACCAAAACGAAAATTGCCGTTTTCCGTCAGGTCCGTTCTTTTTCGCCCGCCCTCTCGCCGACCGTCAGCGGCCAGTCGACCACATAATCCTCGAAGTCGTCAACATCCACATCGGCCTCGCTGACGGTGCGGCCGCGGGCGGAAATGCCCGCCTGATGCACCGTTTCGGTATCGCCGGAGACGAGATAGTGCCACCAGTAGAGATCCTTGCCGTCTCGCACCAGCGCATAGGCGCAGGTGGGCGGCAGCCAGCCGATTTCATGCACCTTCTTCAGGTCCAGCTGAATACAATCAGGCACGGTGGCGCGGCGGTTTTCATAGTCGGAGCATCGACAGCTCTCACCGTCGAGCAGCACGCAGCGGACCGAGGTAAACACCACTTCGCCGGTGTCCCAGTCCTCCAGCTTGTTCAGACAGCACAAGCCGCAGCCGTCGCACAGGCTTTCCCATTCCTCACCGGTCATCTCGGTCAGCGATTTGGTTTTCCAGAACGGCGCGTCATTCATCGTTAACATTTCCGTTTCATTTTGATCACTTGGACGGGAGTGTTTAACCGGTCCCTAATCCTTTATATCGTATCGCCAAGGGCTGGTTTGTACGATATTTTAGCATATTGGCAGGCGGCAGAGCGGTCATTGGCCCGCGAAAGGCCGCCACGTCAAGCACTTCCGACATAACCATGCCACGGTTTTGCGTCGGGAATGGGTTGAAGCGCAGAATATCGATGACCGCGTTGCGTTGAACAGGAAAACATCGCCAGGTGCAGGAAGAAAAAGACGATAAAAAAGGCCGTAAAAAACGGCACATCCTGCTCCGGATCGATAGCTTCATCGATAGCGGCCTGTGGACGGCTGCCGCAAGGCTGGTGGATTTCTGGGAAGACGTCACCATCGCCTCGCGCAAGCTGCATGTGCGCGGATGGAAGAAACTTGTCGTCAACCTGACCTGTGATGCGCTGACCTTCGGAACGGCAGGATCGGTCGTGCTTCTGGCGCTCGCCATGCCCGCTTTCGAGGAAACCAAGAAGGACTGGCGTTATCGCGGCGATTTCGCCGTCACCTTCCTCGACCGTTACGGCAACACCATCGGCCATCGCGGCATCATCCATGAAGACAGCGTGCCGATCGATCAGATGCCCGACCATTTCATCAAGGCGGTTCTGGCGACTGAAGACCGGCGTTTCTTCGAGCATTTCGGCATCGATTTCATCGGCCTTGCCCGCGCCATGAGCGAAAACGCCCGCGCCGGCGGCGTGGTGCAGGGCGGCTCGACGCTGACGCAGCAGCTCGCCAAGAACCTGTTCCTCACCAATGAGCGCTCGCTGGAGCGCAAGATCAAAGAAGCCTTCCTCGCGCTGTGGCTCGAGACCAACATGTCGAAGAAGGAAATTCTCAGCCTCTATCTCGACCGGGCTTATATGGGCGGCGGCACATTCGGTGCTGCTGCGGCGGCGCAGTTTTATTTCGGCAAGAACCTCACCGATGTGACGCTTTCCGAATCCGCCATTCTGGCCGGCCTGTTCAAGGCGCCGGCCAAATATGCGCCGCATGTCAACCTGCCCGCCGCGCGTGCCCGCGCCAACACCGTGCTATCCAACCTGGTGCAGAGCGGGCTGATGACCGAGGGCCAGGTGATCGGCGCGAGGCGCAACCCTGCCACCGTCGTCGACCGCGCCGATGTAAAGGCACCGGATTATTTCCTCGACTGGGCTTTTGACGAGGTGCAGCGGCTGGCCGCCGAAGGCAAATTTAAAGACCACACCGTCGTCGTGCGCACCACCATCGATACCGGCCTGCAGCAAGCGGCCGAGCAGGCGATGGAAATGGAGCTGCGCGAATATGGTGAGGGTTATCGCGTCAAGCAGGGCGCGATGGTGATGATTGAAAACGGCGGCGGCGTGCGCGCCATGGTCGGCGGCCGGGATTATGGCGAAAGCCAGTTTAACCGCGCCACGGCGGCCCTGCGCCAGCCCGGCTCCTCCTTCAAGGTCTATACCTACTCGGCCGCCATGGAAAAGGGCATGAAGCCGGACACGCTGATCTCGGATGCGCCGGTGACCTGGCGCGGCTGGTCGCCGCAGAATTACGGCCGCTCCTATGCCGGCAAGGTGACGCTGCAGGTGGCGCTCGCCAAGTCCTACAATACCGTTCCCGTGCGGCTGGCCAAGGACGTGCTCGGCACGCAGGTGATCGTCGATACCGCCAAAGCGATGGGCGTGGCGACGCCACTGCGCACCGACAAGACCATTCCGCTCGGCACCTCCGAAGTGACGGTTCTCGATCAGGCCACCGCCTATGCCGTTTTCCCCGCCGACGGCATGCAGTCTCGCCGCCACGGCATCGAGCAGGTGCTGGATTACGAGGGCAAGGTTCTCTACGATTTCAACCACGACGAGCCGCCTGCCAAGCGCGTGCTTTCGCAGGAAGCCAATTCCAAGATGAACCAGATGCTGGTGACGATCCCGGTCATGGGCACGGCCCGGCGTGGCGCGCTCGACAACGGCATCGTCTCCGGCGGCAAGACCGGCACCTCGCAGGCCTATCGCGACGCTTGGTATGTGGGCTTTACCGGCAATTACACGACGGCTGTCTGGTTCGGGAATGACGAGTTCACGCCGATGAACAACATGACCGGCGGCGCGCTTCCGGCCATGACCTATAAGCGACTGATGGATTATGCCCATCAGGGCATGGAGCTACGCCCTATCCCCGGCATCCAGAACCCGCTGCCAACGGGTGCGCGCCCGCAACCCTCGGCGCAGGTCGCTGCCGCATCCGCCAACACCCCCGCCATGCCGGCGCTTACCCGCCCCCGCTCACTCTCCGCCGAGGCAACGCGTGTGATCCGCTCGATTGCACAGAAGATGAAGGAAGCCACGGCGCTGAGCGTGACGACGCAAAAGGTGGCAGATGCTACGGTGCGGGATGGCAGGGACGAGACCGGGCGGCGCTAAGGAATATGCCTTGAAGGGACCACGAGTCCCTGACAACTCATGAATTGTCGGCTTTTTGCGAGTTTTTTTAACAATCTTGAGTTGTTTAGCTATCCAAATGTTTTCTCCGCCTCCAAGGCCGAAAGATAAGGGTTGACGCATCGCCATCCACCTGTCGCAACCACGCATAAATAGTATTTTATTGAAATTCCTGTCAACTTTCCTTTCCATCGGACGCTTGGGATGGGCGATAAGCCGCAATATTCTTTTTACACCCAAAGATTGAATGGACCGCGCCGACCAATTCATGTCTAAGTGGTCGCCGTTATCTCTTGTGTGATAATGGCGCGCGCCCGGGAGGACGGCATGAATGATGCGGCGGAAACGCGCGCAGCGGCGGTTGCTCTTGTCGCCGGACTTTGGCTTGCAGCTGACGCTGCCCATGCGCAGGACCCGATGCTGCTGATCGACGAGCCGGGTTTCGAACTACGCCTGCATTTTCAGGCGGGCATCAATGCCGTTGCCGAGCAGAACCTGTTCTGGAATTTTGCCGATAGATTTGCCCCGGACGCCGGCTTCGACAGCGACACGCGCTGGCTCGAGGGCTATCTGATGCCGGGCATCGGTTTTACGGCGGATGCCGGCGAACGACTTCAGGTCTATGGAAAAATCTCGGCCGTTGCCTCCGGCACGCTCGGCACCGATGCCTTCGATGCCGGCGGCACGGGCGCCGTGACGCTTGAGGACGGCTATCTCGGACTGCGCTCAAAGGCGGAAACAGGCCAATTCTTCGATATCTCCCTCGGTCCGCGACCGTTCAGAACGGGAACGGGCATGCTGATTGCCAATGGCGGATCAAGCGGTTTTGAGCGTGGCGCCCTGAAACTCGGGCCCAGAAAGGCTTGGGAACAGGCGGCGATCCTTCGATTCGGCAAGGATGACCTGACGGCCACGGCCTTTTTCATCGACGCGAATGAATTATCCGGCAAGGACAGCGGAACGACGATCGTGGGAGCGGATCTGCGTTATGAACCGCAAGAGGGTCGATATGTCGGCATTACATTCGGCCATGTTCCGGAATCCGGCTCGCCCTACGCCAGGGCTGCGGCTGGAGGCATCGGCGCGCCTGTCATCATGCCGGGTGCGCGCGAGGGTTTGAGCTTCATCAACGCCTATACCCGTACCAATCCGTTCGACGCGCCATTGCCGGGATTTTTCATCGGCGGCGATATCGCCTATCAATGGAACCCCGATATCGACCTCAGGGCCTGGGGTGGCCGCGCCCAGGTCGGTTATGCGTTTGAAGAGGTTTCGTGGACGCCAACCATCGCCTACAGCTACCAGACCTTCTCCGGCGACGATCCTTCGACCACGCGTCTGGAGCGCTTCGATCCGCTCTATTACGAAGGCAATCCAAGCGCATGGTCGACGGGCACGAAGTCCTCGATGATGTTCCTGAATTCGAACGTCAATGCGCATCAGATCAGCCTGCAGGTGAAACCGACGCAGGCCGATACTTGGACGCTGCGATACGCGCATATCCGCGCCAATGAGCTGAACAGCCCGATCCAGTTCGGCCAGGGCACGCGGCTCGACGACATAGACGGCACGCCCACCCCGGTTGCGGGCGTCGGCAACCACCATCTCGCCGACGACATCTATCTGGAATATTCGCGCATCATCAATGCCAATACCTATCTCACCGCCGGCGTCAGCATTTCATTCCCCGGCAAGGGCGTGGATTCACTGACGGCAGAGCATTCGCCGAACTGGCTAGGAGGTTTCGTCAATGTCATCGTTAATTTCTAGAACCCTGCCCGTCCTTCTTGCAGCCATGGTGCCTGTTCTGGCTTACCCGTATGCCGCTGCCAGTCAGCAAGCCGCGCCGCTTTCAGCGGAGCATTCGGACCCGCTGACGCTCGGCTGGATGCAGGGCTTTCCGCCGCCGGAAGACAAGATCATCCGCTTTTCGGACAGCGACTATTTCAATTTTCCGAAATTGCGCTGGACGGTGTGCCACTTCCGCCAGCTGATGCCGACGGTCAATGTCAGCCGTGGGCTCGGCGCGCCAGCGGCCCTTGAGCGCAAACCCGATCCCGCCATCGACGCCGTGACCTTTCGCCCGACAGGCGCTGCGCAGGACATGACCTGGCAGCAATCGCTGTCGGCCAATTACACCGATGGCATTGTCGTGCTGCACAAGGGCGTCCTTGTCTATGAGCGCTATTCCGGTTGCCTCAACGACGCCGGGCAGCATGGGGCAATGTCTGTTACGAAGTCGCTGACAGGCCTTCTCGGTGAAATGCTGGTTGCCGAAGGTAGGCTCGACGAGAATGCCAAGGTCGCGACCGTCGTTCCCGAACTGGAAAAAAGCGCCTTCGGCGATGCGACGATCCGGCAGGTGCTGGATATGACGACGGGCCTGCGTTACAGCGAGGATTATGCCGATCCCAATGCCGATGTGTGGATCTATTCCGCCGCCGGCAATCCGCTTCCCAAGCCCGAGGGTTACGAGGGCCCGCGCAGCTATTTCGACTATCTGAAGACGGTGGTGAAGCAGGGTGAACACGGTTCCGCCTTCGGCTACAAGACGATCAACAGCGATGCGCTTGGCTGGATCATTGCCCGCGTCTCGGGCAAATCGGTGGCAAAGCTGCTGTCCGAGCGTATTTGGAGCCGGATGGGCGCCGAACAGGACGCCTATTATACGGTCGATTCCACCGGCACGCCCTTTGCAGGCGGGGGGCTGAACGCGGGCTTGCGCGACATGGCACGCATCGGCCAGCTTTTGCTCGACGGCGGGATGGCGGGCGGCCAGCGCCTTATTCCCCAAAAGGCAATCGACGCCATTCGCCACGGCGGCGACAAGGCGGCTTTTGCGAAGGGCGGTTATCCGGCCTTGCAGGGCTGGAGCTATCGCGCCATGTGGTGGGTCACCCACAATGCCAACGGCGCCTTCATGGCTCGTGGGGTGCATGGCCAGGCGATCTATGTCGATCCCGCCGCCGACATGGTCATCGCCCGGTTCTCGTCGCATCCTGTTGCCAGCAACGCCGCCAACGATGCGACATCCTTGCCAGCTTATGAGGCTGTGGCGCGTTATTTGATGAAACGGGCGGGGAAGCCGTGAGGGCAGAGCGGTGAAGTCGGGGCGAATCGACTGAAGTTTTCTGTCGGATTGTGTGGCTCACCCCCCTCTGTCCTGCCGGACATCTCCCCCACAAGGAGGGAGATCGGCAAGACGCTCTACCGCCACTTCAATCTCAAACGTTGAGATGCGCGAGACCTGGCCTCGGGTCGATCTCCCTCCTTGTGGGGGAGATGTCCGGCAGGACAGGGGGGTAAGCCGCAAGCTCCACGCTCCGCGTGCCTCACACCAACAACGTCGCCCTCGCCGTCCCCACCACCTCCTCCGTCAACCCCGCCAGCCTTTCCGCCGCAAGCCGGTTAACCTGCCAATAGAGCGGGATATCGAGCGGCGTGCCGGGAACGACCTCTATCAGCCGCCCTTCCCTCAAATGCTCCGCCACAAGCTGCACGGGATTGAGCCCCCAGCCCATGCCGGCAAGGCTCGCCTTGACAAATCCATCGGTCGAAGGCAGCCAGTGGGTCGGGTAGGCAATCTCTTCACCTAGCACCTCCCTTACCCAGCTCGCCTGCAGCCGGTCCTTCTGGTTGAAGGTCAAGCCCGGCGCGCAGGCAAGCGTTGCTGATGTCACCCCATCGGCAAAATGGCGGGTCATGAAATCCGGGCTGGCGGTCGCGTGATATCGGAGTACACCGAGCGGCGTTACCCGGCACCCCTGCACCGGCTTGTCATGGGCGGTCACGGCGGCGAGCACCCTGCCCGCGCGCAGCCATTCCACCGTGTGATCCTGATCGTCGACGGCGATATTAACGAGATAATCGCTGCTGCCGGTGAATTTCGACACCGCATCCAGAAACCATGTGCCCAGGCTGTCGGCATTGGTGGCGATGTTGAGCGTCACCCGCTCCGGCGCCGCTCCCGCTTCCGCCAAGGCCGGTAGCTGGCGAAACAATTCGCTTTCCAGCATGCCGACGTGATCCATGTGTCGGCATAGCCACTCACCCTTTTCCGTTGCAACGCAGGGGTTACCGCGAACGATGAGCACCACGCCCAACCGCTCCTCCAGCTGCTTGATACGCTGGGAGACGGCCGATGGTGTGATATGCAGCGCTTGCGCCGCCTTTTCAAAGCTGCCGGTCTGAACAACCAGCGCCGCCGCGCGCATTGCGGGATAATCCAACATTAGCAATTCTTATCCTGACTGAGATTGTTTAATTTGATTAATCCTCCATGCGGAAATATCCAAGCCTACTTCATGTGATTTCAGCAAAGAGCGGTAGCGGGCGTGGACATCCAAATCTTTTTCACCGGCCTCACCATGGGCCTCAGCCTCATCGTCGCCATCGGCGCGCAGAATGCGTTTGTGCTGAAACAAGGGCTGGCGCGTTCGCATGTCTTTGCCGTCTGCGCTACATGCGCCCTTGCCGATGCGCTGCTCATTACCGTCGGCGTGTTCGGTTTTCAGCGGATCAGCGCCGTCATGCCTGCGCTCGATCCCATCATGCGTTATGCGGGGGCTGCCTTCCTCATCTGGTACGGCGCCAAAAGCCTGCATTCGGCGCTGCGTTCTTCCGAAGCGCTGTCGGTAGCGGAGCGGCAGGAGGCGAGCCTGTGGCAGACGCTCGCTATTTGTCTGGCGCTCACCTTCCTCAATCCACATGTCTATCTCGATACCGTCGTGCTGCTCGGCACGATTTCCACGCAGTTTCCCGGTTTCGAAAAGACCTTTGCGGCGGGTGCAGCCACCGGTTCGCTGCTGTTCTTCTTTTCGCTGGGTTATGGCGCGCGTTGGCTGAGGCCGATCTTCGAAAAACCATCCGCCTGGCGCATTCTCGAAGGTGTCATCGCCGTCACCATGTGGGCCATCGCCTTCAAGCTTGTCATGGGTGCATAAGGGCAGGAATTTCGCGCTCCCATCACTTTCAACAGGACTAAACAAGCCGCGCCATTTTCCAAACGGGGAATCAGTGATAGTCCTCGACCTGTTCAAAAACGGGAAAACAGCGTGTTCCGAGTTCCATTCCTTGTCGGCATCGCCCTTCTGATTGCCTTTGGCGGCGGTATTGCCGCGACGATGGCAGCGCTTGAAGCGACATCCGGTTTCGGCTCGATCCGCATCGGCTCCTGGGACGCCTTTCCCGAAGCGCAGACGATCGAGGCCGACCCCTACGCCAAATCGCACCGTGCCGATGCGGGCAAGCTGCTTTATGGCACCGCCGAGGGACTGTCTTTCACCGCCTCCGTCGATAGCGACGGCCAGCGCCTGAGCGGTGAATGCCGCTACCGCCTGGCTGGCGCCGTGCCGCCCGCGCGTTTCTGGACGCTTTATACCGCCGACCAGCAGGGCAATGTGCTTGCCGAAGATGCTGGCCGGCCCTTCGCGCTCAATTCCCGAACGCTGCTGCGCAGTGCCGATGGCGGGATCGACATCACCATCGCCCCCGATGCCCAGACCTATAACTGGCTGTCAGTGCCGCAGGGCCAGACCTTCAAGCTGGTCATGACGCTGCTCGATACGCCGGTTGCCGGCAGTTCCGGCCTGATCGACATTTCCATGCCGCAAATCCGCAAGCTGGGGTGTGGCAATGCTTAGGGTCCTGCTCGCCATCGTCACCGGCCTCGTTGCCGCCGCCGTGCTGCATGTCATCGTCATTCTGGCGATACCGCATTTCAGCAATCGCGACGCCTATACGCGGGCGCTGGCGGAAGGAAAGCCGCATCTGTTTCATCTGCTCGAAGAGACGACGGAGAAAAAGACCCTCGGTAGCGGCGATCCCTTCATGCGGGTGGCCGTCTGCACCTTCAACATCGAGGAACAGCCGGTCAGGCTCACCGCCATCGGCGCCGTTCCCTTCTGGTCCGTCGCGGTTTACGACAGGGCCTCCAACGAGGTGTTCAGCATGAATGACCGCACCTCCGCCGGCGGCGAGATGGATATTCTGGTCGCGGACGCCGTGCAGATAGCCGCCATCCGCAAGGCGCAGCCGCCCGCGCTTTCGCAGGCCATTCTGGCGGAATCGGATCAGACGGAAGGGTATGTGGTGTTAAGAACCATGGTGCCGCAGCCGAGTTTCGGCGAAGAAGCGGAGCGGTTCCTGAACGATGCAAAATGCCAGCCGACGCCGTGGAAATAACGCCGGTTCGTTCGCGATAATCAGGACTTGAGAGCAGTTTCCGTTGCGGATTTGCCCTTGCGCGCGACTTTGCCAGATGGCTCCGTATCGCGTTTTTCATAACGAACGCCGGTAAACAATACGACCTTCGCCGGACCGACTATCACTGTTCCAGCCAAGCCGGCGGGGCGCAGGTTTCGTCGGGCGTCGCCAATTGCAATAATCTCTGCCATGCTCATCTCCTCTTCGGGACATGATTGTCAATGTTGCCCATGGGAACCGCGCAAGCCTCGTCTTGCGTCGGGAATTTCATCACCATTACATTGCGCATAGGCCAGTCCACAGACTGGTTTCCGCACGATCCAAAAATCCAAAGCGATTCTTATAAGGGGATCGTGCGCAGATTCAGGCTTCACATGCCATTTTTGCTTTTATTTCGTAGATCAGAATAACATGGAATCCTAATACTTCCCATGAAATTACAAACAGACAGAGGTTAATGATCCGTTAACCCTAATCGTTGGGCCCTGATTTCTTTCTCCATCGACCGCACCCGTTGAAAACTAAGGCGGTGCGGCAAAGTTCCATCGGATTTTCGGCGTCATCAAGGTTTTAAAATTTCCTTGTTGAAAGAGGCAGATTCCCTCTTGCCACCCCCCATAGTTAACAGGACGTCAACGCATTTGCTCTAATTTGAGCCGATATTGTGTTTGCGTTTGTTGGGTAGTGCGTTGACCGACCGGTTTCGAGAACTTGAGAGGCCAAGAGCCATTAGGAAGAAAGATGTGGTGCTGATGGCCACGGTGACGAATTTCGAGTCTGTTTCCCATCCGTCAAAAACGGACCTTCGGCAGTTCGCCGAACTTTTTATGCCACTTTTTAATGCCTCCACCGAGGAAGCCAAGCGGGAGGCCATCGCCGCGCTTTCCCAGCATCCGAGCGTGCCGTCAGCCGTCGCCTTCTTCATCGCCTGCCAGCCGATTTCACTTGCCGCGCCCTTTCTCATTTCCTCGAAATGCCTTGATGACGACACGCTGATCACCATTGCCCGCACGCAAGGCGCCGCCCATGCGCGCGCCATCGTGCGCCGCGAAGACCTCTCCCCGACCGTCATCGACGCGCTTGTGGGCCTGCGCCACGCGGAGGATCTGAAAAGACCGGTAGAGGAAACGACGGTCGCAGAACCACAGGCTGCAGCAATGCCCGAAGTGCAGACAATGCAAGAAAAGACGGACAGGATTGCCGCCGCTTCCGCGCTCGAGGAAGAAATGCGCCAGCAGATCAAGCAGATGGCGCGCCACCTCAACCGCCCGGAAAGCGACGTTCTCGGCCTTCGCCGCCTGAGCGAGGTGCAGGAGGCACTGCTCGTCCGCTTCGCGCGTGAGCGCAACGCCCGGCAATTCGCGGTGGCGCTGGCCGATTCGCTGTCATCGAGCTATTGGCTGTCGGAGCGCATCATGCTCGATATATCGGGCGCGCAGCTGGCGACGACGCTCGTCGGCCTTGGCATGGAGTTTTCCGAGGCGGCCTTCGTGCTACAATGCTTCTATCCGCATCTTTCCGCCGCCGAAGGTGACATGAGCCGCGCCGAAGCCCTGCTCGACCGCCTCGACACCGTGGAATGCGAAGAGCGGCTGGAAAGCTGGCGGCGGGCCGACAGCTATACGCATGGCCGTGAACGGCCGAGCCGTAGCGCACCGGCTGCGCAGAGAACCGGGACGCAGGGTTAAGCGGGCTGGCCTTTGCATCTTCAGTAGTGCGAGGTCATTCGCGGACGGAGAACCGGATTGCACTTTTCCTGGTTCTAGCCTTTGGGCTGATCCACCAGCGTCAGCAACGTCCCGATGTCATCGGTTTCGATCTCCACGACCCACAGGTCGCTGTCGAACCGCCGCTCCCTTTCCAGCAGGGCCGCACTTTCCTCGCCCTCGACATCGGCCAGACGTGTTTCGAAACGGCGCTCGGCGCGGATGATGTCCTCTTCATCAGCGAAACTTTGCGGGGCGGGTCCATAGAGGTTCTCTCGGCCGTCGCGCAGCCGCTGGCGGATGAAGATCGCCCCCGCCTCCTCCGCGCCCTTCTTTTCGACAGCGGCAAATCCTCCGGCAGCGAAGACGCGGCGGATGAGGGCTGAGACGAAGATTTCGGATTTGAGGCGCATGGGTTTGCTTTCGATTTTTGCGCTGCGTAGGTGGGTGGGGTTTCGATGTCGATTTTTAAGCTGACGAAGGTGTCCGTGGGTTACCCCCCTCTGCCCTGCCGGGCATCTCCCCCTCAAGGGGGGAGATCGAGATGCCGTGAGGTCGCGCCCATCTTCATGTCTGCGAATGAATTGGTTATAGCGCCGCTTGCCGATCTCCCCCCCTTGAGGGGGAGATGCCCGGCAGGGCAGAGGGGGGGAGATCCACGCACGCACCCCGGCTGCCGTCAAAACCTCAAAGCGCCCCGATAGACTTCAGCTTCTTCAGCACAGCCTCGCTCGGCTCGCCGGTTTCCGGCAAGCGATAATGTTTCTCAAACGCCCTGATAGCATTCCGTGTCTGCTGGCCGGCCACGCCGTCCACCTTCACATCGGCATAGGCGATGTTGATCAGCCCCTGCTGGATCTTCGCGATGAGATCGCGGCTTGCCGGCTTGGCGGCGTTGTTGAGGGAGACCGGCTCGGCTTTCGGGCGCGGTGCCTCCGCCTTGCGGATGGCGGCGGCGACGGGATCAATCTCGACACCACCGCTGGTATCGGCAGGCCGGTCCTTCGGGATAGCGGCAACCGTTGCACCGTCGATCCTGAGCGCGGCCAGCACCCGGGTCGTCGGCTCGCCGGTCTGCTCCATGCCGAGCGTTTCCTCGAAGAACATGATGGCGGCGGCGGTCTTCGGCCCCATGCGGCCGTCGGCGTCGCCTTCATAAAGCCCGCGTTTCTTCAGTTCAGCCTGAATATCGGCGACGATCTGCTGCGGCTTCTGGGTATCGGCTGCAGGAAGTGCTGCGGTTTCCGGGGCGGCGGGAGACGGTGCCGTCTCGCCTTCCGCCGGCCGCTCGATGCGGAAGGTGGTGACGTTGCCGTGCGTGCCGAGCGGTTCGGCCGGGCGATAGCCGGCGATGCCGTTGGGATTTTCCGCATCGCGCGTGCGCAGGAAGGGCGTGGGGTGAACGCCTGGCTGATACCAGAGCGCATTGGCGGCGACAAAACCGAAGACGACGGCAAAGGCACCACAGCCGCCAACCATTTTCGGATGGCGCAGGATTTCGCGCCCGATGGCCGAAACCACCAAGGAAACAATGCCGACACCAATCTGTGCCGTTGTTTTCTTAGGCGATTTTCGCTTTCGCGGGGCCATCGTCACCGTCCTTTCTCATTCTTGCGGCCATCTCGCCAAGCTGCCGGATGCGGGGCGGAAACTCCACCATGCTTTCGGCTTCAGCATTATGACCGCCACCCGCCATGCCGGAACCGTCAGCAGGCAGGGTGATCGTTACGACCGTCCCCTCGCCGGGCTTGCTGGTGATGGCAAACGTGCCGCCATGCAGAGCCACAAGCCCCTTGACCAGGGACAATCCCAGACCCGTGCCCTCATAGCGACGGGTATATTCATTCTGAACCTGCATGAAGGGCTGGCCCAGGAACTCGATCTTGTCTTCGGCAATGCCGATACCGGTGTCGCTCACCGTCAGCTTCAACATCGCGCCCTCACGCGCGGCGTCGATCGACACCACACCACCCGCATCGGTGAATTTTATGGCATTGCCGGCAAGATTGATGAGAACCTGCCGGATGGCGCGCTGATCGGCCGCGATTTCGCCGATACCGCGCTGGATGCGGCTGGTCAATGTCAGGCCTTTTTCCTTCGCCTGCAGGCCAAGCATGGCTTCGCAAGATTCAATCGTCTCGGCAATCGGGAAGCTTTCCATCATCAGCTCGTAGCGGCCGGCTTCCAGCTTACTCATGTCGAGCATGGTGTTGACGACGGACAGGAGATGGGCGCCGGACTGGCGGATCAGCCCGACATATTCCCGCTGGCGATCGTTTTCCAGCCGGCCGAAATATTCGCCCGCCAGAATATCGGAGAAACCGAGGACGGCGTTGAGCGGTGTGCGCAGCTCATGGCTGACGGCGGCGAGGAAACGCGACTTGGCGTCGTTGGCCGATTCCGCCTCCGCCGCCTTGCGGGCGACATCGCGGCGCAGACGTTCCATTTCCGTAATATCGGTCAGCTGGGCGACGATGCGGCGCAGGCGGCCTGTCGCACCCCGAATGGCGGTCATCTCGATACGGACATGCATGAACTGCGTCTGGCGCGATTTCGCACCGGTCTCGAAGCGAAGTTCGGCGGTTGCCGTGTCGTCGCCCTGCCGCAGCGTGTCGAAAGCCTGCATCAGGTCGATGCGATCAGAGACATAGACATATTCAACGAGGATGTGTCCCTTGCTGGCCTGAAGATCTCCCGGAAACGTCGCGAGATCCCGACCGGAGACGTGTTCGACCATACCGGTCTCACCGATGACCAGCACGAGCCCCGGCACCTGCGAGGCGGCGATCAGATCGTTATCACCGGCCACGGCGGAAAAGGAGGGCGCACCGCGTGCAGGGCGCGAAAAGGCAATCAGCAGCGCGGCGGCGGCAAGATAGAGCGCCAGCACCAGGGCCGCACCGATGGGTAGCGCGATGGCGGGGCTGAAAACGAGGCTGAACAGGGCTGGTACAACAAAAAGGCCGACAGCACTGAAAGCGATCAGCCGGCGCAGGCGCGCAATGGTTCCGGCACGCCTTTCGGCGTCCTCTTCCATGCGCGCAAGCCATCTGCCTGCGGCATGGTCGACCAGTGCGACCGCTTTTTCTCTCATATTACGCAATACCAAACCCGAATCTTGAAGGCGGTTCTAACAGCGTCGACAATAGAAGGCGGCGGCTTAAGGAATGGATAAAAAGAATGGCGGCAAAGGCCTGTCAAATACGCCTCAGTCCCAATACGGGGCATTTATTCCAAGCTTTGCCAATCATGGTTAATGACGGGTAAGCGACGGATTTCGCTTCATTTTCGCCATCGTGTTAACCTTTGTGGCAAGGCTTGCCGCCGCTTTGGCCCGGAACGCGTGGGCTCTGTCGCAATTATGCTTAACATGGACTGTTAAAATGCGAATGAATTGATGGCTGCCGTCCCGATACGAGGAGAATAGATACAATTTGAATTAAATTGCGCCGCTTTTTGCAATCGGCTGTTCGCCGGTCGCCTGTAGCTTCTCCTCAAGCCCGGGAAACGGGACAAAGGCCGATGACCCGAAACCGGGCGGGGCTTCAAAACAAAGATCATCTGGCAGGGTGTCTGACAATGTGGTTTCTGATCAAAGGAACATTCTGGTTTTCGCTGGTGCTGGTGGCGCTGTCCTATTTCGGCAGCTACAACGACCCCACCAAGGAACCTTCGGCATTTGATCTTCCCAGCGCCGTTTCAGCCGCAGGGGAAGCCTATCGTTATGTCAGCGCCATCTGCATCGAAAAACCCGATGTCTGCATCAAGGGTGCCGAAACCTTCCACGCGCTCGGCGAGCGGGCAAAGGAAGGCGCAAAGGTTGCCTATGAGCTGCTGGACAAGCAGCTTGCCTCCGGTGACAAGCCCGCCGATGTCGCTGATGTTGCCGCAGAAGTCGAAAAGCTGGCTGCAGCACCTGTCGTCAGCGTCGAATTTCCCGGAAAGCCGGACCCGCTGAAGACCGGCACGGTCATACCCCTGCCGCAGAAGCGTCCTGCTCTCTGAGCCTGCCTTCCACCGCCCCTTTCCGGCAGACGATATCCGTTTGCCCACTGCCTGCCTGACTTGCCCACGGAGACCTGTTTTCCGTGGGCTTTTTCTTGGCCCATGGTTCAAAACCGCGCACACTTCCCCTATATCCTGGGAAAGACCTTGAATAACGGATGATACGGCGCAACCATGGCCTCTCTCGAAACGATCCTCGACGACTTCGCTTTCCTCGACGACTGGGAGGACCGTTATCGTTATGTCATCGAACTCGGCAAGGCCCTTCCCGAGTTGCCGGAAGACAAACGCACCGCCGACAACAAGGTACAGGGCTGCGCCAGCCAAGTCTGGCTCGTCAGCTATAGCGATGGTGCGGAAGACCCACTCATGACCTTTGAGGGCGATTCGGATGCGCATATCGTGCGCGGCCTCGTCGCCATCGTGCTCGCCGTCTATTCCGGCAGAAAAGCCTCCGAGATTGCCGATCTGGATGCCATCGAGGTGTTCAACAAGATCGGGCTGGTGGAGCATCTCTCCGCACAGCGCGCCAATGGCCTGCGCTCCATGATCAAGCGTATCCGCGGGGAAGCCCAGCTGCTGGCGGCCTGAGCCCTCACTCCGTTGCTGTGCCTGTCCCCAGCGAGGGGCGATAATCCGCATCGCCCCAATGTCGATCCTTGCCTCCCCGAGTGGTGGCAGGCGGCGCATAGTGGCGGGCTAGCGAGAGCAGCGCGGCCCTGAGCAGCAATTTAGCCGAGCGCGCCGGCCATAATCTTTCCCGCTCCACCGTCTCCAGCCCCTTTTCGAAGCAGCAGATATCGATGGCGACGCCCGAAAGTTCCGGGCCCATCGCGTCCGCCGCGCGGGAAAACCGCGCCCTTGCCGCCATTGCCGCCTCCGTAAGATCGAGTGCACCGCCCGCCTCACCTCTGGTGCGATTTGCAATGCGCGGCTCCCATGTCGCCGTGATTCTGGGATTGAGATGGCCGCGATGAAAATCTGCGGCAAGGCGCTCACCCGCCTCCAGCGCGTCTTCAGGGAAAAATGCACCGCCATCCCGCTCCTTCAATCGTGAAAGGCTGGTCAGCGGCGAGGTGTTGAGGTTGCGACGGGCCGGCTGCTTCGCCTCATCGAGCTCCACCACGACGGTCTCGATATTCCGGTGCTGCTCCTGAAACACCTCGTCCCGGTCCTTTGCCATCGCCCGTTTCAGATAGGGGCCAAGTGGCGGTGCGGCGCAAAGGCTGTTCTGCCGCCGTTCGACCAGACCGGAGGAGACGGCAAGCCGCACCGTCTCGGCCGGAAACCGCTGGACCGCCTGCCCCGGATGCCGGCGGCGCAGGACGATATCGTTCCCCTCCTGTGTGATGTCAGCCGCACCGGCCGCGATGCAGCGCAGAAGCCGCAGCAGGACACGATGTGCGGAAGCGGTCGGGACGTTCTTCGCTTCACTCATCCCGCGCCCCTTTCACTACGTTGAAAATGCCTCCGGCCAGCCGTTGAAGTGCCGCGACGAAATCATCGAAGGCCGGCTCGTCACGCCGGTCCTCGACCACCTGGCAGGCATGGCCCACCGTTGTCCTGTCCCGGCCAAAGCAGGGGCCGATATCCGACATGGGAATGCCGAGTTCGACATGGCAGACATACATGGCGATCTGGCGAATATGGCATTCGGTGCGGCGACGGTCGCGGCGCGCCGCAAAGCGATCACCGGTCAATTGCACCATCTCGCCGGTGAGCTGCCGCACCAGACGGCAAAGACGGGCAACCTCTTCCCGCCCGGCAATGGGCGGCCAGTGGCGGAAGGGGCGATTGACGACCTGCATGCGAGGCCGCGCGGCGGCAGACAGAAGTGATGTATCCGACGGCATATGCAACTCCTCTACGAATAGGAATTAATTCATACACCTGTGGATGGATGCGGGGAAGTGCGAATTTATGCCCGCGACTTCATCAATTGAATTTGCAATGTTTTTTGGAAAAAAGCGTCGTCACAGAAGGATTTTTTTCCTCAACTGAAATTTCGCGCGACAACAAAAAAGCCGGTCGACGGACCGGCTGGACGATAAGAGCGAGCGAATGAACCATGCTGCCTTCTCCCCGGCGGGGAGAAGATGCGGCAGTGGGCTTATGAGGAGGGGTCAGCGATATCGAAGAGCCGACCCCTCGCCGGTCCTTCTGGCCCCCTCTCCCCGCTGGGGAGAACAGGCCGGACCGTCGTTACAATCAGCGGCTGGCCTTGCGGCGTTGGCCGAGACCCATTTCCTTGGCTAGCCGCGAACGAGCTTCGGCATAGGCGGGCGCAACCATCGGATAATCGACCGCCAGGTCCCATTTTTCGCGATATTCTTCCGGCGTCATGCTGTGATGCGTCGTGAGATGCCGCTTCAGCGACTTGAACGAGCCGCCGCATTCCAAACAGACGATATGATCGTCCTGAACCGACTTGCGGACCGAGACCGCAGGCTTCTGCTTTTCGACATTGACCGCCACCGATGCCGGTGCCGATGTTCCGCTAAGCGCCGTGTGAACATCCGAAATAAGGCCGGGAAGCTCTGTGACCGGAACGACGTGGTTGCTAACATAGGCAGCCACAATATCCGCCGTCAGTTCGACCAGCAGATCCTGGGCGTTACCGTATGCAGTTTCCGTCATTTAAGTATCTCCTGTTTATTTATCCCCTGAAGCGGCGAACGCTGCAGCAAGCGATGTGAAGTTACCCGGTGCCCCACCTTCGCCCTGTTGAAACCAACGTGAAATCTACCCCTAGATTTCAGACGAAAACCGGAAACGAATTATCCGAGATTCAACTTGTGGCCCGCGTCATGGGCAGCAATGGTCCGATGGCCCATAGATTAGACATTAATAAAATGCCTACGCCGTTCATGAAGAGGCTAGATGCAAATCGCGATAAGCAAATTTACACTTCATTTGGATAACAGCAAAACAGCAAAAGTCAAATTCCTATTATGAATTTTTCAGTTCAAAACAGTCTAATCTCAATACAAAAAATTACGGGTAATAAAATACTAGGCCTAGTAGTAATTGAAAATGAACACCCCCCATTATTAGGGGGATTTTCAACTTCAAATTTTCTTGAGGTCATCAACTACCGATTTATCCGCCAGCGGATAACCTGCCTTGTGTGCTGCCATGGCAAGAAGATGCGCAGAGACTGGTGCGGTGAGAATGAAGAACAGGAAACCGGCCAGTGCACGCGCCAGTGTCGACAGTTCCATGGAATGGATGCCCACTGCCAGAAGTAACAGGCCGGACCCCACCGTTCCCGCCTTGGAAGCCGCGTGCATGCGGGTATAGACATCAGGCAGGCGATTGAGCCCGATTGCCGCAATCAACGAGAAGAGCGCACCGGAAATCATCAGCGCCGCAACGGAAAGTGCCACCATCCAGTCCGTCATCGCCTGCCCCTTCCCTTTTTGCCGCGAGCAACGTTTTCCATAGTTTTCTCAATCACTTCAGATGCGCGCTCGCCATCGAGAACCGCCGTTCTCCCGCGCCTGTCATCCGGCCCGCGCGACAGCACGAAGCGGGCAAAGGCGACTGTTGCCAAAAAACCGACCAGCCCGAGCGCGATGGCAATATCCACATACAGCGTGAAGCCGGTGCGGATGGCGATAACCGCGATAAATCCGATGGCGATGCCGACCAGCATGTCGAGGGCAACGATGCGATCCGGCAGGGTCGAACCAACCACGACACGATAGACCGTCAGCAAAAAGGCAGCCGATAATACAACCGCTGCAAGTATAGTTGCGAATGAAACAGTGAGTTCCGGCGTCATTTCTGGAACGCCTCCATGATCTTCTTTTCAAAGCCGTTTCGGATGTCGTTTTTCGTGGCTTCGATATCGCTGCAGTCCAGCGCGTGCACATAGAGCGTTGTTCTATCCTCGGAAACATCGACGGAAAGCGTGCCGGGCGTGAGCGTGATGAGATTTGCAAGCAGCGTAATTTCGAAATCCGTCGTTACCGTCAGCGGATAGGCGAAAATGCCGGGTTGCACCCTAAGCTTCGGCCGCGTCACCAGCACCGCCACCTTCCAGGCCGAGAGCGCCAACTCCTTGAAGAACAGCAGCGCCAGCGACAGCACACGGAAAAGCCGGAGAAAGTGGCTGCGTCCGCCCGGAAGCTGGTGGCGGATCAACCCGAGCGCCAGCGTCGAAACGATGAGGGCAAAGACGATATTCGCCAGCGTGACGCTGCCCGTTACCGCGAGCCACACGGCAATGAACAGCAATTGCACGATATAGAGGCTCATGGCTTGCCCCCTTGTGGAAAGACCGACTGAATATAGGCCTGGGGATCACCAAGGCCTGCCGCTGCCTGTTGGCTGAGATTGAGCAGGCTTTCCGGGAACAGGCCGAAAAATACCACCAGCAACGTCAGCCCGACCAGCGGCGCGACTGACGGCACCGGCGGGCGTGCGGCAGGCTGCAGAGCGGAGTGGCCGGCGGACGCCGTTGCCGGGCGCCAGAAACACAAAAGGAAAATCCGCCCGAAGGCGATGGTGGCGATGAAACCGGAGACGAGAATGGCGGCAGCAAGCCACCAGGCGCCGATATCGATGGCGGACTTCACCAGAACCGCCTTCGGCCAGAAGCCGGAAAAGGGTGGCAGGCCGGAACCGGCGAAAAACAGCGCCAGCGCCAGCGCCGAAAACCATGGGGCCTGCCGGTAAAGGCCGCTGAGCGCCGTCAGGCTGAAACTGCCGCCGAGACGGGCGGCGTGGCCGGCGGCAAGATAAAGCGCCGTCATCAGCACCATGGAATGCAGTGCGTAGAAGATGGCGCCCGCAACGCCTGACGGCGTACCAATGGCGATGCCGGCCATCATGTAGCCGATGCCCGAGATGACGATGTAACCGAGCATGCGGCGGATATCGTTCTGGGCGAGCGCGCCCATGGCGCCCAGCACCATGGTGAGCGCAGCAGAGATGGCGATGACAATACTGAGCTCTTCCCGCTCGACGGGGAACAGCATGACCATGACGCGCAGCAGCGAATAGATCCCGACCTTGGTAAGCAGGCCACCAAAGAGCGCGGAAACGACGATGCGCGGCGTGTGATAGGAGGCCGGCAGCCAGAAATTCACCGGGAAGGCCGCGGCTTTCATAGCGAAAGCGAGCGCGAAGAGGCTGGCGAGCGTCATCAATGGCGCTGTGCCACGCAGCCCCGTCGCCTTCAGCGCGATATCGGCCATATTGAGCGTGCCAAAGATGGCATAGAGATAACCGACCGTGATCAGAAACAGCGTCGTGCCGATGAGGTTCAGGATCGCGTATTTCAGCGCGCCATCGATCTGTTCGCGCGTCGAGCCGAGCACGATGAGGCCGAAGGACGAGATCAGCAGCACCTCGAACCAGACATAGAGATTGAAGATATCGCCGGTGAGGAACGCGCCTGTCACGCCCGCCATCAGCAGCATCAGGAAAGGATAAAAACCGTAGCGCCTACCGCTGGCGTCAATATCGCTCGCGGCATGGACAGCACCCGCCAGCGCCACGATGGCAGCGGCGAGCGACAAGAGCGCGCCGGTGAGATCGGCGGTAAATGCGATACCGAAAGGCGGCAACCAGCGGCCCATGACCATGGTGAACGGGCCTTGCGTGGCAACCTTCCAGAGCAGCGCGGCATCAAGGATGACCAAGAGGGCAAGCGCGGCAATGGCGACACTCGCATGGTGGCGGATAGCGTGGCGCATCATCATCAGCACCGCACCTGCACCGATGCAGAGCGCGATGGGAAGGATGATCAGCCAGTCGGCAAGCGGCACAGGCGTCGTGACGAGCGCTGCGGAAAGGTCGGTGACTGCGGATGTGGTTGAGGATGCCATGTCGTCGCTGCCTTGCCGCTCAATAACCGAGCGGCGGCAAGGGCTCGCCTGCCGGTTCTGCGGTGCGCATTTCGTCCGTGTCATCGGTCTGCAATTCCTGGAACGCACGCCAGGTCAGGACCAGAAGGAAACAGAAGAAGGAAAAGGAAATCACGATTGCCGTCAGGATGAGCGCCTGCGGCAGCGGATTGGCGGCACCTGCCGGCAGCCTATCCATGCCCGCCGGAATGATCGGCGGCACGTCCCGCGTCAGCCGGCCTGCGGTAAACAGCAGGAGGTTGACCGCATTGCCGAGAATGGCGATGCCGAGCAGCATGCGGATGCTGTGGCGCGACAGCATGAGATAGATCGCCACCGAAAAGAAGATGCCGACGAGAATGGAGAAAACCGCTTCCATCAGTCGCTTTCCCTTTCTTCCAGAGCCAGTGCAATGGAGGTGATGGCGCCGACCACGACGAGATAAACGCCGATGTCGAAGGACATGACGGTGGAAAGCGGCACCTCGACGCCAAACAGGCTCGGATAAACCCACAGGCCGGTCATAAACGGCACGCCTGATGCCATGGATACGAGACCTGACAACATGGCCATGAGCAGCCCTGCCCCGGCGATCGAGAGCGGATGAAAGACGATGGCGCGCCTGACCGCCGCCACGCCATAAGCGATGCCGTAGATCGAGAGCGCCGAAACGGCAATCAACCCGCCGATGAAACCGCCACCCGGCTCGTTATGGCCACGCAGCAGCACGAAGATCGAAAACAGAACCATGAGGCTGGTGACGACAGGCGCGACGGTGCGCAGGATAAGCGTGTTCATGCCCGCGCTCCCTTCTTTTTCGCCGTCCTTGCCGGCCCTTTGAGAGCAGCCGCGGGGCGGATGCGGATGAGCGCGAGGATGGCAAGACCGGTTATCATCACGACAGCGATTTCGCCCAACGTATCCGTGCCGCGGAAATCGACGATGATGACATTCACCACATTCGCCCCATGGGCGATGACCTTGGAATAGGTGTTGTAGAAGTCCGTCAGGCGGTTGTCGAAACTGGCCTGCGTCGCCCGCATCAGGAACAGGGCAAAACCGGTGCCGCAGCCGATGGCAATGGTGCTGTCCAGAAGTTTCTGGCCGAGCCCGCGATGGTCTGATGGCGACAGGCGAAGCCTGGTCATGACAAGCGTCAGAATGACCACTGACAACGTTTCCACCATGAACTGCGTAAACGACAGATCAGGCGCGCCGAACAGCAGGAAAATAACCGCCACCGCAAAACCCTGAATGCCAAGCGCGATAATGGCGGTCAACCGGCTGGAGGCCGTCAGCACTGCAATGAGGCCCGCCACCGCGATGACGATGAAGGTTAGCTCGTGAATGGGCATGTCCTGCGGCCAGGCCGGGATCGATGGTAGTTCGTCATAAAGGAACAGCGGCACCAGCAGGACGGCGGCGATGACGGCGAAGGTGGCGGTGACGTAAAATTCCAGCCTGCCCGGCTGGATGAGCCGCGTGACGCGGAAGGAAATCCGCACCAGCATTTCTATGAAGACATCAAAGCCCCTGTCCGGCCCTGCCCCGAGCGCGTTGAAGCTGCGGTCCATCAGGCTGCGCACTGTGGAAAGCCTGTTATAAAGGACGATGCCGAGCGCGATGGTCAGCAGCGACAGGCCAAGCGGCACGCCGATATGGGGAATGAGCGAGATTTCCACCGGGCGCGGCTCACCTGCAATGGCGCTCGCCATGGGGGTGGAGATGTAAAAATGCGCGATGCCGGCGAAGAGCGCTGTCGTGAGCCCCTTCAGCGCCAGCAGCGCCGGGCCGAGCCAGAGCAGAACCGGGCCTTCATGGGCCTGTTTCGGCGTCTTCACCGGCTTGCCAAGGAAGGGCTTCAGCGCCACGGCGAAGGCGACAGCGAACATCAGCGCGTTACCGAGAATGGCGATGCCGGTGAACAGCACGGCACGCGGATTGGCATGCGCCAGCGCATAATAGATCTCTTCCTTGGCAAGAAAGCCAAAGAAGGGCGGCAGGCCAGCCATGGAAATCGCCGCCGCCAGAGCCGCCGCAAAGGTGATGGGCATGGCCTTTCTCAGGCCGCCGAGCTTCGTCACATCACGCGTGCCGGTCTCATGGTCAATGATACCGGCGACCATGAACAGTGCGCCCTTGAACAGCGAATGCGCCACCAGATAAAGCACGGCCGCCTGAATGGCATGCTCAGAGCCAAACCCCGTGAGCATGACCAGCAGGCCGAGCGACGACACCGTGGTATAGGCGAGCATCAGCTTCAGGTCTGTCTGGCGCACGGCGAGCAGCGCGCCTGTCAGCATCGTCAGCCCACCGAAAAAGGGCAGCAGGATCTGCCAGGCGGCGGTATCGCCAAGAACCGGGTTAAGGCGCATCAGCAGATAGACACCGGCCTTTACCATGGTTGCCGAGTGCAGATAGGCCGAAACCGGCGTGGGCGCCTCCATGGCGTTGGGCAGCCAGAAATGGAACGGAAACTGCGCCGATTTGGTGAAGGCGCCGCCGAGAACCAGAAGCAGCGCGGCCAGATAAAACGGGCTGTCACGCAGGACATCGCCGCCGCGCACCAGCATCGACAATTGCGTAATGCCGCTGATATCCCAGATGAAAATCAGCCCGGCGAGCAGCAGCAGACCGCCGCCGCCGGTTACCACCAGCGCCTGCAACGCAGCGCGGCGGGAGTCGGCGCGCTCATGGTCGAAGCCGATCAGCAGGAAGGAGGTGATGGAGGTCAGCTCCCAGAAGACGAACAGCATCAGCAGGCTGTCGGAAACGACGACTCCCAGCATCGCGCCCATGAACAGGAGCAGGAAGGACAGGAACCGGCCCTGCTGCGGGTGGCCCTTCATGTAACCGCCCGCGTAAAGCACGATCAGTATTCCGATGCCCGTAATCAGCAGCGCAAAGGTGAGCGACAGGCCATCGATAAACCAGGAGAAGCTGAGATTGAAGCTCGGCACCCAGGCATAACCGCCGGTCACCACGCCGCCCGCCGCGATCTCCGGCAGCATCAGCGCAAAATTCAAGAAGGCAAGAGCCGGCGCGATCGCCAGAATCCACGCCGCATCGTGACCGAACCTTTTCACAAGGGCCGGTGCAGCAAGCGCCGCCAGAAACGGCAGGAACAGCGACAGGAATGTCAGCGCCGTGACATCTGATGTCATTCACATCTCCCGGGATGTCCCCCATCCCTGCGCGCCAGTGAGTGGCGTTCTTCTTTCAAATCGAGTTTCAGTTAAGCCATAGATACGCTCACCTCAACCCAAATCGGTACTCCCGTCCCATAACGAACACGTTATGACGCCCCGCCTCTTTCAATCGGCAGCGGCGATGACTATTTCTGGCAGGAACAGAAAGGATCATTCCATGAGCGATCTGACATCCCCCAAAGTCAACAAGAGCGATGCCGACTGGCGTGAACAGCTGACGCCGGAACAATATCACATCCTGCGCGAACACGGCACCGAGCGCCCTTTCACAGGTCCCTACTGGAACTCGACCGAGAAAGGCCTCTACCGCTGCGCCGCCTGTGACGAGCCGCTGTTTCTCTCCGACACCAAGTTCGATGCCGGCTGTGGCTGGCCGAGCTATTTCGAGCCGATCAAACCGGATGCGGTGACGGAACTGCGCGATGTCAGCCACGGCATGGTGCGCACCGAAATCCGCTGCGCCAATTGCGGCGGCCATCTCGGCCACGTCTTCCCCGACGGCCCGCCACCCACCGGCCTGCGTTATTGCATCAACGGCCATTCGATGGTGTTCGAGCCGGTTTGATTGGGTCATGGGCAATGCAGATTCGGCAAGCGACGTCGGGTAGCCGACGTCCATCCCAAACGCTCACCGTCATCCTCGGGCTTGTCCCGAGGATCTGCAACCGATTGATTTAATTCGACGTGGTTAGATCCTTGGGACAAGCCCAAGGATGACGGAGGAGAGGTTGTCCGTCCTGCACCAGAGGCACATTCCCTCGTCAACCCGCCCGGGGCACTAGCCCAATTTCAGTTCCATACACGTCAAATCCAGCCAGCGGCCGAACTTGGTGCCGACTTCCGAAAACCGGCCGGCGACCGTAAAACCGAGGCTTTCATGCAGGCGGATGGAGGCGGTGTTTTCCGCTTCGATGGCGGCGATCAGCACATGCACGTCGTTGCCGGAGGCATGATCGATCAGCGCCTGCATCAGCTTTTTGCCGATGCCGTGGCCACGGGCATCCTTATGCACATAGACCGAATGTTCGCGGGTGTGGCGATAGCCGTCAAAGGCGCGCCAGTCGCCATAGGAGGCGTAGCCGGCGACCTTGCCCTCGAGAATGGCGACGATGACGGGAAAGCCGCGTGATTTGCGGACGGCGAACCATTCCTTGCGGTTCTCCAGATCGACCACAACCTCGTTCCAGATCGCCGTCGTGTTCACCACCGCATCGTTATAAATCTCCATGATGCCGGAGAGATCGTTCACGGTCGCGTCGCGCAGTTCCACGGTCATTATTGCTTCGCCCTCATATTTCCGAACGAGCAGCTGCGGAAAGGCGGCGGCTCCTGCCACGAGCCTTAAGCGATGATGCGGAGCAATGTCCAGTGCGCCGATGTTACGACGCCAGCGGAACGACGCTGAAGGCGGTGACCACGGCAAAATAATGGACGGCGGCGGCAGCAACCACAAAAGCGTGCCAGATGGCATTCTGGAAGCGCAGCTTTTCCCACACATGGAAGATAACGCCAAGCGAGTAGATCACGCCGCCGGCGACGATGAGCCACAGCGTGACGGGCGCAAGGTGCGTCGACAGGGGCTCGACCACCATGACGCCGCTCCATCCCATGGCAAGATAAAGGCCGATGGCGACCCGGTCGTAACGGCCGGGAAAAAGGCATTTGAGGAGAATGCCGCAAATGGCCGCAAGCCAGATCAGGCCCAACATGACAGCAATCAGCGGATCGTGAATGCCGCGCATCAGAAACGGCGTATAGGTGGCGGCGATGAGGATGAAGATGGCCGAATGATCGAGCCGGCGCAGGAACCATTTTACGTTGGAGTGCGGCCAGATATTATAGGTGAAAGACACGGAAAGACAGGCGACAAGGCCCAGACCGTAAATCCAGGCGGCGGCGATCGCGCTGAGGCTGCCCCACACCATCGCGTAAAAGATCAGCGCCGTCGCGCCGATAAGCGCAAACACGATGCCGACCCCATGGACGATGCCATCGGCGACGATCTCGTGAAAATCATACTGGCGTCCGAACCGCCACAAATCACTCATAGTCCAATCCTGTCTGCGTGCTTTCACCAAAGCATGAAGACAATATTAGACAGGAACAAGACAGCGGCCGGTTAACGGCGATCAAATTGCGTTCGATGCTGTTGCGAAAGGAGAGGTCCACTGTTTCCCTCATTCCTGTGCTTGTCACAGGAATCCAGCCGACGCGCGTCTGCGCGGCGAAAGAACTCTTCTCAGCCCAAGGACTTGGGCCTGCTGGATCCCTGTGACAAGCACAGGGATGAGGGCGGAAAAGGGCGAGCGCAACGCGTCACCACGAGATTATTTCACAACGCCGCAGCGCATTCCTGGCAAAACGGGGTATAGGGCACAGCCTTCAGCCGATCCTCCGAAATCTCGTTTCCGCATTTGACGCAGATGCCGAAAGTGCCCTTCGCGATGCGGTCGAGTGCGGCGTCGATGGCGCGCAGCTCGTCCTGACCCACCTGCCCCAGTTCGTCCAGCACCTCGTCATTGCTGCGTTCACTGGCGCGATCCTCACCATCGGGATTGCGCGGCTCCTCGAAATCGGCCTCGATTTTGTGCAGGCGGCGATAAAGCTCGCGCTGGCGGTCACGCAGGATTTTTTCGTAACTTCCGACATTCATGGTCTCTTCCTCCAGCCCATCTTCTTGTTTTGGCGCATTTCCCGACGGAAAATCGGATTTTACTTTTCCTGGAAATGCTTGTGGGCGGGAAGCCCGTCCGCAACGCTAAAACGTCAAACCCCTATCGATCCACCAGTACCGAGCATTTGGCGTGGCGCACCACGCGATCGGCAGTGGCGCCAATGAAATAATTGCTGAAGTCAGGCGTGTGCGAGGCGATGATGATGAGGTCCGCCTTGTGCTCTTCGGCGGCAGCGATGATTTCACGCGCGGGTGCGCCGCTTCTGATTTCGTGGCTGCCTTTGAAACCGGCCCTGGTCTTGAGGTCAGAAAGCTTGGCCTTGGCGTCCTTGATGGCGTTTTCGATAAGGTCGACAGGCAGGTCGATCACCATATATCCCGGCAGCTCCTCGACCACGTTGATGAGAACGATCTCGCCGTCGGGGTCCAGCAGCGCCTTGGCCTTTTCGAGGATCTTTTCCCCCTTGTCGGTGGCGCTGAGGTCTACCGGTACGATGATCTTCTTGTACATGGCTGTCTCCTTTGGCTTATTCGCGTGTCGGGTTAGGCATATTCCCCCGGTGGCGCCGCGTTTACCTTGATCGAAGTCAAAGCCGGAGGGGCGCCAGCGGACGGCATTGTCAACGAATAGTGGACAGTCAATCGCCGCAACGCGATCTTTGCTGAACGACGAAACCAGCCCATATTCGTCTTCGAGACACGCCGCAAAGCGGCGTCGCCGATATCATCGGCGACCGATCCGCCCCTTGGCGCTTCGGATTCAATATGGAGATGATGATGAGTGAAATCAAACAATTCGCCCTGACGCGGCCGGCCTATGTCGGCCAGGCGCATCTCGTCGTTCACGATCTGCCGCGCGTTTCGGATTTCTATCAGAAGATCATCGGTCTTTCAGTTCTGGAAAAGAACCCGAGCGGCGAAGTGCTTGGCGTAGGCGGCCCGCCGCTGCTGACGCTCTCCACCTCCGATACGGCGGAACGTGCGCCGAGCAACGCTGCGGGTTTGTTCCACACCGCCTTTCTGATGCCGAGCCGCAATGATCTCGCCCATTGGCTGGCACATGCCGCCCATAACAATATCCAGCTTCAGGGCGCATCCGACCATCTGGTCAGTGAGGCGATCTATCTCGCCGATCCGGAAGGCAATGGCATCGAGGTTTATCGCGACCGGACGCCTGACGAATGGAATTACCAGCCTGACGGAACGGTGGAGATGGCGACGATCCGCCTCGACCTGCAGGCGCTTTACGACAGCGCGCCGAAGACCGCCTTCACTGGTGCTGCGGATGGAACCGCCATCGGCCATATCCATCTGCAGGTCGGCAATATTCCGCAGGCGGATGAATTTTATCAGGATGTCCTGGGGCTGAAGATCATGGCGCGTTATCCGGGCGCAAGCTTCTTCGGCTCGGGGGCCTATCACCACCATGTGGCCGCCAATATCTGGAACAGCCGTGGAGCCATGGCCCGCAAGGACAACATGACTGGCCTTGCCGGATATTCGCTGAAGTTCAACGAACCGGCGGCGCTCGACAGGGCGGTTGCCGCGCTCGACCGGCTGGAAATCGGCACCGAAAGGCAAAGCGACGGCATCGTCCTCAGAGACCCCTGGGGAATCGGGCTTAAGCTTTCCGCATGATGCCAGGAAGGGGCAGCGGAAATTTGCGCAGCCCCGGAACCGCCGGATTTGTCGGACGTTAACCACCTTATTGGGGGATAGTCCGATGAATGAGAATGCCAAGCCGGATCTCGCCGGCACCTCGGCCTTGCCGGTAGACAAGGCCGATCCACTTGCAACACCGGCCTCGCTGTCCCAGCGGGATGACGCCCGCAGCCAGCAGCCACTCGGGCGGGAGGCACTTGATGTCTTCGTTGCCTGGTCGGTCATCGGCATTTTCCTGATCATGTCCATGGCGGTCATTCATGAACTGTCGATGATCCTGATGCCCGTCGTCATGGCGGTCGTTGTCGGCATGATCCTCGGCATCTCAGCCGAGAAGCTCGCCTCCTATGGCATTCCGGGTGCGGGCGTCGCCATTATCCTGTCAACGCTGGTTGCTGCCGTCATTTTCTTCGTGGTCAATTCTCTGGTCGATCCCGTCTCCCAGCTGGCAACGGAGGGCCCGGCCCTGATCGAGCGAAGCATCGACCGCTTCCTCCCCTACCTCGAAAATATGCGGTGGCTGAATATTTCCGCCGCAACGTTCAGCATGGGCTCCATGTCCATGGAATCGCTGCTGTCGCGAAGCGGCGAAATCATTTCCCTGCTTGGGGCGAATGTGACGCCTGCCATCGTTCAGGGGCTGATCTTCCTCGCGGCGCTGCTTATGTTTCTCTACAGCCGCCTGCGCCTGCGCAAGGCCATCATCATGGCCTTTCCCGCACGCCATCAACGGCTCAGAACCATTCGCATCATCGGCTCGGTGGAAAAGGTGCTGGGTACTTATTTCGCCACCGCAAGCCTTATCTACGCGGCGCTTGGCGTCACCATGATTGTGATCGCCTATCTCGGCGGGCTCGCCATGCCGCTGCTTTGGGGGCTCTTTGCCTTTCTTTCGAGCTTCATTCCCTTTCTCGGCATCACATTGATGACCATATCGCTCACCGTCGCGGGCATCATCACCCATGACAACATGATCCTTGCACTGCTGCCGGCCGGCGCCTTTTTCACCATTCACCTGTTGATGGAAAATCTCGCCTTCCCGGCTGTCGTCGGCCGCAACATGGAAATCAATCCCTTCCTCGTCTTCGTCATGATCATCTTCTGGACGTGGATGTGGGGAGCAGCCGGCGCCATGCTCGCCCTGCCGCTGTCTCTTATCGCCATGACGGTGACGCGGGAGCTTTTCCCGTCGCGCCGGGTGGTGCCGAACCTGCCGGATTAAGCAGTGGATACAGCGGCAGGCGAAGGGCGCGTGGGCTTACCCCCTCTGCCCTGCCGGGCATCTCCCCCTCAAGGGGGGAGATCAGCTAGACGCCGACTCTTCGCTTAATATTCTACGTCTAATGTGGCCGGACGAGCGCCGCGGTTCGATCTCCCCCCTTGAGGGGGAGATGCCCGGCAGGGCAGAGGGGGGTAAGCCCCAGGCGTCGGGCTATCAATCAGCAGCCCATGGCCCACAACCAGACCGCTCAGGAAGCAAGCGGCATTCCCAACGCGCTCGCCATGCGGCGCTCATGCTCGATCAGCCATTTCTTCCGCCACAGCCCGCCACCATATCCGGTCAGGCTGCCATCAGCCCCCAGTACCCGGTGGCAGGGAACGACGATCGCAATCTGGTTGGCGCCGTTGGCGCGGGCCACCGCGCGCACGGCGGAGGCTCTCTCCATGGTGGTTGCGAGAGATGAATAGCTGACGATCTCACCCACCGGGATGTCCCGCAGGTTCCGCCAGACATCGCGTTCGAAGGGTGTGCCGTGGCCGGCAAGCCGGGTTTGGAAACTGGCCGAACGGCCGGCGAAATAGGCTGCGAGTTCCGCGGCGATCTGACCGGTCACTGCGGTGCGACCCAGCACCATATCCGCGCCGGTGCGCGCCTTAAGCCGCTTCAGCTCCGCGGCAAGGGCCGGCCGGTCGGCGAATTCGAGAAGATGCAGGGCGTGGTCATCGGCGACGGCCAGCATCGGGCCGATCGGCGTATCGATCCAGTCGCCCCTCAGGAATCCCTTGCCCTTCATGGCGGCGGGCGAGGAGCCGAAGAACTGGTTGATGGCCGAGCGAAAACCGCTGCCGGAGTCGTAACCGGCATCGATCTGCGCGCCGATCACCGCCTCGCCGGAAGCAAGGCTTTCCGCGGCGTCTCCCACCCGTCGCAGCCGGGCGATTTCCAGAAAGCTCATGCCGAAACGGCGCTTGAAGCTGCGCCGCACGGTGGAGGCATCATGGCCGAGCGCCACCACATCCTCCTCACGCCATCGCCGCGCCGGCTCGTTTTCCAGCGCCGTCAGCAGCTGCGTTACCGTTTCATCGGCCGTGCCATAGGAGAGCATCGGTTTGCAGCGCTTGCAGGGACGGAAACCCGTTTCCAGACATTCGGCGATGGTTTCACGGAAACGGCAATTCTCGATCTTCGGCTTTCGCGCCGTGCAGGTGAAGCGGCAGAAAATCTTGGTGGAGGTCACGCAGACATAGGCCACGCCTTCATAGGCGGGATCCTTGTTCACAAGGGCGGAATATAGGGTTTCGGTGTCGGGGCGTTTGAACAGCATCATGGGAGGATGCTAGCGCAATTTCGAAGGGCACGCCGCCGAAAAACGGGCGTGGATGTGAGGGATGTTGTCAGCTCGTTTCGTCCGCGCCGTTTGAAGGCCAAGCCTGTGGCATATTTCTTCTCCCCGCCGGGGAGAAGGTGGCGCGCAGCGCCGGATGAGGGGGCAAGGGCAGAGATATTCGGAGAGCTGGCCCCCTCATCTGCCCTTCGGGCATCTTTTCCCCTGCGAGGAGAAGAAATAGGCGGCAAGCTTGTGGATCAGTTCCCCGGCGGCGCGAAGGATGGGTCGTCCAGCCGGGCGAAGATCACACCGCGGGCCTTAAGCGCCAGAAGGCCCTTCACCACGCCCTCGCCCGCCTCATGGGTGGGCTGGTTGATGTGGGAGATGATGACATCGCCATTCTTTGCCGCGGCGATGTGTTTTGCGGTCATGGCCGCGCCCAGCAGCGAGCCGCCATCGCCATTGATGGAATAACCGGCCACCCGCATGCCGAGGCGGTTGATGGTGGCCATGGAGGAATTCGTGTATTTGGCCGTCGCGCCACGGAACCATTGCGGCTGGAGGCCGGTGGCGGCGACGATCGCCTGACGACCGCCTTCCACTTCCTGCACGACCGCAGCTTCCGATCCCGCAGCAGCGATGCCGTAAATCGAAACGGGCTTATCCACCGCCGGCACATGGTTTTCGCCGTGGTTTTCGATCTCGAAAAGATCAGGATGCGCCATGAGCACGGCGAGCGCCTCGCCATTGTGCTTCAGCCAACGAGCGGTGACGAAGATCGTTGCGGGGATACGCTCGCGCACCAGCATATCGAGAATGCGGTGGTCGGTCTTGCCCATGCAGGCGTCCAGCGTCATCGCCACCCGCACCTTGCCGTCATGCTGCGGCGTCATTTTCAGCGACGGCTCGACAAGGCCGTTCGCCGCAAAGGCGGCGGAGGCGGCAGTGGCAAACAGGGCAGCAATAATGAGGCGACGCAGCATTTTCGTTTTCCGCAATGTGGCAGAGTGTATTTCCGTGGCAATCCGCCCGCAAAGCGCCCGAATTATGGCGCGGTTTCCAGCGCGGAGAGCGCCTCCAGCGCCTCTTCCACCCGCTGGCGTTCCGCGCTTGTAAGCGGCAGGATCGGCCGGGGCGGTTCGCTTACCGTCAGCGACAGGATATTGGCGGCGGCATAAACAACCCGGATGCTGCCAAATTCCTTGAACAGCGCCCAGAGCGGCTGGAAGGCCGCATCGAGCCTTTTTGCCTCCTCCGCATTGCCGGTCTGTGCCGCCCGCATCAATTGCAGCGCCGGAACCGGCAGCAGGCCGGCTATAACACTGTACCAGGTGTCACCGCCGGCGAGCGTGGCGTCAGTGCAGCCCCAGTCACCGCTATAGCCGATGGCGAAATCTTGCCCCAGCTTCGGGCGCAGCCGCGCAAGCTCGCCAGCATAATCGGAATCGGCGGGCAGCGGCATCTTGATGGCGCGGATATTCGGGATATAGGCGAGCCGCACCAGAAGCTCATCGCTGAAGGCAAAGCGGGTGGTCGTCGGGTTATTATAGATGGCGAGCGGCAGAGCCGTTGCACCGGCCATGGCGGCGAAATGGTGATAGGCCTCTTCCTGCGTCAGCGGCGTGTAGGAGACCGGCGCGAGCAGCAGCGCATCGGCGCCGGCGGCCTCCGCATCCTTTGCCAGCGCCACGGCTTCATC
The DNA here is from genome assembly GCF_042885035.1 of Agrobacterium sp. NPDC058088. Taxonomy (NCBI): domain Bacteria; kingdom Pseudomonadati; phylum Pseudomonadota; class Alphaproteobacteria; order Hyphomicrobiales; family Rhizobiaceae; genus Agrobacterium; species Agrobacterium sp. NPDC058088. The sequence goes on along the minus strand of NZ_JBHVSU010000002.1, from coordinate 441,867 downwards.
GGTGCGCAACGCCCCGACGCCGGCCATCAGTGTGCGCCTGCCCTTGAGGATGGCGGCGGCCGCTTCGATGGCACGGCGCCTCTCCTCACGCGTGAGATACATATAGATGCCGGTGCTGCCTAGAATGCCGACGGAATCGACCGCCGCCGCATCCAGCCGCGAAATGAGGGCGGAGAAAGCCTCAACATCGACCCGCCCGGCCTCGTCAGCCGGCGTGATCGGAAAAGCCGAAAGCCCCTTGAATCGTGTCGCCATGTCCGTCTCCCTCACTTTGATCGGCAAGCAGGGTTACAGAGCCGCTGGCGGAGCGGCAAGAAAAGCGGGGCTAAACTTCCTGCGGACTCGCAAGATTTCGGCGGTCAGTCATAAAGATACAACTTCTTCCACTGCTCTTCGGGGATTTTGTCGCCCACACGGTAGTCGAAAGACTGAATGGAGAGGCTGTCGCTCTTGAGCTGACACTTGTATTTGAGCCTGTACCATTCGCCCGCACTTCTGAAGGCCGCGCCCGGTGCCTTGATGGAGTTCTTGCCGACCTCGGGATCGCCATAGGTGTAGGCGATGACCTTGTCGGGTTTCATGCCCTTCTGCTCCGTCGCGATACGCTCCATCGCCTCGATATCGCAACGCTGTTCCAGACGCTCTTCGGGGGCGAGCGCGTTCAGCTGGCGCATGACGCTCGCGTCGATCGCAAAAGCGGGGGTGAAGGCCTGCAAGCCAAGGAAAAAGGCAGAAAGGGCAGCGGGAAGAAGCTTTCGCATGGGGTCCTGTCAGTTTTTTCGTTTGTTCTTGACGATCAATTGCGTGCCGGAGGGCGGCGCGTATCATCGCTGATTTGCCGGATATTGCCAAAATGTGATCGAAAGCCGACGAAATTGTGCCGAGGCCTCATTTCCTCTGTGGAGATTTTGAAACTTGATCGGCCGCAGGCCGCACTCTACATCTTGGTGCCGCCCAGGAATTTTTTAAGGAAAGCGAGTTTCCATTGCCGATTTTCAAGAATCTGCCCGCCGCTCCCACCGCCGAAAAACGGCCCGTTCAGGATACGCATCACGGCATTACCCGCACCGACGATTACGCCTGGTTCCGGGCCGATAACTGGCAGGCCATGTTCAAGGACACCTCCATTCTCGACCCCGCCATCCGCGCCCATCTGGAGGCGGAAAACGCCTATATGGAAGCCGCCATGGGCGACACCAAGGCGCTTCAGGAGAAGCTTTTCGAGGAGATGAAGGGCCGCATCAAGCAGGACGATTCCTCCGTGCCCGTCAATGACGGGCCTTATGCCTATGGAACCCTGTTCGTGACCGGCGGCGAGCAGCCGCATTATTTCCGCACGCCGCGCGGCGGCGGTGAGAAACATGTGCTGTTGAATGGCGATAAAGAGGCCGAGGGCAAGGATTATTTCCGTCTGTCCGGCCTCGACCAGTCTTCCGATCACAGCCACGGCATCTGGGGTTACGACGACAAGGGGTCTGAATATTTTACCCTGCGCATCCGCAATCTCGAAAGCGGCGAAGATCTTGCCGATATCGTCGAAAACACCGGCGGCGGCGGCGCATGGGCGCCCGATGGCAAGAGCTTCTTCTATACGCTGCAGGACGAGAACCACCGCCCCTCGAAAGTCTTTCACCATATTATCGGCGAGCCGCAATCGGCCGACCGGCTGGTCTATGAAGAAAAGGACCCCGGTTTCTTCATGGGCGTCGGCGCGTCGGTCCTCGACGATTTCATCTTCATCGACATTCACGACCATGAGACCAGCGAATATCGCATTCTCTCCACGAAAGACCTGACCGCCGAACCGGCTATCGTGGCGGAACGCGAAGAGGGCATCGAATATTCGATGTGCGAAGGCGGCGACGTCTTTTTCATCCTCACGAATGACGGCGATGCCAAGGATTTCCGCATCGTCGAAGCGCCGGTCACAGCACCGGGCAAGGAAAACTGGAAAGAGGTGGTGCCGCACGAGCCGGGCCGCCTGATCCTCTCCGTCGATGCCTATGCCCGCCATCTGATCTGGCTGGAGCGCCGTGACGGCCTGCCGCGCATCGTCATCCGTGACCGCCGCACGGGCGAGGAACATTCCATCGCCTTTGCCGAAGAGGCCTATTCGCTCGGCCTGCATGGCGCGGCGGAATATGACACCGACGTCATCCGTTTCTCCTATTCCTCGATGACGACGCCAAGCCAGCTGTTCGATTACGACATGGTGACACGCGAGCGCACGCTTCTGAAGACGCAGGAAGTGCCCTCCGGCCACAACCCCGATGATTACATCACTCGCCGCATCATGGCCCCTGCGCATGATGGTGAGCTGGTTCCGGTCTCCTTGCTCTACCGCAAGGACGTGGCACTGGATGGTTCCGCCCCCTGCCTGCTTTATGGCTATGGCGCTTACGGCATTACCATTCCCGCTTCCTTCTCCACTACGACGCTATCTCTGGCGGACCGCGGCTTCATCTATGCCATCGCCCATATTCGCGGCGGCAAGGACAAGGGTTTCGAATGGTACGAAACCGGCAAGATGGAGCATAAGCAGAACACCTTCAAAGACTTCATCGCCGCTGCCGATCATCTGGTGCAGGAAGGCTTTACCGCCTATGACCGCATCATCGCCGAAGGCGGCTCGGCCGGCGGCATGCTGATGGGGGCTGTCGCCAACATGGCGCCGGAGAAATTCGCCGGCATCATCGCCGCCGTTCCCTTTGTGGATGTGCTGACCACGATGCTGGACGACACGCTGCCGCTCACACCGCCGGAATGGCCGGAATGGGGCAACCCGCTGGAATCGGCAGAGGAATATGGCTGGATCGCTGCCTACAGCCCCTATGACAATGTCAGCGAAAAACCCTATCCCCCGCTGCTGGCGCTTTCCGGCCTCACCGATCCGCGCGTGACTTATTGGGAACCAACCAAATGGGTGGCGAAGCTGCGCGAAAAGACCACGGGGGAAGCGCCGATCCTGCTGAAAACCAACATGGCGGCGGGCCATGGCGGCAAATCCGGCCGTTTCCAGCGGTTGGAAGAGGTCGCCTTCGAATATGCCTTCGCGCTGAAGGTGGCGGGCAAGGACGTCGTCTAACAGGCTGATTTCAAAAATGGGCGGCGATCCAATCGCCGCCCAATCTTATTTGGACGAAAATACCTATAAAAATCTCGTATCTGAATATTTTTTCCACATTTTTCCACCCGCACATTTTATTTAAATGTAAACTTGGCATTCATTGAATTTGTGTTCTTTTTTTCTATATTTTCAAATATATTTTATATATTAACTTTAATTTTGATGTATTACGCAAAACCTGCAAATGTTCCGCAAATTTAATGCACGGCTGATCCGCGCCATTTCGCGTTGCAATATCACTTTTTAGCCGTATTATCCCAGTCGTTGACATATTCATGCGCCTTCCCGCCGCAGTTTCCGCGGCAACTTCGCGGCTTGTTCTGCGAATATTCTCTCGCCGGATTTTCGGCATTTCCACGCGCCATGTCAGTTCGCCCTTGGCAATCCGGGCTTTGCAGTGCCCCGCTTTGCCAATTGAAAACACTGCATCAGACTTGGAGGTCTCCTCATGAAGAAACTCCTGGCCTCGACCATTCTCGTAACGGGCTTTACCATCGCTGCCGGTGCAGCATCTTCCGCCAATGCCGCAGACAGCTGTGGTAGCATCACCATCGCCGAAATGAACTGGGCATCAGCCGGTGTCGCGGCTTACGTCGACAAGTTCATCATGGAAAACGGCTATGACTGCACGGCCAATGTCGTCAGCGGTGACACCACCCCCACTTTCACCTCCATGAACGAAAAGGGCCAGCCAGATATGGCGCCGGAAATGTGGGTGAACACACTCGGCACCCCCTATGAGGAAGCCGTCAAGAGCGGCAATCTCATTCAGGAAGTCAAAATCCTGAGCGAAGGCGGCGTTGAAGGCTGGTGGATCCCGAAATATCTTGCCGACGAACATCCAGACATCAAGACCGTCGAGGATGCGCTAAAACATCCCGAACTGTTTCCCGCACCTGAAGACGCCAGCAAGGGCGCCGTGTTCGGCTGCCCGCCGGGCTGGGGCTGCCAGCCAACCACCGCCAACCTGTTCAAGGCCCGCAAGGCTGACGAAAAGGGCTTTGCACTTGTTGATACCGGCTCCGCGGCCGGGCTGGATGGCTCTATTTCCAATGCCTACGAAAAGAAGCAGGGCTGGCTCGGCTATTATTGGGCTCCGACGGCCATTCTCGGCAAATACGATATGGTGAAGCTGGACGATGGCGTTCCGCTTGACCGCGCAGCTTACGACAATTGCATCGCCAAGCCCGATTGCGCTGACCCTAAGCCCAATGCCTATCCGGTGGCGGAGGTCTTCACCGTCGTGACCAAGGACTTCGCCGAAAAGGCCGGCCCTTCCATCGACTACATCCGCAAGCGGCAGTGGGACAACGACACCGTTGCCAAGGTTCTGGCCTGGATGGATGAGAACCAGGGCACCAACGAAGATGGGGCCGAGTATTTCCTCGAGAACCATGAGGAACTCTGGACGAAGTGGGTTTCGCCCGAGGTGGCGGAGAAGATCAAGGCGTCGATGTGATGGGATAATGGAGCGGGAAAGTTTCGGTTTGTAACCGTGGCTCACCCCCCTCTGCCCTGCCGGGCATCTCCCCCACAAGGAGGGAGATCGGCTGGGCGCGCTATCACCGCTTCATCCTCAACCATCGAGATGGGCGATGCCGTGCCGCAGGTCGATCTCCCCCCTTGTGGGGGAGATGTCCGGCAGGACAGAGGGGGGTGCCCGCACGCACCAACCTCCGCCCATCCCAATTTCATAAAAGGGAAAACAACAATAATGGCCCTCTGCACCTACCTGCCGGACCTGCTCTGCAAGTTCCCGGCAATCGACAATTCAACCATGCGCGTGGCACGCAAAACCATCGATGACGGCTTTCGCGATATCGTGCGCAATTACGGCGATGCGATCGACGTTGTCGTGCATCCGCTGCAACTCTTCCTCAATTCCTCGGAGCGTCTGTTCATTCAGACGCCGTGGATCATCACCATGCTGGTCATTCTCGCCATCGTGCATCTCGCCGGGCGCAGCTTCAAGATAACAGGCGGCACCGCCATCTCGCTGCTGATGATCGGCGCCGTCGGCCTCTGGCGTGACGCCATGACGACGCTCTCCATCGTCGCCATCGCTACCCTGATCGCCATCGTCATCGGCCTGCCGCTCGGCGTTCTGATGGGTCGTTCCGAACGCCTGCAACGCCTCATCAATCCCGTGCTCGACGTGATGCAGACCCTGCCAAGCTTCGTTTATCTCATCCCCGTGGTGGTGATTTTCGGCATCGGCAAGGTTCCGGGCCTGATCGCGGTGGTGATCTATGCCATTCCGCCCGTCATTCGCCTGACCAGCCTCGGCATCCGTTTGGTCGATCGCGAAGTGCTTGAGGCGGCAGACGCCTTCGGCTCCTCCAACGGTCAAAAGTTGTTCAATGTGCAGCTACCACTGGCGTTGCCGACCATCATGACCGGCATCAACCAGACCATCATGATGGCGCTCGCCATGGTCGTCGTCGCCTCCATGGTCGGTGTCGGCGGGCTTGGCAAGAATGTGCTGCAGGCCATCAACAACCAGTTCTTCACGGTGGGCTTCCTGAACGGTTTCGCTCTGGTCGCCATCGCCATCATGTTCGACAGGGCAAGCCAGGCTTTTGGCAAGCGCCTGCAGAAATACCGCGAGGTCTCCCATGGCTAAAAGCATCGAAATCAGGAATCTTTACAAGATCTTCGGCAGGCATCCCGAGAAATACCTCGAAGCGGTGCGTAAAGGCATGGACAAGGTCGAGCTTAACGACAGGCACAACCACGTTCTCGGCCTCAACAACATCAACATCACCATGCCGGGCGGCAAGATCACTGTCGTCATGGGGCTGTCAGGCTCCGGCAAATCGACGCTGATCCGCCACATCAACCGGCTGATAGACCCCACAGCCGGCGAGGTTCTCTATGACGGCCAGGACATTTGCGGCATGAGCGCTTCGGCGCTCAGGCAATTCCGCCGCCACAAGACCGCGATGGTGTTCCAGAAATTCGGCCTTCTGCCACATCGCACCGTGCTGGAAAACAGCGTCTACGGCCTCGATATCCAGGGCGTGCCGCGCAAGCAAAGCGAAGAGAAGGGCCGCTACTGGCTGGAGCGTGTCGGCCTTGCCGGTTACGAGGATTATTATCCGAACCAGCTTTCCGGCGGCATGCAGCAGCGTGTCGGCCTTGCGCGGGCGCTCGCCAATGACGCCGATATTCTCCTGATGGACGAGGCCTATTCGGCGCTCGATCCGCTGATCCGCGTCGACATGCAGACCATGCTGCTCGATCTGCAACAGGAGCTGAAGAAGACCGTTGTGTTCATCACCCATGATCTCGACGAGGCTTTGCGGCTGGGCGACCATATCGCCATTCTGAAAGACGGCGAAGTGGTGCAGCAGGGCGACGGCCAGAGCATCATCCTGTCTCCGGCCGATGGTTACGTCACCGACTTTGTGCGCGACGTCAATCGTGGCCGCGTGTTGCAGGCAAACACTGTCATGGAGCCGCTAGAAAGTCGCCCGGAAGGCATGCCCGTGCCGGAAACCGCAACGCTGGAAACGATTGCCCGCGACATGTCGGAAGCCAACGAGACGCAGGCCCATGTGGTGGACGAGGATGGCAAGCCTGTCGGCAGCATCGGGCTTGATACGCTGGTGGCTGCGATGGTGACGCCCGCGCCGCAGGAAGCGGCGGCGACGGTCGATGTTGAGGAAAGGGAGCCGGAGGCCGTGCGGCAAGCGGCGGCACCTGCGGAGAAGGAGACGGCGTGATCTGCCTGGTTACCCTCTAGCACCTCTGTCCGTCATCCTCGGGCTTGTCCCGAGGATCCAAACACGTCGAGACGACCAAGACGTCGCAGATCCTCGGGACAGGCCCGAGGATGACGTCGGCACATCTGGTGTGGTCCACCTTAAATCTGACCGCGCAGGGTTCACTCGTGTCCTGGGGCGCTCATTCGCCAATCCACGGCCCGCCTCCGCCCCAAATGCACAAACGAAGCACCACTTCGCCTGATGTCAACCCTTCCCCCTCGCTGCAGCGCAGCAAGCGCAAGTTTCGGACAAGTCAGCGCCGTTAACCATTTGTTAACTTTTGAACGCGGAATCACCGACATGCAGATCGAAAGCAATATTGGCGGATATAACTATCAGGGTCGCATCCGCGACATCGAAAAAGCTGGCAGTGCGCAAAGCGCGCCGGAAGAGCAGGCCGTGAAGCGCGGCCCCGGCAACCCCACCGTTTCCAGCACCATTCTTTCCCAGTCGCTGGCCAATGTGCTGTGGGCTGTCGGAAATGGCAGCGCACCCGCCCGTCAGGATACGCCTGCGGCTTCCGCCGAAGACACGGCGGAAGCGCAGGCTGAATGGGTGCGCAGCGCCTATTCGGAATATACCGAATAGGCGATTCCCATCAGGCACTTGCCGGGCTGACCTCCACCGTCACATGCGACAGTTCATGTATGGCGGCAAGTTTCTGCTTATAAAAGGCCGGCGCTTTCGGCGCCTGCGAATGGATCGCCACGATGGCCGCATGGTGGCCGGGACCTACCTGCCATACATGCAGGTCGGTGATGCGGTCTTCTTCCGTTTCCACGGTTTCACGGATTTCCTGCGGCAGGTCGTCCGCCAGCGGCACCGCATCGACAAGCGTCGTTGCCGTGGAGCGAATGAGCCCCCATGACCAGCGGGCGATGACGAGACCGCCGACGATTCCCATCAACGGGTCGAGAAAGTTCCAGCCGTTCCACTTTCCGAGCAGCAGCGCGACGATGGCAAGGACCGAGGTCAGCGCATCCGCCAGCACATGCAGATAGGCGGCGCGCAGATTATTGTCCCGCCCGCCCTTTGCACCATGCTCCGCATGCGAACCGTGATCGTGATGGGCATGTGAACCGTGGGCGTGGCCATGCCCGTGTCCGTGTCCATGATCGTGGTGATGGTCATCCTTCAACAGCAGGGCGCTGACGAGATTGACCGCCAGACCGATGACGGCGACGAGAATCGCCTGGTTGAAATCGATTTCGACAGGGCTGATGAGGCGCATGCCGCTTTCGACGGCAATCAGCAGCGCCACGACCGCAAGCACGACAGCGCTGGCAAAACCGGCGAGATCGCCGAACTTGCCGGTACCGAAGCTGAAGCGCGGATTGCGCGCCTCGCGCCTTGCATAGAGATAAGCGAGCGCCGAAATCAGCATCGCGCCCGCATGGGTGGACATATGCCATCCGTCCGCCGTCAGCGCCATGGAGCCGAACCAGTGTCCGGCGACGATCTCCGCCACCATCATGACGGTGGTCAATGCGATGACCATCCAGACGCGCCTTTCATTGCGCTCATGATTCTGGCCGAGATAAATATGGTGGTGCTCCGCCGTGGCGAAAGGTTCGGAAGTCGTCGTCATGTCGCTAATCCTCTCAACTCAACCGGTCCTTGAACTCTGCCGGCCTTTCTTCATTCCGCCGGCATGCGCTGATTCACCGGATGTACGTCTTCAGCACCTGGGCCAGCTCTTCCGCCGCCCGCGCCCGCTCATCTTCATTTTCAGCATGCACGACATGTTCGTGCAGATGCTCCTGCATCACCTCTCCCGTCAGGCCTGAAAGCGCGCCGCGCACCGAAGCGAGCAATTGCAGGACCTCGCCGCAGGGCTTGGCATCATCAAGCGCACGCTCCACCGCCTCCATCTGCCCTTTCAGGCGGCGGATGCGGGCAAGCAGCTTGTCCTTGTTGCGGATCGTATGGGACATGAGCACCTCATATACTATAGGGGGGTATAGTATATTGCTGTTATTTTTTGCGCAAGGCGTGCATGACGCAATCTTCGGGAATGTTTCGGACCTTAAAAATGCTCCATCAGAACTAGGGGACTCACGGTCATGACGACTATCGCAGCAACCAGCAGCATCAATTTCGCCTCTCCCGTCCGCGGCATCGCGCCTGCGCATAACCGGGAAAGCCAGTCTACCACCGAGGCTCTGCAGGAGCTCACGCGGGCGGCCCATCGCGCCATTTCGGTGGCAGGCAATGTCGCCACCACCGTCGCTCCGCTGGCCGGGGCCTCCGCGAGCCTGGCTGCTGCTCTCTGGAACATGGACAGCGGCGCTTCCGCCCCCACTGGCGCCAATGCTGAGGTGGCCGCTTCCGCCCCGCCGGATATGGCAAGCCTCGAATCGCAGATTCTGAAGGCATTAGCCCAGGCGCTTGGCGTCAACGACGCCGCTTAAGGCCATTGAACCGGGGACGGAAAAGCCATATCTCTAGAGACTGGAGATATGGAGAAAGCCATGCTGTCCATCGGTGAACTGTCGAAACGCACCGGCGTCAAGGTACCGACGATCCGCTATTACGAGCAGATGGGCCTCATCCGCGAGGCGGATCGTTCGGATGGCAACCAGCGCCGTTACGAAAAATCCGACCTCGAAAGGCTGGCCTTCATCCGCCATGCGCGCGATCTCGGCCTGAACATCGAGGCCATCCGTGAGCTGCTCGCGCTCAGCCAGCACCGGCAGATGCCCTGCGAGGGTGCTGATCGCATCGCCGCCGAGCATCTTGCCCATGTGCGCGAGAAGATTGCCAGCCTGAAAAAGCTGGAACACGAGCTGGAACGCATCGTCTCCCATTGCCACGGCCATTCGATCGAGGATTGTTATGTCATCCGCGCGCTTTCCAACCATGGCATGTGCGAAGGCGAGCATTGAGCCGAAAACCGAGCTTGACAGATGACGGATTCGGGCGCATTGCATCTCTCATGATCAACGAACGCGCACCCATCTCCTGCTCGTACTTTTGGGCCTTCCTTTAAGGGCGGCTCGACAGATCATATTGTCAACAAGCCGCCGTCAGGCGGCTTTGTTGTTTTCAAACGTCCTGACGGCACCGATAAGACCAAAGGACCGAAGAAATGACCGAAGATAGCTCCCTCACATTGGAAAGACCGCCCGTCGTCATCATTCGCGGCGCGCGCAAGACGGATTTGCCCGAGCTCAACGAGATGATCACGCTGCTTGCCTCCTACCATGGCGATGCGGCGGCGATCACGCCGGCGAAGCTTGAGCGCGACCTGTTCGGCGCCCTGCCCTGGGTGCATGGTCTCGTCGCCGAAGCCGATGGCGCGCTGATCGGTTACGCCCTGCTTCTGCCGCTCTACAGGGCGCAGGAAGGCCGGCGCGGGCTTGAGCTGCATCATCTCTTCGTGCGTGACGGTCATCGCGGCCATGGCACCGGCCAGCATCTGGTATCCCGCGCCCGCGATATCGCCAAGCGCCTCGGCTGCGACTATCTTTCCGTCAGCGCCACGACCGGTAATGTCGCGGCGCATCGTTTCTACGAAAACATGGATTTCGCGCCGCGTCCGGTTACCGGTATGCGCTACATGCAGTCCATCGCCTGATTAAAAACCACGGAGACGGCCATGACACGGATCGCCATTGCGCTCGCACAGGATTTTGCGGACTGGGAACCGGCGCTGCTCGCTGCGGCGGCACGCAGCTATCTCGGCGTCGAGATCGTTTATGCGACCCCGGACGGGCGGCCGGTAACGTCGATGGGCGGGCTGAAGGTGACGCCGGATACACCCTATGATGCGCTCGATCCCGTTGACTTCGATGCGCTCGTCATTCCCGGCGGTCTCAGCTGGGAAAAGGGAACGGCTGTCGAACTTGGCGGGCTGGTGCAGCGCTTTCGCGAAAAGGACCGGCTGGTGGCCGGTATCTGTGCAGCCGCTAGCGCGCTGGCGGGCACGGGTGCTCTGAACGATGTTGCCCATACCGGCAATTCGCTCGCCTCACACAAGGGCTATCCGGCCTATCGTGGCGATGGTCTTTATCGCGACCAGCCGAAAGCGGTCAGCGATGGCGGCATCATCACCGCACCCGGCAGCGCGCCGGTGAGTTTTGCTGTGGAAATTCTGAAAAGCCTTGGCCTCTTTGGTCCGGAAGCCGAGGCGGAACTTCAGGTTTTTGCGGCGGAGCATCGGTAAGGCGGACGCTGATATTACAGGTCGCCTAAGCCCCCACCTCATTCCTGTGCTTGTCACAGGAATGAGGTGGTGCAAAATACGAACGTCCTGGCACCCTCACCCATCACCCCGATCAAGCACCCGGCACACGCGCGCCACGGGCTCCTCGTCCTCCCCGGCAATCGCACGGCGAATATCGCGGCTGTTCAAATGCAGACTGCGGCCGGCGGGTAAATTTGCACGTTTTATCTTGGCAAATGCCGCCAGCAAAAAGGCTGCTTTATTGTCGTGGAAAAAGGCAAGAGCCGCCTGCCCCGCGGGACTCGGCCCCAGCACGGCCTTGAAGGCAAGCCGGTGTACGGCGCAAGGCGCGCCGTGGCCGGGAACGGCAAAACGCAGCGCATCGAGTTCGTCACTCCATTCCGCTGCGTCTTGCATGGTTTTCAGGCCTGCTGGAAGCGCTTCAGGAAAAACGCGCTCAGCGTGCCGAGAAGCGCCCAGAAAACGAAGCTGGTGACTGTGGCGGCAACGATGAACTGGCGTTCCAGCGGCAGCGGCGCCAGCGCATGTTCGCCTTCCGGCGGTAGGGGCGCGCCCACCACATGCGGCGCGACGATCAGCACCAGCGCCAGAACGATGGCCCATGGCTCGCGGCGGAATGCGATCAGCGCAATGCCGCCCGCGGTTGCGGCAACCGTCGAGAGCCACCAGATCTGCCGTGCCTCAAGCGCGGCGGCCGGGCTGCCCGGCAGTTCCGGCGGCAGGCCGATCATGGGGGCGAGCATCACGGCGGCAAAACCGGCAACACCCCACAGAAGACCCTCGCGCCAGCCAGCATTGGTGCCGCGCAGCGAAATGAGGCCGGTCAGCACCAGCGCGTACCCGATGGCGGTCAGCACATTGGCGGCGACGGTGTAGGCGGTACGCTCGAAACCATCGGCCGGCGCCCAGGCCTCTTCATTGTGCTCGTGGGCGGAAGCCGCAGCGCCCGGCGCAGGCGCATCATGGCTGTGGGGTGCTTCGCCGGCGCTTTCAAAAGTTTCCGCCTGAAGGATGAGCGGCGTGGTGCCGACAGCCTGCATGGCCGAGACAGCGAAACCGCCGACAATGCCGACGAGCACGGCGGTAAAAACGATATTTCGGAAAGACGACATGCTACTTCCCCTCAATGGCAGGGGAAGGCATTGGCATGGCGCGTGTCGTGCGCGGCATTGTGAACGGCTTCCACATGGGAAAAGCCGACAAAACCGACGACGAACAGGCCGAGCACGATCGCGGTGAGCGATTGCGCGAAGCTCGCTGTTTTTGCAGACGCGGCGGCATTGGCCGTATTCTGATTAATGGACATGGTGACCCCTCTCCGGCGCGACCCCGCGCCTTTGGACGCGGCCGGGCGGCAGAAGCCGCGAGACCGCATGCGATATACTTCACCACGGGGATACGAGACTGACACAGGGCGGCATTGATCCCGCCACCCTGAAATTCCGCTCTTCCGGACACCCCGCCGGCATGGATATTTCCGTGATGGCAGGTCTCCTGGCTTACGGGTCAAAACCTGAAACACCTTCCCGGCATCGCCCTCGCCTTGAATGGGGCGAGATGGCTTGCCAGTGGCATTTCGTTTCAGGCTCTCCGCTCACAGTTGCGGGGGCAGCCACGAATGAGGATGTTTCCCTATCGTGTTCCCTTTTCACCTTCCGGAACGCCCGGAAGGAACCATCACAAGGTTGTTATCCGCCGGGCGAGAGCGGGAGTCAATGGTGGCCGCGTTTGCTTTGAACGCACAGGGCTTTACGGCCCTCTTCCGTGATTCTCGGGCTTGTCGCGAGAATCCAGCCACGTAGCGTCAAATCCATCAGTTGTGGATGCTCGGGACAGGCCCGAGCACGACGTGAGGTGCATGGCGGGCGCCAGCAAGCCTTTTTACCGCGCCGGTATCGCCTTCAGATAGGCGGCAATCGCATCTCGGTCTTCGGCGGTCAGATGCGCCATGTTCTGCTGGACCTTGACCATGGAGCCGCCGGCGCTGTCGAAGTCAGGGGTGAAGCCGGTTTCGAGGTAGCCGGCAATATCGGCCTTCGTCCAGCTTCCAATGCTCTGCGAGCCGGGGGTGATATCAGGAATGCGGCCCTCGCCTTCCGGATTGGGACCACCGGCCAGCCACTGACTAGCAAGGAAGCCGCCCAGCGCATCGCGCGGCGTGTGGCATTCGCCGCAATGGCCCGGCCCTTCCACCAGATATTGGCCGCGCAGCAATTCAGCATTGGCGTTGGCAAGTTCGACGCGCGGCGGTGCGGAGGGATCGAAATAGAGGAACTTCCAGCCGCCCAGCGCCATGCGCAGGTTGAAGGGGAACGGCAGATCATGGTCCGGCGCGTCGTTCTGGCTGGCCGGCAGGGTTCTCAGATAACCGAAGAGGTCGTTGATGTCCTTCTGCGTCATGCGCGCATAGGAGGCATAGGGAAAGGACGGGTAGAGATGTTCGCCGTTCTTGCCCACACCCCGCGTCATCGCATCGCCGAATTCAGCCAGGGTCCAGCCGCCTATGCCATGTTGCGGATCGGAGGAAATATTGGGAACATGAAAGGTGCCGAAGGGGCTTTTCAGCGCCTGTCCGCCGGAAAGCGTCAGCATCCCCTCGCCCTTGGCATCGGGTGCGGCATGGCAGCTTGCGCAGCCGCCCGCCCAGAACAGCGTTTCGCCATTGGCCAGATCCGGTTCGCCGAGGCTTACCCAATGGCTTGGCGCCTGCCGCTGAGGGGCGGTAACCCAGGTGAATATGCCGTAGCCCGCAATGGCCGCGACAACGGCCCCGCCCACGAGTTTCGTCCAGATGGAGGACATGCCCTCTCCCCATTCTCACCTGACCCGGTCAGATGTCTTTCGGTCGGAAAAACGCCGCCGGGAAGCGGCGTTTCCAAAGTGCTTCGATTACTTCTTCAGACGATAGGTCTGATGACAGGTGCCGCAATCGGCGCCGAGGGTCTTCATGGCGGTGGCGACGCCAGCCTGATCGGTTGGGAGATTGGCGAGAACCGTGTCCGCATCCGCGCCGAGCTTCTCGGCCTTGGCCTTGAAGTCCGCGAAGTTTTCCCAGATGGCGGGCGCAGCGGCGCTACCGGTTTCCGAGCCGGCGGGGAACTGGTCCGGGAAAGCCTTGGCATTGGTGCTGATGGTCGTCACGGCTGCCTTGACGGCGGCAGCGTCAAAGGGTTTTTCGCCCTTGGAGATGGCGGCGAGCGCCCCCATGGAGCCGCCGATCTGCTTCATCATGCCTTCGCGTTTTTCGACTTCGCCGGCAGCGTAGACCGCTCCGGCGCAAAGACAGCCGAACAGCATGGCCGCCGTGATGGTTTTGAGTTTCATGCACACTCTCCTTGATTCCGGCGGGAACACCGGGCGCTAGATAGAACGGGGCGAGGATGCCCTTTCCGGATGGCGAAAAGAAGTCACATTGCGGTGAATTTCACCACAAAAACAGAAGTCTAGACGCGGCCTGGATGCAGGGTCACGGTTGGCTCTACGGTGCGGATCTGACGGCTGGCTGAAATTGAGGGGCATCCCTCAATCATTCGCCCACGCTCCAGGAAAATGCCTCCCAAAAGGTCATGAGCGCAGCGGCAATCAGCAGAAAGCCTGCGGCGCGGCCGATGAAAATGGTGGCAGCGGGCGACGAGATGAGCCAGGCCCGGCTTCTGTCGGCCGTCAGGGCCACGGTTCCATAAACGGCGAACTGCGTCACGGCCACCATGGCACCCATCACCAGCCCCTGCATCCAAATCGGCCCGAAGCCGGGTTTGATGAATTGCGGATAGACCGCCATCATGAAGAGATAGGCTTTGGGGTTGGAAAGGCAGGTTATCACCGCCCTCCAGAATGCCTTTCTGGAAGAGGCGGTAGCCTGCGCCTCATCGCCATTGACGGTGATGGCGCTGCGCATCAGGCCGATGCCGATCCAGACCATATAGGCAGCCCCACCGATGAGAAGCGGCAGGAACAGCGATGGCAGCCAGGTGGCAAGCAGGCCGACGCCGGCTGCGCCGTAAAGCGAATGCACGATGCCGCCGGCGCTCATGCCGCTTGCCGCGGAAAGCCCCGTTTTCCTGCCGCCAGTCAGCGCGCTTGCCAGTACAAACATCATGTCCATACCCGGTAAGATGATGATGCCAAACAGGAGCAGGAAGAAAAGCCAGAGATTTTCAGCATAATTCATGTCAGTATCCCTCAAAGCAGATGATGGTACATTCGGGAAAGCGTTTGTTTCTCAATGTGTTTTTCCGCTTATAAAAAGTGCCAACTGACAGCGTTGTGTCAGTTGTGTCGACCATCACATGGAAATGTGGATTATGCGCAAGGCGTCGAGACTGTTCGAGATCATCCAGATCATGAGGATTGCGCGCAGGCCGGTTACTGCGCAGTCCATTGCCGAGGCGCTGGAGGTGACCGTGCGCTCGGTCTATCGCGATATCGCCGCGCTCCAGACGATGCGGGTGCCGATCGAAGGCGAGCGCGGCGTCGGTTACATTATGCGCCCCGGCTTCAATCTGCCGCCGCTGATGTTCTCCATCGAGGAGACGGAGGCAATCGTGCTTGCGCTCGCCATGGTCGCCCGCACCGGCGATACCGAATTGCGGCAGGCAGCGAAAAAGGCAAGCGACAAGATCGCCGCATCCCTGCCCGAACCCCTGTCGAAGACCCTGTCGGCCAATGCCTTGCACGCCTGGGGCAGCGTCGCGCCCTCTCCCGCTGGCGTCGATCTTGCAATGGTGCGGCGGGCGGTACGCGACGAGGAGCGGCTGGGCATTACCTATCGCGACGAAAGCGGCGTGGAAACGCAGCGGCTAATCCGGCCGATTGCGGTGATCTACTATTCCGAGACGGTGAATATCGTCGCCTGGTGTGAATTGCGGCAGGCCATCCGCAATTTCCGTTCGGACCGGGTGCTGGACTGCGCGGCGACCGGCAGCTTCTTCAAGATGGAAGGTGAGCGGTTGCGGCAATTGTGGATAAGCGGCTGGCAGAACAGCCAGCCGACCATCCCCCACTCACAGCCGTAAAAGGCGATCCTCCTCGCGTCCGAAACCGCGGATGACGATGCGGTCGGCGAAGACATCTGATATGGCGAAGGTGTTCTGGTCGGGCGTATCGACCATGCCCTTGAAATTGACGAAGTGGGTGGTGCCCCGCACGCCATAATTCCCCTCATGATTGTGGCCGTTGAACCAGGCGACGACCGAGGGGTGCGAGCCGAGCAGTTCGAGAATGCGCGGCGCGTCCCACATGTTGTGAGCGTTTTCCGGATAGACGGGATAGTGGCACAGCACGATCACTTTTTCGCCCGCCGCATCCGCCTTTTGCAGAACGGACTGAAGCCATGCGAACTGTTCGTCGCCGAGCGAGGCGTTCCAGTCCTGCGCATTGAGCGCGTCGGCATCCGCAAGACGCTGCAGACGGTCTGCCGCAAGCGCGCGGCGCGGATCGCCGGGCGGCGGGGCGAAGAGGCTGACCTCGTTGCCGTCAAGAACCACGAAGCGAACGTCGCCGATGGCAAAATCATGCCAAGGAGCTTGCATGCCAAGGCGAGCGTGGATGGTCGAAAGATGCTCGGGGGAAACGGCGAAATCGTGATTGCCCGGCAGCAAGATCGAGCGGTGACGGAGCTTATCGTAGACGCTGAGGATCGCATCGAAATTTTCAAAGCCGCGGTCGATGATATCGCCCAGCGTCACCACAAAGGCCAAGTCCTCGCGGTTGAAGGCGTCGATCGCGTCCGCAAGCTTTTTCGGGCTCTCGCGATAATAACGGCCCATCTCGGGCCGCGGATCGGCATCGGCATATTGGGGATCGGCGACAATGCCGAAGGAGAAGAGAGGTGTGGTTTTTTCAGTCATGATGCGCCGCGATAAACCCGGCGGATGACAGGCTTGTGACAAGCTGAAAACCAAGGCCACAAAAGCAAAACACCCGGCATCACGGCCGGGTGTTAAATCAAGGGTAGCGTTAACCTGTGGTCGTCATGCTCGGGCTTGTCCCGGGCATTTGCTGACGTCGCGTTTCAGGAAACATCCGCGGATCCTCGGCACAAGGCCGAGGATGACGTTGCGAGAAAGGAGGCTGCTTTGATCAGCAAACACGCTTTCCCAAAACCTTACTTGGAAGCGGCTTCGTAACGCTCCAGGACGTAGTCCCAGTTGATGAGGTTATCAACGAAGGCTTCGAGGTACTTCGGACGCAGGTTGCGATAGTCGATGTAGTAGGAATGCTCCCACACGTCGACGCCTAGGATCGGCTCTGCGCCGTGAACCAGCGGGTTTTCACCGTTGGGGGTCTTGGAGATTTCGAGCTTACCGTCCTTGACGGAAACCCAGGCCCAGCCGGAGCCGAACTGCGTGGTGCCGGCAGCGATGAAATCAGCCTTGAACTTGTCGTAACCGCCGAGATCAGAGGCGAATGCCTGTTCCAGCTTGCCGGGCAGCTTGTTGCCGCCGCCGTCCTTCTTCAGCCACTTCCAGAAATGAACGTGGTTGTAGTGCTGGGCAGCGTTGTTGAAGAGACCGGCATTGGTGCCAAAGGACTTCTTCACGACTTCTTCGAGCGACAGGTCGGAAAGACCGGCTTCGGCAGCCAGCTTGTTGCCGTTGTCGACGTAAGCCTTGTGGTGCTTGTCGTGGTGGAACTCGAGCGTCTCGCGCGACATGTAAGGTGCAAGCGCGTCGTAGTCGTAGGGGAGTTCAGGAAGTTCGAAGGCCATGGTTTTTACTCCTTTTTGCAGCGGGTTACCGCTCCTCGAAACCGTGTGAGCGGACCATAGGAGCGAAGCTCTGTTTGGGCAACCTGTGAAATATCAAAATGTTCCGACAAAAGAGAAAATTCGTCTAGAGCCGGTCGCCACCACATTTGTTTCACAACCCTGGCGTACCGTTTTCCACCTTATCGGTTCGATTTCGATGATATTGCAGGAAGGAAATTCCATGACCCGCCCTCTGATCCGCTCCTCTATCCTTACCGCAGCTCTCTCCTTAATGGCCCTGCCGGCCGCCGCATCGTCGGACGATGCCTGGAAGGAATTCTTGGCGGATGTGCAGACGGCCTGCCTTGCCGGAGCGAAAGATATGATCGAGGATGCCAAGGCGGTGGTCGATCCTGTCGGCAGCGAAAATTACGGTCTCGCTATTCTGACGGGCAAGGCAAAGGGCGCGGACGCGACGGTTAGCCATATCTGCGTCTACGACAAGAAGACCAAGGCCGTGGAACTGGGCAGCGAGCTAGCAGGGGATACGCTGAAGGTGGAAATCCCCGGCTCCACCAAGCCCTGATTTTATAGGGAGAGCGGGACAAGTTGCATGTTTCGTCGTCCCGCTCTGACGTGTCAGAAACGCGGCGTGGTGTCGCCCTCGCCCAGCGCGCGCTGCATCAGTACCGTATCCAGCCATTGACCGTGTTTCCAGCCGATGGATTTGAAGGTGCCCACATGCTCGAACCCGGCTGCGCGATGCACGCCGACTGAAGCCGCATTGGCGCTGTCGCCGATGACGGCGATCATCTGCCGGAAGCCGCGCGCGGTTGCCTCCTTGAGGAGCGCGTCAAGCAGCTTGCGGCCAATACCCATGCCTTTCATCGAAGGATCGATGTAAACGGAATTCTCAACCGTCGCGCCATAGGCCGGGCGGGCGCGATAGGCGCCGGCATAGGCATATCCGGCTACCTTGCCGTGACGCTCAGCGACGAGATAGGGGAAATTGCCCTCCACCAGAAGACGGCGGCGCTCGGCCATCGTTTCCGCCGTTGGCGGATCGATCTCAAAGCTGGCGCGGCCATGTAAAACGGCGTCCCGGTAAATCTCGGTAATGGCTGGTATATCCGCCTCCTCGCAGGGGCGGATCAAAAGGCTGGAAATAGTGGAAAGGGTCATTCTCTTGTCCTGCGGATCATTCATGCCGTCATTGTGCATTGCGGCGTAGCCAAAATAAAGATTATCTATCTTATACAAACGATAAGGCTTTCTTTGATGATGGACCTCGATCTGCGGCAGATGCGCAGTTTCATGGATGTGGCCGATCTCGGCAGTTTTTCCGCCGCCGCCGATAAAGCAGGACTGACGCAACCGGCTGTGAGCCTGCATATAAGGCTTCTGGAAAAGCAGCTGGGTGTACGGCTGATCGAACGGGTCGGCAGGCGCGCGCAGCCAACGGCGGCGGGGCGGGATTTTCTCATCCATGCAAGGCGCATCTGCGAAGAGGTCGCGCATGCGATCGAGACGGTCGCGCCGCACCGCAGCGGGTCAACCGGAAGCCTGCGCATCGGAACGGGAGCCACCGCCTGCACCTATCTGCTGCCGCCGGTCCTCGGCCGCATCCGAAAGGCGATGCCGGGCATCGATATCGTCGTGCAGACCGGCAATACCCACGATATCCTCCGGCTTCTGGAGGCCAACACAATCGACGCGGCGGTGGTGGCCCTGCCCGCCACCGGCCGAAGCCTCGAAATCAGCGAAATCCATCTCGACGAGATGGTCGCGGTTTTCCCACAGGGCTTCGTCACTGACACACCGGTACTGAACGCTGAAACGCTTTCGATGCTGCCACTGCTGCTTTACGAGGGCGGCAATACGCGCCGGCTGGTGGATCAGTGGTTCTCAGTGAGCGGCCGCAGCGTGCAGCCCGCCATGGAACTGGGCAGCGTCGAGGCTATCAAGAAGCTCGCCGGCGCAGGCCTTGGCCTTGCCATCGTGCCGCGCATGGCCATGGAGCAGGAAAGCGCGGCGTCAGGGCTTGAATGGCGCTCGCTTGAACCGCCACTCGAACGCCGGATCGCGCTGGCGATGCGGCGCGACAAACATATGTCTGCACCGCTGCGGGCGCTTGCCGCAGCACTGCCGGATGTGAAGGAAAGATGAAGCCCGCGCCGGTTTCCGGCGCGGGCTTCAAGATACTTTTCTTCCGTCATGACGGAGCTGAGACAGCCCCGCTCTCAGAACTCAGTCCAGTCTTCACCCTTCACGGCCAGCGCCGCATTGCCACGGGCGGCAACCGGGCGGGCTTTGGGGGAGGAAGTAACCGGTGCGGCGGGCGCGTGGACCGGATTTGCAGCGCGCTGCATCTGCCGCGCCGTCTCCCGCAAGGCGGAGGCCTGCTGACCCAGCTGGAACTGCGCCAGCAGTGCCTGGAGATTGGCGCATTCCTGCGCGAGGCCGGCGCCGGCCGCATTCATTTCCTCGACCATGGCGGCATTCTGCTGCGTGGCCTGATCCATGTGGTTGACGGCGGTGTTGACCTCGGAAAGGCCCGCCGACTGCTCCTGTGCTGCGGTCGCGATGGCGTCCATATGGCTGTTAACGGAAAGCACCAGCTGCTCGATCTCGGAAAGCCCGACGCCGGTATCGGCCACCAGCTTCACACCCTCGCCCACTGCCACGGCTGACGTATTGATGAGCTGCTTGATTTCCTTGGCGGCATTGGCGGAGCGCTGCGCCAGTTCACGCACTTCCTGCGCGACGACGGCAAAGCCCTTGCCGGCATCGCCCGCACGGGCCGCCTCGACGCCTGCATTCAGCGCCAAGAGGTTGGTCTGGAAGGCGATTTCATCGATGACGCCGATGATCTGGCCGATCTGGCGCGAGGAGTGTTCGATGCGTTCCATGGCGGAGACGGCATCGCGCACCACCTTGCCGGAAAGATCGGCTTTTGTCCTTGCTTCCCGCACCGTGTCGCGTGCCTCGCTGGCCCGCTTGGAGGTGGCGGAGACGTTGGCGGTGATCTCTTCCAGCGCGGCGGCGGTCTCTTCCAGGGAAGCGGCCTGCTGCTCGGTGCGGCGGGAAAGATCGTCGGATGCGGACGACACCTCGTGAGCGCCGCCATTCACCGTCTGTACGGACTGGCCGACGCTGGTCAGCGCTTCGCGCAGCTGATGCACTGAGCTGTTGAAATCGTGCCGCAGCGCCTCGAATTGCGGCGCAAAGGGCGTGGCGATCTCACAGAGCATATCGCCTGAGGCAAGGCGGCGAAGACCGCCCGCCAGCGAACCCGTGGCCTGGTTGAGCCGTTCTTCGGCCTCGGCCTCGGCGCGCTGCTGCATTTCGATGCGGTCCCGCTCGGCCTGCTCCCGGTTTGCGACCGCGTCCGCCTCCAGCTGCCGGTTGCGGATGGCGGCCTCACGGAAGACTTCCACGGCGCGGGCCATTTCACCGATCTCGTCGCCGCGTTTTGCGCCGGCGACATCGATTGCGAGATTGCCACCCGAAAGCTCCATCATCGCGTTGGTCAGGCGGGTAATCGGTCGGGTGACGCGGCCGACGATGACGGCGAGCGAGACAATGCAGAGCGCGAGTGTGGCGACGAAGACGGCCAGATAGATCACCGCATCGATAAAGGCACCCTGCTTTGCCTTTGCGGCATTGGCATCGAGGACGTCCATGGCGGCGGAGGCGATCTTGGCGATCGTGCCGAGATTTTCGGTGACGGTGGTGCGCCAGCTGTCCATGGTGAAGGCCGGTGTGCGACCATTGTTCAGGTCATCGATGAGCTTGGCGCGCTGGGTGTTGAAATCGCCCTTGAAGTAGCTCTTGTCGGCAGCCGCATAAATGTCCCTGAGCGATTGCGGCGTCGATTCATGCGCAACGAGATCACCCGTTGCCTTCCACGCGAAAGCCGCGCCGGCATCAAATGCGCCGAGCTGCTGCATTTCCGGCGCGGTCAATGGCCGGTTCTGCGCCATGGCACCATTGAGAATGACGGTGGCGCTGCCACCAAGCGCGCGGGCGGACCAGCTGTAGGAACGCAGCTGGATGAGGCCCGTCTGGCCCTGATCGAGAGAACGGACCGCGCCTTCCAGCGCCGTAGAGCCGGCTTCCAGCGAGGCGAGGAAATCGCCGCCAAGCGTCATGACGGTCTTGTCGAGCCCGCTTTCGCGCCGGTCGAGCGGCTGCGAGACATTGGCGTCAACCTTCTTCCGAAGCTCGACGAACTGCGCGTAGACATCCGTCACCCGCTTGAGCGGCCCTTGCACCTTGGCATCTTCAAGCGACGAAGACTGCGCAAGGAATGCCGTCATGGCCGCATCCACTTTCTGGCGTGCGGCCGCAACACTGGCGATACTGCCTGCCGACTTCGATGGATCGAGCGTCAGAGCCGTGGCGCTGTCGCCGCGTTCGCTGCGGAAATTCAGGAGGGCGTTGAAAAGAAGCTTGTCCAGCGAGACGAGCTGCGCGACCTCCGAAAAGGCCGTGGCGCGATTGACCGAACGCCACGATTGCGTGCCGACCAAACCGGCAAGTGCAAGACTGATGGTGAGGAAAAAACCAATAAGAATATTACGAATGCTGAAGACATCAGGCAGCCCCCGCTAGCCGAAAATGAAGATGCCGCAGGCTACAGGTCAGTTGTATAAAATTACATTAAATTCCCCCATCTTTTGAAGGGAAATATTGCATCGCAAAAAACAGAGGGCCATGGCCTGCGGAACGCCGGCCATGGCCCTGAATAGCATGAATGCCGGTCTCAGACGTCCGCGCCGAGCCTCGCCCAATCCATATAGAGATCAAGTGCCTTGCGCGCGACCGGACCTGCCTGCAATTCGCGGTCATCCAGCTTCACGACAGGCGACACCTTGGAATAATTGCCCGAGCAGAAGATTTCATCGGCCTCGCGGAAATCTTCGACCGACAGGGTCGTTTCCTGGACGTCGAAACCGGCCTGACGCAGAAGGCCGATCACACGCGAACGGGTGATGCCGGCAAGGAAGGTGCGGTTGGCGACGGGCGTGAAGACGACACCATCCTTGACCATGAAGATGTTGGCCGAGGCGGATTCAGCGACATTGCCGTTCATGTCGCGCATCAGCGCATTGTCGAAACCGCGCGAACGGGCTTCCAGAATGGCGCGGCCGCTATTGGGATAAAGGCTACCGGCCTTGGCGTCGGTCATTGCGGTTTCCGGCGACGGGCGGCGCAGCGGCGAAACGGTGAGCGTTAGCGGCTTGCCGGCATCCATCGGCGCTTCAAACAGGCAGAGGGCAAAACGGGTGGAGCTGGCATCCGGCGCCACGACGCTGCCGGGCATGCCGTGTTCCGCCCAATACATCGGCTTGATATAGATCGCCATCTTGCCGTCGAATTTGCTGACACCCTCCAGCGCCAGGGCTTCGATCTCTTCCGCCGTCATGGTCGGCTTCATGCCCATGTTGACCGCAGAACGGTTGACGCGCTGGCAATGCAGATCGAGATCGGGCGCGACTCCATCAAACCAGCGTGCGCCATCGAATACGGTGGAAGCCAGCCACATGGCATGCGAGGTCGGCCCGATGAGCGGCGGATTGCCGGGCAGCCATTGACCGTCAACATAGGTCCAGGTGGTTGATCGGGGTGCGGTATCGACGCTCATGGCGGGCTCCTGTCTTCGGCATTTCCGTCTGGCGAAAACGCTCCGTCTTTTTGTCTTGATGCATTGCCGGGTGAGGAACGCTGCGCGCGCGCAACCGGGCATGTGCGGGAAATCGGCCGGAGTGAATGCCTCTCCCTCAATGAGGTCAAGTTTTAATTGCCGCGATTTCTGATTTTGATGGAAAATAACAAAGCAGCGGCCCCGCCAGGATGTTTTATGAGGCGAAACAAAAGGTTGATGAATAGATCCATCACAATAATTCATCGATTGAATGATGGCGGGGCGATTTCGCCCATGCGATGCTGGCGATCTGACGGCAGTCCGCAGGAGAAAAATCATGGCATGGTCCGCACAGCAATATCTGAAATTCGAAGACGAGCGGACGCGCCCGGCGCGCGATCTCCTGGCCCAGGTGCCGCTGGAGCGGGTGCTGAACGGCTATGACCTCGGTTGCGGTCCCGGCAATTCCACCGAGCTTCTGACCGACCGTTACGGCGTCAATGTCATCACCGGTATTGATAGTGATGATGATATGCTGGCGAAGGCCGCAGACCGGCTGCCGACCACCCGCTTCGGCAAGGCCGATCTTGCAAAATGGAAGCCGGCGCAGAAGGCCGACCTGCTTTACGCCAACGCTGTCTTCCAATGGGTGCCGGACCATCTCGCCGTTCTGTCGCAGCTGATGGACCAGTTGGAAAGCGGTGGTGTTCTGGCCGTGCAGATGCCTGACAATCTGCAGGAGCCAACGCATATCGCGATGCATGAGACAGGTGACGAAGGCCCATGGAAGCAGACTTTTTCCGGTGGCCGGTTGCGGCGCAAACCCCTGCCCGCACCTTCGGATTATTTCGATGCGCTTTTACCGAAATCCGCGCGGGTGGATGTGTGGCATACGATCTATAATCACCCGATGAAGGATGCGGAAAGCATTGTCGAATGGGTGAAGGGCACGGGGCTGCGCCCCTATCTGGCCGCCGCCGGAGAGGAAAACCGCGAAGCTTTCCTCTCCGATTATACGAGGCGCATCGCGGCGGCTTATCCGCCGATGGCCGATGGCCGGCTGCTCCTGCGGTTTCCCCGCCTTTTCGTGGTGGCGGTCAAGAAGTAGGGCATCAGACGCGACGTGGGATTGTCGCGCGCAGACGCCTCCCCACCGCCTGCATTCCCGTGCCTGTCACAGGAATGCAGGCAGCCCAAGTCCTTGAGCTGAAAGGACCATTTCCGCCGCGCAGACTAGATCCCTGTGACAAGCACAGGGATGAGGAGAATGCGGAGTGGGAGCGTGAGGAATACCGCGTGCGTGGACGAGAATGGCTTTATTTAGCCAACCCGGCCAGCCCGCTTGTCGTCAGCCCGCGAAGGCGTAGACCCGGAGGCGGTGGCTGTCCGGATCGGTGGCCGTGAAGGTATAGCCGAACTCCATTTTTGCTGGCTGCTGCAGCATGGCGACACCTCTTGCCTTCCACCCGGCAAAAGTCTCATCCACCTTCGCATCGTTTTCGACGCGGAAGGCAAGTTCTCCGCCGCCGCCTGTCTGGGATGCCTTCGGTTCCACGGTGTGCCGCGACCAGAGGCCGAGCTTCATGCCGTTGGCAAGGACGAAGAGGGAAAATGTCGGGGAGGATTCGACCGGGTCGACGCCCAGCAGCACCTTGTAGAATTCCGTGCTGGCCGGCGGATTGTCGACATAGAGGATGGTGAAATCGGGATGGGTCATGGTCGTTCTCCTTGTTGCGGATGAACGGTTTCTAGACCTGTCTGCTGTCAGTTTTTGTCAGCATGATGCCGTCGCCGCTGTTTTTCCCGCTCACGCCATTCTTTCAGCAGGACCTGGCGGCGGCGCGGGTAACGGCTCTCGAGAGGGCGGAAGCTCTCGATACGGTCGGCCCGGAAACTGCGGAAATCCTGCCGGGTCTCGCACCATGCCAGCACCACCCGCACCAGATCGAAAAAAGCAAGCGCGAATGGCCAGACAACTCTCTCCGTCGTCTCTCCCTTTTCATCACGATAGGTCATCGCCACCCTGCTCTCCTTCCTGATGGTCTCGCGAATGGCGGCGAGATCGACATGGATGGCGGAAAGGCCCTGCCCCGGGCCGACAAGCAGGGTGGAATGATCGAGTTCTTCGCGCAGGGCATCGGGAAGCACCGCGCCAATCTTGACGAGCGCGGCGCGGGCAGCCTCGGCCAGTCCGGCATCAGCACGGCCCGCGACCCAGCGCGAGCCCAGCACCAGCGCCTCGATTTCCTGCTGCGAAAACATCAGCGGCGGCAACAGGAAACCGGGACGCAGCACATAACCCACACCCGCCTCGCCCTCGATATCCGCGCCCTGCGCCTGCAGCGTCGCTATATCGCGGTAAAGCGTGCGCAGGCTGACGCCGGTCCCAGCGGCAAGGGCCGCGCCGCTGACCGGCATGCGGTGGGAGCGCAGGATTTGCAACAGATCGAGAAGCCGTTGTGAGCGTGACACGCCAGATTTCCTTCCATCCGTATATTTAAATCCATACCGCGATATGATCTTCTGCAGCCGACTGTTATCGCCGCGCCTGTCCGCCCGCAATGGCGTGGAAGGCGATCGCGTCGAAACTGTTGAAACCGATCGCGCCGACACCAGTTAAGAAAGACGGCTTCCCCATCCGGCCACTTTCGCCGGCCATGTTTTCAGTAAACAGGAGAGACATCCATGTACGACGTCAGCGCGAACGGCGCGAATATTCCCGCCCTCGGTTTCGGCACCTTCCGTATTCCCGAAGACGATGTCAGGCGCATTCTGCCGGAAGCGCTGAAACTCGGTTTCCGCCATGTCGACACGGCCCAGATCTACAAGAACGAGGGTGCCGTCGGCGACGTCATCGCGCAGTCGGGCATTTCCCGGCACGATATCTTTCTCACTACCAAGGTCTGGGTAGACCGATACCGTCACGACGATTTTCTCGCCTCCGTCGATGAAAGCCTTGCGAAACTGAAGACCGACTATGTCGACCTGCTGCTGCTGCACTGGCCGAAGAGCGACGTTCCGCTTGCCGAGCGCATGGGTGCGCTAAATGCGGTACGAAAAGCCGGCAAGGCGCGCAATATCGGCATTTCCAACTTCAACGTGGCGCTGACGCAAGAGGCCGTGGAACTGTCCGAGACGCCGCTTGCCACCAACCAGATCGAATATCACCCCTATCTCGACCAGACGAAGGTGATTTCCGCCGCGCGCCAGCACGGCATGTCGGTGACGGCCTATTATCTGATGGCCGACGGCAAGGTGCCCAACGATCCCGTTCTGAAGGATATCGGCGCGAAACACGGCAAGACCGCCGCGCAGGTGACCCTGCGCTGGGCGGTGCAACAGCCGGATATAGTGGCGCTTTCCAAGACGGCGACGGAAAGCCGCCTCAAGGAAAATTTCGATATTTTCGATTTCGCGCTCTCGGAAGAGGAAATGCAGGCCATCCATGCGCTGGCAAAGCCGGATGGCCGCATCGTCAGCCCCGGCCACCTCGCGCCCGATTGGGACAACTGAGGCGATCGGTCACTCGCTCCGGTCTTATCGCTCGGTCAGGGCCAGCTTCGCACCCAGCGCCACGAAAGCGGCGGCGAAGCTGCGCCTTAGCCAGGTGAGAACCGCCGGGCGCGACACCACCTGCTGCCGGACCGAAGCGGCAAAACAGCCGTAAAGCGCAAACACCAGAAAGGTCATGGCCATGAAGACCAGCCCGAGCTCGGTCATGCGGCCTGTCGGTGAAAGCTCGCCCGGGGCGATGAACTGCGGCAGGAAGGCGAAAAAGAAGATCGACAGTTTCGGGTTCAGCAGATTGATGAGGATCGCCTCACCGATGACGCGGGCGGCTTTTTGCGGCTGCATCGTCTCATCGATCTTCAGCGCGCCATTCTCCCGCAGCGTGTTCCACGCCATATAGAGGAGATAGGCGACCCCCAGATATTTGACCACGCTAAAGGCCAGCGCACTGGTATGCAGGATGGCGGCAAGACCGGTGATGGCGGCGAGCAGATGCGGCACGATGCCGAGCGTGCAGCCGAAGGCCGCAATGATGCTCGCCCGCGCCCCCTGCGAGAGGCCGGCGGCCAGCGTGTAGAGCACGCCGGTTCCGGGAGAGGCGGCGACAATGAAGGATGTGATGAGGAATTCGGGTGTCATGGTGGGGTTCTGTCCTGTGGGTGGAGGACAGGAGCATGATGATGCGGGGGGTGGGTGTCTTGGATGAAATTGCAGCACAGACTCTCGTCGGCGCGCCCCGAAGTGGCAGGTTACGGTATCGGCCAGCCCACTCCATCCTCATTCCTGTTCTTGTCACCGGAATGAGGGCGGAGAAAGCAGCTACGAAAGCGCCGCCCGGTAAACCGCCGGCGTAACCCCGAATTGCTGCACGAAGAACCGGTTCAGATGGCTCTGGTCGGCAAAACCGGCGGCAAAGGCCGCCTCGGCGGGCGGTGTGCCTCTGGCCAGTGCATGGCGTGCCAAATGGACACGCCGCTGGAGAAGATAGCTATGCGGCGTCAGGCCGGTTGCTTTGGCGAAAGTGCGCAGGAAGCGGAACTGGCTCATGCCGGCCTCGCTTGCCAGATCGGCAAGGCGGAACGGCCGGGAAGGCTCGTCGTCGATGCGGCTTTTCGCGCGCCTGATGGTGTCAGGCGAAGTCACCACAGGCGGTTTAGCCGCCGTCTCCATCGCGCCCGCCAGAAGCATCAGCACGGTCTCGTCGCCGTGCAGGGTCTCGCCCGGTCGTTCCTGCGCAGTGACAGCGGAAAAGACAGCGTCGAACCGCTCCGCCAGCGGCCTTGCATCAACGGGATAGGCGAATTCGAAAAAGCCGCGATCCTTTTCGCAGACATCGGCAATGACGTCGCGCACGATATCGATGTCGAGATAAAGCATCCGCCAAGCGCGGCCGCCCTCCCCGAGCGGAATACCGTCATGTATTTCGCCGGGATTGACGGTGATGACCTGACCGGCGGCCGCTTCTACCATGCCACGGCCGGAAAGCGATTTCTGCGCGCCGCGATGGATGAGACCGATGCCGTATTGATCATGCATATGGCGCGGAAAGGCACGGTCGCTATCGGCCATCACCGCGGCGATACCGGGCATGCTGATTTTCGGCATCAGGAACTGGCCTTGGGCCATGAAAGCGCGCGCTCCGCAGAGAAGAGCGCGACGCTATCACAGGATGCCCGCATGCGACAGACGCTAGCTTTTACGGATGCATATGGTTGATCATGGCGAAAACCTGATCGAAATTTCTGTTCTGCGCGGCAAAACGCAACGGCTTGCAGCGTTCCACCACGACCTCCTTCTCATCCGGGCGATTCTCGAGGATATCCATCACTTCGGAAATGAAGGCGTTGAGCGGCATGGCCCTTTCGTCACTCGCCTGCCCCTCACCCATCAGCGTCGTCTGCACATAGGGCGGCACGATTTCGATGACCTCCACGGACGTCTCCTTCAACTGCTCGCGCAGCGCGACGGAATAGGCATGAATGGCCGATTTGGTGGCGCTGTAGGTGGGCGTGACAACCATGGGCACGAAAGCGAGGCCTGAGGAGACCGTCAGCACCGTGGCGGCCGGTTGCTTCAGGAAATGCGGCAAAAGCGCCGCCGTCAGGCGAATGGGTGCGAGAAGATTGGTGGCGATGGTTTCTTCGGCGGTATCGAGATAATCCGGTGCCGCGGCGATGTCTTCCGGCCGCATGATGCCGGCATTGTTGATAACGGCGTTAAGCGTCGGATGGGCGTCCACCAGGGCCTCGGCAAACGCGCGGATGCCTGCGGCGTCCGTCGCGTCCATCACCATCGAGGCCATGCCGGGATTGGCGGCCGTCACCTCGTCGAGCAGAGCCTTGCGGCGGCCGGAAATAATGACCTTGTTGCCGGCCTGATGAAACGCTTCCGCCAGCGCCCGGCCGATGCCGGAACCGCCGCCGGTGATGAGAATGGTATTGCCAGAGATTTTCATGGGAACATCCTTTGCTTGTTGGCTGAAAGGAAGTTAGCTATTACACTCTCCAATCGAAAGTAGGCACCCAGAAGATTTATACTTACCCGATGGAGAGTGTAAAATGAAACGGCACGCGGCCGATCCGGCCATCGAAAACCGGCGCAAGGACCCGCCGCCCACGGATACCGATCCGGTGATAGAAGCGCTGGTGCAGGACATCATTGCGAAAGTTGCCGACAAGTGGACGATGCTCATTCTGGAAGTTCTGGAAGAGCATGGGACGCAGCGCTTCACGCAGATTGGCAAACATGTGGGCAATATCAGCCAGAAGATGCTGACGAAAACGCTGCGGCAGATGGAAAGCGACGGGCTGGTGCGCCGCAAGGTGCATCCCGTCATTCCACCACATGTGGATTATGGCCTGACAAACCTTGGCCGAACTTTGGGCAGCGCCTTTTGCGGCGTGTGGATATGGGCGGAAACGCACCATGCCGAAATAGAAGAGGCGCGGCGGCGGTTCAACGAACAGCCGCCGCGCCCCGCGATGGAATAAGTTTGGCTCAGGCGAACTGGCTGAGGCCCGGAACCGAGGCAATCACCTGGTCGACGGTTTCGTCGCCGGCGTGCTGGCGGGCAACGGCGATGGTTTCCTTGGCAAGCGTCGAAATCTCGCTCATGCCGAGGCCCTGGCTCATCAGCTGCTGGCCGAGCCCCATGATGCCGCCACCGCCAAGCGCGCTCATCAGACCGCCGAGCAGACCGCCGCCGCCACCGGAGCCCTCGCCATTATACTGGGCAACCAGATCGCTGGCACCGGGAATGGCTTCGATCATCCTTGCGATCGGGCCGTCTGCCGCCTCGCGCTGGAGAAAACCGAGAATCATGCCAACGGCCTTTTCAGCCAGTTCAGGGTCGATCCCTGCCTTTGCGGCGATCTGATCCACGACTTCGTTCATTCTTGCCTCCTGTTGAAAAACGACGCCAACCTCTGAGAACTGACGTTAACGTCAACGTAAAACAATCTCCGGCGGCATTCAAGCGGCCATGAGCAGTGCATCTACTTTCATCAAGCGCTTTTTCTTCATCGCCATCAAGCAGTTGTTGCGCCTTGAAACTGCCCTTATAAGATCATCACAACCAAACTATGAAAAGGCTGCCTCCTTCCGGGTGTCCCTATCATGCCGGAAGACTTTTAATTCGGACATGACTTTTGCAAAATCCGCCGCGATTTTACGGGTCATGCACCAGCCGCAGGAGAAAATGGTCGATGTTGCAGGACGGACAGCTCTATATCGGCACCAGCCGCAATCCGGATGACAGCCTCAACAAGGGCGAATATCTGGAACTGAAATTCGGCAACCGCCACGGCCTCATCACCGGCGCGACGGGAACGGGCAAGACCGTGACCCTGCAGGTACTGGCAGAAGGTTTTTCCAAGGCTGGCGTTCCAGTCTTCTGCGCCGATATCAAGGGTGACCTCTCCGGCATCGCGGCGGAAGGCGAAGCGAAAGACTGGGTGCAGAAGCGCGCCGAGCAGATCGGCTTCACCGACTTTTCCTACGGCAAGTCGCCGGTCATTTTCTGGGACCTCTATGGTGAAAAAGGCCATCGCGTGCGCGCCACCATCGCCGAAATGGGGCCGCTGCTGCTCGCCCGGCTGATGGATGCCTCGGAAGCGCAAGAAGGCGTGCTCAACATCGCCTTCAAGATTGCCGATCAGGGCGGGCTGCCGCTGCTCGATCTGAAAGACCTGCAATCGCTGCTGAACTATATGGGCGAGAATGCATCCGAACTTTCCAACCAGTTTGGCCTGATTTCCAAGTCCTCGGTCGGCTCCCTGCAGCGCGGGCTTCTCGTCCTCGAACAGCAGGGCGCGGCCAATTTCTTCGGCGAACCGGCGCTGAAGATCGCTGACATCATGCGTGTGGGTGCGGATGGGCGCGGCACGGTTTCGGTTCTCGCCGCTGACAAGCTGATGATGAACCCGCGCCTTTACGCCACTTTCCTGCTCTGGATGCTCTCGGAACTCTTCGAGGAACTGCCTGAAGTGGGCGATCCGGAAAAGCCGCGCCTGGTGTTCTTCTTCGATGAAGCGCATCTGC
The DNA here is from genome assembly GCF_042885035.1 of Agrobacterium sp. NPDC058088. Classification (NCBI taxonomy): domain Bacteria; kingdom Pseudomonadati; phylum Pseudomonadota; class Alphaproteobacteria; order Hyphomicrobiales; family Rhizobiaceae; genus Agrobacterium; species Agrobacterium sp. NPDC058088. The sequence continues at coordinate 410,403 of NZ_JBHVSU010000002.1, read as the reverse complement.
TGTTCAACGATGCGCCGCGCGTGCTGGTGGAACGTGTGGAACAGGTCGTTCGTCTTATTCGCTCCAAGGGCGTCGGCGTCTATTTCGTGACGCAGAACCCGCTCGACGTGCCGGAGACCGTGCTTGCCCAGCTCGGCAACCGCGTGCAGCATGCGCTGCGCGCCTATACGCCGCGCGAACAGAAGGCCGTGCGCACGGCGGCGGATACTTTCCGCCAGAACCCGGCCTTCAACACGGCCGACACCATCACCACGCTCGGCACGGGTGAGGCGCTGATCTCCACCCTGCATGACAAGGGCGCGCCCTCCATTGTCGAGCGCACGCTGGTGCGGCCCCCTTCCGGCCGCGTCGGGCCGCTCACGGATGCGGAACGCAAATCGCTGATCGATCTCAGCCCCGTTTCCGGTCAATATGACAAGGATATAGACCGGGAATCGGCTTTCGAAATTCTTGCCGCCCGTGCCCAGAAGGCGGCGGAGGCCGAAGCCGCGAAGCGTGCGGAAGAAGAAAATGCCCAAAACCAGTCCGACAACGCCTCCGGCCGCTGGCGCCTGCCCGGCTTTGGTGATGACGAACCCGCGCAAAATTCCAACGGCTCACGCAATGGCGGCACGCGCCGTTCCGGCTACCAGCGCGAAACGGTTATCGAGGCAGCGATGAAAAGCGCCGCCCGTTCGGTCGCGACTTCGGTCGGTCGCGCGATCGTGCGCGGGATTTTGGGAAGTTTGAAGCGCTAAACAGAGATGCCGCCCGCTCCTGAGGAGACGGGCGGCGCCAATTTCGGTACGGTCACTTCTCGCGATAAAAGATCATGCCGCCGTGATAGAGGACACCATCGACAAATTCGCCGTCGGCGGTAAAACCGGTATCGTCCCAATAGTCGATGTGGTTTCCCTTCACCTCATATCGCCCCTGATAAGCGCTCTTGCGTGTGCCGCGCGCCTCGTCGTAGCGGCCGTTGGGCAGAAGCTCCTGACGCACATGGCCGTCGCCGGTGACCCACATGCCGATATAAGGATGGTTCTGGATCTGCGCGATTTCGGTCATGTTCACTTCCGTGGCGTTGCTGGATTTGCGGTTCTCCACTTCGGCGGAACCCGCCGCAAGCAGAAGCGCAACCGATGTCGATACGATGTTCATTGTCTCTCAACTCCCGTTGCGGCATTGGCGCGGCGTTCCTCGAACAGTTCCGCAAGCGTGCGTGATGCGGCGATGGCCTTTGGGAAGCCCGCAGGAACGGTGATGAGATAGATCATCTCCTTCAGTTCCTCGTCGGTTGCGCCCACATTCAGCGCATAGCCGGCGTGGACCTTCATCAGATCACGCTCGCCAAGGGCCGCCATGACAGCGACGGCGGCCAGCTGGCGGGTGCGGTTATCCAGGCCCGGCCGCGACCAGACCTCTCCCAGGGCATACCCTTCTGTTGCCTGCGCCAGGAACGGAAACTCCTGCCGCATGCGCTCCAGATTGGCCTGCGGCTGGCCATTGTTGAGGCTGCGGACGACCTCATCGCCGCGTTTCAACCGGTCATCCATGTGCTGCGTATTTGCGAGTGCGGCGGCAGATCCCGCGAGCATGGCAATCGCAAGCGCGGTCGGAAAAATGGCTTTCATGTCAATCTCCTCAGGCAGCGGTGGGGCGGACGACGATCTCGTTGACGTCCACATCGTCAGGCTGTTCGATGGCGTAACGAACGGCGCGGCCAATGGCATCGGGCTTCAGGGCGATGGCTCTGTAGCTCTGCATCAGTTCGGCGGCGGCCGGATCGGTGATGGTATGGGCGAGTTCGCTTTCCACCACGCCGGGATGAATGCAGGTGACGCGCAGGTCGCGGTTTTCCTGCCGCAGCCCGTCCGAAATCGCCCGCACGGCAAATTTCGTCGCGCAGTAGACGGCCGCCGTTGGCGAAACGGCCAGCGCACCGATGGAGGCGATATTGATGATATGGCCGGAGGCACGCGCGGTCATGTCGGGCAGGACGGCCGCGACGCCATAGAGCACGCCCTTGATGTTGACGTCGATCATGCGGTCCCATTCATCGACCTTGAGCGATGACATCAGCGATAGCGGCATGATGCCGGCATTGTTGACGATGACGTCAATCTCACCGAAAGCCTTGCGGCCTGCCTCTGCAAAAGCTTCGACGCTGAGCCTATCGGTGACGTCAAGCGCATGGACGACGACGTCGGCCCCCGTGCGGCGCAGTTCTTCGGCCAGCGTCTCCAGGCGATCCAGCCGGCGCGCGCCGAGTACCAGTTTTGCGCCGGTGGCGGCCAGCTCTCTCGCAATGCCTTCACCGATCCCGCTCGATGCACCCGTGATGAGAACAACTTTGTTCAATTTCATGGCTTTCTCCTTGCTGTTACGGTCGGCTTTTTCGAAATCGACCGTTGCAGGGAAGGTAGCGCTCAGGCATTGTCGTGATAACCGCCTTAATAATTACCTCAATGGATAGAATTTCTAACCAATGAACATTGATCTGAATGCTGTTTCGACGTTCTGCCTTGTGGCCGAGGAGCGGAATTTTCGCGCCGTCGCGGACAGGCTGGGTGTCACCCGCTCCGCTGTCAGCCAGACCATTCGCAAGCTTGAGGAGACGATGGGAATTGCGCTCGTCCAACGAACCACCCGCAGCGTGAGTCTGACGGAAGCGGGACAGCAGCTTTACACTGATGTCTCCTCTTCCATAGGCGCGATCTCGCAGGCGGCGCAGGCGGCCTCGTCGCTTGGCGGCACGGTGCGCGGTCAGCTTCGGCTGGCGGTGTCGTCGATTGCAGAACGCTTCTTATCCGGGCCTCTGCTCGCCAGCTTTGCCGAGGCTCACCCGGAGGTGCAGCTCGACATCGTCGTGACGGATGAGGAGTTCGATATCGTCGCCGAGCATTATGATGCCGGCGTGCGTTTGGGAGAGCTTATCGAACAGGATATGATCGCCGTGCCAGTATCAGTTCCCCAGCGGCAGCTTGCCGTCTGTGCTCCTTCTTACCGGGACCGATTCGGCCTGCCCAGCCAGCCGCGCGAGTTGATCGAGCATAGATGTATTGGCTGGCGGCCTCGTCCGGGTATTGCGCCATACAGATGGGAATTTGCCGAAAATGGCCGGGAATTTGCGGTGGCGGTTGAGCCTGCCTTCACCACCAACGACATGCAGCTGATGATCAAGCTGGCCTGTGCCGGTGCAGGGATTACCTTTGGCATGGAAGAGACGTTTCGGCCCTATCTGGAGCGCGGAGAACTTGTTTCCATGCTGGAAGACTATTCGCCCAGCTTCGCAGGGTTTTACCTCTATTATCCCAGCCGTCGAAACCTTGCGCCGAAGCTGCGGGCCTTTATCGACCATGTTCGCCTGTCGAGAGAGCGGTGATCTGCCGGACGTTGCCCCGGCAGATCGTCAGCAACAGACCTATTTTTTCTGCGACACCAGCGAGAAATAGGCGCCCTGCGGATCGACGCAATTGACGATCCAGCTATCGCCGGGCACTTCCATCGGCCCGTTGACGACCTGTCCGCCGCCGGTGCTGACGCGGGTGATGGCGTCATCGATACCATCCACATTGAAGTAATAACCCCAATGGCAGACGGGAACCTGCGGCATGCGTTTCATGATGCCGCCGACAGCTTTACCCTTGTGGGCGAAGATGCGGTACGGGCCCATTTCGCCCATGTCGAAATCATGGTCCTTGGTCCAGCCGAATACATCGCCGTAGAAGGCCATCGCTTCATCGACATTGTCGGTGAAGAGTTCGTACCAGCCGACATGGCCCTGCTTTTGCTGCGTGTTCTCCGGAAACCCGCCGGTTTCCATCGGCAGCGGCGTCATGATGCAGAGTACCGCGCCGTAGGGATCGGCGACAACGGCAAAGCGGCCTATTTCCGGGATATCCTGCGGCGGGCGTCGGATTGCGCCGCCCTTTTCAGCGAAAAGCTTCGCCGTCGCGTCGACATCGTCTACATCGACATAGGCCGTCCAGTTCGGCGGAATACCCTGTCCCTTATGCTCGTCGGTCAGTTCCATGACGCCGCCCATGCCTTTGCCATCGGCCTCCAGCACCAGATAGGGCATTTCCGGCGAACCGAAATCCTTGGTCTGCCAGCCGACGACATGACCATAAAAGCGGGCGGCTTCCGCCATGTCGGGCGTCATCAGCTCGACCCAGATGAATTTTCCATGCGTATCGGACATTGTCGTCTCCTGTGGAGATTGGGTGCGTGTGGTTGGTGCGTGCCCGCCGCGGGGCGCGGCGGGTGCTTGTCGTGCAGGCAGAACCCGGCGCGGTTTATGTCTTGCGCCGGAACTCCGATGTCATGAAGGTCTTGAAGGTGCCGTCCGGCTGCTTGACGCTACCGGAAAAGCTGCGGTGATTATCGTCATGCAGCACCAGCACATCGCGATAGGTATCGATACGGTCGGACCCGTCGAAGGCCGGACCCTCGGCTTCCAGCGTCAGGGTCTTGCCGTCCTCCTCCAGCCAGCCCTTGTAGACCCAGAGATTGGTCATCATTGACCCTACCCAGGTGCCAACGAAATTGCCTTTGACCGGGTCGAAACCAACGGTGATGACAGCCGTCATGCTCGTACCGTCAGGCATTTTTCCCGTGCCTTCGCCGATGATCCAGAGGCCGCCAATCGAGCGTACTTTTTCGCTGAACAATTGCTCCGGGTCATTGGGATCATAGGCCTCATGGCCGGAACTGGCGGTCATGATCCAGTCACCGACGATCCTGTTCAGGAACGCGTGTTCCTTCTGCGGCTTGGCGCTTGGCATTTCCATTGTCGTCTCCTCCTCGTCTCTCTTTTCAGTGGCAGCAGGAAGCCGCATTCGGCGCATCCTCGTACTGGTCGTGGCGGCGCACCCAATCCATTACCTCATCGTCATGACGGCCTTTTGGCACCAGATCGAGAAGCATCAACGTGCCGAGCGTCTGCTCCGCGCCGCGGGCGTAAGTGGAATAGGTGTGGTAGATCTTGCCGTCTTCGCCCATGGCGAAAACGCTGATGCCGTGCAGGTCCTTCAGGTCGCCAAAGGGCGCCATGTCGCGGTAATTATAGTTGATTTCGCCTTTGGCCACATCCTCGTCGCGAAACGAGGCTTGATAGTCGTAGTTGAAATCGCTGCTTTCGGCCGAAACCCAGGGGAATTTCCAGCCCATGCGGTTTTTGTAAGCCTCGATCTTTTCAAGCGGGGCACGCGACACCGCGACGAAACCCGCATCGCCATGCTTGAGGTGGATGAGCGCGCCATCGACATGATCGGCGAAGAAGGAGCAGCCAACACAGCCCTCCTCCCAGTCGGGCGCCAGCATGAAGTGGTAGACGATCAGCTGGCTGCAATCGCCGAACAGCTCTTTGAGCGATCTAGGGCCGGAAGGCGCATCGAAGATATAGTCCTTCGTCACCTCCTCCCATGGCAGTGCGCGCCGGGCCTCGTTCAGCCTGTCCCGGGCGCGGGTCAGTTCCTTTTCCTTCACCAGCAGATCGCGGCGGGCCGCAAGCCACTCCTCTTTCGAAACGACGGGATGAGACATGATCTTTCCTCCTTGGATCCGTCTTTCACCACGGCACCACTCCGCTCCAGGGGAGGATACCGGCTATGTCTGTGCTGAAAGGCAATCAACAGCCCGCGGAGCAGCAAGTTCCGCTTGACTAATTAGGTTGATATCAACATATTTATCCCATGTCAAACGCCAGCGTGATTCCTTTTTCGACAACTCTTCTCGTGCGGGACTCCTGTCTTTGCCTGCATGCGCAGCGTGCGGCACGGGCGCTGGCGCGGTTGTTTGACAATGCGCTAAAACCCATCGGTATCAATAATGGTCAGTTTTCGCTGCTGATGTCGCTGAACAGGCCGGAGCCGCCGCCGATGGGGCCGGTTGCCCACCTTCTGGCGATGGACCGCACGACCTTGACGGCGGCGCTGAAGCCGCTGGAACGACGCGGGCTGGTCAGCATCGAGCAGGACCCGAAGGACAAGCGTGGAAAACGATTGCGGTTGACGCCTGACGGTATGGCCGTCCTCGCCGCCGCCTTCCCCATCTGGGAGCAGACCCATGCGGAAATAGAAGCGAAGATCGGCAGCGGTGACCCTGAGAGGCTACGCCGCGACCTTATCGATCTCGGCTAACAGGGGGCTTCGCGCCTCAGCAAGACTGTCATTCGGCTGTTGTGCCGGAGAGCGAAACTGAACGAAACGCAATCCAGGAGGAATGATCATGCGTGCAATCGTTTTTGTAAAAGCCACCAAAAGCAGCGAAGACGGCGTAATGCCGACGACGGAGCTGATCGAAGCCATGGGGAAATTCAACGAGGAACTGGTCAATGCCGGCATCATGCAATCCGGCGATGGCCTGCACCCCTCCTCCAAGGGCAAGCGCGTGATTTTCGACGGTGACAGCCGCACCGTTGTCGATGGCCCCTTCCCGCATACCAACGAGCTGGTCGCCGGCTTCTGGATATGGAACGTGAAGGACATGGACGAGGCTGTGGAATGGGTGAAGCGCTGCCCGAACCCGATGCTGGAGAAGAGCGAAATCGAAATCCGCCCGATGTTCGAAATGGAGGATTTCGGCGATGCGGTGACGCCCGAGATCGCCGCGCATGTGGAAGAATTGCGCGCGCGTGTCGGCAAGCAGTAGCGCCAGCGCAAAATGCGGTGTGGCGCGTGTCACCCTTATCAGGGATGTTCCGGCCGCACCGCCTCCCCTAATCTTCATCATTTTCTAATCGGGTTGCCACAAACAGCCGCCGCTGTTAATGGTCAGGCAGTTCAACACGTTTCAAGAAAGGAGGCTTCGCATGGATATTTCCTGCTTCTGGCGCAATCGTCAGCTCTGCCACCTTTTTGCCCTGCGGACACGTTTGCAGGGCTGACCGGAACACCAACACTCTGGTTTGCCTAAAAGGCCGCGCAGAATGCAGCTCGTCTGCGGTTTGCGCACGTTTTCACGACGGATCACCACGAACCGAAACCCGGTGCTGCGTGTTGCAGACCATGGTTCCTACGGGTCCGTCCTGCCAGAGACGACATCATGACCATCATTACGCTTCGAAACCTCGGAATCATTCTGGGTAAGCCGCTTTTTTCCAATCTCAGCCTTACCGTGAATGCGGGCGACCGCATCGGCATTGTTGCCGCCAATGGCTGCGGCAAATCCACCCTGCTTAACTGCCTTGCAGGTGACATGGAGCCCAGCAGCGGCGACATTACCCGGCTGCGCGGCCTGACGCAGTCTTTCGTCCACCAGAACCTGCCCTCTGCGCTGATGGACCACACGATGCGGGACGCGGTGCTTTCCGCCCTGCCGGCGGACACGATCGACAGCGAAAGCTGGCGCGCCGACATCATCTTAGACGCCATGCTGGTGCCGGAGCCGTTCCGCGAGCGCCGCCTGAAAGAACTGAGCGGTGGCTGGCAAAGGCTTGCCATGCTGGCCAAAGCATGGATCACCGAACCCGACGTGCTGTTGCTCGACGAGCCGACCAACCATCTCGACCTCGAAAAGATCAATGTGCTGGAAAGCTGGCTCGGTGAATTGCCGCGCGATACCGCCGTCATCATGGTCAGCCATGACCGCGCGTTTCTCGACAATGTCACCCGCACCACGCTGTTCCTGCGGCCGGAAAATTCGGCGCTGTTCCGCCTGCCCTACGGCCATGCGCGCATGGCGCTGGAGGAGGAGGATGCCGCCGATGAGCGGCGTTTCCAGCGCGACATGAAAACCGCGCAGCAATTGCGCCGGCAGGCAGCCAAGCTCAACAATATCGGCATCAATTCCGGCAGCGATCTCCTGGCGGTCAAGACCAAGCAATTGCGGCAACGCGCCGACAAGCTGGAGGAAAAGGCGCGCCCCGCCCATGCCGAGCGATCCGCCGGCAAGATCCAGCTCGCCAATCGCGGCACCCATGCCAAGGTTCTGGTCACTCTGGAAGATGTTCCCGTCTCGACGCCGGATGGAACAGTGCTGTTCCGCACCGGCCGGCAATTCATCCGCCAGGGCGACCGCATCGTCATTCTGGGTCGCAACGGTGTCGGCAAGACGCGGCTGATGTCACTGCTGCAGTCGGCGGTGACGGGTGCAGGCGAGATACAGGAGGGCATCAAGGCCACGCCGTCGCTGGTGGCCGGTTATGTCGACCAGTCGCTGGCCGAAATCGAGGATGACAGCACGCCGGCGGCGTTGCTGTCCCGCCGTTTCGATATTGGCGAACAGCGCATCCACGGCCTGCTCGCCGGCGCTGGCATCGACATTGAAATGCAGAAACGGTGCATAGCCTCGCTCTCCGGCGGGCAGAAGGCGCGGCTTGCCATGCTGCTGCTGCGACTGGCGGAGCCGAATTTCTACCTGCTGGACGAACCCACCAACCATCTTGACATAGACGGCCAGGAAACGCTGGAGGCGGAGATCATCAGCCGGGAGGCGAGTTGCGTGCTTGTCTCGCACGATAGAAGTTTCGTGCGGACGGTCGGAACCCGCTTCTGGCTGATCGAAAAGCGGAAACTGGTGGAAGTCGACGATCCCGAGGCGTTTTTCGCCTCGGCCTGATGGCCCTCAAAGAAGCCGCGGGGAAACAAGCAAAACGCCCGTCAGCCCAAAAGGCTGGCGAGGCGTGGATCACCGGCGAAATCCGAGACCGCAAAGCCCGTTCTGCGCATCGGAAATTCGCACAGCGCCTGCACGCCAGTCTTCGACAGGCGGATACGCCAGCTCATCCGTTCCACCGGCGCTTTTTCGGCAAAGGCCTTGGGGGAGAGGATGGCGATATTGAGACCGCCCTGGGGATCGCGCACCGAGCGGTAAAGAATCGCTTCAACTTTGGCCAGACGTGCCTGCTCGGCGAGCGCCTGGCATGGCTCGTAATTTTGCAGATCGGTCCACAAGGCTTCGTCGCGACTGAGTTTCGGTTGCGTCAGATCCAGCGCCGCATCGGTGGCGATGCGGGCGGCGAAGGCGGAATAATCGGCGGGGTTGGCGGGCAGCGGCGTTCCGGGCGATTCGGCATAAAACAGCAGCCGATAAAAGGCCATTTCGGCGAGCGCCGTTTCGACCTTTGCGGCGGCATAATAAACGCCTTCCGTATAGCCAGCGCGGCGGAACCGTGAGCCATGCGGATAGGCGGCGCCATATCTGAAAGGTGTCGCGAGAAGATAATCGAAACCGGCACATTCCGGCGGAAACGGTCGTTTGCTCGTTTCCAGAATATCCTCCAGAAGGGATTGCTCCTCAACCGTATCCACCAGCTTCATGGTGGAAACCTGATGCTGCGCTTCCACCAGCCGCCAATACTTGCCCGACGTGGCGCGTTTTTCAGACAGGAGCGCGTCGGGCGTCCAGATAGGAGAGGACATCGATCAATCCGGTGATGGTGGTGAGCCTTTCGGCAGGCACGGCATCAAGCGCCGTATTGTGATTGCGCAGCCAGTTTTTGGCCACCGCCTCATCGCCGCCGGTAATCGCATCCAGCGAACGGAAGACCCGGATCAGCAGCACCGCAAGCTCGAAGGACTTGGCGCCCGGCTCCAGCAGGAAATCCAGCCGCTTCATGCGCGAGACCGTTGGCGCGGACACGCCCAGAATATCGGCGGTGCGGGCAGCATTCAGGCCCAGCCGCTCGGCGGCGGCGATGACGGCCTTGGTGACGACCCTGCCCTGCGATGCAGGATCCATGGCGGTCTTGGCGTGAATATTCATGGCACATATCCTTTCCTTGGAAAGAATATAGCATATTTATTTCTGCAAACAAGAAGGCCGGGATGAACCCGGCCTCTGTGGAATGCCTCGGGGACTGGATCAGGCCACCGAGACCGGCACTTCCGTGGAGGTGCGCATGGCGTGGCTGTAGGGGCAGACGATGTGGGCTGCGGCAACCAGCTCTTCGGCTTTGTCACGCTCAAGACCGGGGATGTTGACCTTGAGAGAGACTTCGATGCCAAAACCGGTGCCGTCTTCGCGCGGGCCGATACCGACCGTTGCCGTCACAGTCGTGTCTTCCGGAATCTTTACCTTCTGCTTGCCGGCAACGTTCTTCAGCGCGCCGAGGAAGCAGGCGGAATAGCCGGCTGCGAAAAGCTGTTCCGGATTGGTGCCGCGAGCGCCGTCACCGCCGAGTTCCTTCGGAACGGTCAGCGTCACGTCGAGCACGCCGTCTTCCGACTTGGCGTTGCCGGCGCGGCCACCGGTGGCAGATGCTTTGGTCGTATAGAGAATTGGCATGACATTTACTCCTTCGGGTTGGCGTTGAAGCTTTTATAGCGAACAATTTAATTGTGCGCAATATAATTTTGCACATTGAATGCGAATTCGTTTTTTGCGATAATTTTCACGAAATTTCGCCGCGCATCCATGCGGCAGGAACCGAAAGCGGGGGCTGATTGTTCCCTCCCCGGTTGATTTTGGAGCTGGAAAATGGACGCACAGGGCGACGAGAAAACGATGGAAAGCCTTTTGAGGCTGGACCAGCAGATATGTTTTGCCCTTTACGGCGCGGCGCATGCCTTCACGCGCGCCTATAAGCCGCTGCTCGACCCGATCGGGCTGACCTATCCGCAATATCTCGTCATGATGGCGTTGTGGGAAAAGGAAACCTCCACCGTCAAGGCGCTCGGCGAAATGCTGGGCCTCGATTCGGGCACGCTGTCGCCACTGCTGAAAAGGCTCGAACATGCGGGGTTGATTACCCGCAAGCGCGGCACGGTGGATGAGCGGCAGGTGCTGGTGGCCCTGACGAAAAAGGGGGCCGAGCTTAAAAAGGAAGGCGTAAAAATCATGGTGGCGATCGGCAATGCGACCGGTTGCGGACTGGAGGAACTGGTACAGATTCGCGACAGGGTGAATGCGCTGAAGGACAGCCTCAGCCGCCCCTAACCCTCCGGCAAATCACGCGGGCAGATAATCTCTCTTCCGTCATGCTCGGGCCTGTCCCGAGCATCTGCAACGGATCGATTTAGTGTGACGTGATTAGATCCTCGTGACGAGCCCGAGGATGACGTCGAGTATGGGGACAGATTTTCCTCAAGTAAAAGGCGGCACAGAGGCCGCCTTTTTCGTGAATGTTTGCAGGCTTATTGCCAGACCACCACACGCGCCTTCTGCGGCACGCGGTCGTAGAGGTCGATGATGTCCTGGTTCATCAGGCGCACGCAGCCGGAGGAGACGGCCTTGCCGATGGAGTTCCATTCCGGCGAGCCGTGCAGGCGGTAGAGCGTGTCCTTGCCGTTCTGGAAGATATAGAGGGCGCGCGCACCCAGCGGGTTTTTGAGGCCCGGCGGCATACCGCCATTCTTGGAGGAATATTTGGTGAGTTCCGGCTGGCGGGCGACCATTTCGTCCGGCGGTGTCCACTTCGGCCATTTCTGACGCCACTGGATGACGCCTTCGCCCGACCAGGCGAAACCTTCGCGGCCGATGCCAACGCCGTAACGCATGGCGCTACCGCCCGGCTCCACCACGTAAAGGAAGCGCGAGCGCGTATCGACGACCACGGTGCCGGGGCGCTCGCCGGTCGGATCGACGACCCGCTGGCGATAATAACGGCGGTCGATCTTCTGATAGGGAACCGCGGGAATGACGTAACCGCCATCCTCGACCGAGCCGTACATGACGGCCAGTTCCGCATCGCTGACGCCGGATGAGAACATCTGGCGGAAATCGCTGCCGATGGCGCTCGCCTGCTGGCGAATCGCGTCTCCCGTGCCTGACGAGGCGCAGCCTGCGAGAAGCGAAGCGGAAGAGAGGCCGAGAAGGGAAAGGAAGGTGCGTCTGGAAAGATCTGTGTCGGTGCTTGTCATAAGGCCGGTTTGTCCCACATTTCGAACGGCTAGACCGCCGTTGTACGTCGTTTGTTCCGTGTCATGCGTATTGCGAAAATAGTTAACCGACCGCTAAAAGCCAGTCACAAGGCGCTGGCGGAATGGGTCCCATATCTCTTTCTTTTAGAACGTGTTCAGATAACCACAATCTGCGCACCCTGCGGCACGCGCTCATAAAGGTCGATCACATCCTGATTGAGCATGCGCACGCAGCCCGAGGACGTCGCCTTGCCGACGGACTGCCAGTCCGGTGTACCGTGGACGCGGTACAGCGTGTCCTTGCCATTCTTGAAGATATAAAGCGCGCGTGCGCCGAGCGGATTGTTCAGACCCGGCGTCATGCCGCCATTGGCGGCAGAGATGGAGGCGAGCTCCGGCTGGCGCTTGACCATTTCATCCGGTGGCGTCCAGCGCGGCCATTTGGCCTTCCACTGGATCTTGCCCCGGCCCGACCAGGCATAACCGTCACGACCGAGGCCGACGCCGTAGCGGATCGCCTTGCCGCCGGATTGCACGAGATAGAGAAAATGCTGTTTTGTATCGACCACGATGGTGCCGGGCGCTTCCGCCGTCTGATAGCTCACTTCCTGCCGGAGATAACGCGGATCGATGCGACCATAGGGAATGGCCGGCAGGGAGCGGTCCTCATCGCGGATCGGGCCATACATGACCCGGTGCAGCGGATTGGAAACCGGCAGGCCATAGGCCATCGTCTGGCCCTGCGGTTGCGGCGCGTTATAACCCTGCACCTGCGGGGCTTGCAGCCCCTGCCCGCGCACCGGCGGACCATATTCCTGATGGAAGCGGGTTCTGAACAGATCCGGCGGGCGCGTGGAAAGCTGGCCCGGTTGCGGCGGCAGCTCCGGCTGGCGATTGGAGCTGACGGAATTAAAATTGAACACCGGCGCCGTTTCCCTGACGAAGACATCCGGGTCCATCCGGGTCGTATCCGTCACGAAAAGGCAACCGCTCAGCAGCGGCAGAACCGCAAGGGCCACCAGAGAGGCCGCCCGGCGACCGTTTTTCAAAAGGAGTGATATCATCTGAACCGCTTCATGGAATCCAATCTGCCGGCATGATGGACCGCGCGGCTGGCGCGAAGCTGGCGTCGGGTTTTTTCAAAAAAAATCGGAAAACCGCATTTTTCCTCTTGAAGCTCTAGTTGCTAGAGGTGTCAGATTGGCTGTCGACTGGAATTCAGGAGCGAGAACCATGAATATTTCGACACGCGGCAGTTTGAACGGGGAATCAGAGGAGCTGACCTTCAAGGTCGGCGGCATGGACTGCGGCAGCTGTGCGGCGAAGATCGAAACCGCGCTCTCACGCCTGCCCGGCATTGCCGACGTCAAGGTCTCCGTTGCCCGCGAAAGGCTGAACCTCTCCGTGGCGGAGCAGAAAACTTCTGTTGATAAGATCGAGGATACGCTGCGCAAGCTTGGCTTCAAGCCCGCGTTCCTGCCGCGCGAAAAGGCTCCCCAGGCAAAGGTCGAGGCCGATCATCACGATCATTCCTCCTGCGGCGGCCATCATCATGACGAGCCCGAAACCGGCGGGGACAAGAGCAACGCCCTGATCTTTTCCGTCGGCGGCATGGATTGCGGCAGCTGCGCGGCCAAGATCGAAACCGCGCTTTCCCGCCTGCCCGGCGTTGACGACGTCAAGGTTTCGGTGGCCCGCGAAAGGCTGAACCTCTCGCTTGCCGAGAACAAGACGCCGGTCGACAAGATCGAGGATACGTTGCGCAAGCTCGGCTTCAAGCCCGCTCTGCTGCCGCAGGAAAAGACCGCGCGCGAAAAGACGCCGGATCAAAAGCACGAAGACGATCACGATCACGCGACATGCGGTGGCAATCACGATCATGATCATTCCGGCCACGATCATTCCGACCACGACCACGCGGCGCATGACCATTCGGAAGACGAACAACATTCCTGCAACGGGCATGACCACGATCACTCCGGCCATGATCATTCAGGTCACGATCACGGGCACGACCATGCGGGCCATTCCCACGCTGCAGCACCTGCCGCCGCAAGCCAGAGCGCCGAGATAGGGCATGCCCATGGCGCGGATGAAAAAGGCGCATGGTGGCGCGGCGCGAAGGCGCGCAACACCTTCACCGGCACCATTCTGGTCGCGATTGCCTATGCGGCGGAACTGACCTTCCCGGCCTGGGGCAGTTACGCCTTCATCGTCGCGACGCTCGCGACGCTTTTCCCGATCGCAAGAAATGCCTTCAATGCCGCCCGTTTCGGCGCGGTCTTCACCATCGAGATGCTGATGACGATTGCCGCCATCGGCGCGATCATCATCGGCGAGGCGGAAGAGGCGGCCATCGTCGTGCTGCTGTTCTCCGTCGGCGAATTGCTGGAAGGTTTTGCCGCCGCCCGCGCCCGCTCGGGCATCAAGGCGCTCGGTTCCCTGCTGCCAAAAACGGCGATGGTGGAGGAAAACGGCTCGCTTCGGCAGGTCTCCGCCGATCAGGTGCGCATCGGCCAGGTGGTCGTGGCGCGTCCCGGCGACCGTATCGCCGCCGATGGCGTTGTCATGGACGGCCAGTCCAGCGTCGACGAATCGCCGATGACCGGGGAAAGCATTCCCGTCGCCAAGGAAAAGGGTGCTCGCGTCTTTGCCGGCTCGATCAACCATGACGGCTCGCTGCGCATCCGTGTCGACCGCGCGCCGGAAGACAACACCATTGCCCGCATCATTACGCTTGTCGAGGAAGCACAGGATGCGCGGGCTCCGACCGAACGCTTCATCCAGAGCTTCTCGCGATATTACATGCCGCTGATCGTGGCGATCTCGGTGCTGACCATCATCGTGCCGCCGCTTGTCGGCCTCGGCGACTGGGACACCTGGATTTATCGCGGTCTGGCGCTGCTCTTGATCGGTTGCCCCTGCGCGCTGGTCATTTCCGTTCCGGCAGCGATTGCCTCCAGCCTTTCGGCCGCGGCACGCCACGGCATGCTGGTGAAGGGTGGCGCGGTCATCGAAATGCTGGCGCGCACAGAAACCGTCGCCTTCGACAAAACCGGAACGCTGACCCTCGGTGAACCTGTCGTGACCGACGTGGTGGCGCTTGACGGCAACGAGGCCGAGCTGATTGCGCAGGCCGCGACCATCGAGAACGAGTCGAGCCATCCACTCGCCCGCGCCATCGTCAATCACGCCGAAAAGGCTGGCGTGAAGCCCCTGCCCGGCTCCAACATCAAGGCGATTTCCGGTCGCGGCATGCAGGGCAATGTCGGTGGGAAGGAGCTGTTCATCGGCGCACCGCGTTTTGCGACGGAGGTCGGCACGCTCTCGAAGGATCTTGCTGACCGCATTTCCGCGATGGAAAGCGAAGGCAAGACGGTGGCTGTCGTGATGGCCGGCGGCGCAGCAAGCGGCCTCTTCGCCATGCGCGACGAACCGCGCAAGGACGCGGCCGAAGGCGTCAAGGCCCTGAAGGAAATGGGCATTTCCTCGCTGATGCTGTCGGGTGACAATGCCCGCACCGCGCGTGCCATCGGCAACAAGCTTGGCCTTGAAGCTCGCGGTGAACTTCTTCCGCAGAACAAGGTCGAGGAAATCCGCAAGCTCGCCGAAAAGAAGACTGTTGTCATGGTGGGTGACGGCATCAACGATGCGCCGGCCCTTGCGGCGGCCAGCGTCGGCGTCGCCATCGGCTCCGGCACGGACGTGGCGATGGAAGCGGCGGATGCGGCGCTGATGCGCAACAATGTCGGCGATGCCGCCCGCCTCATCGGCCTGTCGCGCGCCACGATGAGCAATATCCGTCAGAACGTGACGATTGCGCTCGGGCTTAAGGCGGTGTTCCTGGTCACGACCGTCACCGGCCTTTCCGGCCTGTGGCTCGCCGTCTTCGCCGACACGGGCGCCACGGTTCTGGTGACTGCCAACGCCATGCGGCTGCTCGGATATTTTAACCGCAACAAAGCGTGATCGCAGCCCCTCCCAAACCGGCCGAGCCTCGTTAATCCGGGGCTCGGCCGGTCTCATTTTCAGCGTATTGACAAACCAATTGTGTGCAATAAAACCCGCGCACCGCCGCTTACGCGCGTGATAATCGATTCCACACGCAGGAGCGCTGGACTTGGCAAAGCATGACTACAACCCCGTTGCGTACCGCGCGATCAAGATCGGCGGCAACATCGTCAAGGTCATCTTTTCCATCGATCTTTTCCTTCGGCCTGGCAGAAGAAAAACGCTTCCCGCGCATCAACCGGCCCGCCGCCATCCGAAATCGGAAAAGGCCATTCCCCGTATCATCTGGCAGACCAACTATTCCAACCGTGTGACAACGCCGATCTATGCGAATTTCCTGTTCAACCGCTGGCTGACGCCGGAATTCGAATATCGCTACCATGATGACGAGGCATGTCAGGCCTATATCGACCGGCATTTTCCCGGCCGTTACGCCGATGCTTTCCGGCGATTGCAGGTGGGCGCGGCTAAAGCGGATTTCTGGCGTATTCTGGTGCTCCTTCAGGAAGGCGGCATCTATCTGGATATCGATTCCAATTTTGCGGCCCGCCCGGAAGATGTGATCGGCAGTGACGAAGAAGCCGTTTTCATTGCCATGAAAGATGGTGAAATCACTAACTACTTCATGGCATCCAAACCCGGCCATCCGGCGCTGAAGCTGATAGCCGACCGTATTGCCCAGAATATCGAAGAGGGAACGCTCGTCAGCGTTTATGACATGACGGGCCCGACGGTGGTGCATGCCGTCGTCAAGGAGCTTGGTCTGCCGGTGCGCAATTATCGCGAGATGTGCACCCAGGGGCAATTCACCAACAAACGCGCCCAATATGCCGACAAGAAAGATGGCGCGTGGTGGGCCGAGCAGGCCAAGACGTCGATCATCAAAAACTAGGCATCATCAAAAACTAGGCGTCAAACTCGGATGCCCTGCGCCGCTCATCGGCCGCGCAATATTGCATGTCAGACGAACGCGTTGAAAAGGCGGATGCTCTCCTCCACCGCATGCGGCACCACGCCATTGTGGCTGCCGGGCAGCAGTTTCTTGTCGATCTTGAAGCCGGATGTCAGGGCACGATCCACGAAAAGCTGGTGATCGGCATCGAAAGGCCGCTCCTCCGTGCCGCGCAGAAGCAGCGTCGGGCATTTGAGGCTGGGGCCGAAACAGACGGACGAGCGCATGATGAATTCGCGCTCATCGGTCTCGTCGAAACAGATTTCGTCGCTATAGCGATTGAAATAACGCCAGGAATTGACACCGGCCGAGATCGGGGCCGCAGCCCGGAACCTGCGGCTCATGGCGGCCAGAAGCGTAAGCGTTCCGCCGTTGGAATGGCCGGCAATGAAGAAACGATTTCTGTCGATGCCGGGGAGATTTTCCAGATAGGTCGCCGCCGCCAGCGCATCCGTCGTTTCGTTGTAAAAACCGGAATAATTGCCGCTCTGGCCATTCTCCCCCCGGAAGGACGGCAAAAGCACGACATAACCCGCCTCCCAATAGGGCTTCATCAGCGCCCAGTGGCCATCACCGGTGGCATTGCCGCCATGAAGAAACAGGACAGCGGGTTTCAGCGTTTTTGAGGGCTGGTAATGGGAGAGCCACGCGACAAGCTCGATCGAACCATCCGGCCCGCCGGGATAGGTGATGCGTTCCGCGCCCGGCGGCGTGCCCAGCGCCGAGGATTTTTCCGGGGCGGCCATCTTTCGCAACAGATGGGTGTGAAACCGTTTGCGCGCCTCCGCATAATCCTGCCGTTCCAGCGGCAAAACCTCGGGGGCAACGATGCCCGCTTTCGCGCGCGGCGGTAAAAATGCGGCCACAGACAGGCCAATGGCACCGGCCAGCAAGCTACGCCGGGTTATGCTCGAAATGGGCGTGCTCTCTTCCTGTCCGAAGGCTGAGGAAAGAAAGCGCTTGTCTGCCATATGGTCACCTGAAGAGGATGGTTGTAACAGCAGTTCAGCACTGCGGCGGGGAGCTGTCCAATCACGGATTCGCGAATGACAACAATGTATTCGCAGCCATCATGGCAATTTCTGGACAGATACTCCGTGCTTTCACAGGAATGAGGCAGCTGGCCGCCACGTCCCTACCCTTCCACGCCATCGATCATTGCCACCAGCGTCGAAAGCCGGTCCGCCTCGGCCGGCAATTTATCGGCCCGCAACCTTGCAATGCGGGGGAAGCGCATCGCGACACCGGATTTGTGGCGGGTGGAGCGGTTGATGCCCTCAAAGGCCACCTCCAGCACGAAACCGAGATCCGGCGTGGCGCGCACCGCCCGCACAGGGCCAAAACGCTCGACGGTATTGTCGCGCACGAACTTGTCCAGCACCTCCAGTTCCGCATCGGTGAAGCCGAAATAGGCCTTGCCCACGGGAACAAGTTGTTCGCCGTCCTCGCCTTCCGCCCAGACACCGAAGGTGAAATCGGAATAATAGCTCGATCTTTTGCCGTGGCCGCGCTGGGCATACATCATGACGGCGTCGATATTGTAGGGATCGCGTTTCCACTTGAACCAGGGGCCCTTGGCGCGCCCGGCCTGATAGGTGCTGTCGCGGCGCTTGATCATCACCCCCTCGATCACAGGATCGGGCGGCGCGGCGCGTAGCGTATCGAGTTCCTGCCAGCTGGAAAAGCCGATCAGCGGCGAGAGGTCAAAGCGATCATGCGGCGCGCGCTCGATGATGTCAGAGAGGCGGCCGCGGCGCTCCAGATAGGTTCGCGCACGAACGTCGCTTTCACCGTCGAACAGCAGATCATAAGCACGGATGAAGGCCGGATAGTCGTCCTGCATCTTTGCCGTCACCGTCTTGCGGTTCAGCCGCTGCTGCAGGTCGGAGAAGGTGCGGGTGAGATTGTTGGAGCGTGCCGTGCCGCCAATCAACAATTCACCATCCATCACGCCTTCGAAATCGATCGCTTCCAGCACGTCGGGAAAGGCGCCGGAAATATCATCGCCCGATCGCGAATAGAGTTTGCGCGTCTCACCGGCGCGGGACAATTGCACACGGATGCCGTCCCATTTCCACTCCGCCGCGTAATCGGCGGGATCGAGCGCATCGAGATCGCCATCGGCCACCGGCGTCGCCAGCATGACCGAATGGAAGATGGCGGGCGTTGCCAGCACCGGCCGGTCGGACTTGCCCTCCAGCCAGGCGAAAAGCGGCGTATAGGGCGGCGTCAGGCCGTGCCAGAGGGTCTCGATTTCGGTGATGTCCTTGCCTGCAAAATCCGCCAGCGCCTGCCGTGCCAGCCGCGCCGAAACGCCGATGCGCAGGCTGCCGGTTGCGAGTTTGAGGAAAGCGAAACGCGAAGAGGTATCGAGCCGATCCAGGAGATCGCGCACCGCGCCGCGCACCTCCGTGCGACCAAGCGAATTCATCAGAGTGACGACATCCCCAAGGCGCGGATCCTGTGCCTCGGAGTCGTCCGCGCCGCCGATATTGCCCCAGACCAGTGAGATGGTTTCGGCGAGATCGCCGACATAATCATAGGAATAACGGAACAGCACCTCGTCCATGCGCTCCAGCACCAGCTCGCGCAGCATGGCGGGTTTGACACTTTTAAGGTCCAGCGTCCCGGCAATGGCTGCGAGACCATAACCCCGGTCGGGATCGGGCGTATCGCGGAAATAATCGGTCAACAGCTTCAGCTTGCCATTGCGCGACGGGGTGAGGACCAGGCGGTCAAGAAGAGTGGCGAAGGCTTTCATCTCAATCCCCCTCATCCTCGTAACCAACGAGATGCAGCGGCTTGGCGGCAATGCCCTGCAATTCGCACCAACGCACCAGCGCCTCCTCCCGGCCATGGGTGACCCAGACGGCCTGTGGGGAGATTTCCTTGATCGTCTCCAGCAGTTCCGGCCAGTCGCAATGGTCCGATATGACGAGCGGCAGTTCAACTCCGCCCTGCTTTGCCCTCTGCCGCACCATCATCCAGCCGGACGCGAAGGCGATCAGCGGTTCGTTGAAGCGCCGCGCCCAGCGCTCCTGAAACGCCGAGGGCGGGCCGACGACGATCGCGCCCTTGAAGGCAGCGGGGTTGCTTTTCTCCAGTGTCGCGGGCCTGAGCTCCCCGAGGTCAATGCCCTGCGAAACGTAATAGTCGCAGAGTCGTGCCAGCGCACCGTGAATATAAATGGGATCGGAATAGCCGTTGTCGCGGAGCAGACGGATGACGCGTTGCGCCTTGCCCAGCGAATAGGCGCCGACAAGGTGCGTCCGCTCGGGAAACTGTTTGATGGAGGTGAGCAGCTTGGCCGTTTCCACGCGCGGCAGCGGATGATGAAACACCGGCAGGCCGAAGGTGGCTTCGGTGATGAAGACATCGCAGGGCACCGTCTCGAAGGGGGCGCAGGTGGGGTCGATGCCGCGCTTGTAATCGCCGGACGCGACGATGCGCAGGCCGTTCATTTCCACGGAAATCTGCGCCGAGCCGAGGACATGGCCTGCCGGATGGAAACCGACGGTAACACCGTTCACCTCCACCCTCTCGCCGAAGCCAACCGCCTGCTCGCTGCCGCAGAAATCCTCGCCATAACGGATGCGCATGATATCCAGCGTCTGGCGCGTGGCCAGCACCGCGCCATGGCCGGCGCGGGCATGATCGGAATGACCATGGGTGATGAGCGCCCGCGCCACGGGCCGCACGGGATCGATATAAAAATCACCCGCCGGGCAATAAAGGCCCTTGGGCGTGGAATTCAGGAGCTGTTCCGGCTTCATGTTCATTGAGATAGGGCCGCCCGCGCGAATCTGAAGTGCTGCGAGCATAACGCGGAACGCGCGTTAAATTTCCAGTGGGGGTGTTTTTGTTTTACCGGATCATGGTGGTGAGACACATTGCACGGCCCCTCCTTTCCCTCATTCCTGTGCTCGTCACAGGAATCCAGCCAACGCGCGTCAGCGCGGTGGGAAGAGTCTTTTCAGCCCAAAGGACTCGGGCTGGCTGGATCCCTGTGACAAGCACAGGGATGAGGGTATCGTGAGCAACGTGGACAAGGTGCGCCAATTCCATCGCACCGTCTTAGGTGACAGCTCTTACTCCCCCGCCCCTTCGGCCGGCTTTGTCTGCGCCGCCGCCGGCAGCCGCACCGGTTTCAGCATCAGCGCCGCGGCAAGGCCGATGGCGGCGGTTGCGGCTGCGGCGAAGAACAGCGGCGTAAACGCATCCGAGTAGAGCGAGGCGACGGCGGCTTGCGAGGCGGCCGGGAGTTCGGAGAGCACTTTCGGCGTCAGTTCCTCGATCTTGCCGACGCCGGGAATGTCGACCGCCACGCCCTTGAGGCTCGATGACACGATGGCGCCATAGACCGAGATGGCAATTGCCGCGCCACCCATGCGGGTCAGGGTCACCGCACCGCTCGCCGCACCGATATCCGCCTTGGGCGCGGAATTCTGCACGCCGATGATCGGCGCCTGCTGGCCGAGGCCGACCGCAAAGCCTTGTGCCAACATGAGGACCGCAATCACCCAAAGCGGCGTGCCAGCATGCATTTGCGTGAACAGCAGCATGGCGATGAGATTGATGGAGAGACCCGCCACCGAGAAGGGCTTGTAGACGCCGGTAATCGAGATTAGCCGTCCGGCCGAAAGCGAACCCATGACGATGCCCCCGGTGACCGCGATGAAGAACAGGCCGGCATGGGAGGGGGAAAGGCCGGTGGTGGTTTGCAGGAACAGGGCATAATAATTGACCATGCCGATACCGATGCCGCCGCTGGTCAGCGAAACGATCATCAACAGCGGAAAAGTGCTGTCCTTGAAGAGACGCAGCGGCACGACCGGTTCCGGCGCGCGGCGTTCCACCTGCACCCAGAGGAACGCAGCGATGACAGCAAAAGCGATGATGCCGAGACTTGGGGCTGCGATGAGCGAGCCGAACAATTCGCTGCTGTCCGCCCAGAAGACCACGCTAGCAATGGTGGCCGCCAAAAGAATAGCACCGAGATAATCGATCTTCGGCTGGCGCGCCGGGCGCCGGTAGGGCAGCATCAGCGCCAGACCGGCGATAACGATGATGCCGAGTGGCAGATTGATCAGGAAGATCGACCGCCAGCCAAAGAGATCACTCATCGTGCCGCCGAGGATCGGGCCGACACTGCCTGACGCCATGATGGTGAGGCTGGAATAGCTCTGGTAACGGGCGCGTTCGCGCGGTTCGAACAGATCCGCATTGACGGAAAAGATCGAGACCATGATGCCGCCGCCACCAAGCCCCTGAAGAACGCGGGCGGCAATCAGCGAATCCATCGACCATGCCAGCCCGCAGGCGAGCGAGCCGAGCGTGAAGATGACGACCGCCGCGATCATCACATATTTCCGGCCGAACAGGTCGCCGAGCTTGCCATAGACAGGCATGACGGCGCTGGTCGCCAGCAGATAGGCAGAGCCGATCCATCCGAAGCGCTCCAGCGCGCCGAACTCACCGACGATGGTGGGAAGTGCCGTCGATACGATCTGGTTATCGAGTGTCGCCATGAACATGGCCAGCATCAGAAACAGAAAGACGATGAGCCTGCGGCGATGATCCGACACAAGCGGCGCCACGGAGGCGGTGGACATATCCATGAAAAATCTCGTTGGCTTCAGGCGGATTTGCTGTGACAATTTGTGTGCTATCAGCATATATATGTCAATGGCAAGTTTTTGACATCTGTGCTATTGCCGCTAAACGTGATCGGAAAACAGCATCGAAAGGGACGATGAAGCGTGTCGACTGAGGAAAACTGGAACGAGGATCTGCCCGAGGACATCAAGCGGATCGGCAATACGATGACGCGCATGCGCATCATGATCGGCCGCCGCATCATCGGCCGCATGGCGCTTGCCAGGCTCGCTCCGGGTCTCGAACTTTCCCATATCGACGTGCTCGACATTCTGCGCCGGACGGAGGGCGATGTGACCGTGGGCGCGATTGCCGAGGGCATGCGCATCGATCCCTCCCGCGGCAGCCGGGTGGTGGCGGATATGGTCGGGCGCGGCCTGCTGAAACGCGGCGTTTCCCAGGAGGACGGCCGCCGCAGCATCGTCGAAATCACGCCGCTCGGCACCAGTCTTTTGCAGGAAATGCGCCGGACCAAGATGAGCGTCATCGAGGATGTGATGGATGGTTGGCCGGCGGAGGATGTAGAGACATTCGCTCGCCTGTTCGAGCGGTTCATCGACCGTTTCGAATGCCGGCTCTCGCCGGATACGGACCTTCTCCCGGATCAGAAAAAATCATAGTTGGCGCTGCAATCCACAGCTTCACTTTAAGAGGGCTAGACCGTAACTTGCCGCCATCTGACAGGTTGAAGGGGTAATTTCGATGTTGACGATTTACGGTGTCTACCGTTCCCGCGCCACACGCACATTATGGCTGGCAGGCGAACTCGGCATAGAATTCAAGCATGTGCCGGTGATACAGGCCCGCCGCCTTGCCGATCCGCTGGCTGCGGATGCGCCGCTCAACACGCTGTCTCCGGACTTCCTGGCCGTCAACCCGATGGGCACCATTCCCTGCATCGAGGATGACGGCATGGTGCTTTACGAATCCATGGCCATCAATCTCTACCTCGCCCGCAAATATGGCGGACCGCTTGCGCCCATCGATCTGAAGGAAGATGCGGCGATGCTGCAATGGTCCTTCTTTGCCGCGACAGAAGTCGAAAGCAATTCGCTGAAGATTTCCTCCGCCATCGCCGAAGGCCTGTCGGAAAGCGATGCCGGCAGGGCAGTGATCGATGTTGCCAGCCGCCTGCTGAAACGCCCCTTCCGGGTGCTGGAGCAGCATCTTTCCAGCCACGACTATCTGGTGGGCGACCGTTTCACCGTCGCCGATCTCAACGCGGCGGAAATCGTTCGTTACGCACAGGGCCACAAGCCGCTTTTCGATGCCCATCCGGCGCTGAAAGCCTGGCTGGATCGTTGCCAGGCCCGCACGGCATTCAAGACCATGTGGGATACGCGTGCAGCCGAGGCGGCTTGAGCGGGAGAACATTCCGCGATCCTTCTTTCTCCACCCTCATTCCTGTGCTTGTCACAGGAATCCAGCCGACGCGCGTCCGCGCGGCGGGGAGAGTTCTTTCAGCCCAAGGACTTGGGCTGGCTGGATCCCTGTGACAAGCACAGGGATGAGGAGCAGCACAAAACCGAGTTGGGGCCTCTCAGCCCCTCTCCCCCGCTAGCGCCCGCTGCACCGCCGGGCGGTCGTTCATGCGTCGGAAGTGCTCGTGCACTTTCGGGAAACGGGCAATATCCACGCCGTCGCTTTCCAGCCATCCGGACATGACGAAAAGATAGGGATCGGCCACGGAATAGGCAGTGCCGAGAACCCATGGGCCACGCAGCATGCCGTGCTCGATCAGTTCGAAGCACTCGCCCATGGTCTGCGGCACCTTGGCCTTCATATCCTCAAGCGAGCTATCATTGCTCGCCCAGCGACTGCCGCGCCGGCCGTGGGCATGGGCGACATGCACCGTCGAAGAAATGAAGGCGTTGAAGGACTGCATCAACGCGAATTCGAAGGGATCGTCGAGCGGGCGAGTTTCTTCTCGGGCGCTATCTGGGCAATGAAGGCAAGGATGGCCGGCGTCTCCGTCAGCACGCCGCTTTCCGTCGCCAGTGCAGGCACGCGGCCCTTGGGATTGATCTTTAAAAATGCCTCGGAGCGTTGCTCGCCTTCCGCGAAATTGACGCGGTGGGCCTTGTAAGGCAGGCCCGATTCCTCAAGCACGATATGGCTGGCGCGGGAGCAGGAACCGGGGGAGAAAAACAATGTGAACATGGATATGCGACCTCCAAAGCAATGAAGCGCCCGCTTCTTCTTCATGCGGACGCCGCCCCGCGAGGGCGATGGGGTGGCCATCACGCGCAGGGCGCGTCATCATCGTGCCGGCAAACGGCCGCGTCAAAGGTTATTTAGAGACCGACAACCCTGACATCGCCGACATGGATGCCGTTCCAGTTGCGCATCTGCCGGTTCGCCATGCCGCTCAGCGCCTGTTGTTCGGCGCTGCCTTCATCGAAATAGCGGGCGAGCAATGCAGAAACCATGGCTTCCGCCGCGCGCGTCGTGCCGTCTTCGCATTTCACCGCCATGGCGAAGCCCTTTTCCGGCAGGGCGGCGACGAAGACGCCTTCCGCGCCGGTCTTTGCGAAAATCTTGCCCGGCGCGATCTGCATCAGCTTCGTGCAGGCGCGACCGGTGCCCGCCACGTAAAAAGGTTCTGCCATGCAGGCCTCGATGAGACGGCGCGAGGCGCTCGCCCGGCCGGCTTCCAGTCCCCTGCCCGTCGCCATCTTTGCGAAACCATGCGCCAGCCCTTTGAGCGGCACCGCATAGGTCGGGATGGAGCAGCCGTCTACGCCGCAATTGTCATGGCCGAGAGCAGCACCTGTCAGGCTTGCCATCGTCGCGCGGATTTCCCGCTGCAGCGGGTGGTCATAACCGACATAGCCCTTGGGGTCCGTGCCGGTATGGCAGCAGGCGCAGATGAAGCCTGAATGTTTACCGGAGCAATTATTGTGAAGCGCCGTCGGCTTTTCCAGCGTGCGGGCCTGATGGATGATGGTTTTCTGGTCGGAGGACCAGTGCGCGCCACATTCCAGCGTATCCACATCCCTGCCCGCTTTCGCCAGCATCGAAGCGGCGAGCTCAACATGCGCGTCCTCGCCGGAATGGGAGGAACAGGCAAACGCCAGTTCGCGGTTGCCGAAGCCGTAGGCATCCGCAGCACCACTTTCCACCAGCGGCAGGGCCTGCATGGCCTTGCAAGCCGAACGCGGGAAGATGCCGTGCTCGATATCGCCAGCCGAAAATAGCACCCCGCCATCGCCGTCCACCACCACGGCAAGGCCCTGATGGCGGCTTTCCACGAGATTGCCCCTGAAGACTTCGACGGTAACGGAATTGTTCATTCTCTCAGCCTCAAAAAATTCTGATTTCATGTGGTTGATAGCGCAATTGATTTTTCGATGCACGGGGCTGCCGGTGAAATTTGCAAAACGTCTGCTGCTGGCGATTTCCATTATCTACCTGCTGCCAGCATTGGCGTCAGCCGGACTATGGGCCATGAAGGACCATCCGCGCGGCTGGAACGCCGCCAGATGGTCATCGTCAGGTATGCTGCCGGCGGCTTCGAGCGACGGGCAGGCCGCCGTCTACGTATTCTCCGCCATGACCGGCGGCTTCAAGGGCTCGGTTGCGAGCCACGCCTGGGTCGTTCTGAAAAAGCCGGGCGCTGCGACCTATGACCGTTATGACAAGGTGGGATGGGGCACGCCGATCCGCCACAATGGCTATGCCGCCGACGCCTACTGGTATTCCAACATGCCGCGTGAGGTGGTGGCCATTCACGGCGCGGAAGCGGAAAAGCTGATCCCGAAGATCGAAAAGGCGATTGCCGACTATCCCTATGGCAAGCCGGGCGGCTATCGCATCTATCCCGGCCCCAACTCCAACACCTTCGTCGCCCATGTGCTGCGCAGCGTGCCCGAACTCGGCGTCGTGCTGCCGCCGGATGCGGTCGGCCGCGACTATCTGCCGGACGGTGCATTCTACCACATCGCCGACGACTGGAAGGATGCGAGTGTTTCGCTCGGCGGGTTGTTCGGCGTTTCGGCGGGTGTGCGCAGCGGTTTCGAGATCAATTTCCTCGGTCTTGTCGCGGGCGTCGATTTTGGCCGGCCGGGCGTGAAGATACCGGGACTCGGTTATTTCGGGGTGGCGGGCATCCGCGCATAAGCTGTCACGTTTCGTTAGCCTGAGCGGCGCGTCTGGCGCGGATGCTCTGGGCGATGAAGACCCGTGAAAGGCCGTGATAAAGCGGCTCGCGAGAAAACAGCCGCGACGTCAGATATCCCAGCATCGATGCGGCCATGATGGGCATGACGCCTTCATGATTGCCGGTCATTTCGAGAATAATGACAAAGGCCGTCATCGGCGCCTGCACGACGCCGGCAAAATAACCCGCCATGCCGACGATGGCGCCAAGGCCGATGCTGGTGCCGAGCAAGCTCGCCATGGTACTGCCGAAACCGGCGCCGACCGACAGAGACGGCGCAAAGATGCCGCCGGGTATGCCTGACATCATGGCAAGGAAAGTCGCCGCCAGTTTTTCGATGAAGAAGAAGGATGGCGCGGCTTGTCCCTCTATCGCCGCTCGGGCCTGCTCGTAACCGGTTCCGAACGTCGCGCCGCCTGTTGCGATGCCGAGGACGGCGGAAGCAAGGCCGCATGCGGCGGCAACCGCCAGCATTCGCTTCAGGGGCATGGTCTGGGCGAAACGGCGGATACGCGCGGAGAGCCGCAACGCCCCAGCACTGAACAGCGCGCCAAATGCACCACCGCCGACACCGCAGACAAGCACCAGCAGCCAGTCCATCGTCGTTTTCGCCATGACCGAACTGGTGCCGAAGTAGGTATAGCTGCCGACCAGAGCCAGCGAGGCAAGGCCCGACAGGATGACGGCGGTGAGCACAAGGCCGTTGGCGCGGGATTCGTAAGTCTTGCTCATCTCCTCGATGGCGAAGACGATGCCCGCAAGCGGCGTGTTGAAGGCTGCGGCAATGCCCGCCGCCGATCCGGCGAGGATGAGACCCTTCGCCTGGGCCATGCCGCCCCAGCGGGCGGCCTGCAGCATGATCGAGGCGCCCACCTGAACCGTTGGCCCCTCACGGCCAATCGACGCGCCGGAGAGCAGACCGGCGACCGTGAGCACCACCTTGCCGAAAGCAAGCTTCAGCGACAGAAGCCGCGAACGATCCGCATCGTCCCGCAGGTGCCGGGCGGCGATGGCCTGCGGAATGCCGCTACCGCCGGCATTGGGGAAAACCGTGATCGCGAGCCAGGCGCAAAGGGTGAAGCCGAGCGGGGTAACGATGAGCGGCAGCAAAAACGCCCATTCACCTGAGGACGTGGCCGCGAAGAAGAGGTGCTGGGCGCGATCCGCTGCCCACGCGAAACCGACGCTGATAAGGCCAACGGCAATCGCGCCGATCCAGAAAACCGCCCTTGGCTTCCAAATCCGCCATGAACCCCAGACGACACGGGAACGGCGGAGCATTTTCAGCTTTTTGTAGTCGACGGGCATGGGGATCCAGATTAGTGATTTCGGCAGAGGCAGGCGGAAAGACCTTTTATCTGCCTGCCGACTGAGCTTTGCAAGTTTTGGATTTGACTTTTACCGAGCGTCACGACATCATCTGCATCGCAAATGCAACGCACGGAGAGACAAGATGAAAACCGCAACTTTGCCTTCGCTGCGTGTGACCGCGGATTTCCGCGAGGCGGCAGAAAGCGTGCTGAAGGACGGCGAAACGCTATCGTCATTTGTCGAGGATTCGGTCCGCAGGCAGGTGCAAATCCGCAAATCGCAGGCGGAGTTCATTGCGCGCGGGCTGGCGTCGCTTGAGGAAGCGGAGCGCACTGGCGTCTATTATAGCACCGACGATGTTCTTTCGATGATGCAAAGAAAACTCGATGCTGCGAAAGCCGCTAAACGGAAATGACATATCAGCTTCGTTATACCGAAGAAGCACTGGCGGATTTCGATCGCATCTATGATTTTCTGATCGCATACGACATCAATGTGGCCGAGAAGGCCATTCACGCCATAAGAGCAGGATTAGACATTCTCAGCGATTTTCCCTTCAGTTGCCGTAAGGCGTCTTCTGAAAACGGGCTGATACGTGAACTCCTCGTGCCGTTCGGTTCGTCAGGCTATATCGTGCTGTTCCGCATCGACGGCCCGGAAACAGTAACCATCGCCGCCGTTCGCCACCAGCGCGAGGATGATTACCATTGACCTTTACCGGTCGCTGACAGCCGCGCGCGGGTTTACCCACGGTTCCTGATTGGAGCGCGGCAGCGGGGTTTTGCCGAGAATGTGGTCCGCCGCCTTTTCGCCAGTCATGATCGAGGGGCCGTTGAGGTTGCCATAGGTCACGTGCGGGAAGATCGAGCTGTCTGCAACGCGCAACCCTTCCACACCGATGACGCGGCATTCGGGATCGACTACCGCCATCGGGTCATTCCTGTCGCCCATGCGGCAGGTGCCGCAGGGGTGGTAGGCGCTTTCCAGATGCTCGCGCAAAAAGGCGTCAATCTGGTCGTCCGTCTCGATCTTTTCCCCCGGCTGGATTTCCGGTCCGCGAAAATCATCAAAGGCCTTCTGGCCAAAAATTTCGCGCGTGAGGCGCACGCAATGGCGGAATTTTTCCCAATCCTCTGGGTGGCTCATATAGTTGAAGCGAATGACCGGCTCGTCTGAGGGATCCGCGGAGCGCAGGGTGACGTTGCCGCGCGATTTCGACAGGTTGTAGCCGACATGCGCCTGAAAACCATGGCTTTTCGCCGCCGCCTTGCCGTCGTATGAAATGGCGACGGGCAAGAAATGATACTGGATGTCAGGCTGTTTCAGCCCCGGCGCAGAGCGCAGGAAGGCGCAGGCCTCGAATTGGTTGGAGGCGCCAAGCCCGCCTTTCGACAGCAGCCATTGCGCACCGGCCACGCCCTGCCAGAACCACGGAAGCCACGAATAAAGCGACACCGGCTTGGTGGACACCTGCTGGAAATAAAACTCCATGTGGTCCTGAAGATTGGCACCAACGCCCGGGCGATCCGCCTTCACCTCAATGCCCATGTCTTTCAGATGCGCGGCGGGGCCGATGCCCGAGAGCATCAGCAGCTTCGGCGAATTGAAGGAGGAGGCCGAGACGATGACCTCGCGACCGGCCTTGATGGTCTCGACCGCACCCCTGCGCTCGATTTCGACGCCCACGGCGCGGCCGTTCTCGATGACGATCTTGCGGGCGAAACCGTTGACCAGCGTGACATTGCCGCGCTTCAACGCCGGTTTCAGATAGGCATTCGCGGCGGACC
Organism: Agrobacterium sp. NPDC058088; assembly: GCF_042885035.1. Lineage (NCBI taxonomy): Bacteria > Pseudomonadati > Pseudomonadota > Alphaproteobacteria > Hyphomicrobiales > Rhizobiaceae > Agrobacterium > Agrobacterium sp. NPDC058088. The sequence goes on along the minus strand of NZ_JBHVSU010000002.1, from coordinate 380,745 downwards.
AGCGACGGCCATTGTGGATGGTCTGCTCCATCAGGCCAAAGCCTTCCTGTTTGGAGCCGTTATAGTCATCCGTCAGTTCAAACCCCGCCTGCGCGCCGGCCTGAATGAAAGCGTGAAACAGCGGATTGTTGACCGGCCCGCGCTGCACATGCAGCGGCCCATCCGTGCCACGCCAGCCTTCCTCGCCGCCATGGCTGTGTTCCATACGCTTGAAATAAGGCAGCACATCCGCATAGGCCCAACCCTGCGCCCCGAGCTCTTCCCAACGGTTGAAATCTTCGGCATGGCCGCGCACGTAAACGAGGCCGTTGATGGAGGACGAACCGCCGATGACCTTGCCACGCGGGGCGGTGATGCGGCGATTATTGAGGTTCGGTTCGGGCTCGGAGAGGTAACCCCAATTGTAGCGCTTCATGCTCATCGGCCAGGCAAGAGCCGCCGGCATCTGGATGAAGGGGCCAAAATCGGAACCGCCGGCCTCTATGACGATGACGGAATAGCGACCATCTTCCGACAGGCGGTAGGCGATGGCGGAACCTGCGGAGCCGGAGCCGACGATGATGTAATCTGCTTGCATTGGTTGCTCCACTTGGGGCTTTGGTTCCGATGGCTATTTCCGGGTGGGGCTTACCCCCCTCTGCCCTGCCGGGCATCTCCCCCACAAGGAGGGAGATCGGCAAGACGATGGGACATCCCTTCATTTGCGACCTCGAAGTAGGGCGCGACGTGGCCGCAGGTCGATCTCCCCCCTTGTGGGGGAGATGTCCGGCAGGACAGAGGGGGGTGAACCCCCACTGAACCTCAATAAGGCGCGTCCACCTTCCCCGTGCTCACATAAACCGTCTTCAACTCGCTATAATGCTCCAGCGCCGCCGCCGAATTCTCACGGCCGAAGCCGGATTGTTTCGAGCCGCCGAAGGGAATTTCCACCGGGCAGAGATTATATGTATTGATCCACAGCGTGCCCGCCTCCAGCTGATCCACCACACGGTGTGCGCGGGCGAGATCGGCGGTGAAGACGCCGCCGGCCAGCCCGAATTCGGTGGCGTTGGCGCGGGCGAGAACCTCTTCCTCGTCGTCAAAATCCAGCACGCACATGACGGGCCCGAAGATTTCCTCGCGGGCGATGGTCATCTCGTCGGTCACGTCGGCGAACACGGTGGGCTGCACATAAGCGCCCTCGCCCGCAACATTGTTAGGAATGCCGCCGCCGGTGATGAGCGTCGCGCCTTCCGCCTTGCCCTTTTCGATATAGGAGAGAACCTTCTCCTGCTGGGCCTTGGAGACCAGCGGGCCGAGATGGGTGGCGTAATCGAGGGGATCGCCGAGGATCATCGCTTCCGTGCGGCTTTTCAGGTTGTCGAGGAAGCGCGCCTTCGCCTTCTTCTGCACAAAAACGCGGGTGCCGTTCGAGCAGACCTGACCGGAGGAATAGAAATTGCCAAGCATTGCGCCGCCGACAGCGCTTTCGATATCGGCGTCGTCGAAGACGATCAGCGGCGACTTGCCGCCGAGTTCCATGGTGACATGCTTCAAATGCCCGGCGGCGGCAGCGGCCACCTTGCGGCCGGTCGGCACAGAGCCGGTGAGAGAAACCTTGGCGACATCGGGATGGTTGACCAGAAGCGGACCGGTGTCACGATCGCCCTGAATGACGTTAAAGAGGCCCTTGGGAAGACCAGCCTCGATCAGAATTTCGGCAATCTTCAGTGCGCCGAGCGGGGTGTTTTCCGAAGGCTTGAAGACCATGGCATTGCCGGCGACGAGTGCCGGGGCTGCCTTCCAGCAGGCGATCTGCTGCGGATAGTTCCACGCGCCAATGCCAACGCAGACGCCGAGCGGCACACGTTTCGTATAGGCGAAATCGCCGCCGAGCGGGATGTAATCACCATTCAATGCGGAAGGGGCGATGCCGCCGAAAAATTCGAAGGCATCCGCACCCGAGGTCGGGTCGGCAACTATGGTTTCCTGAATGGGCTTGCCTGTATCCAGCGTCTCCAGCGTGGACAGCGCGTCGTTGCGTTCACGCATGATATCGGCGGCGCGTTTGAGGATGCGGCCACGCGCCATGGGGCTCATTGCCGCCCATTCCTTCTGGGCGCGCTTGGCCGAGGCGATGGCACGCTCGACAATCGCCGGCGTTGCGGCGTGAAGCCGGGCGATGATCTCGCCGGTTGCGGGGAAGATGCTCTCGAACGGCGTGCCGGTATTATCCTCGACATAATCGCCGTCGATGAAATGCGAGGCTTTCGGCTGCGCCCTGAGCGGCGTCGCGATGGTCATATCGAAGTCTCCTAGAGAATGCGGATGGACGGCTTTTGGCGCTGTCCGTCGGGAAAAGATTTGAGCTGCATGTCGAAATAATCCTCGACCAGCGCCGGCGCCGAAGCGAGGCCGAGCGGGGCGGAACGCAGGCTGTGCCTGATATAAAGCCCGTCGATCAGCGCCGCCGCTCCTTCTGCTATGCGTGCGGCATCAACGGGCGGGCAGAGCCGGTTGAGGCTTGCCATGAGGTTGGAGCGCAGGCGGCGGGAATAAATCACCAGCAGCCGCCGGGTTTCCTCCGAACGCTGCGCCTCGACGTAAAAGGCAAGCCATGCCGCCACCGTCTCCGGCGTGAACTGGTCGCTCTGGAAGGAGACATGCACGATGGCGCTCAGCTTTTCGCGAGGACCGGATGCGCGGATCAATGCCGCTACGGCATCGCGCCTGAGATCGCGCAGCAGGCTGCGGATGGTTTCCAGAAGCAGCTGCTGCTTGCTGCCGAAATAATGATGCGCAAGGGCCGCCGAGACGCCGGCTTCCCGGGCGATATCAGACATTGTCACATTCAGCGAACCATGGTGGCCTATGGTGCGCAATGCCGCATCCACAAGCGCCTTGCGGCGCAGAGGCTCCATTCCAATCTTGGGCATGAGTGTCTCCTTGATGGAGCGCAAAATATTCTTGATTGACTGATCAATCAATAAAAAACGCGCCATTTCATGTCGCGGATTTGCGATGGATCACATTTTTTGCCGTTGCATGGTGTTGATTTCACACGCACCGGCCACACCGGCGAACCCATACTGCGGCCCGGATCACGGGGGAAAAACTAAACCGTGATATACTGCGAATTGGGAATAGGATGCGTTTCGTGCTACTATCGTCTTTGATACAAATTTCGTTGGAAGCGGCGCCAGACGAAAAACGATAAAAACGCCCGCCATAGACCACGACGGCACCCGATCCGTAAACCGGACATCGAAAGACCGTTCGCAGCGTTTAAAGAAGGGAGTGATATCATGCCAATGGTAACAGTATCGATTTCCCCGGAACAGGCAGCAAGGATGCGCGAAGCCGTGAACTGCGGAGCTTATGCTTCTGGCAGTGAGGTGGTTCGTGAGGCACTGCGCCTGTGGGCGGCCTCCTCCGCGCAGGGCACCAGAGCGGCTTCAAAACCGGCAGCGGATTCGGACCGCGAGCGGCTCAATGTCGCGGACCTTTACGCCGCGCACACCGGCCACGCGCGAACGGCTTGACCCGCCGCGCAACAACCCTTGATATTCAAGGGGTTGTTATAAAAGGTTCACGAAAGCTTCACAGTGGTGAAAGCTTTTGTTGACCTGTGATCTGCAATTGTTTGCCCAAAAATAATGGGCGCCCAGGGATTAAAAACCGGGCGTAAGAACAGGAGCGGAGAGACATATGCAGGCCGTCACGCTGGAGAACGATGTCATCAGGCGTTTTGCCTCCGGGCAGATGTTTCCCATGGCGAAGCTGGTGCTGGAAACAGCGTTCCAGCCGATTGTCGAGGCGACGACAGGTACGATCTTCGGTTATGAATCGCTGATGCGCGGTCATGACCGGCTTGGTTTTTCCAATCCGCTGGCGCTTCTCGACCAGGCCGCCGCAGATGGCGAGCTGAAGGCCTTCGAGCAGATGCTGGCGAGCCGGGCGCTGGCGAAATTTTCCACCCTTCCCGACTTTTCCTCCGCCACGCTTTTCCTCAATCTCGATGTGCGGCTCATTCCTTATGGCGATGTCATTCTCGACAAGCTCGTCGGCCACTTGGCGCGGGCGGGCATTCCCGCCTCCTCCATCTGCTTTGAGCTTTCCGAACGTTTCGACAATACAAGCGTGCCGGAATTCACCTCGCTGATAGCCCGCATGCGCAAGGAGGGTTTCAAGCTGGCGATCGACGATTTCGGCGCCGGCCACGGCGAGATGAAGCTGCTTTGCGACTTCCCGCTGGATTACCTGAAGATCGACCGGCATTTCATCTCCGGCATCGACCATCTGCCGCGCAAGCAGCACCTCGTGCGCAACATCGTCAACATCGCCCATGTCCTCGGCGTCAGGGTGATTGCCGAAGGTATCGAGACTGAAGCGGAATTTCTGGCCTGCCGCGAATTCGGCGTCGATCTCGTGCAGGGCTGGCTGATCGCCAAGCCGACGGTCTTCACCAGCGAATTGCCCGAAAGTTTTCCGCACCTCAACCGCATGGGCGTGGCGCGGCGCAACAGCCAGACGCTGGACGAGATTCTGATCCGCCGGGAAATAGAACGGCTTCCCACCGTGTTCGAACATGACAGTGTCGACAGCGTCTTCGAACTGTTCCGCAGAAACCCGCAGCAGGCCTTCTTCCCGGTTCTCAACGCGAATGGCGAACCGCGCGGCGTCATCAACGAATACCACCTCAAGGAATATATCTACCGGCCCTTTGGCCGTGACCTGCTCAAGAACAAGATCTATGAGCGCACCATTTCTCATTTCGTCGACCCCGCACCGATCGTCGGGCTTGACGCCGATGCGGACCAGTTGATGAACATGTTCGCCAGCATGGGCGGCAGCGCCTGCATCATCCTCACCGAAAACATGCGTTATGCCGGCATCGTCTCTGCCGCCTCGCTGATCAAGGTCATCAATGAAAAGCAGCTGAAGATGGCGCAGGACCAGAACCCGCTGACGGCGTTGCCCGGCAACCGGGCGATTGGCGGCTTCATTGCCGACAGCTGCAGTGACGGCGACGAGACGCGTTTCTTCTGCTATTGCGACTTCGATAACTTCAAACCCTTCAACGACAAATATGGCTTCAACGCCGGCGACCACGCCATCACCCTGTTTTCGGCCCTGATGCGCCGTTACTTTTTTGCCGGCGACTGCTTCCTTGGGCATATTGGCGGCGACGATTTCTTCATCGGCGTGCGTGACTGGTCGGTGGAGGAACTGATGGAAATCCTCGAGCGACTGCTCAGCGATTTTCACGTTGATGTCGCAGGACTGTATTCGGAAGAAGACCGTGCCGCCGGATGTATGAAGGGCCAGGACCGCAACGGCAATGAACGGGACTTTGCGCTGCTTCGCTGCTCCATTGGCGTGCTGACTTTGCCGAAAGGATCGATCATCGCCAATCCCGAGCGGATCGGCAGCGAAATTGCCGGCGTCAAGGCGGCCGCGAAAGAAAACGAAGGTGGTCTCGTTGTCAGGGTATTCGGCGAGGCAAACTGACATCAGCGACAAACGGCCTCCTTCCATCGGGCGTCCATCTGACCTACATCTTCAGATAACGCTGATAAGTAAGGAGTTGCTCCCGGCCATGCCCAACACGACGACCCTGCCCGAAACAATGCGCTTCATCGATCTACCGTCCCATGGCGGACCGGAGGTCATGAAGATCTCAAAGGCGCCTCTGCCGAAACCCGCAAAAGGCGAGATTCTCGTGACGGTCGAGGCGGCAGGGGTCAACCGTCCGGATGTGGCGCAGCGACAGGGCACCTATCCGCCACCCAAAGGTGCAAGTCCCATCCTCGGGCTGGAAATCGCCGGCGAGGTTGTTGCGCTTGGCGAAGGCGTGGATGAATTCAAGCTTGGCGACAAGGTCTGCGCGCTCGCCAATGGAGGCGGTTATGCGCAATATTGCGCCGTTCCCGCCGGGCAGGCCCTGCCCTTCCCCAAAGGTTACGACGCCGTCAAAGCCGCCGCATTGCCAGAAACCTTCTTCACCGTCTGGGCCAATCTCTTCCAGATGGCGGGCCTGACGGAAGGTGAAACCGTGCTCATCCACGGCGGGACAAGCGGTATCGGCACGACGGCCATCCAGCTTGCCAAAGCCTTTGGTGCGGAGGTTTATGCCACGGCCGGCTCTGCGGAAAAATGCGAGGCATGCGTGAGGCTCGGCGCTAAACGGGCGATCAATTACCGCGACGAGGATTTCGCCGAAGTCGTGAAATCCGAAACCGGCGGCAAGGGCGTCGATGTCGTTCTCGACATGATTGGTGCTGCCTATTTCGAAAAGAACCTTGCCGCGCTGGCCAAGGATGGTTGCCTGTCCATCATCGCCTTCCTGGGGGGCGCCGTCGCCGACAAGGTCAACCTCACCCCGATCATGGTTAAGCGCCTGACCGTCACCGGCTCCACCATGCGGCCGCGCACGGCGGACGAGAAACGCGCCATCCGTGACGAACTCGTGGATCAGGTGTGGCCGCTCATCGAAAGCGGCAAGGTCGCACCGGTCATCAATCAGGTCTTCACGCTGGAGGATGCTGTGGAAGCGCATCGGCTTATGGAAAGCAGCAGCCACATCGGCAAGATCGTGATGCGGGTCTCATGATCGTTGTTTTCATTGACAACAAACCGAAATGTTGTCAAGAATAACAACATGAAGGCCATGCTGCTCGAGAAGACACGTAAGGTGATTAACGAGACGGCCTTCTTCGAGGTCGTCCTGTGGCATTTGCCTGAGCCTGTTCCCGGAAGTCTTCATCCGTTCAAATATCGGCTGGCGCTGGTGATCAAAGGGGAATGTGTTCTGCGGTATGACAATGAACGCGGCAAAGGCGATCATCGTCATATGGACGGGCGTGAAGAACCGATTGCATTCACCACGCTCGAAGCACTGTTCGATGCTTTTCAGGCAGATATGGAAAGGATTTTGTCATGACCGTACTCACTGTACGTCTCAGCACGATGAAGGATATAAAGACGCGCTTTGTTGCCGCCGGTACCCAGGCAATGTCCGGGAAGCCGGTGGAGGCGAAACCCTCCGTCGAGTTTTCCAGCTACGAAGACCTGCACCGCGTGCTCGCGCCGCTTCGCCTTGCTATTATCAAGGCTCTGGCCGGACAGGGACCGCTTTCGATCCGTGAGGTTGCCCGCCGTGTCGGGCGGGACGTACAGGCCGTTCATCGCGATGTGACGTCGCTCCTTCATGCAGGCGTTATCGACCGGAACGAGACCGGCATCGCGTTTCCCTATGACAGCATCCATTTCGAATTCGACGTGAAGGCCGCGGATGCTGCGTAAGGCGTCGCGTCCCTTGGGAGTAATGCCTCTTGCATTACTCACGAATCGTACTACCTTCTAGTTATGTTCAACGTATCGGAAGGAGGTGATCCAATGTCTAGTGAGATTTCGGTCTCTGGTGCAGGCAATGGAAAGGGTGTGTTTTCGACGGGGCAGCCCTCGTTGTAAACCTCTTCTGCCTTCGGAACGTTGAGAAACAGTCCCGGGTCTGTAAATAGGACCAAACTCATGGAAGGGTCGCTTAGGCGGCCCTTTTCCGTTTCTGCATATTGCTTCGACGAGTGGGGAAATCTGCGCTTCAGCGCAAGAACTCGGGCTGGCTGGATACCGGCTCGAGGCCGATATGACGAAGAACTGAAGCGCGTCGTATGATGCAGATCACAATACACCACAGTTGAAATCATATGCGGTGCTGGGTGTCGTTACCCCCCTCTGTCCTGCCGGACATCTCCCCCTCAAGGGGGGAGATCGCTCCGTGGCGAGGTCTCGCGCATCTCGACGGTCGAAAATGAAGTGGCAAGAAAGCCTCTTGCCGATCTCCCCCCTTGAGGGAGATGTCCGGCAGGACAGAGGGGGGTAACGACACCCAGCACCGTCGATGATTTCAACTGTGGTGTACTGTGGGATCAGATTAAATGCGACGCGCGTTAGAGAGCGCCGTATCATTGACCATCGTTTGCGGTCACTTATCCCTTATTTCTTCCCGAAAACCTTCCACCGCGTCGGGCGGAACCGCAGTTCGGCGCCCACCGCCACGGCAGCGTTAAGCGGCACTTCGATTTCGAGGTGATAGGGGTCATGACCGTTATTGGCGATGTCGATTTCGGCGATGCGCGTGCCGGCCAGGCGGCGACAGGTGGTGACCTTGCCGTAAAGCGCGTCCTTTTCGTCCGTCAGCACCACATCTTCGGGGCGGAAGAACAATTCGCCCTCGCCTGCGCCGCTTTCGTTTACGCCGATGCTTTCGCCCTGGAACAGCACATGGCCATCACGGATCGTGACCGGAAGGCTGGAGGATTCGCCGATGAAGGAGAAAACAAAGGGGGAATTGGGCGTGTCATAGACATCGTCAGCCGTGCCGACCTGCTCGATCTTGCCCTGGCTCATGACAACGACGCGGTCCGCCAGTTCCAGCGCTTCTTCCTGATCGTGGGTAACGAAGACCGTGGTGTGGCCGGTGCGGTCGTGGAATTCGCGCAGCCAGCGGCGCAACTCCTTGCGCACCTTGGCGTCCAGCGCGCCGAAAGGTTCATCGAGAAGCAGAACCTTCGGCTCGATGGCAACGGCGCGGGCGAGCGCGACGCGCTGGCGCTGGCCACCGGAGAGTTGGGTCGGATAACGCTTTTCGAGGCCTGAGAGATGCACCATGTCGAGAAGCTCGGACACGCGCTTGCGGATTTCCGCTTTCGGCGGGCGGCTGGCGGAGGGGCGGACCTTGAGACCAAAAGCGATATTGTCGGCCACCGTCATATGGCGGAACAGCGCGTAATGCTGGAACACGAAGCCGACATTGCGCTCCTGCACTGTGCGGTGCGAGGCGTCTTCGTCGCCGAAGAAAATCTGGCCCTGCGTTGGCTGTTCGAGGCCGGCGATGAGACGCAGCAGCGTCGTCTTGCCGGAACCGGAAGGACCAAGCAGTGCGATCAGCTCGCCGGAGCGAATGTTGAGCGATACGTCGTTCAGCGCCGGAAAGCGATCAAACTGCTTGGTGATACCGGAAACTTTCACTTCCATGAAAATGCCTTTCAATGCTTGCCGGCTGCGTTGCCCGCGCCAAAGCGTATTTCGAGAATGGTTTTGAGAACGAGGGTCACCAGCGCCAGGCCAGCGAGCAGTGTCGCGACGGCGAAAGACGCGCCGATATTGTACTCATTATAGAGTATCTCGACATGCAGCGGCATGGTGTTGGTCTCGCCGCGAATATGGCCCGAGACGACGGAGACGGCGCCGAACTCGCCCATGGCGCGGGCGTTGCAGAGTAGCACGCCATAAAGCAGGCCCCATTTGATGTTCGGCAGCGTCACGTACCAGAAGGTCTGCCAGCCGGATGCTCCCAGCGAAATCGCCGCCTCCTCGTCGCCATTGCCCTGATCCTGCATCAGCGGGATCAACTCGCGTGCGACGAAGGGAAAGGTGACGAAGATGGTGGCGAGCACGATGCCGGGCACCGCAAAGAGGATCTCGATGCCGTAACTCTTCAGCCATGGGCCGAGCACGCTGTGCGAGGAAAACAGGATGACATAAACCAGACCGGAGATGACCGGAGAGATCGAGAATGGCAGGTCGATCAGCGTGATCAGAAACGCCTTGCCCTTGAACTCGAACTTCGCAATCGCCCAGGCGGCCATCACCCCGAAGATCAGATTGAGCGGCACCGAAATGGCGGCGACGAGCAGCGTCAGGCGAATGGCCGACAGTGCATCAGGCTCGACAATGGCTTCCCAGAAGCTTTCCGTGCCCTTGCGGAAGGCTTCGAAGAAGACCGAAACGAGGGGCAGGACGAGAAAGGCGGCGAGGAAGAAAAACGCGATAGCCATCAACGCCAGCCGCGCAGACAAGCTTTCGCTGGCGGGATCGCGAAACGGCCGGGATGTGGTGCGGGAAACAGTCTCAGACATAACCGTACCTCTTGCGGCTCCAGGCCTGAATGAGATTGATGAGGAACAGCATGGCAAACGAGATGATCAGCATGATGGTGGCGATGCCGGTCGCAGCCGCATAATTGAACTCCTCCAACCGGATGACGATGAGGAGCGGCGCGATTTCCGAGACGTAGGGAATATTGCCGGCAATGAAGATGACGGAGCCGTATTCGCCGACCCCGCGCGCAAAAGCGAGCGCAAAACCGGTGAGAATGGCAGGGGTGAGGCTCGGCAACAGAATGCGCGTGATGGTCTGGAAACGATTGGCGCCGAGCGTTGCCGCCACCTCTTCCACCTGCCGGTCGATTTCCTCCATCACCGGCTGCACCGTGCGCACCACGAAGGGCAGGCCGATGAAGATCAGCGCGATGACGATACCGGTCGGCGTGAACGCAATCTTGATGCCGAAAGGTTCAAACAGCGAACCGACCCAGCCGCGATTGGCGTAAAGCGCCGTCAACGCGATACCCGCGACCGCCGTTGGAAGCGCAAAGGGAAGGTCCACGATAGCATCCACGAAGCGCCGGCCGGGAAAGCGGTAACGCGTGAGAACCCAGGCGACAATGACGCCGAAGACCACATTGACCAGTGCGGCGAGGAAAGCCGTGCCGAAACTCACGCGCAACGCATTCAGCGTACGGCTATCCGTGGCAATCGCAATGAAATCTGCAAAACCGAGTTTCGCTGTCGACCAGATGAGGCCGCCGAGCGGAATAAGAATGATGAGAAACAGATAGGTGACGGTGTAACCAAACGTCAGGCCGAAGCCCGGTATGACGCTCGACTGCCGCCACTTCCACCTGCTTCCGGAAATATTATTGCTCATCAAGGCTCCGGATAATCTTAGTTTTTGAACATTTCCGGGACAGTCAACCGAGGTCTGCCCGTCCTGGAAGTGCTCTCTGGGAGCCGGTATTCCCCCGGCGCTTATTATAAAGTATCGACCGGCATGGCGTCCGGTCGATCAGCTTCTGATTTGTCTTGTCCCTTGGGACGGGGTGACTAGGTTTCACCCCATCATCCGCTTACTTCGCGGGCTTGTAAATCTGGTCGAAGATGCCGCCGTCACCAAAATGTTCCGGCTGCGCCTTGGCCCAACCGCCGAAGATCGGATCGTCAATGGTGACGAGCTTGATATCGGGCAGCTGCTTCAGCAGATCCTTGGAGACAACAGCCGGGTTCGACGGACGGTAGAAGTGCTTGGCCGCAATATTCTGGCCCTCGTCGGAATAGAGATATTGCAGATAGGCTTCGGCTGCCTTGCGGGTGCCCTTGGCGTCGACATTGGCGTCAACCACGGCAACCGGCGGCTCGGCAAGGATCGAGATCGGCGGCACGACGATATCGAAAGCGTCAGCACCGAATTCCTGGCCGGCGAGATAGGCTTCGTTTTCCCAGGCGAGCAGCACGTCGCCAATCTGGCGCTGTGCGAAGGTTACCGTGGAACCACGGGCGCCGGTGTCGAGAACCGGAGCGCGCTTGTAAAGCTCGCCGACATAGGCCTTGATCTTGTCCTTGTCGCCCTTAAACTCTTCATTCGCCCAGGCCCAGGCCGCCAGATAGTTCCAGCGCGCACCACCCGAGGTCTTCGGGTTCGGCGTCACGATCTGCACGTCGCCCTTCACCAGATCGCCCCAGTTATGGATGCCCTTGGGGTTACCCTTGCGAACGAGGAAAACGATGGTGGAGGTGTAGGGCGATGAATTATGCGGCAGGCGGCCGCGCCAGTCCTTGTTGATCTTGCCGGAATTCTGGACGATGGCGTCGATGTCGCTCTGCAGCGCCAACGTCACGACGTCGGCTTCCAGACCGTCGATGACCGAACGGGCCTGCTTGCCGGAGCCGCCATGCGACTGCTGGATGGTGACGTCTTCGCCGGTATCAGCCTTCCACTTTTTGGCGAAGGCTTCGTTGAAATCCTTGTAGAGTTCACGGGTCGGATCATAGGACACGTTCAGCAGCTTGGTCTGCGCCGCGGCCGAGCCAGCGCCGCCAAGTGCCAGTGAGAGGCTGAGCGCGACAACGCTCAAACCGGACAGAAGCTTGGACATCGGTATTCCCTCCTGATTACGATGGCTTAACTCTACCGGTTGAGTAGAGTTGGTCAATGAGGCCGAATACGATCGAAAAACTGTTTCCCGAGAGCGTTTCCACGGGCAACAAATACAGCGCAGCATAGGTCAAAGGCGCAACAAGCGTCGTGTAAAACTTTGCTGAATGCAAAAGCGTTTCACATTTTTGCCGGTTTTTTGCCGCTATCGCAAAAAATATTGAGGTGTTTTAGACGATTTTTTCGTCAGGCTGTCAAAAGCTCGGGCACTTCGACACCGGCCACTGCATCCGCAACGGTCGTGTTGAACAGGATGTTACGCGTCGCATCGGCCACACGGGCAAAGACGTGACGGATCTCGCACTGCTTTTCGCCATCGCAATCCTCGCAGCGGCGATAGGCGGTCTGGGAGAGGCAAGGTAGAGGAGCAAGCGGGCCGTCAATGAGCCGCAGCACCTCGCCGAAAGTGATATCATCCGCCGGACGGGCTAGAAGATAACCGCCCTGCTTGCCTCGCCGGCTTTCGACAAGGCGCTCCTTCTTCATTTCGAGAAGGATCTGCTCCAGAAACTTTTTCGGAATGGCCTGTTCGCGGGCAATGTCGGAAATCTGCACGGGGTAGCCGCCGTCGGCCTTGGCCAGCGAAAGAAGCGCTCTCAGCGCATATTTTGCCTTCTGCGAAATCATCGTAAAACCAGTAGATCACAAGCCCGGATACCCGGCAATCACGGCTTAGCGCAGAAGTTGTCACAATTCAAATCCAGGCTGCGAACAAGGTGAACGGGCATCTTTTGCTCATACTACGCGCGCGAGAGGCATTTTTGCTCTGAAGTGCAGCGCACAAAGACTGTCATTTCTGTTCGAAAGGCCGGATTTCAACAATAATCGGCCATGGAAATCCCGGACGTGACAATGACCATCAATTCAGTAAATGCCTCTGCCGATGCTGCTTCCCTAGATGCCACGCTTGCTGCGCTCGATCTGGCGGGTCGGCTTTCCTTTATCGCCGGCCTTGGCGGGCGCGCGGTTTTCACGACCAGCCTTGGCATCGAGGATCAGGTCATCACCGCCGCCATCGGCACCCATCGCCTGCCGATCGACGTTGTCACGCTGGAAACCGGTCGTCTTTTCAAGGAAACCGTCGATCTTATCGATGAAACCGAGGAGCGTTTCGGCATCGAAATCCATCGTTTCCGTCCCGAACAGGACGATATCGACGCCTATGCGGCAAAATACGGTCTCAACGGCTTTTACGAAAGCGTCGAGGCGCGTCACGCCTGCTGTCATGTCAGAAAGCTGATCCCGCTCGGCAAGGCGCTTGATGGTGCCGCTTTCTGGATCACCGGCCTCCGTCGCGGCCAGTCGGGCAATCGCGCCACGACGCCGTTTGCCGAATTCGACGCGGATCGTAATCTCATCAAGATCAACCCTTTGGCTGACTGGGATATCGATCTCATCAAGGCGCATGTCGCCAAGGAAAACATTCCCGTCAATCCGTTGCATCAGCGCGGTTACCCGTCCATCGGCTGTGAGCCGTGTACGCGCGCCATCAAGCCCGGTGAGCCTGAGCGCGCCGGACGATGGTGGTGGGAAAACGACGAGAAGCGCGAATGCGGTCTTCACGTCGCCGGTGCGGAGCAGGCCTCCGCTACCTCCGCCATCCCGCAACGATAATCATTCAGTACATTCCCGGAGTTCACAATGTCCAACGCAGTCCACGAGACGGACAGCAAGAATACTGTCGCATCCAAGCCGCCGCTCGATCCCCATCTGAAGGCGCTTGAAAACGAAGCTATTCATATCTTTCGCGAAGTCGCAGCCGAATTCGACAAGCCCGTGATGCTCTATTCCATCGGCAAGGACTCGTCCGTGCTGCTGCATCTGGCGCGCAAGGCCTTCTTCCCCGGTCGCATTCCCTTCCCCCTGCTGCACGTCAATACCGGCTGGAAGTTCAAGGAGATGATCGAATTCCGCGACAATATCGTCAAGGAATATGATCTCGAACTGATCTCCCACACCAATCCGCGCGGCGCGGCGGAAAACATCACGCCCTTCACCCACGGATCGGCGCTTTACACCGACATCATGAAGACGGAAGCGCTGCGTCAGGCCCTGGATGCCGGCCAGTTCGACGCCGCCTTCGGCGGTGCGCGCCGTGACGAAGAGGCGAGCCGCGCCAAGGAACGCATCTACTCCTTCCGCACTCCCGACCACAAATGGGACCCGCGCAACCAGCGCCCTGAGCTGTGGAACATCTATAACGGCATGGTCCGCAAGGGTGAGAGCGTTCGCGCTTTCCCGCTCTCCAACTGGACCGAAGTGGATATCTGGCGTTATATCGAGGCGGAAAACATCCCGCTGGTGCCGCTCTATTATGCCGCCGAGCGCCCCTATATCGAGCGCGACGGCATGATGATCCTCGCCGAAGACGAGCGTCTGGAGCTTTTGCCCGGCGAAGAGGTCAAGCGTGGCTCGATCCGCTTCCGCACGCTCGGTTGCTTCCCGCTCACCGGTGCAATCCGCTCCGAAGCGACGACCTTGCAGGAGGTTATTGCCGAGCTGGAAATCGCCACCGTTTCCGAACGGCAGGGCCGCGCGATTGACCGCGACCAGTCCGGCTCCATGGAGAAGAAGAAGCGCGAGGGCTATTTCTGATGACCGCTTCTACCACCACCAACATTTCCACGGCCACCATTTTGCCCTTTGCTGAACATTCGAAAGCAGCACGCGACACCCGCCCGCTTCGTCTCATCACCTGCGGCAGCGTGGATGACGGCAAGTCGACCCTGATCGGCCGTCTCCTCTGGGACACCAAGGCCGTCAAGGAAGATCAGGCAGCGACCCTGCACCGCGACAGCGGCAAGCAGAACGATCTCGGCCTGCCCGATTTCGCACTGCTGCTGGATGGTCTGCAGGCGGAGCGCGAACAGGGCATCACCATCGATGTCGCCTATCGCTATTTCGCCACCGACCGGCGCGCCTTCATCGTGGCCGACACGCCCGGCCATGAGCAATATACCCGCAATATGGCCACCGGCGCTTCCACCGCCGATCTGGCCGTGCTGCTCGTCGATGCCCGTACCGGCATTCTGGAACAGACGCGCCGTCATGCCACCATCGCGGCGCTGATGGGCATCCGCCAATTCGTGCTGGCCGTAAACAAGATTGACCTGACCAACTATGACAAGGCCGGTTTCGAACTGATTGCCCACGAGTTCCGCGATTTCGCATCCGATCTCGGCATCAAGCAGATCACCGCCATTCCGATGTCGGCGCTGAAGGGTGAAAACGTCGTTCTGTCAGGCAAGGCTTCCATGCCCTGGTATGAAGGCCCGACGCTGGTGGAAACGCTGGAACTGGCGACCGTCCGCTCCGCGCAATCGGGCGGCTTCCGCTTTCCCGTGCAACGTGTTTCTCGCCCCGGCGAGAGCTTCCGCGGTTATCAGGGCACGGTTGCCGGCGGTTCGGTGAAGCCGGGCGACAGCGTCGTCATCCTGCCTTCCGGCATGGTCGCCAACGTCAAGCAGATCGTCACTTTCGATCTGGTGCGCAATGCCGCCGTGGCGGGTGATGCCGTCACCCTCGTTCTCGATCGTCAGGTGGACGTGTCGCGCGGCGACATGATCGTTTCAATCGAGGCACAACCTCAGACTGGCCTTGCCTTCGACGCGCAGATCGTGGCTTTGCAGCCCGGCGGCATCGAGGCTGGAAAGCGCTACTGGCTTAAAAGCGCCAGCCGCCGACAGCGCGTCACGGTCCAGCCCGTCAGCCAGTTGAACCTGAAAGAGGGCGAATGGCAGGCGCATGAAACGTCGCTGCCGATGAACGCCATTGGCAAGGTGCGGCTTTCCTTCGATGAGACGGCGATCTTCGATCCCTACGAGCAGAACCGCTCGACCGGCTCGTTCATCCTTATCGACCCCGACACCAACAACACGGTGGCGGGCGGCATGATATCGGCCAAGCGCAGCGTCGGCGCGACGGAAGAAAAGGGCGATAGGGTCATCCTTTCGTTGCCCGCTGATCTCGCGGAAAAGCTGCTGGCCGGCGAACTGCTCGCCAAGCATCGCGACGAGATTGACATCCGCCGCACGGATGCGGCGACAGCTTCAAGGCTCATCGGCGATCTCGACTGAAAATGCCCGCATGAACGGCAAAAGGCGACCACGGTGTGGTCGCCTTTTTGTTTGGGCCAGTCGTCAGATGCGACTTAAAACACGAACATATAAAGCAGAACGATCACGAAGATCGGAACGCCCATAGCCCACAGTGCAATACCCTTCAGCATGTTATCCTCCATCGTTGTTATGGGTAGATAACGGCTGAGAGAGCTTTCCGATCCATAGGCTCCCGATTTTTACGGGTAGTTTCTCGGCCTCGGGTAAAGCAGTTTGTTCATTTGACGTTCATGCGCAAAAGGCGAATTTGCACGCGGTCGCTCCGCCAAGCGACCCGAAAGAGGCTCGTTGTTCGATAGAACCGCGGGCCTCTTTTCTGATCGCGATAAGTTGATCAATACGACCTCCTGGAAATTGGGGGCCAAAGGGCGGTGACGGGTAACTTCTTAGGTTGTGGATCGGTGTTAGCGCTTTTAAGACGTCGGATGTCGCGCGTCCCCTGAAACAAGGCCGCGACATTGAGGCCTGGCGCTTGGCGGAGCGACGGGCCTCTTTTGTTCGGGTGACGGGGTGCGGCGTCTGGAGGCCACCAAAACGGGCCTATTCGCATCTATGGCCGAATTTCCAACCGCCAAAGCGCGTACAAGCCCGTCGGACAAGATTTCAAACCGTCCGGTTTCGCTACGAAAATTTAATGTCTGGGGGGGGGTGGGAGAATTTGCAAGCCACTGTTTTTGTTGGCTTTAAGCTGGTCGGAGTGAGAGGATTCGAACCTCCGACCCCGTCGTCCCGAACGACGTGCGCTACCAGACTGCGCTACACTCCGTGACCAGCGGCGCTTCTATAGACCAGCCTCCGGCATTCGACAAGCGGCTTATCGCATTTTTTATGACAAGTTTTTGCCATCAGGTGAAACAGCCCCGCCAGGCCCCCGCAGAGCGGGGCCGAAGGGCGGAAAACGTTACAAAAAAGCAATTGTGGCAGGAAATTTTCGTCAAGCCGCACACCTCCCCTGCCGCCCGCCGCCAAATCTGCTAGGGGAACGGAATGACCGGCGGGAAGCCGGACACGGCACAAAGGACATTTCACCATGCTATTTCGCAGCGTAACGCTCGCAGCGTTTGCCATTGCGCTCTCCGCCTGCACCACATCCAACGGCGGCTCCGCCCCCACTTTTGCCCAGAAGAGCCCGGTTGAAACCCGCTGGGTCGGCCAGTCCGCAGGCATTTTCTTCGCAAAATTCGGCCCGCCGCTGAGCGACACGGAAACGGGCAGCTCCACCGTCTATAATTGGCGCGGCGGCTACAAGAAGGCCACGATTCCGGCCAAGTTCGAAGAAGGCAAGGATGGCAAGAAGGGTCGCCAGATTTCGCCGGCCCGCACCGCCTCGCTCTCCTGCACCGTGCAGCTCGTCGTTTCCAGCGATTACAAGATCACCGCTGTCCGCACGGTCTCCGACCGCCCCGGCGTCAATGGCCCAAGCTATTGCGCGGAATTCCTCGCCGCAAACTGAGCTTTCGATCCTCAGACGGAACACGACAAGGCCCGCCCCGAAACGGCGGGCCTTTCACTTTTTCAGGATATCGTCATTTTTCTGAAAAAATCAGCCCGCTCCGATGCTGGGCCAACCATCAAGGCCCGACAGATTGCGGCCGGGCGCGCTTTTCGCCGTATCCAGCCAACAGACCACTTTCAACCGTTTGAAAGCGTCGGCTAATCTTCGCTACGCTAAAATGACAATCCGCAAATGCCCAAAATTCGCCATCGCGACCATATGTCCGAGCCAAATCCTCGCAAAAACGCGTGAAGTGGAGTGAATTTCTCCGGGTTGTGCCGCTCTGCGCTTTGCTATAACGGGGCGGTCGGGAGGAATGTTTTTAACACAAAACAAGAATCAGGTATGGCCGTGACTCCCATCGATCAAGACAAATCCCAGCTCACTGATCTCTCTGAGGAAACCACCCTTTCCCATGCATTTCCGCTGAACCGCAGACAGGTTCTGGGCGGTGCTCTCGCCGGGCTTGCCGCGGCAGCGCTGCCCTCTTCCCCGCTTCTCGCCAATACGACCGCCAAGAAGGTCGACGTGCTTCTCATCGGTGGTGGCATCATGAGCGCGACGCTCGGTGTGTGGCTGCGCGAACTGGAGCCCACCTGGTCGATGCAGATGCTGGAGCGGCTGGATGGCGTGGCGCTTGAAAGCTCCAACGGCTGGAACAATGCCGGCACCGGCCATTCCGCGCTTGCCGAGCTGAACTATACGCCCGAAGACGACAAGGGCAACATCAAGATTTCCCAGGCGATCAACATCAACGAATCCTTCCAGATTTCCCGGCAGTTCTGGGCATGGCAGGTGCGGAACGGCGTTCTGAAGAACCCGCGCTCCTTCATCAACCACACGCCGCATATGAGCTTCGTCTGGGGTGACGAGAACGTCGCCTATCTGGAAAAGCGTTATCAGGCGCTGAAGGCGAGCCCGCTTTTCGCCGGCATGGAGTTCTCCACCGATCCCGAGCAGATCAAGAAGTGGGTGCCGCTGATGATGGAAGGCCGCGATCCTTCCCAGAAGATCGGCGCGACCTGGTCGCCGCTCGGCACCGACATGGAATTTGGCGAAATCACCCGCCAGTTCGTCTCGCATCTGCAGAGCGACCAGAATTTCGACCTGCAGGTCAATAGCGAGGTTTCCGACATCCAGCGCAATGCCGATGGCAGCTGGCGCGTGACCTATACCAACACCAAAACCGATGCCGAACAGGTGGTGGATGCGAAATTCGTGTTCATCGGCGCTGGCGGCGGCGCGCTGCATCTGTTGCAGATGTCCGGCATTCCCGAAGCGGATGATTATGCCGGTTTCCCGGTGGGCGGTTCGTTCCTCATCAACGAGAACCCTGATGTGACGATGCAGCATCTGGCCAAGGCGTATGGCAAGGCCTCGGTCGGTTCGCCGCCCATGTCGGTTCCGCATCTGGATACCCGTGTGCTGGGCGGCAAGCGCGTCATTCTGTTCGGGCCTTTCGCCACCTTCTCCACCAAGTTCCTGAAGGAAGGCTCCTATTTCGATCTCGTCTCCTCCGTCACGACCAGCAATGCCTGGCCGATGGTGCGAGTCGGTATCGATGAATATCCGCTGGTCGAATATCTCGCCGGTCAGTTGATGATGTCGGATGACGACCGTTTTGCTGCGCTGAAGGAATATTTCCCGAATGCCAAGCAGGGTGAATGGCGTCTCTGGCAGGCAGGCCAGCGCGTGCAGATCATCAAGCGCGACGAAGAAAAGGGCGGCGTGCTGCGGCTCGGCACCGAAGTGGTTTCCGCTGGGGACGGCAGCATCGCCGGCCTGCTTGGCGCGTCTCCGGGCGCTTCTACCGCAGCGCCGATCATGCTCAGCGTTCTGGAAAAAGTCTTCAAGGACAAGGTGGCAACGCCAGAATGGCAGACGAAGCTGCGCCAGATCGTGCCGAGCTACGGCACCAAGCTCAATGACGACCCGGAAAAGGTACAGCAGGAATGGGCCTATACGGCCGAACACCTGCAGCTGCCGACCCCGCCGCAGATCGATCTTGAGGCGCTGAAGGGTGCAGCTGCGGCGCCTGCGGGTGCGCCGGTGAAGAAGGTGCCGGATATCGCGCTTTAAGGGTTAGGTGCGAGATTTGAGGTTGGACGCCGCCTGTCTTTGGATGGGCGGTGTTTTTTCTTGAAGGCGAGCGCCACCCGGAAATTTTTCCATCCGCCCGCATGCTGGTTGAAGCGCCCTACATCATTCTCTACGAAGCCGTGCCGGATGCCGACGGCGACAAAATACGCTCCGTGGAAGTAGTTCGCGTTATTGACGGTCGCCGGGACCTGCAAACACTGTTTTGACTTGGGGATAGATGGCTGGGGCGCCAGGATTCGAACCTGGGAATGCCGGTACCAAAAACCGGTGCCTTACCGCTTGGCGACGCCCCAACAGGGCAGCGAAAGCGAAACGCCGCTGCCTGAACCGCGCCTGATTAGCAAAGCCTGCCCGGCGCGGCAATGACCCGGCGACCAATTTTTTCACAAAATACAAGCTTTTTGGGTGCCCGGCCGCGGGCAGCATGATAGGGCTTGGCGATTGTGTGGCGGGTGTCGTCGGCACTGGCGGCATGGCATTCATTCAGGAGGTCTCGATGGCGGACCCGGCATTCGATCTCGATTTCAAGCCGGCCTATGGCGAGGCGGTTCCTGTTGCCCCGCTGATCCAGCGCCTCACCGTCAACAACCCTTCCGCCTTCACGTTCCATGGCACCAATTCCTACATCGTTGGAGATCGTTCCGTCGCCGTCATCGATCCCGGCCCGGAGGATGAGGCGCATTTTCAGGCGCTGATGGCGGCGCTCGAAGGCCGCCAAGTCACGCACATCTTCGTCAGCCACACCCATCGCGATCATTCGCCGCTTGCCCGCAGGCTGGCGCAGGCGACCGGGGCGCTGACGGTGGCGGAAGGCCCGCACCGCGCCGCCCGGCCACTGCATGTGGGCGAGACCAATCCATTTGCCGAAAGTTCCGATACGGCTTTCGCGCCTGACATTGCGCTGGGCGACGGGCAGAGTCTTTCCGGTGATGGCTGGACATTGACGGCGCTGCATACGCCGGGCCACACGGCCAACCACGCCGCCTTTGCGCTTGAGGGCAGCGGCATCGTCTTCTCGGCCGATCACGTCATGGCCTGGGCCACCACCATCGTCGCGCCGCCGGATGGGGCGATGAGCGACTACATGGCTTCACTGGAGCGGTTGCTGACCCGCGACGACCGGTTGTTCATGCCTGGCCATGGCGGCCCGGTCACCGATCCCGCCGCCTTCATGCGGGGTTTGCGCGCCCACCGCCGCATGCGGGAAAAGGCAGTTCTGAAGCGTATCAGGGATGGCGACCGGCTGATCGCCGATATGGTGAAGGTGATTTATGCCAGCACCGACAAGCGCCTGCATGGGGCGGCCGCACTTTCCGTGCTGGCGCATATCGAGGATCTGATCGAAAAAGGCGAAGTACGGACGGATGGTGCGCCTTCGCTCACGGGTGAATACTTTCCGGCGTGATAGCGTTTTAACTGGCGGGTTCTCAAGATGCTTTCGTGCTCGCCGCCCGTTCAATGGGGCGAGCGGGTGCCACCTGTTTCTTCTCCCAGCCGGGGAGAAGTCCTCAGCAGCAGGATGAGAGGGCAAGCTCTCCGAAAATCTCCGCTGTTCCCCCCTCATCCGGCCCTTCGGGCCACGTTCTCCCCGGCGGGGAGAAGAAATGCGCGGCGACGTCGCGATGCGTCGGCCGACTTGCAGCTTTGCCTTCCGGCCTCAATTATCGTTCAGACCCTGCATCTCCGCATCCAGCGCATCGAGATAGGCCTCGGCAATCGCCGCGCCCATGCCAAGATCATGCGGGCCGTAGCGGGAGGCGACGCGTATGTCGACGATCGTGGTTTCGGCCTCTTCCTTCAGGCGGATGAGGATATCGAAACGCAGGCCCCAGATGCGGGTGCGGGTTTCACCCTGCATCAGCACCACGCCGCTGCCGTTGAAGAAGGTGGGTAGCGGCGCATCAGTCGGGCGGGCCATGGGCACGGGCACGATCGAGGGCAGGTCTTCCACCGGCGCATCTTCCGTGGGCTGCTGCTGCCTGTCCTGTGGCGGCACCCCGACGGAGGGGGCATCTTCCACGCCGATCACACCCTTCGTATGGGTGATGCGAATGGACTGGGCAGCCGCCATTTTTTTGGCGGCGGCGTAGATGCGGTCTATCGCGCCTTCATAACGGCGTCCGGCAAGGCTGGCATAGGCCTCCATCTGCGCATCGCGGTCAGCCTTGGTAATGGTCGCGGGCCGCACAAGCCATTGCTGATTGGCCGCTGGTGTCGCCAGCCACTCCGGCACGTCGCTCAGGTCAGTGGAAATGTCGTAAATCTTCGGCTGCTGCCAATAAAGAAAGGCGCCGTAACCGACCACGCCGAGCGGCAGGGCCGAAAGAAGCAGCGCCGCCAGCGCCGAAAGCCCGCCGCGTGCGCCTTTGGTCCAAAGCCGCTCGAGGCCGATCAGCGCCAGAAGCACGGCGAGAAAAGCGATACCGGCAGCAATGAGGAGCAGCCCGACAAGATCAGGGGTCGTCAGCGGTCCGAAACGGTGGATACCGGCGGCGATGAGAAAAAGCGCCAGCGCCGCAAGGCCCAGATACCGGGAGAGATAGGCTGCAACCGAAAAAGGCCGGACGAAACGCACAGTCATGGAAGCGGATATCCGTTAGATCGCATTGGCTAAAAAGCGTTGCACCCGAATTCTGGCAGGGAATCACCTGCATATCATGTCATAGACCGGATTTGCGGCGAGGAAAACAAAGGAGGAGGCGATCTGCGGGTAAAGCGTGCTCACAACCTCCGAACACCTCCCTTCCGCCATGACGGACATGATCACATCTGTCCGGGTTAAATTTCCGGACAGGTCGCAGTCTTCTAGAAGAGGTGATGAAGGGTGAACATTCACTCAACATCATCCTCGGCCTTTTGCCGAGGATCTAACCACCTCGAATAAAATCAGTATGTTGGCAGATTCTCGGGGACAGGCCCGAGGATTACGTTGGCGCAAATGGCATGACTTCCCCCCGGACGGACTGAAAGGCCACGTCAACAACAGCGGAAATATTCTTCCGCATTGTCGCCGCTCAAGAGAATAATTCCCCGACAACGCAACAAATACGCACGTTCATCCCTTAATCGCTGAGGAAATCGGCGTATTGTCGGCGACCTCCCTCGAGAATGCGTGTAAAAAGTGCAACATTCTCGTTTCCTTGCACAATAAAGAGACATGTCATGTCACAGACAACGACGTCCGCCGGCCGCTCCGGGCCGAAACCCTTTCACCGCAATTTCGGCTTTCAGGTTCTGATCGCCATGGTCATTGGCCTGCTGCTCGGCCTTGTTGCGCGCAACATTGGCCCCGATGCCGCTGGCAGCGCGAACTGGCTTTCGGTAACGCTGCAGACCATCGGCAGCATTTTCGTGCAGCTTTTGCGCGCGCTGGTACCGCCGCTGATCTTCACGGCCATCGTCGCATCCATCGCCAATCTCAAGAACCTTTCCAATGCGGCGAAGCTCGTCTGGCAGACGCTTTTGTGGTTTGCCATCACCGCGCTGATTGCCGTGGTCATCGGCATCGTACTCGGCCTCGTCATTCAGCCGGGCGTCAACACGGCAATTGCCAATAGGGCAGCGGCGGCCCCCTCCTCCACCGGCTCGTGGCTGGATTTCCTCAAAGGTCTCGTTCCGGCAAACGTCTTCGGTCTCGAAGCCTCTACCAAAATCAAAAATGGTTCCGGCAGCACCTCGCTGAATTTCAACGTCCTGCAACTGCTGGTGATATCGATTGCCTTTGGCGTCGCGGCCCTGAAAGCCGGCAAGGCGGCGGAGCCGTTCCTCGCCTTCAACCAGTCGCTGCTCGCCATCGTGCGGAAAATCCTGTGGTGGGTCATCCGCCTCACCCCAATCGGCACCATCGGTCTGCTTGGCCGTGCGGTTGACCAATATGGCTGGACGACGCTGTCGCAGCTCGGCTGGTATGCGGCGGCGGTGTATATCGGTCTGGCGCTGGTGCTCTTCGTGGTCTATCCGGCGCTGCTGCTCGCCCATGGCCTGAAACCCTCGCGGTTCTTTGCGGGCGCATGGCCGGCCATCCAGCTCGCCTTCGTGTCGCGTTCCTCCATCGGCACCCTGCCCGTCACCGAAACCGTGACGGAAAAGAGCCTTGGTGTGCCGCGCGAATATGCCGCCTTCTCCGTGCCGCTCGGCGCCACCACCAAGATGGACGGCTGCGCCGCAATCTACCCGGCGATTTCGGCGATCTTCATCGCGCAGTTCTTCCAAGTGCCGCTCGGCATTCAGGAATATGTGCTGATCGTTTTCGTCTCGGTGCTGGGCTCTGCCGCAACAGCGGGTCTCACGGGTGCTGTGGTGATGCTGACGCTGACGCTCTCCACACTCGGCCTACCGCTGGAAGGCGTGGGCCTGCTGCTCGCGATCGACCCGATCCTCGACATGGGCCGCACGGCGGTCAACGTCGCCGGACAGGCGCTGGTGCCGACCATCGTCGCCAAGCGTGAGGGCATTCTCGATGAGGCTGTTTATAACAACGCCAAGGATATCGACGCGCTCGATGACCGGGACGTTGTGACGGCCTGACGCAGAGGTTTCCGGGGCGTTCCGCCCACGAGTTGCGCCCCGGACCGTAGGCCCACAATTTTTTGGAATTGACCCAAAGATATTCAACGTTAGCGCTAGTGGCGTCAAATCATCACAGCTGGTCACGGGAACCATGTATGACGAAACGCAACTGGATTTATGTTGGTCTGCTCCTATTTCTTTCTTTCGGTCTGCTCATCGACGCCGCATTGTGGCCAGCCGGGGCGCCAAGCTCACTCACCGCCAACGATCTGGTACAGATGTTCGGCATCATCACACTCTTTGCCTGGTGGCAGATAGAAGATGCCGCAAAACATGATTTCCGGCGCAGTTCTTCCGCCAAAATAGCGACCATTCTAATCGCACCTCTCGGGCTCGCGATTTACCTCTATCAAACAAGGCGTTGGACACGCGCGACACTTGGCCTCATCGCCTTTATCGGAGGCATGATTGGCGCCGGCGTCCTGACGATGCTGTTGAGCGACTGGCTGATTTTGCAGGGTATATTCCCGCCCTCGTTTCTTTCAAGATCCTGACATTGAAAAAACTTTCGCTGACGACGCGGCTTTTCCCCGTATCAAAACAGGCGTATCACTCGCGGCAATAAAACCGCCGTACGGCTGTCATATCAGGGAGAAACAAGATGCGTGTTTCCATCGTCCTCGGTTCGCTTGCAGCCCTTGTGGCGCTCACCGCCTGTCAGACGCTGACACCGGAAGAGCGCAGGGCGCGTGATGAGGCGACATGCCGGGGGTATGGTTTCCGCCCCGGCACGGACCCGATGGCCGGTTGCCTTCTCGATCTGGAAATGGACCGCCGCGCCGATAACCGTGCCTGGCAGGCGCAGATGAACCGCGACATGTTCTACCGGCCGGTCGTTGTCGAGCGTCAGATCATCGTCCGACAGAACCCCTGACCGGAATGAAAGCGACGTTGCTTGCCACCTGCCCCTCCTTCGCCTGCGCCGCAAGCGTTGCCTGCGCGGCGGCCAGACGGGCAATCGGCACGCGGAAGGGCGAGCAGGACACGTAGTCGAGATCCGCATCCTCGCAGAAATGGATGGAGGCCGGATCGCCGCCATGTTCGCCGCAGATGCCGAGCTTCAGTTCCGGCCGTGTCTGGCGGCCGCGTTCGGCGGCAATGCGGATCAGTTCCCCCACCCCGTCGAAGTCCAGCGAGATGAACGGGTCGCGTTCGATGATGCCCTTGCGCTGATAGGTATTGATAAACCGCGCCGCATCGTCACGGGAAATGCCGAAGGTCGTCTGCGTCAGGTCGTTGGTGCCGAAGGAGAAGAATTCCGCGGCTTCCGCAATCACATGGGCACGCAATGCAGCGCGTGGCAGTTCAATCATGGTGCCGGTCAGATATTCGATCTCCATGCCGGTTTCTTTCGCCACGGCTGCGGCAACGCCATCGATGACCGCGGTTACGTAATCCAGCTCGGAACGCAGGCCGACCAGCGGCACCATGATCTCAGGCACAACGGGTGCGCCGGTGATGCGCGCCGCCTCAACGGCGGCTTCAAAAATGGCACGGGCCTGCATTTCCGCTATCTCGGGATAGGAGATCGCCAAGCGGCAGCCGCGATGCCCGAGCATGGGGTTGAATTCGTGCAGCGCATCCAGCCGCTGGCGAAACACCGTTTGCGGCATGCCCATGGCGGCGGCCACCTCGACGATCTCGCCATCGGTCTTCGGCAGGAATTCGTGCAGCGGCGGGTCAAGCAGGCGGATCGTTACCGGCAGGCCATGCATGATCTGGAACAGTTCGGTGAAATCCGAGCGCTGCATTGGCAGAAGCTCATCGAGCGCTGCCCGCCTGCCCTTTTCGCTTTCGGCGAGGATCATCTCGCGCATCACATGAATGCGGTCACCTTCGAAGAACATATGTTCGGTGCGGCAGAGGCCAATGCCCTCCGCACCGAAGGCGCGGGCGGCGCGGGCGTCGGCCGGCGTATCGGCATTGGTGCGCACCGTCATGCGTCGCAGGCCATCAGCCCATTCCATCAGCTTGCCGAAATCGCCCGAGAGTTCCGGCTGCGTCATCGGCACCTCGCCCTTCAGCACCCTGCCCGAAGAGCCGTCGATGGTGATGACATCGCCGCGCTTCAGCATGCAGCCGACGCCGATTAGCACCTTGTTGCGCATATCGACGCGCATGGAGCCGGCACCGGTGACGCAGGGAATGCCCATGCCGCGCGCGACAACGGCGGCGTGGCTGGTCATGCCGCCGCGCGTCGTCAGAATGCCTTCGGCGACATGCATGCCGTGAATATCTTCCGGGCTCGTTTCGATGCGCACCAGAATGACGCGACGCCCCTCGGCTTCGGCAGCGACCGCCTCTTCCGCGGTAAAGACAATCTCGCCCGTCGCTGCCCCCGGAGAGGCCGGCAGGCCGGAGCCGATGATGGGACGCGAAATGCCGGGATCGATGGTCGGGTGCAGCAGCTGGTCAAGCGAGGAAGGCTCGATGCGGCAGACGGCCTCTTCCTGCGAGATCAGTTTTTCCGCGACCATATCGACGGCGATCTTCATGGCGGCGCGGGTGGTGCGTTTGCCGGAGCGGGTCTGTAGCATCCAGAGCTTGCCGCGCTCGATGGTGAATTCCAGATCCTGCATGTCGCGATAATGGGTTTCCAGCCGCTTGCAGATCGCCAGGAATTCCGAAAATGCCTCTGGCATCAGCTTTTCCATGGAAGGCTTGTCGGAGCCCGAGGCGAGGCGTGCGGCTTCTGCGATGGATTGCGGCGTGCGGATGCCCGCAACAACGTCTTCCCCCTGCGCATTGACGAGGAATTCGCCGTAAAGCTCCGCCTCGCCCGTCGAGGGATTGCGGGTGAAGGCGACGCCGGTTGCCGAGGAAGAGCCGAGGTTGCCGAAGACCATGGCCTGCACGTTGACGGCCGTGCCCCAATCTCCCGGAATATTATGCAGGTGCCGATAGGTCACGGCGCGAGGGTTCGTCCAGCTGGCGAAAACCGCGCCGATCGCGCCCCACAGCTGGACATGACAATCCTGCGGGAAGGCTTCACCGAGTTCGTCCTCGATCAGCTTCTTGTAAAGCGAAACGACGTGCTGCCATTCGACCGCCGACATGTCGGTATCATATTCATGGCCGAGGCGGCCTTTTTCGTCCTCCAGGATTTCCTCGAACATTTCATGATCGAGACCCATGACGACGTCGCCATACATCTGGATGAAACGGCGGTAGCTGTCCCAGGCAAATCGTGCATCACCCGCGTCATGGCCCAGTGCCTCCACCGTGCGGTCGTTGAGACCGAGGTTGAGGACGGTATCCATCATGCCGGGCATGGAGGCACGCGCACCGGAGCGAACGGAGAGAAGCAGCGGCGACTGGCTGCCGCCGAAGGTCTTGCCAGTGACGATCTCCATGCCGTGCAGGCCGGCCATGACCTGTAACTTCAGTTCTTCGGGAAGATCACGGCCGTTCTTGTGATAAAGCGCGCAGGCATCGGTAATGATGGTGAGGCCGGGGGGAACGGGAAGGCCGAGACTTGCCATTTCGGCAAGGTTCGCGCCCTTGCCGCCCAATATCGCAACGTCACCTGCCCTGCCTTCGGCAGCACCGTTGCCGAAGGTATAAACCCATTTTTTCATTCCACGCTCTCCACCCAGAAGCGTTGTCATTTTTCTATCATCTACAGCATTGGCAGCACGTTGGAAACGCCGCAACGCGTAGTTTACATCGCAGTGCAGCATAATTGCGGCGAATTGCGCGCCAGAATTGCCTTAAACAGGACATAACAGCAGCATTGACGCATTCGTGTAGTGCGCTGAAACGGAGTGTTACCTAAGCCATTCAAATCGCCGACAAAGAGATTATTCATGCAATTTACCCGCCGCCATACGCTTAAATTTGCAGGAATTTCCTGTGCCGCCACCGCCCTTGCCGGTGCGCTCAAAGCAGAAGGGGCAGCCCCCGTTGCTGGCGCCGCCTCCGCCCTTCCCTTCGCGCTGACGACGCCGATGCATATCGGCCAGGCCGCATTGCGGGTGCGCGAACTCGATCCGATGATCGATTATTACCGTTCTGTTCTCGGTATGAACGAAGTGGAACGCACGGCAAGAGGCGTGGCGCTCGGTGTCGGCACCGTGCCGTTGCTCGATCTTGTGCACAAGCCGGTCGCGGATTTCGAAAGCCCGACCTCCGCCGGCCTTTTTCATATCGCCTATCTGATGCCCTCCCGCAAAGATTTGGCACGATGGCTGGTGCATGCAGCGCTGAAGCAGGTGCCGCTCTCAGGTTTTGCCGACCACAATGTCAGCGAGGCGATCTACCTCAACGATCCCGAGGGCAACGGCATCGAGGTTTACAGCGACAGGCCTAAGGACACCTGGGAGTGGGGCGGCAATGTTGTGAAAATGGGCACCGAACAACTCGATATCGATGATCTGGTCAAGCTGACCGACACCAAAAGAAGCGATTATGAGGCTGCCCCGGCGGGAATGCGCATCGGGCATATTCACCTACGGGTCGGCGAAATCGCCACCGCTCGCGCCTTTTACGAAGAGGCCGTCGGCCTGCGACCGACGCAGGATGCGCGCTCGGACGCGTCCTTTCTCTCTTCCGGCGGCTATCACCATCATCTGGCGGTGAATACATGGAACAGTAGGGGTGCGAAAGAACGCAACGCCTCCGAAACCGGCCTCGACTGGTTTTCAATTACCGTCCGCAATGCCGCCGATCTAGACGCGCAGAAAACGCGGCTGAGGGCCGCCGGTTGCGTGCTGGTGGAGATGGAAAACAATGTGGTAGAGGCAATCGACCCCTGGGGCACGCGGCTGCGGCTGGTGCCGGGGTGAGTGGTCCACACGCTCGATTCGAAGCGGGTGCCACAAAGATGCTCACACACCTTCGTCCGGAACACTACAGACCCTCACCGCCCCCTTCCTCATTCCTTTGCTTTTCACAGGAATCCACTCGACGCGCCTCGGCGCGGCGGGAGACCCTCGTTTCAAACCAAGGACTTGGGCTGGCTGAATTCCTGTGACAAGCACAGTAATGAGGAACCCGCCCTTATTCTTCAGCCGAAAAAGAAAGCCTTGCGAGGCCACGGCAGCGGCCTCGCAAGGCATTCCATCCGGTACAGGAAACCGGATGGTGGGGTCTCAGGAGAACCTTTGGCTCTTGCAAAAGACATAGCAAATTGCCGCGTAATGTCGCTCACCCGAATGGGTGATATGACGAGATAAATTGACATTGAGCAAAACTGGAAATTGAATTCCGGAAAAGTCGCCTCACACGGCTTCGCGCAACTGTTCGGCAGTCTGCAAATCAACAGACACCAGTTGCGATACGCCCTGTTCCGCCATGGTGACACCGAAGAGGCGGTTCATGCGCGCCATGGTGATGGGATTGTGGGTGATGATGACGAAGCGGGTTTCGGTGGAGGCCACCATTTCATCCATCAGGTTGCAATAGCGCTCGACATTGTGGTCGTCGAGCGGCGCATCCACCTCATCCAGCACGCAGATCGGCGCGGGATTGGTAAGGAAGACCGCAAAAATCAGCGCCATAGCCGTCAGCGCCTGCTCACCGCCTGACAGAAGCGTCATCGTCTGCGGCTTCTTGCCCGGCGGGCGGGCGAGGATTTCGAGGCCGGCTTCCAGCGGATCATCGGATTCGATCAGCTGCAATTCCGCCGTGCCGCCGCCGAAGAGATGCGTGAACAGCCGCTGGAACTGCGAATTGACCACATCGAAGGCGGCGATCAAGCGTTCGCGGCCCTCGCGGTTGAGGCTCTGGATGCCGGCGCGCAGCTTGCGCACGGCGTCGATGATATCGTCCCGCTCCTTGATCAGCGCCTCAAGCTTCGCGGAAAGCTCGGCCTGCTCCTCCTCGGCACGTAGATTGACGGCGCCAAGCCTTTCGCGCTCGATCTTCAGCCGGTCCAGATCGCGCTCGACATCACGAATATCGGGCTTTGGCTGGTCCGGGCCAAGGCCGGTCAGGCGAAACGCCATATGCGGCTCGGTATTCAGCGTTTCGCGGATGCGATGTTCCGCCTCCTGCCGTTTCTCGCGGGCGGAAACCAGACGTTCTTCGGCGCGGCCGCGTTTTTCGCGGGCTTCGGCCAGTTCGGAAAGCGCCGTAGCCGCCAGCCGGTCGGCGGCACGTTGCAGGTTTTCCGCCTCGGCCAACCGGTCGGCTGCCGCGCGGCGGGCGTCTTCGGTCGTTTGCAATTCATTGAGGAGGTTGCGGCGCTTCTCGTCGAACTCCTCCGGCGCAATGTCCAGCTCGGCGATTTCCTCGCGCGCCTCTTCCTCGCGTTCGCGCAGCGTGGCGATGTGATCGGCCGCACTTGCCGCCCGCGATTGCCAGGTGGAACGCTCCTGCTTTATCGCCTGAATTCTGCGCTGGCGGCTTTCCGCCTCGCGACTCACGCCTTCATGGCGGGCGCGGGCCTCTGCCAGAAGGCCGCGATCGGTCGCGACTTCCAGCTGGCTTTCGCGCAACCGCAGATCCAGCACGGAAAGATCGGGCGCGTCTTCCATTTCGACACGGGCGTTTTCTTCCTGAACGGCGATCTCATCGATCTGCGCGCCGATCTGGTTCAGGGCTTCGGACACGATATCGCGACGTCGGAGAAGATCGCCCGAGGCCCGTTCGGCTGATGTCAGCGCCTCACGCGCCTCGGCAAGATGGCGGGTCGCAAGACGGCTTCTGTCGCGAACTTCCGAAAGCCGCAATTCGCTGCTGCGGATATCTTCGGTTTTCGCGGCAAGCTGATCTTCGGCCTCTTCCAGAATGGAGCGGGCCTCGTCCATTTCGGTTTCGATTTCAGCAAGGCGGTTCTTCTGCGACAGGCGAAGCGCTGCGGCACCCGGCGCATCGGCGCTGGCGATATGGCCATCCCAGCGGAACAGCGCGCCTTCACGCGTCACCAGCCGCTGGCCGGCTTTCAACGACGGCAGCAGGCGCCGGGCTTCCGATACGTCTGCAACGACGCCGATCTGTGCGAGGGCACGCCTAAGCGCATCCGGTGCCTGCGCATAATCCAGAAGCGGTTTGGCACCCTGCGGCAGGACGGGATCGCCAGTGCCGTCGCCATTGCCGCCCCAGTAGGCAGGGGCTGCGGCATCGAGCGGGCTTTCAAGATCATCGCCAAGCGCCGCGCCAAGTGCGGCCTCGTAACCGCGTTCCACCGTCATTTCTTCCGCCACCGGTGTGAAGCTGCCATTGGCAGCGGCACTGGAGGCGAGGATTTTGGTGATGGTGCGCGCTTCCGTGTCCAGCGCGTTCAGTCGGTTTCGCGCCGTTTCCAGCGGCGCGCGCGCCAGCGCTTCGGCGGAACGCGCCTCGGCGACGGCAGCTTCGGCTTCCTCCACCACGATCATCGCGTCCTCGACCGCGATCTCAGCCGCCTCGACGGCTTCGCGTCGTTCTGCCGGGTCCGGAAGGCTGGAGAGTTTTTCGTCGATGGCCTCGATCTCGGCCGTTGCTTCCTGCGATTGCCGTTCGAGCCTTAGCTTGCGGTCGGAAAGATCGCGGATCGCCCGCTCCAGCTGCTGACGGCCCGCGGCCGCCTCGGCGCGCTCGGCGGTGATGGCGGTGAAGATGGCTTCGCTTTCCGCCAGCTTGACGGACGCAGCTTCGAATGCTTCGCGCATTTCGTCGGCATGGCGGCCGGAATTGGAGAGGATTTCGAGAAGCTCGGCTTCTTCCTCATCGAGCCGCGCGAGTATCTGGGCATTGTCGGAGACAAGCCGTTCCTCACGGACGATATCCTCGCCAAGCTGTGAGAGACGGCGCGCCAGCTCGTCACGACGGCGTAGCAGGCGGTTTGCCTCGTCGTCCAGCTGGGTGCGGGCGATTTGCAGGCGTTGCAGGGCGGCGGCGACTTTCGCCTCATCCTCGCGCAGTTCCGGCAGCTTCAGGCTGGCGATGCCCTGCTGCTTGGCCGCTTCCATCTGGGCTTGAGCCTTTTCGGCGACGATATTCGTCGCCTGATTGAGCGCGGTTTCCGCCTCGCCTTCGGCTTCCTTCGCCTCCACCCAGCGAATGTGCAGAAGCGTTGCCTCGCGGGCGCGGATATCGGCGGACAGCATCTTGAAGCGGTTCGCCTGCCGCGCCTGGCGTTTCAGGCTTTCGATCTGGCTTTCCAACTGGGCGGTCACGTCTTCCAGCCGCTCCAGATTGGTCTCGGCGGCGCGCAGGCGAAGCTCGGCCTCGTGGCGGCGGGAATGCAGGCCGGAAATGCCAGCCGCCTCTTCCAGCAGCTGACGGCGGGCCTGCGGCTTGGCGTTGATGAGCTCGCCGATGCGCCCCTGCCCCACCATGGAGGGCGAGCGCGCGCCCGTGGAGGCATCGGCGAAGAGAAGCTGCACATCCTTGGCACGCGCTTCCTTGCCGTTGATGCGGTAGACGGAGCCATTTTCGCGCTCGATTCGGCGCGTCACCTGAATTTCATCGGCATCGTTGAAGGCGGCGGGCGCGGTGCGGTCGGAATTGTCCAGATAAAGGCCGACCTCGGCGGTGTTACGGGCGGGACGGTTGCCGGAACCGGAGAAGATGACGTCATCCATGCCGGATGCGCGCATGTTCTTGTAGGAGTTCTCGCCCATCACCCAGCGCAGCGCTTCGACAAGGTTGGACTTGCCGCAGCCATTGGGGCCGACGACGCCGGTCAGACCGGGCTCGATGATGAATTCCGAAGGCTCGACGAAGGACTTGAAACCGACGACGCGGAGCTTGTTGAACTTCATGCCGTCATGCTCCGGATAGACAAACGGCAATAAAAAACGGGCGTGCGGAAATTTCCGCCGCCCGTCTCTTTCAGGGTTCGGCGATCAGAGCAGCTTGTCGATGACAGCCGACATGGTTTCAACCGACATGTCTCCTGCGTATTTCTTGCCGTTGATGATGAAAGTCGGCGTGGAGTTGACGCCAAATTCCGTCGCACCGCGTTGCATGGTTGCGTTCACATCATCCAGAAGTTTCTGGTTCGTCAAGCAGGCCTCGAAAGACTCCTGTGAGAAACCGGCCATTTTCGACATTTGCAGCAGGGCGGCGCGCGCATCCTGCGCAACGGCCCAGCTCTGCTGCTGCTTGAACAGCATGGAAACGAAGGGGAAATACTGACCTTCCGGTGCGCAGCGCGCCAGCATGAAGGCGGCAGCGGCGCGCGGATCGAACGGGAATTCGCGCAGCACGAAATAGACCTTGCCCGTGTCGATATACTTCTTCTTGATTTCTTCGAAGGTCTTGTTGTGGAAATTGGCGCAGTGCGGGCAGGTCATCGACATATATTCGACGATCTTGACGGGTGCGTTTGCATCGCCGAGCGCTGCTTCCGGCAGCGGGCCGGGCTTCATCACCGCAGCCATATCCACATCACCGGTGGACTCAGGCAAATCCTGCGCCTGGGCAATACCGGGTGTGAAGGCGAACGGCAGGGCCGTGGCGATGGCGGCAAAGGCAACACCGCCAAGAAGGCTGCGACGGGAAATGGTCAGTTCGGGAAAATGCATGAAAGCACCTGTTGGTAATAGACTCGATTGTCTGTTGATTCCGATATAGCGACGGCCTGTTCATCACAAGCGGGGTTTTGAACTCTTCTTGTCAAAGAATTGTGACCAGTCAAGGACGGCACCGTTCATCAAATCGTCTTGCGCCCCGACTTCTTCTGCATAACCGCCGTGCCAAGCCTCTCCACCGCCTTGCGCAGCGCCTCGCTCTCGATGCCTTCCATCATATCGCCGAGACGTTTTGCCGCGTCGCCGCGCAGCGGCTGGGGTTTACGCCGACGGGTCACGGCCTGCGAGACCGGCTTTTGCACGATCCTGATCTGGCGCACGGCCGGAAAGCCGAAGAAGCCGTTGATGCGGGCAATGAGTTCGCCCTGCGCGTGGGTGAGAAATAGCGCGCGCGCGCCTTCGCAGGCGATCGTCAGCACGCCGGGCTGATAACCGCCGCGATCCGGCCCCTCGTCGCGGCGCGGCCAGGTGATCTTTTCCGGCCGGGTGCAATCGGCGAAGTCGTCACCGGCAATTTCGTCCCAGGAACCGAGCAGCGCGGTGTTGATGCCGGCGCGTTTCGAGAGCACGGGGTCCATGATGCCATTGGCGACTTCGGCGATCTGGACGACGCCCTTCTTCTTGCCGGCGCCGCTCTGGGGATAACGCATGTTTCACTCGCGATTTTGGAGAGGGCGATCCACATTTTCTTGATCGCCCGCTACGGATGTCCCAACTATAGGCCAAATCGAACAGAAACGGCAAACCATGCTTCAAAAAACCGCTCCGTCGTCTTATGCGCAGATGCTGCTTGCATGGTACGACCGGCACCATCGCGAATTGCCATGGCGCACTTCCCCGGCCATGGCAGCGAAGGGAAACCGCGCCGATCCATATCATGTCTGGCTTTCCGAAGTGATGCTGCAGCAGACAACGGTGCAGGCGGTAAAGCCCTATTTCCTCAAGTTTCTCGCGGCGTGGCCAAGCGTCAAAGATCTGGCGGCGGCACCGGTCGATGATGTCATGGCCGCCTGGGCGGGGCTCGGTTATTACGCCCGCGCCCGCAACCTGAAGAAATGCGCGGAAGCCGTGGCGAATGAGCATGGCGGCGTCTTTCCAGATACGGAAGAGGGTCTGAAGCAGTTGCCCGGCATCGGCGACTATACGTCCGCCGCCGTCGCTGCCATTGCATTCAATCGTCAGGCAGCGGTGATGGATGGCAATGTCGAACGTGTGATTTCGCGTCTCTTTGCCATCGATGCGCCCCTGCCCGGATCAAAGCCTGCGATGAAAGCTAAAGTAGCAGAGTTGACGCCTGCCGACAGGCCCGGGGATTTCGCCCAGGCGATGATGGACCTTGGCGCA
This sequence comes from Agrobacterium sp. NPDC058088, assembly GCF_042885035.1. Classification (NCBI taxonomy): domain Bacteria; kingdom Pseudomonadati; phylum Pseudomonadota; class Alphaproteobacteria; order Hyphomicrobiales; family Rhizobiaceae; genus Agrobacterium; species Agrobacterium sp. NPDC058088. The sequence goes on along the minus strand of NZ_JBHVSU010000002.1, from coordinate 345,625 downwards.
ACCATCTGCACGCCGAAACGGCCGGCCTGCGCGCTCTGTCCGTTCAATGGCATCTGTCTGGCGCTTGCGGAAGACGAGCCGGAGCGGTTTCCGGTGAAAGCCGCAAAGAAGGCAAAGCCGGTGCGGCTCGGTGCTGCATTTGTAGCAGTGAATGCCGTGGGTGAAATCCTGCTGCGGCGGCGCATCGAAAGCGGGCTTCTGGGCGGCATGACCGAGGTGCCGACAACGGCATGGACCGCCCGCGTGGATGGCGGCACGGAGGTCAGCCACGCGCCGTTTCCCGCCGACTGGCAGGCGGCGGGCGTTATCGTGCATGTCTTCACCCATTTCGAACTGCGGCTGACAGTCTATCGCGCGCAGGTGCCGGACAGGCTTCAGACCGGCCCGGATGACGGATGGTGGGAGCCGGTTACAAATCTTGACGCGCAGGCGCTGCCAACGGTGATGAAAAAAGTCATCGCGCAGGCTATTCCATCCGCATTCTATGAACGCAGGAAATTTCGATGACCAAGATTGAGCATATCGTATTCGACATCGGCAAGGTACTGATCCACTACGATCCGCATATTCCCTATAGCCGCCTCATCCCCGATGCCGACGAGCGCAAATGGTTCTTCGAGAATGTCTGCACCCATGACTGGAACCTCGAACAGGATCGCGGTCGCCGCTGGGAAGACGCCGAGGCCTTGTTGGTTGAGAAGTTCCCGGACCGGGAAGAGCACATCCGCTCCTTCCGCAAGTTCTGGCACGAGATGGTCTCGCATTCCTATGACGATAGCGTCGCAATCATGGTCGGGCTGATCGACAGCGGCCATGACGTTACGATGCTGACCAACTTTGCCTCAGACACCTTCCGCGAGGCACAGAAGATGTTTCCCTTCCTCACCTTGCCGCGCGGCGTCACCGTTTCCGGCGATGTGAAGCTGTTGAAACCTGATGTGGCGATCTACGATCTGCACGCGAAGGAATTCGGTCTTGATCCCGCCGCCAGCATCTTCATCGACGATACGCTCGTGAATGTCGAAGGCGCAAAAGAAGCCGGCTGGCAGGCGGTGCATTTTACCGGCGCCGAGAAGCTGAAACAGGATTTGCGGGACTTTGGGGTGGAAGTTTAATCGTCCATATACCAAAAAAGAAATTGGCGCAGGCGGAAATGGCGGTCTCCGGCCTGCGCCAGTCCTGCCGCAAGCGGCATCGGACGCAATGTTTTTGTGAGCTTTCCGGACCGGATTTTCACAACCACTGCTCTGATTTGAGACAGTATTGCTCGTCTCTTGCGCGAAACTTGTCTACCTAAAATTTTATATTCGAAAATACCAACGCCCGACACTGATGTGCCGGGCGTTGGTCGTTCTCCATCCGGGACTGAAGGTACTAAACCGGGCGGAGACGTATGCTGACAAGGGCGGGCGGTGGATCGTCCGTCTTCGGCCTCTTGGGCTTTCGACTATTCGGCCTTTGCCATTTCACTGCGGATGATGGCTCGGAGTTCATCGATCGGCTTCAGCGCGTCGCCGTCTTCGAAATGCCAGAACGTCCATCCGTTGCATGCGTCGAGACCCTGCACCTTCGCGCCGAGGCGGTGAATGGAGCCGGCGGTTCCGGCGGATGCGAGCGTACCATCGGCACGAATAATGGCGCTATAGCGGCGCTTTGCATCCGTCAGCACCTGGCCGGGACGGACGAGCCCGCTTTCCACAAGGGTATTGAAGGCAACGCGCGGTTCGGCCTTCTTACCGGTCATGACCGTCAGTTCGGCCTTGCCGAGCGGCTCGACGGCGGCAATGCGGGCAGATGCTGCGTCGATGTAATCCTGCTCGCGCTCAATGCCGACGAAGTGACGGCCGAGACGTTTTGCCACCGCGCCCGTGGTGCCGGAGCCGAAGAACGGGTCGAGCACGATGTCACCAGGCTTGGTAGAGGCCATGATGATGCGCGCCAGCAAGGCTTCCGGCTTCTGGGTGGGATGCACCTTCTTGCCATCCTCGCCCTTCAGCCGCTCATTGCCGCTGCAGATCGGGAACAGCCAGTCGGAGCGCATCTGCACATCGTCGTTGGAGGCCTTCAGCGCATCGTAATTGAAGGTATAGCTCTTCGCCTTCGGATCGCGGCTGGCCCAGATCATCGTCTCATGTGCGTTCTGGAACCGGCGACCCTTGAAATTGGGCATGGGGTTGGTCTTGCGCCAGACGATATCGTTGAGGATCCAGAAATCGAGGTTCTGGAGCATGGCACCGACGCGGAAGATATTGTGATAGGAGCCGATGACCCAGATGGTGCCGTTCGGCTTCAGCACGCGGCGGCAGGCAAGCAGCCAGGCGCGGGTGAAGGCGTCATAGGCCTCGAAGGAGGCGAACTGGTCCCATTCGTCATCCACTGCGTCGACCAGCGACTGATCGGGACGGTGCAGCGTGCCGCCAAGCTGGAGATTATAGGGCGGGTCGGCGAAAATCGCATCCACCGACTGGCTCGGGAGGGCATCCAAGGCAGCGACACAATCACCTTTGATGATGCTGTCTTTCCAGGCGTCACTCTCGCCCGCACGATCAAAACCGGCACGCCGAAAATCGGCCAGCGGAAAAACTGCTGCCATTGGTACTCGCTCCATACGCTTACTCTTTTACTAATGCCTATGGTTACCGAAGATGGTTATCAAAGCCTGAACAAGTCACGGAAAATGCAAAATAAATGGCTGTTGCCGCCACTATGCGGCATTTACGGCGAAGGCTGCGGAACCCGAGGCGGCGCAAAAACGTTGTGCACAACGGGTTGTCCTGTTGCGCCAACTGGTGCGCTAGGACGACGGTAAATAAGGGGGGTGATCCGCAATGGGATCCATGATGAAAATGACTTGTTTTTCCGCGCATGTCGCCCGCGCTGCGCTTGTCGTTGCAGCGTTGCCATCACTGTTGTGGGCGCAGGCACCGGCGGCGCAGTTTAACGTCGTGACCGATGCGGTGCTCGTTGATGGTGGTCCCTCCCTCGGCAATAGCGACAAGGTACGGTGGGATTTCTACAAGGCTGACCGGGCCGGAGCGCGCACCGACGAGAATGCCGGCGGTTCTTATGACGCCACCTTTGAAGCGAAGCTGCCGGCCGGCAAATATGTCGGCGTGGCGGCGCTGGGCAATGTGACCCGCGAAACAACCTTTGAGGTGAAGGACGGCAGTGTCGCAAGGCCAAAAGTGAATTTTGATGCCGCGGAACTGACGGTCGTGCCGAAACGCAGCCCCGGCGGCGATGTGGAAACACAGGCGAAAACCGAAATCACCAAGGGCGACTTCAAGGACAGCGTTTACGGTGAGAATACGGTCTTCGTACCGGCGGGCGAGATTGTTCTCACCGGCAGCATCGGTCCGGCGCGGGCGCAGGAAACCCTTGCCGTCAAGGCAGGTGAGACGATCAGCCATGAGCTTGTCATTCCAAGCGGCGTGATTGTCACAAAAGCGGTCTATGCGGATGGCGGCAAAGCCGTTGAGACGGACGATATCCGTTTCGAGGCGCTCTCCGCCAAGGCAACACTCGATGGTACGCGTCAGACCATCAACGGAACCTACGGCACCGGCAAGATGATGGAAATGCCCGCCGGCGATTTCGTGATGCGTGCGCGTCTTGGCAAGGTGACAGTGGAACAGCCGTTCACGGTAACGGCTGGAAAACGCACCGAGATCACCCTCAACCTCGATGCGGGCGTTCTGGCGATCACGGCGCCGGGTGCGGAACGGATTGATATCGTCGAAACGACCAAAGACCTTCAGGGCACGCAGAAGGAGATTTCCGGCCGTTACGGCACGAAACATCAGGAAACCCTGCATCCCGGCGATTATTCGGTAAAGGTAAGCTACGACAAGAAGTCGGGCCGCGACCCGAAGGAAATCAAAGCGACCGTCAAGGCGGCGGAGCGGACCGAGACGCAGGTGCCGGAGTAATAGCGGCGGCGCGGCCCTCCCCCTCCCTCATTCGTGGGCCAAGCACATGAATAGAAAAGGCGTCACGTGTTGCGACCATCCAACCCATATTTGGGCCTGAGCATCGGGTGCTTCGAAAAAGCGGGCGCATCCTTCGGCATCGCCTGTGGCGGCGCGCCGATTTTCACGCCGGCAAATCCCGAAGCTGCGATGCGGTCGCAAAGCCTGATCCACTGACAGCCGCGACACGCCTGCCGGATGTCTCCGGCGGCGAAAGCCCCGCGCATCTTCGCGAGAAAATCCGGCGTTGCCTTCAGCCCGCTGCCGGCGGTGAGTGTTTCGCCCAGAAGTGCCGAAACCGACAGCCGGGCCGTCTCGTCCCGCTGCACGATGCCTTGGTTAAAACAGTGCGCATGGCTTTCGCAAAGCAGACCTTCGCAGATATCGTCCGCCCCTTCCACCAGCTCGATATCCTCGCCCGCATTCAACCGCGCGGCGACGCGGTCGTAGTTCTCGACGAAACCTGATGTGTAGCCCTTGCCGACATAGGTCAGCATACAGAGAATGTGGTGGGGCCGCAGGCGGACGGTCACGGGCCGCCGCCTATCCAACGATGGCGAAGGCGTCGCGCACCGAGCCGGACGAGGTGCGGATGGCCTTGCGACCGATCCATTGCACATGTCCGTCGAGAATGCGCACCGCCTCCTCGGCGCGGCCGCCGCGCAGCGCATCGATTATGGCCCGGTGATCGGTATCGGTGCGGCGCTCCCAGCCGGCCCGCCAGGCGGAAAACAGGAAACGGGCGCTTGCCGCATGCAGGCCGTCGATCGCCTCCATCAAACGTGGCATGTTGCAGGGCGCGGTGATGAGGCGATGGAAACGGCGATTGGCCTCCTCCCAGTGCTGCACATCGACGGCGCTGTCGCCTTCCAGCGTCGCGGCCTCGGCCTGATCAAGAATCGCCGACGTCATGTTGGGAATGGCGTGGCGCAGCGCCAGAACCTCGAGGGCTGCGCGCATTTCCGCCACTTCACGTACGTCGTCAAGGCCGAAATCCGCAACCCGCACACCCCGGCGCGGGATGCTGGCGGCGAGCCCCTGCGCTTCCAGCCTGCGAAACGCCTCGCGCACCGGCACATGCGACGCACCGAATTCGGCGGCGATATGATCCTGCCGCAACCGCTCGCCCGGAGACAGTTCACCGCGAACGATGCGCTCGGCAAGCGTGCGGCTGATGCGTGCGGCGATGGTGTCTTCAGGTGTGGTCTTCACTGGCTTGGGCATAATATCCCATAACGCATATGCCGCGCGACTGTGTAGTTGTTTTTGCAGGTTCCAGATGGGCAAAACCGAATATTCGAAATCCACCAGCCGCTTATCCGGTCCCATCTCCGGCACGGGGCAAGCCATGAGCCTGACGGGACCGACCCTTGCTGATGAGCCGGTTGAGCTTGGCGCGGACATGGTCTAAAAGCCCGGCATCATTTTCTTCCGAGCAAATCCGATACAGGGAGCGCCCCATGAGCGGCTTCGACCTCATTATTTTCGACTGCGACGGCGTTCTGGTCGATTCCGAAATCATCGCGGCGCAGGTGGAATCCCGCCTTTTGACCGAGGCCGGTTATCCGATCTCCGTTGAGGAAATGGGCGAGCGTTTCGCCGGCATGACGTGGAAGAACATTCTCCTGCAGGTGGAAAGCGAAGCCAGCATTCCGCTGTCCGCATCGCTGCTCGATAAGTCGGAAAAACTGCTCGACATGCGGCTGGAACGGGACGTGAAGATCATCGAGGGCGTGAAGTTCGCACTGTCTCGCCTGACGACGCCGCGCTGCATCTGCTCCAACTCTTCCAGCCATCGCCTCGACATGATGCTGACGAAGGTGGGCCTTAAGCCCTATTTCGCGCCACATATCTATTCCGCCAAGGATCTGGGCGCCGACCGCGTGAAGCCGAAGCCCGATATTTTCCTGCATGGCGCAGCACAATTCGGTGTCTCACCCGATCGTGTGGTGGTGGTCGAGGATTCCGTGCATGGCATCCATGGCGCAAGAGCCGCCGGCATGCGGGTCATCGGCTTCACCGGCGCATCTCACACCTATCCGAGCCACGCCGACCGGCTAACCGATGCGGGCGCCGAAACCGTGATTTCGCGCATGCAGGACCTGCCGGCCGTGATCGCGGCAATGGCGGAGTGGGAAGGCGCTTTTTGAGTTGTGGAGAGGCTCCTTTCGTGATCTGAGTGGCAGCATTGATATTTTAATAAATGTAGCTACATTAATTCATGAAAATCATATGGGACGAGCCCAAGAGGCTTGCCAATATCGAGAAGCACGGCTTCGACTTTGCAGATATCGATGGGTTTGACTGGGAGAACGCCATCATCGAGAAAAGCCTGACTGAACCGGGAAGTTCGCGCTTTAAGGCGATCGGATATTTTCGGGACGGGACGATGGCCGTTGTCTTTGCGACTGTTGGAACAGAAGCGATATCCATCATCAGTTTCCGACGGGCGAGTTCCAGGGAAAGAAGGAGGTTGCCATGGCCAAAGTTGCAAAACTAAAAGAATTCAAACCGGGACACGGCTACACCAAAGCAGATTGGGACGCGGTGGATTTCCCGGAAATGACGGATGATGAACTCGCGAATGCCCGTCCTGCCCGGGAGGTTTTGCCCCCCGCCTTTTTCGAAGCAATTGATGAATACCGAAAGACGCGTGGCCGCCCGCTACTGGAGAAGCCGAAAAAACAGGTCACATTGCGTCTTGATGAAGACGTGGTGGAGCGTTTTCGAGAGGGTGGCAAAGGGTGGCAAAGCCGCATCAATGATGCTCTGCGCAAAGCCGCAGGCATTTGAATTCGTTGCCACGCAGTAAGAAACCGGAGACCGCAAAGCAGCCTCCGGTTTTTACATCATGTACGACGCTTGGTCTTCGCCTTCGCGCCCTGCTCGGCAAAACCGATATAGACACTGACGGACCTCGGTGCGCCGCCCGGCCCATTGGGGATGGCGACGTGGTCATTGTTGAAGATGAACTGCGTGCCGGCTCCGCCTGCGGGAACATCAATGGCGAAATTGGTCGTTTCGCCGAAAATCTCGCCGTCGCCGTCCTTCACCGTCACGCGGATCGGCACAGTCGCACGGCCGCCCTTCGACATGGGGCCGGGAACGAGGCGACCCTGGGCGAGCACGTTGACGGTGAGCGTCGATTCATTGGCCGTGCAGGAGCGTGTCGTGTCCGAGAGCGAAACCTGATAGGCGAGCTTCTGCGGATCGTCCTTGGCTCCACCGGCGTAAACGCGATGAACGGCATTGGCATCGAGAATCGTGACCGTCGGGCAATTGGCCTGCACGACCGGCGTAACGGCATTGGCCTGCGCAGCCGGCGGATTAACGGCGAGCGAGTCCGACGGATTGGAGGAGTTGCAACCGGCAACAACGGCCAGAAGCGACATAGCGGCGGACAAACGCAAGAAATTCCCTGACACTCTTCTAATTCCCTCTCCATTGTCCCGGAACCGAACCGCAGACGCTGTTTATTGACCTTTCACGCAGGTTGGCGATGGTCTATAGCAGCGACGCCGGAAAAAATCGATTGGCATGTTCGGTTTTGCTTGAATTTTCAAAAAAGCCCTTCATTACCTCGCCAATCGCCTCATTTCGGTGAGACGCTGCTGGAAAGATGCCGACGATCGGCAACGGACAGGTTAAGGACAGGGGACTATCTCGTGAAATATGTATCGACCCGGGGTGCGGCCCCTTCGCTTGGTTTCTGCGACGCGCTTCTGGCAGGCCTTGGCCGCGACGGCGGGCTTTATGTTCCCAGCGAATGGCCGTCCATGTCGAAGAAGGAGATCCGCAATCTGCGCGGCAAATCCTATCAGGACGTCGCCTTCGAGGTTCTCTACCGTTTCACCGGCGGCGAAATTCCGGCCGACAAGTTCAAGGCGATGATCGATGACGCCTATGCGACTTTCCGCAATCCGGCCGTCGTGCCGCTGACGCAGACGGGTCCGAACACCTTCGTGCTGGAGCTTTTCCACGGCACCACGCTCGCCTTCAAGGACGTGGCGATGCAGCTCCTTGCCCGTCTGATGGACTATACGCTGACGGAGCGCGGCGAACGCGCCACGATCGTCGGCGCGACCTCGGGCGATACCGGCGGCGCGGCGATCGACGCCTTTGCCGGGCGTGAACGCACCGATATCTTCATCCTCTTCCCGAACGGCAAGGTCTCGCCGGTGCAGCAGCGCCAGATGACGACCTCGACTGCTTCCAACGTCCACGCGCTGGCGATCAACGGCAATTTCGACGATTGCCAGACGCTGGTGAAAGAAATGTTCAACGACGTGAAGTTCCGCGACAGCGTGAAGCTTTCCGGCGTCAACTCCATCAACTGGGCGCGCATCATGGCGCAGGTGGTTTATTATTTCACCGCGTCGCTCTCGCTTGGCGGCCCGGACCGCAAGGTGTCCTTCACGGTTCCAACAGGCAATTTCGGCGACATCTTTGCGGGTTACGTCGCCAAGAAGATGGGCCTGCCTATCGACAAGCTTGTTATCGCCACGAATGACAACGACATTCTGGCGCGCACGCTGAAGACCGGTCGTTACGAGATGCGCGGCGTCAAGCCCACCACCTCGCCTTCGATGGACATTCAGATCTCGTCCAACTTCGAACGTCTGCTGTTTGAAGCCTATGACCGCGATTCCGCTGCGGTGAAGTCATCGATGGACGGCCTCAAGCAATCCGGCGCGTTTGAAATTCCGGCCAAGGCTCTGAAATTCATCAAAAAGGACTTCCGCGCCGGCCGCGCCACCGAAAAGCAGGTGGCGGCGACCATTCGCGACACGCTTGCAAACACCGGCTACCTGATCGACCCGCATACGGCGACCGGCGTTTTCGTGGCTGAAAAACATGAAAAAGCATCCTCCCCGATGGTTGTCCTGTCGACTGCGCACCCGGCAAAATTCCCGGCCGCTGTAAAATCCGCTTGCGCAATCGAGCCTGCGCTTCCAGTATGGCTAGCTGACATTATGAACCGGGAGGAGCGTTTCGACATTCTGGACGCAGAGCTGAAAGCCGTGGAAACCTTCATCGGCAAACATGCACGCGCCGGCAAATAGAGACGCGGAAAGACGTTGAGTATGAAAGTTAATGTGACCCGGCTTTCGTCCGGGTTGACCGTTGTCACGGAAAGAATGCCACATCTCGAAAGCGTCGCTCTTGGGGTGTGGATCAAATCCGGCTCCCGCAACGAGACGAATGCCGAGCACGGCATTGCGCATCTACTAGAACATATGGCGTTCAAGGGTACGGCGCGCCGCACTGCCCGGCAGATCGCCGAAGAGATCGAAAATGTCGGCGGCGAAGTCAACGCCGCGACATCAACGGAAACGACCTCCTACTACGCCCGCGTTCTGAAAGACCACGTCCCCCTCGCCGTCGATATACTGGCCGACATCCTGACGGAATCACTATTCGACGAGGACGAGCTGGAGCGGGAGAAAAACGTCATCCTCCAGGAAATCGGCGCTGCCACCGATACGCCTGACGACGTGATCTTCGACAATTTCTCCGGCGTCGCCTATCGCGACCAGACGATCGGCCGGCCGATCCTCGGCACACCGGACACCGTGCAATCCTTCACCAGTGGTGAAATCCGGCATTATCTCGCCCGCAATTACACGACGGACCGCATCTTCGTCGTCGCCGCCGGTGCGGTCGATCACGAAAGCTTCGTGAAGCAGGTGGAGGAGCGTTTTGCCTCGTTGCCGCTCGTACCCACGGCACCGCCCGTCATGGAAAAGGCGATCTACACCGGCGGGGAAATCCGCGAGACGCGCGACCTCATGGATGCGCAGGTGCTCCTCGGTTTCGAGGGCAAGGCCTACCACGCCCGCGATTTCTACTGTTCGCAAATCCTCGCCAATATTCTCGGTGGCGGCATGTCATCGCGCCTGTTCCAGGAAGTGCGCGAGTCCCGTGGCCTGTGTTATTCCGTCTATGCCTTCCACTGGGGTTTTTCCGATACCGGTATCTTCGGCGTACATGCGGCGACCGGCAGCAACGACCTGCCGGAACTGATGCCGGTCATCGTCGACGAACTGCGCAAGTCGTCGGAGATCATCCACCAGGACGAGATCAACCGCGCCCGCGCGCAGATCCGTGCGCAGTTGCTGATGGGCCAGGAAAGTCCGGCAGCCCGCGCCGGCCAGATCGCCCGGCAGATGATGCTTTACGGTCGCCCCATCCCCAATGAGGAGATGATGAAGCGTCTTGAGGACATTACCCGGGAACGTCTCACCGATCTTGCAGGACGGCTGTTTTTCGATACAGTTCCAACACTGTCCGCCATTGGCCCGCTCGAACATCTGCCGCCCCTCTCAGACATGACTGCCGCGCTTTCCGCGCAGCAGCCCGCAAGGATAAAGGCGAACGGATAAACCGATATGAGAGCGGGATTTAAAGGCGAAGTCCGCTCACCTTTTTCGCCGTCCCGCTTGCGGATGGCGATATCTGCCGCACAGGGATCGTGAATGCTGCGTTTTCTTTCCCGACATAGCGACACGCCCGAACTGCGCAGCGCCAATCACCTCCTCAGACTGCCGCGCTACAGCGATTTCAAGCAATGGCATGTGCTGCGATCCGAAAGCCGGCAGTTTCTGCAGCCATGGGAGCCGACGTGGCGGCCGGACGAATTGACCGAGGGTTCCTTTCGTATGCGGGTGGTGCGCAACGGCCAGGAGTTTTCCTCCGGCACTGCCGTCTCCTTCCTGCTGTTCGAAAAAGAGACATTGCTCGTCGGCGGCATCACAATCGGCTATATCAGGCGCGGTGCGGCGCAGAGCTGCATGATCGGATATTGGACCGGCGAGCGGCACGCTGCGCAAGGCCATATGTCTGCCGCATTAAAATTGGTAATACCATACATCTTTAACGGACTTCAGTTGCACCGTATCGAGGCAGCCTGTATTCCGGACAACTTCAAAAGCATCCGGCTTCTCGAAAATGCCGGGTTCCAGCGGGAAGGTCTCTTGCGGGAATATCTGAAAATCAATGGCCAATGGCGGGATCATATGATGTTTTCCCTTCTTGCCGACAAGCAAAGCTCCGGCGGAACGAAGTACGATACATGACCTACAATCACTCCGCGCCGTGCCTGTCGAAACGTCTGGCGGCATTCGCACTGGCTGTGCCGTTTTTCCTGCTTTTCGTGTTTTTTGCCTCTCATTCCTACGCTTTCGAACCGGTGAAGATTTCCCGTGACGACACGGCGCTGGATCTCACCGCGACGACCGATATCTATGCCAATCAGGGCGAAGCCTTTCAGGTCTCGACTGCGCCCGGCCCCGACGGCATCCGCCGCCGTATCGAAGTGCGCGCCAGCTCCGAAGACCATCAGGGCGACTGGGCGGTCTTTGCGCTCGCCAACGTCTCCGAAGAGCAGCTGGAGCGCGTGATCGTCGCGCCGCATTTTCGTCTCGTCAATTCCAAACTGTTCTGGCCCGATCTCGGTTCGCAGCGCATCATCGCGATTACGCCGAGTGAAGGCTTTGCGCTTGATCGCCAGCCGAGCCCGGATGCGGACGTGTTCCGCATTACGCTCAATCCCGGTTCCGTCATCACCTTCGTCGCCGAGCTTTCCACACCGCAGCTGCCGCAGATTTACCTCTGGGAACCGGAGGCCTACAAGGACACGATCAACGCGTTCACGCTGTACCGTGGCATCGTGCTTGGCATTGCCGGCCTGCTCGCCGTGCTGCTGACCATTCTTTTCGTGGTCAAGGGAACCTCGGTTCTGCCAGCCTCGGCCGCACTCGCCTGGGCGGTTCTGGCCTATATCTGCGTCGATTTTGGCTTCCTCGAAAAGCTCATTACCGTCACCTCAAGCGATCAGCGAATATGGAGGGCGGGCGCGGAAGTGGCGCTCGCCTCCAGCTTCGTCGTCTTCCTCTTTACTTATCTCAACCTCAACCGATGGCACGCGCATCTGGGTTATGCGACCTTTGCCTGGGTGGTGGGACTGGCGCTGCTGTTTGGCGTGGCGATCTACGACCCTTCCGTTGCATCGGGTATTGCGCGTGTTTCCTTCGCGCTGACGGCAACGGCGGGCATCGCGCTCATCATTTATCTCGGTTTCAACAAATACGACCGCGCGATCCTGCTTGTCCCATCCTGGGCCCTGATCCTCGTCTGGCTGTTCGGCAGCTGGTTGACCGTGACCGGGCAACTCGACAATGATATCGTGCAGCCTGCCCTTGGCGGCGGGCTGGTTCTGATCGTGCTGTTGATCGGCTTTACCGTCATCCAGCACGCCTTTGCAGGCAGCGCCTATCAGCAGGGGCTGTTCTCCGATCTCGAACGCCAGTCGCTCGCCCTGACAGGCAGCGGCGATACGGTCTGGGACTGGGATGTGACGCGTGACCGCATCGTCACCACGCCTGATATTTCCAACCGGCTGGGGTTGGAGCCCGGCACAATGCATGGTGCTGCGCGCAACTGGTTGCCGCGTCTGCATCCCGATGACCGCGACCGCTTCAAGGCAACGCTTGACGTGCTGCTCGACCATCGCAAGGGCCGCCTCAATCACGAGTTCCGAATTCGCGCCGAGGATGGCCATTTCCACTGGCTGCAAATTCGTGCGCGTCCAGTTCTCGGCTCCAACGGCGAAATCATCCGCTGCGTCGGCACCATCACCGACATTACCGAGCAGAAGAATTCCGTCGAACGGCTGTTGCAGGATGCGATGAATGACAATCTGACCGGGCTCCCGAACCGTCAGGTTTTCCTCGACCGTCTGCAATCGATCCTCAATCTCTCGCCAGACAGCGAGGGAGTGCGCCCGACCGTGATGGCGATCGATATCGACCGCTACAAGCTGGTCAACGATACGCTTGGCATCGCTGCCGGTGACAACATCCTGATTGCGCTAACCCGGCGTCTGCGCCGGCTGCTGAAACCGCAGGATACGCTTGCGCGTCTGGGCGGCGATGAATTTGGCCTGATCCTGACGTCGGAGCGCGATCCGCAGCGGGTTGCCGATTTCGCCGATGCGGTGAACAAAGCGATCATGGTGCCGATCAATTTCGCAAACCGCGAAATCATCCTCACCGCCTCCATCGGCCTCGTTTCGTGGATCGACCAACAGGAGAGTGCGGCCGGACTGCTCAGCGATGCGGAACTCGCCATGTACCGCGCCAAGCGTGCCGGCGGCAACCGCGTCGAGCCGTTCCGCCCCGCCTTCCGCACCTCGGGCACCGACCGGTTGCAGATGGAAAGCGACCTTCGCCGCGCCATCGAGCGCAAGGAGCTGTCGCTTGCCTATCAGCCGATCGTCAAGCTCGACGATGGTGAGCTTGCCGGTTTCGAGGCGCTGATGCGTTGGGAGCACCCCAAGCGCGGCAATATTCCGCCGAGCGAATTCATTCCAATTGCGGAGGCTTCTGGCCTGATTGAACCGCTGGGCATGTTTGCGCTGGAGCGCGCCGCAACCGACCTGATGGACTGGCAACATGCCATCGACAAGATGCCGATTTTCATCTCCGTCAATATTTCCAGTGCGCAACTGCTGAACAACGAACTCTATAACGACGTTCGTGGCATGCTGACCCGCACCCGCTGCAATCCGCAACAGTTGAAGCTGGAACTGACGGAATCCGTTGTCATGGAAAACCCGGAACAGGCGCGGCTTGTGCTGTCCAAGCTGAAGGAAACGGGCTTGAGCCTCGCCATGGACGATTTCGGCACCGGCTATTCATCGCTTGCCTATCTCACCCGCTTCCCCTTCGACACGATCAAGCTCGACAAGGCGCTGGTGGCCAATACCAGCGACAAGCGCAATGTCCTGCTGCGCTCCGTCATCGCCATGGCGCGGGCGCTTGACATGCAGGTGGTGGCGGAAGGCATCGAAACGCCCGAGGATGCAGCGGAACTGGCACGCATGAACTGCCATTTCGGCCAGAGCTTCCTGTTCGGTACTCCGGTTTCGGGCGATGCAGCCCTGAAGTTGCTGAGAGAGCGTTTCCAGCCGACGAAGCGGGCTTCCTAGGGGTAGTATTGCGTAAATGGAAGCGAGGGGGGCGTAATCTCCTCAAATTCCACGTCATCCTCGGGCTTGTCCCGAGGATCTAATCACGCATGCTAAAACTACCGACGTTAGATCCTCGGGACAAGCCCGAGGATGACGACGGAGAGGGCTAATTCTCCCCGGAGCGTCTCGGATTTTCAATCTGCACGCCAAATCGTCACTGAACCGTCGCCTCTTGCTGCGCATCCGCCGCCACCTTCCCATGCAGCAGGTCGTGCACGAACTCCATCTTCGCCACCACCGGCGGCGTCAGCACGAAGGGATAAAGGTCCGCCTCCCCCATGCTGCGCTGGATGGAGTTGATTGCGACACTGAGCGGAATCCAAGCCTTGACCAGCTGCGCGGCGCTGCGGGCCTTATAGGGATCAAACGTCACCTCCGCCGCCATTTCCTCGTGCCCATCAGGATCGATCGCCACGCCGAAAGCGCGCGCCGTCTCCAGCGTATCGACGATATGCAGGTAGTGGGCGAAACATTCGGCGAAATCCTCCCACGGGTGGACCGAGGCATAGGAGCTGATGAAACTCTCCTGCCAGTCGGGGCGTGGTCCGCCATCGTAATTGCTTTGCAGGGCAGCGCCGTAATCCTCGCGCTCATCGCCGAAGACGGCGCGGCAGGCTTCCAGCCGGTTTGCATCCCGCACCAGCTTGTTCCAGATAAAGTGCCCGACCTCATGGCGGAAATGGCCAAGCATGGTGCGGTAGGGTTCGTTCATATTGGCGCGCACCTGCTCGCGCGTTGCATCATCAGCCTCTGCCGCGCGAATAGCGATCAGGCCCTCATCGTGACCAGTCATGGCGGGAATGACGGAACCATCGGGCGCCACCGCATCCACCAGAAAGTCGAAGACGAGGCCACCGGCAGGGTCGGCATCGCGGTTGGGATGCGGCAGGCCAAGCCGCAGGATCGAATAGAACAGATGCCGCTGTGCCTGGCTGATGCGGCGCCATTGTTCAATCCCCTGCTCCGTCGCGATATCAGGCACCAGGCGATTGTGGCTGCAGGCCGGGCAAAAGGCACTTTCGCTTTCTGCCGGCACCGACCAGTTGCAGATGTCGTTCACCTCATTGGCGCAGAACCGCACCTGTTTTTCAGGCTCAGCGACAATCTGCCAGTTCGGCTCACCCGCAGGCGCCAGCGCCTCCATGGAAAGCCGTTCCGGCACGAAAGCCAGACGATGTCCGCAGGCGACGCAGAAGCGGTTGTCAAAATGAACAGGCTGGCCGCAGGATGCGCAGGAGAAAAGCTTCATGGGTGAAACCCTTGCGATGGATCGGGAAAAAGTAAGGCTTAAAATGCGAAGGCGACGACGTGACGACCAAGTCGCCATGTCCCTCGCACGACAAGAGCGCATGTGCGAAAACACATGCGCTCTACGCGCCACATCGTCTGAAGCGCAGTCCCGTCAGGCGGGATTACATGCGATCGACAGCGCCCTTGACGGCATCTTTGGCCTTGCCGACAGAGCTCTGAACCTTGCCCTTGGTTTCCTGGGCCGCACCCTTGGCGCGCAATTCATTATTGCCCGTCGCTTCACCGACGTTCTTCTTCACCTTGCCAGCAACTTCATTGGCTTTACCGGCGATCTTATCAGATGTGCTACCCATGTTACTTCTCCCTATTTTAGCCGTACTGTCTGTTCGGCTTTCCGGGGTAGTAACGTAGGGGGTGAGTATTTGGTTCCAGCCAAAAACGACGGGACACAAAAGTAGGGTCAAGCGTGCCCGGCATCCGTGGAGAGCATGCGCGCATCAACGCCCATCAGGGCCAGCGCCCGCTCATATTTATTATCCAGGCCACGATCGAAAATCAGCTCTTCCGCGGCCGGGCAATTCAGCCAGCCATTATTGGCGATCTCGTTTTCCAGCTGGCCCGGACCCCAGCCGGCGTAACCGAGCATCATGGTCGCCTTTTGCGGGCCTCGGCCGTTGGAAATGGCACGGACGATATCGAGCGTCGCCGTCAGCGAAATGTCGTCGCTGACCGGAATGGAGGATTCGCTTAAGTAATCGTCCGAATGCAGCACGAAACCACGGCCGGATTCGACCGGGCCGCCGCACTGAATGGGGAATTCGCGGGTGCGATTGGGCAGCATGATGGCGTCGTTGCTATCCACCAGTTTCAGATGCAGCAGGATATCCGTAAACGTGATCTGTTGCGGACGGTTGATGATGAAACCCATCGCACCTGCATCCGAATGGGCGCAGATATAAATCACCGAACGGGCAAAATTGCCATCGTCCAGTCCCGGCATCGCCATGAGGAACTGACCATCCAGAAAGCCACGTTCGCGTTTGTCCATCAGGGTTGAAAAGCTCACCGGCGCCTCCAGCAGACCGAATCTCGTCATTGAACGAAAAACGGTGTTCGCACTTCGACAAAGGACAGGATGCGGCATAGCGCCCGATCAATCAACCGAAAATGATGAACCCCACGAATTCGTAACTGGCCCGACGGGCGATGTTGGGTTAGACGGGAAGCATGAGCCTCAGGATATTCTTTCGATTTTCACATCTTCGCCTTGCGGCCGCAGTTGCCGCCCTCCTCGGCGGCGCGCAAGCCGCCCGGGCCGAAATTACCGACTGGGCGAGAAGCGAAGGCGGCCAGATGCGGGTGGCAAGCCTTGCCATGGATGCGGACGGCGTGCTGCGCGGCGTGCTGCAGATCGAGCCGAAGGACGGCTGGATAACCTATTGGCGCGAGCCGGGCGAAGCCGGCATACCGCCGAAGATCACGCTTGATCCGGCAAGCGGCGTCAGCCTCACCACCATGGCCTATCCGGTTCCGAAACTGATCGAGAACGGCGATATCACCGATATCGGTTATGACCACGCCGTCAGCCTCCCTTTTCAGCTGAAGGTCACCGATCCGGCGGCAAACGGGGCTATCGATCTTACTGCCTTCATCGGCGTGTGCCAGAATATCTGCATTCCCTTCGAAGCGAAATTTTCCATCGCCCGCGGCAATGCCGGTGATGATGACAGCGAGGAACGCCGCCTTCTCGAAGAGGCACGCGAAACTCTGCCCGAGGCTCCCTCCGACGATTTCAAGGTCATCGATTTCCATATCACGCCCGACAAGACCATGCTCGGCGTGCAGCTGCAGCTACCGGAAAACGCGCCGAAGGAGACCGAAATCTTCATCGCCGGCCCATCGGGCTTTGCCTATTACGAACCGCAGAACATGGTGCGCGACAAGCGCAAACTCTCCTTCTACATGAACATCAAGGGCCTGCCGAAAACCTATCAGGTCCCGGGCAACAGCTGGCCTATTCTGGTCAAGTCAGGCGACCGGGCCATGGAGACCATGCTGAATTTCCCGAAGCCGTAAGCGGCGTTTTGCGGCGGAATTTAACTCGAAAACCGCATGACAGATTTCATTTCCGTGCTCTATAGTCGCGCAAACCGAACGGCTACAGGAGCACGGACATGACCATCAAGATCGGCGACAAACTGCCTTCCGCAACCTTCAAGGAAAAGACGGCCGACGGCCCGGTGGAAACCAGCACGGACGCGCTTCTCGGCAGCAAGAAGGTGGTTCTTTTCGCCGTTCCCGGCGCTTTCACCCCCACTTGCTCACTGAACCATCTGCCGGGCTACCTCGAAAACCGTGACGCCATTCTTTCCAAGGGCGTGGACGATATCGCCGTCATCTCGGTCAATGACTGGCACGTCATGGGCGCCTGGGCGCAATCATCGGGCGGTCAGGGCAAAATCCACTTCCTCGCGGACTGGGATGCGTCTTTCACCAAGGCGCTCGGCCTCGATGCCGATCTGTCCGGCGGCGGTCTCGGCGTGCGCTCCAAGCGTTATTCTATGCTGGTGGAAGACGGTGTGGTGAAGTCACTCAACGTCGAAGAAAACCCCGGTCAGGCGACTGTTTCCGCTGCTGCGGCGATGATCGAGCAGCTTTGATGTTGAAAATGGCCCCTTGGCCTAGATAAGACGTCGTCCTCGGCCCTGTGCCGAGGATTTGACCACGTCCAACTCAATCGAGACGTTGCAGATGCTCGGGACAAGCCCGAGCATGACGGAAAGAGAGCGGCGAGAAGCCGCTCTCAAACATTCATATCGAACACCAGAAGACCAGCCAGACCGCCATCGGTGAGCGACACCAGACGTTCCCCCGCCTCCACATGCTGGGGATGGGCGAGATAGTCATCGCGGGCTTCCGGGCTTTCCAGCGTCACGATGAAGCCATCGACGAAGCCGCCGTTCAGGCCTTCGGGCGAGACATTCTGGCCGTATTTCACATCGATGATGCCGGGTATCACGTCTTTCAGGGCTGCAATCGCCTCGAACGCCGCGTTTTTTTCAGAGGTTGCGGTCGCAGCCTTGAACCGTAAAAACACACAATGCAGGATCATTCGAATTCCTCTCCTGCGCTCGGCGTGACGCCGGCGCTCTTGACGACAAGATAAGTCGGGTTTCGGTTTTCACAACCCCGGATAATGGGCCGAAGATCAAGTCGACGTATTTTACCGCACCAATAGCAGGCTTCGATTACCGGCGTTTGAAGGGCTCCATGCCCTTGCGCGCCAGTTCATCGGCACGCTCGTTTTCCGGGTGGCCCGCATGGCCCTTCACCCAGTGCAGGGTAACCTTATGGCGCTCCTGCGCCGCTTCCAGCGCCTGCCACAGCTCGACATTCTTGACCGGCTTGTTATCGGCCGTCTTCCAGCCCTTCTTTTTCCAGCCGAAGATCCACTTGGTGATGCCGTCCTTCACATAGGCGCTATCAGTATAAAGATCGACTTCGCAGGGGCTCTTCAGCGCATTGAGCGCCGAAATAGCGGCCAGCAACTCCATGCGGTTGTTGGTGGTCTCGGCTTCTCCGCCGGAGAGTTCTTTCTCCACTTCACCGTAGCGCAGCACCGCGCCCCAGCCGCCCGGGCCGGGATTGCCGGAACAGGCACCATCGGTGAAAATATCGACATGTTTCATTCGCCCGCCAGCCCATATTCGGCGACATTCGCGATGGAACGGTGGAACCGCAGCTTGCGCAGATATTCCAGCGGGTCTTTTTTGACCACCAGCGCGCCTGCCGGCGTCGTCAGCCAGTCGTAAAGCCGCGTCAAGAAGAAGCGCAGCGCCGAACCGCGCGCCAGAAGCGGCAGCGCTTCCAGTTCCGCTTCGCCGAGCGGCCGCACCGACTGATAACCTTCCAGAAGCGCCTTGCCCTTGGTGACGTTATAAGCGCCGTCCTTTTCGAAGCACCAGGCGTTCAAGCAGATCGACACGTCATAAGCCAGCAGGTCGTTGCAGGCGAAATAGAAATCGATCAGGCCGGACAGTTCGTCACCGAGGAAGAACACATTGTCCTGAAACAGATCCGCGTGGATGACGCCGGCTGGCAAATCTTTCGGCCAATGGGCCGCGAGATAATCGATCTCAGGGCGAATTTCGTCTTTCAGGCCCTTCTCCACCTCGTCCGCACGCGCTTCGGACTTGTCCCACAGCACCTTCCAGCCTTCGACCGAGAGCGCATTCGGCCGCTTGATCTCAAAACCTTCACCGGCCAGATGCATGGCGGCCAGCGCCTTGCCGACTTCGCGGCAATGTTTCGCTTCCGGCTTTCTCAGCCACATGCCTTCAAGGAAGGAAATAAGCGCGGCGGGGCGGCCCGACAGCTCTCCCAGCAACGCGCCATCCTTGCGCGGCAACGGCAGGGGGCAAGACAGGCCCTTGGCGGACAGATGTTGCATGAGGCCGAGGAAGAAGGGCAGATCGTTTTTCTCCACCCGCTTTTCATAAAGCGTGAGGATCAGCGGATCCTTGGTGGTATGGAGCAGGAAATTGGAGTTTTCGACGCCTTCGGCAATGCCCTTATAGGAAGTGAGGCTGCCGACGTCGTACTGCGTGAGGAAATTCCTCAGATCATCTTCGGTGATATCAGTATAAACTGCCAATTTTAAAATCTCTTGATGAAGGATGGAGTGGAAATGTCGGGGGAAGGATGACGCATGTCGAACGGAAACCGCCCACATCCGGTGCTATCCCGCTTCAGATGCCGGTGGCGGCTTTCGGCGGCAGCGCATCATTGGCATTGCCGTTCACGAACGCCATGTCGTCCGTCGTCAGCTCGATGCTGCGCAGCTCGCGATTGACGAGGAAATGTTCCGTTTCCTCAACCGTCACGGCGAGATCAAGCGTCGTATCGAAACGCGCCTTGAAGGCCTCGATAATCTCATCGACAATCACCTCTGGCGCCGAAGCGCCGGCGGAGAGGCCGACCGTGCGGATATCGCCGATCTCATTCCAGTCGATTTCCGACGCCCGCTGCACCAGCACCGAGCGCTTGGCGCCGGCGCGCAGCGCCACTTCGACCAGCCGCTTGGAATTGGACGAATTGGGAGCGCCGACGACGATGAAGAGGTCGCAGCCGGGGGCCGCCTGCTTCACTGCATCCTGACGATTGGTGGTTGCGTAACAGATACTGTCGGCGGCGGGCGCCTGGACGGCCGGGAAACGCTCCTGAAGTCTGGCAATGACGCCAGCCGTATCATCGACCGACAATGTCGTCTGGGTGACGAAGCCGAGATTGTCGCGATCCAGCGGTTCGTAACGGTCCGCATCCTCGACAGTTTCGATGAGCGAGACCGTGCCTTCGGGAAGCTGACCCATGGTGCCTATGACTTCGGGGTGACCGGCATGGCCAATCAGGATGACATGGCGGCCAAGCCGCTGGTGGCGCATGGCCTGCTTATGGACCTTGGAGACCAGCGGGCATGTGGCATCGAGATAAAACAGGTTGCGCGCCTGCGCATCTTCCGGCACGGATTTTGGCACGCCATGAGCCGAAAAGACCACCGGCTGCTCGCGGTGCTCCGTCGGGATTTCGTGCAGTTCCTCGACGAAAACCGCACCCTTGGCTTCCAGCCCCTCCACCACATAGCGGTTATGCACGATTTCGTGGCGAACATAGACCGGCGCGCCATAGGCCTTCAGCGCCAGCACGACGATCTGGATCGCCCGGTCCACGCCCGCACAAAAGCCGCGCGGTCCGCACAGCCTTATCGTCAAAGGGGGTTTGGAAACGGCGATGTTCATTCCAGCTCCTTGGCCAACTCCTTGGCATTGCCCGGCAAGCTGCCTCACCGGGCGGCGCGCTCTTCATTCACCCTGCGCCTTACCGTTCCGGAAATAGGCAAAACCGACGACGATGACAAGGGCCGCCGCCAGACCATACCACGTTATCGCATATTGCAGGTGATTGTTGGGCAAATCTATCAGCGTCACGCCGCCCTGCGGCCAGCCGCCGGGATTGGGCGCATTGTCCGCATCCACGAAGAGCTTGACCAGCCGGTCGGACGGCACTTCGGCGCTGGACGCCATCGCCGCCAGATCCTTCCAGTAGAAGATATTCTTGCCGATATCATTGTCCGGCAACAGCGAGGATGGTTTTGCAACCAGCGGCGCGCGCACCAGCCCTGTTATCGTCACCTCGCCGCTCACCTGGCCATCGGGCCGTTTGGCCGCGTCCTTCATCTCAAAGGGTACGAAGCCGCGATTGACGAAAAGAATGCGGCCATCGGCGAGCGTCAGCGGCGTATAGATGTAATAACCGGTCTGGCCCTGATGGGTGGCGAAGAAATGACGCTCGCGGCTGTGATCAAATATGCCTGACAGCCTGACCCTGCGATATTCAATATCGCCGGCTCTTCTGGCGATCGCCTCGATCTCGGCAAGTGTCGCTGGAGTTGCGCTGCGCCGGTGGTCGATATCGGCCATCAGCGCTTCTTTCCAATAGAGCCGCTTCACCTGCCAGGTGCCAAGCCCGAGGAGAATGGCGAGCGCCAGCAGCACCAGCGGCGCGGCAAACCAGACGCGCCTCTGCGCCGCCTTCATGTGGGACATGTCATTCACGATCAAGTCTGCCTTCGCTTGCATTATTCCGATATTGCAACGCAATCATGATCCCTTTGAGCTTGCGCAGCAGCAGGAGGGAGACAAAAACCGTAAACGGCAACCACAGCAGGATATGCACCCAAACGGGGGGCGCGAAACGCTGATCGACCCAGAGCGCTAGCCCGACCACCAGAAAACCGACGATAAGCATGACGAAGACAGCCGGTCCATCGCCAGCATCGGCAAAACCATAATCCAATCCGCAGGCGCTGCAGGCGGGTTTGATGGTCAGAAAGCCATCGAACAGCCGGCCGTTTCCGCAACGCGGGCAGCAGCCTTTCAAGCCCACCTTGATGGGGTCAACAGGGGCGAAATTTCCGTTTGATGGTTCAGACATGGAGAGACCTTCCGCGAAGTTGGCCAAAGCCCGAGGGTGACAGCGAGCCTGTTTTAAGCGTGCGTCTAAACCAAGGCAGTGATCTGTCGCTCGGCTTCGCTGCTTGTTTCTTCTCCCCGGCGGGGAGAAGAAACACGTGGCACCCGCTCGCTCCACAGGATGCCTTGCTGCGGACCCAGTCCTCTATCCGACGCAATCAGCCGTGGATCGGCGCGCCCCAGCCACCCCAGATATAGATGGCGAAGAACAGGAACAGCCAGACGACGTCGACGAAGTGCCAGTACCAGGCGGCCGCCTCGAAGCCGAAATGCTGCTTTGGCGTGAAACCACCGGCAATGGCGCGGAACAGGCAGACCAGCAGGAACACCGTGCCAACGAAGACGTGGAAACCATGGAAACCGGTGGCCATGAAGAAAGTCGCGCCATAGATCGAATTCTTGAAGTCGAACGGCGCGTGAATGTATTCGTAAACCTGCACGGTGGAGAACAACACGCCGAGCGCTACGGTGAGCGCGAGGCCGCTGATCAGGCCCTTGCGGTCATTGTGCAGCAAGGCGTGGTGCGCCCAGGTGACGCAGGTGCCCGACAGCAGCAGGATGACGGTATTATAAAGCGGCAAATGCCAGGGATCGATGACCTCGATGCCCTTTGGCGGCCACTGCCCGCCGGTATATTCGAGGCGGGATGCCTGAATGGCCTCATGCGGGAAGAGGCTGGCATCGAAATAGGCCCAGAACCAGGCCACGAAGAACATCACCTCCGAGGCGATGAACATGATCATGCCGTAGCGCAGATGCAACGAGACGACGGGCGTATGGCTGCCCTCATGGGCTTCCTTGATCGTGTCCGCCCACCAGGCGTACATGACGTAAAGCACGATGACGAGACCGATGTAGAACAGCCACGGGTTGGCAAGCTCATGACCGAACAACTTGAAGGAGCCACCCGAGAGATAACGCATGTAGCAGACGCCGCCGAATGTCATGACGAAGGCGCCGATCGAGGCCAGAAGCGGCCAGGGGCTCGGATCTATGATGTGGTAGTCGTGGTTCTTCTGATGCGTATCTGCCATGACGACAATCCCCTGCTATCTCTTCCCTGATCCGGCCCCCTCAAAAGACCCGGATCTCCTCATTGCAATTTGCTGTCGCCAGATTCTGTCTTTACCGGCAAGGACGCAACCGGTTTTTCGGTTTTGGCCGGATAAAACGTATAGGACAGCGTTAAAGTGTGAACGCTCTTGGTTTCGCGCGCCGTGGCGATGTCAGGATCGACGAAAAATACCACCGGCATTTCCAGTGTTTCGCCCGGCTGCAGCGTCGTTTCGGTGAAGCAGAAACACTCCACCTTGTTAAAGTAGGCGCCCGCTTCCATCGGCGTGACGTTGAAAACAGCCGTACCCGTGGTCGCGACCGGCGAACGGTTCGTTGCCTTGAACGTCACCTGCACGGTTTCGCCGATCTTCGGCGTGACCTTCTTGTCGACCGGGCGGAAATCCCAGTTGAGGCCGTTCGACGTGTTGGCGTCGAAGGTCACGTTGATGGTCTTGTCGAGGATGACGTCGGAATATTGCTCGACGCGCTGGGTCGTGCCGTTATAGCCGGTGACGCGGCAGAACAGGCTGTAGAGCGGCACGGCGGCATAGGCCATGCCGATCATGGCGCAGAAAAACACGAGACAGAGCACGAGAATGGAGCGATTGCTCACCTTCTGCCTGCCTGTCGCTGCCGCCTGCGTTTCCATATTTGCCATCTCCTCCTCCTCTCCCCCTAATCAGCGCGTCAGTGCGAGCCGATCTTGATGATGGTGATGATGTAGAACAGCACCACCAGGCCGGCCAACAGGAGGCCGAGCGCGATGTTGCGCCCGCGTCTCGATTTTTTCTGAGCCGCGCTCAGCTCCACCGTTTCCATCACAGGACTCCCGACATGACGGCCTTGAGAGCCGGCGCGAAATGATCGGCCAGCAGGCCTGAGAAAATCGCGAAGAGATAAAAAACCGAATATGCGAACATCTTCTTGGCCGGCAGCATTTTCTCGTCACCGTCAGGCATACGCCGGACAATGAGCGAACAGTAGACGAAGATTGCGCTCAGCAAGGCGGCGAAGATGCCGTAACCGGCGCTCGCAAGGCCGGTGAAATAAGGTGCGACGGCCGCAGCGGCCGTGAGCACCGCATAAACGATCATCTGGTTTTTGGTCGAACGCTCGCCGGCGACATTCGGCATCATCGGAATGCCGACCGAGCCGTAATCGCGCATCTTGAAGAGCGCCAGCGCCCAGAAATGGGCCGGTGTCCACAGGAAGATGATGAGGAACAGGATGACGCTATCAAGCGAAACACCGCCCGTGACGCAGGCCCAGCCGAGCATGGGCGGAAAAGCGCCGGCAGCGCCGCCGATGACGATGTTCTGCGGCGTCGAGCGCTTCAGCCACATCGTATAAACGACGGCATAAAAGAAGATGGTGAAGGCAAGCAGGCCAGCCGAGAACCAGTTGACAGCAAGACCGAGAATGACCACCGAAAAGGCCGACAGCGTCAGCCCGAAGGCAAGCGCCTCGCGCGGCGCGATGCGACCCGACGGGATCGGCCGGCTGGCGGTGCGGCTCATCACGGCATCGATATCGGCATCATACCACATGTTGAGCGCGCCGGATGCACCGGCGCCAACGGCGATACAGAGAACGGCGATGATGCCAAGGATGGGGTTGATTTCACCTGGCGCCAGCACCAGGCCGGCAAAGGCCGTGAAGACGACGAGCGACATGACGCGTGGCTTCAGCAATTCGAAATAATCGCGCGCGCCGGCTTCCGAAAGTTCGGAGCCCTGTGCACCCAGCATGTCGCGATCGTCGATAACGGTCATGTCCTGTCCTGCTTCCTTCAGATGCCGCCAGAAACGACATCCCTTGCACCGGCCCGAAAACAAAGGGATTTCCGGCATGCACGATGCTTCAATTCATGGGTCCCGAACTTGCCCGCAGGAACCGGCATCGGGACAACCGATACCGGCATGTGCCGGCCATTCGCCGCACCCTGCCGCCATTCGTCTGCGCTTGCATTTCATAAAGGCCATATTTGGCTTTTATCACGTCCGGAGCATGTATCACGTCGGACTGTTGGCATCGCTTGGACAAAATGTCACGCGGCAGGAGCCCTGCCCGTTCGGGAAACGGCACGGATCAAACCGCGCCGTCCCTCTTTTTCAGCGACCGGACTGCGCAAGCCAAGCCTGCGCCCTCCGGCCCGCGCATCAGCGAATGCGCGGCAGCTGTTCCCACTGGTGGTATGGCGGCGGCGAAGACAGCTGCCATTCAAGCGTCGTCGCACCTTCACCCCATGGATTGTTGCCTGCGATCCGCTTCTTGGCGAAGGCTTCCCAGACGCCGAAGAGGAAGATGCCAACGGCAACAGCCGAGATATAGGAACCGTAGGACGATACCATGTTCCAGCCGGCGTAAGCGTCGGGATAATCGATGTAGCGGCGCGGCATGCCAGCGAGACCGAGGAAGTGCTGCGGGAAGAAAATCAGGTTCACGCCCACGAACATGACCCAGAAATGCAGCTTGCCGATAAACTCGCTGTACATGTAGCCGGTGATCTTCGGGAACCAGTAATACCAGCCGGCGAAGATCGCAAAGACCGCGCCCAGCGACAGAACGTAGTGGAAGTGAGCCACGACGTAATAGGTATCATGCAGCGAACGGTCGAGACCGGCATTGGCGAGCTGCACGCCGGTGACGCCACCGACCGTGAACAGGAAGATGAAGCCGATTGCCCAGACCATGGGTGTCGAGAAGGTCAGCGAGCCGCCCCACATCGTCGCGATCCACGAGAAAATCTTGATGCCCGTCGGCACTGCGATGACCATGGTTGCGAAGACGAAGTAGCGCTGTGCTTCGAGCGACAGGCCAACCGTATACATGTGGTGCGCCCAGACGATGAAGCCAACGGCGCCGATGGCGACCATGGCGTAAGCCATACCGAGGTAACCGAAGACCGGCTTCTTCGAGAAGGTGGACACGATGTGGCTGATGATGCCGAAACCGGGCAGGATCAGAATATACACTTCCGGATGGCCGAAGAACCAGAACAGGTGCTGGTAGAGGATCGGGTCACCGCCGCCTTCCGGCGAGAAGAATGCCGTGCCGAAGTTGCGGTCGGTCAGAAGCATGGTGATGCCACCCGCCAGAACCGGCAAGGACAGAAGCAGCAGGAATGCGGTGACCAGAACCGACCAGGCAAAGAGCGGCATCTTGTGCAGCGTCATGCCCGGAGCGCGCATGTTCAGGATCGTGGTGATGAAGTTGATCGCGCCGAGGATCGAGGATGCGCCGGCAACGTGCAGCGAGAAGATCGCAAGATCCACCGCCGGTCCGGGCATGCCACTGGTCGATAGCGGCGGATACATGGTCCAGCCGCCGCCCACGCCGTAAGCGCCTGCCGGGCCTTCCACGAAGAGGGAAAGCAGCAGCAGGATAAAAGCCGGCACGATCAGCCAGAAGGAGATGTTGTTGAGGCGCGGGAAAGCCATGTCCGGTGCGCCGATCATGATCGGAATCATCCAGTTGGCAAAACCGCCGATCATGGCCGGCATGACCATGAAGAAGATCATGATGAGCGCATGCGCGGTCGTAAACACGTTGAACATGTGCTTGCCGCCATCGATGGCAGCGTCGCCCTCGAAGCCGTAAACCATCGATGCAAGACCGTGGAAGATCTGGATGCCCGGCTCCTGCAGCTCCATACGCATGACGACGGAGAGGCCGCCGCCGACGATACCGGCGATGATCGCGAAGATCAGGTAGAGCGTGCCGATGTCCTTATGGTTGGTGGACAGGAACCAGCGGGCGAAGAAGCCCGGCGTATGAGAATGATGCGCGTCATGCGAATGATCGTCATGAGCGGGATGACCATGCGAGTGATGATCGTCGTGTGCGGAAGGTCCAGCCATTGTCGTCACTCCAGTCAGTTGGTTTCGTTGGCCGCAACATCGACGGTGCGCGGCGCGCCATCGACGGAGGCCATCAGCGCCCGGTTTGCCGCATTCAGGTCAGAAGCGGCGGCGGCGTGCCAGGCAGTGTATTGCTGTTCGGAAACCACCCGAATGGCGATCGGCATGAAGGCGTGGTCCTTGCCGCAAAGCTCGGAACATTGGCCGTAATAAAGGCCTTCCTTCTCCGGCTTGAACCATGTTTCGTTGAGGCGGCCCGGCACGGCATCGATCTTGACGCCGAAAGCGGGCATGGCGAAGGCGTGGATTACATCCGTCGGTGCTGCCGTCACCAGAAGGCGAACGGTCTTACCGACGGGAACGACCATTTCATTGTCTACGGCGAGAAGACGCGGATAGCGGGCCTTGTCCTCCTTGCCCGCTGCGGCGCGATCCTGATCCTTCAGCAGATAGCTGTCGAAGGAGAGCGGCTCGGCGCCTTCGGCTGCCGCATATTCATAGCTCCACAGCCACTGCGTGGCCGTCGCCTTCAGCGTCAGATCAGGGTTTTCCGGCTGCGTCAGCTGTGCGTTCAGAAGATTGAACGAGGGGAAAGCGAGGAACAGGAGAATGAGAACCGGCGCCAGCGTCCAGACAACCTCGATCGCCGTGTTATGGCTGGTCTTGGAAGCCACCGGATTTTTCGCGGCGCGAAATTTCAAGGCGACGATGATAAGCAGCGCAAGAACGAAAAGCGTGACCGGAACAATGAACCAGAGCGTATATTGTTCGAACCAGCGTATTTCGTGCATGATCGGCGTGGCGGCCTCCTGCATGCCCATTTGCCAATGCACCGGCTGATCGGCGTGGGCGCCGACAGCCGTGAGCAGACAGGTCATCCCCGCCAGTGCTGCGTAAATCCTATTCCTCACTGTACCCTCTCCCTCACGCGCCTGATCCAGATCAATCACAGGCGCAGAATCCATGCTAATGGTAATAACTTCAAACCACAGTTTGCCCTCTGCCGCAATATGCGTGAGGACACGGAAGCGCCCCAATTTTGCCATTGATCAATCCGCAGGCGAGTTTCCTGCACCCTGTGCGTGAGCTCTCCGACCGAAGGCGATTTCTAGCCGCCAAAATGCGACAAGCCCCGTCTGCCAGCCGGTTTGATCAGCGGAGAACGAAGGACGCACCGGACAAATCCATCCCCCATGCGGGCCAACAGGTCCTATTTCCGCCCAACTCGGCTGGAATTGAAGGCTCCAGGCTTTTTTTTCCGGATTATGGCGTCAAAATAGCCGCACTGATTCGAATCCCAGAGGTATCCATGCGTCTTTCCCCGCTCGCGCGCACTTTTCTTGCCGCCGCCGGTCTTGCCATCATCGCCCCCGCTGCCGCAGCGCTGGCGCAACAGCAGCCGCCCGGCACGCCGAAGTCGACGCATGGCGCATGGTCCGTCATCTGCGACAAGCCGGCTGGCGCCTCCGAAGAACAATGCGCGCTGATGCAGAACGTCATTGCCGACGACCGCCCCGAAGTTGGCCTTTCGGTGGTCATCCTGAAAACCGCCGACCGCAAGTCGCGTATTCTGCGCATCCTTGCGCCGCTCGGCGTGCTGTTGAAGGATGGCATGGAACTTTACATCGACAACAACAATATCGGCCGCGCCTATTTCACCCGCTGCTTCTCCGAAGGCTGCTATGTCGAAGTCGATATTGATGACGAGCTGCTGAAGGTGCTGCGCGCCGGCAAGAACGCCGTTTTTGCACTGCGTGAATCCGTGGATCAGGATCGCGTAGGTATTCCGATCGAGCTTACCGGCTTTGCCGAGGGTTATGACGCGCTTCCCTGAGCAAAGGGAGTTGCTTTTCAGTACTCAAACTATACCATGAACGTATAGTTTTAGAGATTACTGAAAAATATGAAAGAATTTCGACCTATTCCGCGGCGCTCTATCTATGGCGCCGCCATTTTTTACATTGCCGTCGCTTTTGTTGCGAGCTCAGCGCAAAGCCTTGCGGTTTTAC
This sequence comes from Agrobacterium sp. NPDC058088, assembly GCF_042885035.1. Classification (NCBI taxonomy): domain Bacteria; kingdom Pseudomonadati; phylum Pseudomonadota; class Alphaproteobacteria; order Hyphomicrobiales; family Rhizobiaceae; genus Agrobacterium; species Agrobacterium sp. NPDC058088. The sequence continues at coordinate 316,423 of NZ_JBHVSU010000002.1, read as the reverse complement.
CGGCGGCCTTACAGACAGGATCGGGCCTTGAGCTGGCGATATCGATCATTGCAGGAAATCAGATTGCCATTCTTCATTGGCAACGCTTGGCCTCAGATCCTAATCACCGCTACCCCCTCACGCTAAAGCTTATCGTTCACCAGGCAGGTGTATATGTGGCAGCTTTCACTGTGGTCCATCTCATTTTTCGAATGACCTGAGCCTCATCACGCTTTGGCTTGCCACCGGCGGCGCACGATCCTACATGCTTGCCAGACACTATTCAGTTTGGAGCCGCTAATGACCGACGACCTTGTAAAACTCTTCGATTGCGATGAAACGCAATTGCGCAAGCTTGTCGGCGAGGCTCTCGCGGGCGCTGACGATGGTGAGCTTTTCATCGAACATGCCCAGGCCGAATCGCTGACTTTCGACAATGGCCGCCTCAAGGGTGGGTCATTCAACACCGATCAGGGTTTTGGCCTGCGCGCCGTTGCCGGCGAGACGGTGGGTTACGCCCATGCCGGCGAGCTTTCGCAAGGCGCGCTGAAGCGGGCTTCGGATGCGGTCGGCGCCGTCACGCGGGGTTATTCCGGTTCTTATGCGGCGGCACCGCAACGCACCAACAAGAAGCTCTACGGCGATGAGAACCCGATCGGCAGCCCGAGTTTTGAGGATAAGGTGAAGCTCCTCACCGATATCGATGCCTATCTGCGCGACAAGGATCCGAATGTGCGGCAGGTGACGGCGACGATTTCCGCGAGCTGGCAGGTGGTGGATATTCTGCGCGCCGATGGTCATCGTGTCAGCGATATCCGCCCTATGACCCGCATCAATATTTCCGTCGTCGCCGGCGAAGGCGACCGGCAGGAAAGCGGCTCTTACGGCATTGGCGGACGTGTCGGTTTCGGCGATTTCATTACCACAGAAAACTGGCAGCGCGGTGCGGATGAAGCGCTGCGTCAGGCGCTCGTCAACCTCACCGCCATCGATGCACCTGCCGGCACCATGGACGTGGTGCTGGGCTCCGGCTGGCCCGGCGTCATGCTGCATGAGGCTGTGGGCCATGGCCTTGAAGGCGATTTCAATCGTAAGAAGACCTCGGCCTTTGCCGGTCTGATGGGCGAAATGGTCGCCGCGCCCGGCGTGACCGTGGTGGACGACGGCACCATCGACAGCCGCCGTGGTTCGCTTACCATCGATGATGAGGGCACGCCTTCTGCTTATAATGTGCTGATCGAGAACGGCAGGCTGGTGGGCTATATGCAGGACCGCCAGAACGCGCGGCTGATGGGGGCGAAAGCGACCGGCAACGGCCGCCGTCAGGGTTATGCCTATGTGCCGATGCCGCGCATGACCAATACCTACATGCTGTCGGGCGACAAGACGCCGGAAGAGATCATCGCCTCCGTGAAGAAGGGCATCTATGCCGTTTCCTTCGGCGGCGGCCAGGTGGATATCACCTCGGGCAAATTCGTGTTCGGCTGCACCGAAGCCTACCTGATCGAAAACGGCAAGATCGGCGCGCCGGTGAAGGGCGCGATGCTGATCGGCAACGGGCCGGATGCGATGAAGCGCGTCTCGATGATCGGCAATGATTCCAAGCTCGATACCGGCATCGGCAATTGCGGCAAGGCCGGACAATGGGTGCCGGTCGGTGTCGGCCAGCCGCATCTGCGCATGGACCAGATCACCGTCGGCGGTACGAAAGCGTAAATGTGCCGACCTGGGGGTTAAGACGGTCAATGCGGGCATGTAGTGCGCGATTGTGATGTAGCGGTACATCCTCACAGCCGGCACATGGCTGCCAGATGCTGTTTTCTCTGGCGTGTTGGCGGCAAGACGATAATATCGAAGCTTATGGCAGGCCCTTCCTCCCATCCCGGGCCTGCGCGGCAAAGGAGACCATGACCATCATACGAAATGCCCTCGTCCCGGAACTTGCCGTCAGCGACTGGCAGAAAAGCCGCGCTTTTTATTGTGACCTGATCGGTTTTCATGTGGTCTATGAGCGCCCCGAAGAGGGTTTCACCTATCTGGCGCTAGGCGACGCGGAGCTGATGATCGACCAGATCGGCGCGACCCGGACCTTCGTGGCGGGGAATGCCTCGCTCGACACACCCTTGGGCCGCGGCATGAATCTGCAGCTCGCCGTTCCTTCGTTGCAACCCATTCTTTTCCGGCTGGAGCGATCCTCCATCGACCTCGTCATGCCGCTGGAGGAAAAATGGTACAGGCGCGGCACGGTCGAAGTGGGCAACCGGCAGTTCATCGTCGCGGATCCAGATGGGTACCTGATCCGCCCGTTTGAAAGCCTTGGCGAACGCCCATTCCGGTTCGGTTAAGCCATGCTGCCTTTTCTGCCGCGGGCCGTGGTTTTCGACATGGACGGATTGCTGATCGAAAGCGAGAGGCTCTATCGCGATTCATTTCTGGCGGCCTCGGATGAAGGCGGCCATGGCATGAAGGTCGAGACTTATCAGAAGGTCTGCGGCAGCCCCTGGGATGTCATCACCGGCGCCATCATTGCCGATTATGGCGCGGATTTTCCGATCGACACTTTCCGCGATGCGTGGCTGCGGCATCTTGGCGTGATGATGGCTGATGGTGTGGAGCTGAAACCCGGCGTCATCGAAATCCTCGATCTTCTCGACCGGCTCGATATCCGCCGCGCCATCGCCACCTCGTCGCGGCACGATTCGGTGACGCGCCACCTCGGCCCTCACGATCTTCTCGGACGTTTCGACACCATCGTCGCACGCGGGGACTATACCCAACCGAAACCGGCGCCCATGCCCTATCTGACCGCAGCCCGACGGCTTTCCCTCGATCCGGGTCTCTGCCTTGCGCTGGAGGATTCCTACTCAGGCGTACGCTCGGCGACTTCGGCGGGCATGATGACGATCATGGTGCCCGATGTCGCGCCATCCACTGAGGAAATGCGGGAGAAGTGCGTTGCCGTCGCAAGCGACCTTAACGCCGTGGCGGCCATGATGGAAAAGCTGGAGCCTTCAGGGTTTTGACGGCGTAAAGCGCCACTTACGCTCGATCGCTCCTTCAATATCGAGACCGTTATAATGGGCCAGTAACAGCACATGGCCGAGGAGATCGGCGGTTTCGTCGGCCAGATCCCGTTTCATCTCCTCTTTGCTCCTGCCCTTGATGCGTCCCCGTCCCGTCAGCCGGTTCCAGGCCTGCGTGACCTCGCCAACCTCTTCCTGAAGCTTCAGCATGTACCAGTCCGGATCGCGGAATATCCCGTTTTCAGCGGCATATTTTTGCGAAGCCTCTTCAAACCGAGGCATCATCTCAGCAAACATTTGTTCATCCTTTGTTCACGCGCGCCACAACTCTAATCATGATTCTTTGACGGCGTCGACCCGTCAGTGCGTTATGCAGTCATGAACGGAAATTTCCGGGACAGGCGCATGCAAGCGAGATAGAGAAAAGATATTCGAACAAACGTGCCATCACCCATGTCCCATCTCGACTTCCTGTCGCCACTCGTCACCGCACATAGCCCGGCGCTGCTCGCCATGTTTGCGGGCGCCGCCTTTCTTGCCGGTCTTGCCCGCGGCTTTTCCGGCTTCGGTGCAGCGCTCATCTTCATACCGCTTGCAAGCGCCATCGTCGGGCCGCGTGTCGCCTCGGCGGTTCTGCTGGTGGTGGACGCCGTTCTGACGCTCGGCATGATACCGCCCGCCTTTCGCATGGCGGACCGGCGTGAGGTCTTCACCATGGCGGTCGGCGCCTTTGTCGGCGTGCCCGTCGGAACAATGCTGCTTTCCAAGGGTGATCCGCTGACCCTGCGCTGGCTCATCTCGGGCGTGGTCGTGGTGCTGCTTGTTTTTCTGGTGTCCGGCTGGCGTTACAGCGGCCGGCCAAAGACGCCGCTTACCCTTTTCACAGGGCTGCTGGCTGGGCTTTTTTCGGGGGCGGCACAGCTGGGTGGCCCGCCCGTCGTCGCCTATTGGCTGGGCGGTGCGCTGAAAGGCGCTTTCGTGCGCGCCAATGTCATTCTTTATTTCGCGGTTTCGACGGTGTTTTCCATCGCCAGCTACTTTGTCGGCGGCCTGTTCACGACAGATGTCTTCGTGTTTTTCCTGCTGGCCCTGCCCTTTTATGGGCTCGGTCTTTATGCCGGTGCGCGACTGCACGGTCTTGCCGATGAGGCGGCGTTCCGGCGCATCTGCTACGGCCTGATCGCCATTTCCGCCGTTATCGGCCTGCCGTTGTTTGACCAGCTACTGAAATAGGCAGGCCGAGGTGGCCTGCCCGGATGGCGTTACGGATACATACGAACCTTGGACCAGGCACCGTCAGGCGTGTCGCGGCGGAACTCGATGCGGTCGTGCAGGCGGAACTTGCGGTCGTGCCAGAATTCGATGCTGAGGGGCCGGATGCGGAAACCGGACCAGTGGGACGGGCGCGGAATATCACCGATCGCATATCTGGCGGTATATTCGGCCACCGCTTTTTCCAGCGCAAAACGGCCTTCCAAAGGCCGCGACTGCTTGGATGCCCAGGCGCCGATGCGGCTTCCACGCGGGCGCGAGGCGTAATAGGCGTCCGCCTCCTCGTCGCTCACGATCTCCACCTCGCCGCGCAGACGTACCTGCCGGCGCAGGCTTTTCCAGTGGAAACACATGGCCGCTTTTTTCTGGCCAAGGATTTCGCGACCCTTCTGGCTTTCGAAATTCGTATAGAAAACGAAACCGCGATCATCGACGTCTTTTAGCAGCACCATGCGCACATTCGGCAGGCCATTTTCGTCCACGGTGGCAAGCGCCACCGCGTTCGGATCGTTGATTTCGGAAGCCGTCGCATCTTTCAGCCATTCGGCAAAAAGTGCAAAAGGTTCATTTTCTTCCGTGAAGTCACTGGATGTTAACCCCGTTTCCGACATATTGACTAAAATGCTCCCGAGCTGATTTGGACCCCAGAGATGATCTCTGGTGAAAGATGGTGACCGTCATAGCAAAGTCGAACAGTCGAACAAAGAGCCTCCTTTCATCGGTAGCGGAAGTTTCCGCCGTCGTGTCGATGCTTGTGGTGCTGAGCGGTTGCGTCAGCCTCGACCTGTTCGGCGGCGACAAGGTCGACCGCTCGCTTTCCACGGCCTCCGTTCCCAACCAGCTGAACAATGCGCCCCAGACGGACGATGCGACCATCCGCAATGCGGTAACCTCGGCCGATCTCGCAAAGCTCGCCGACCAGCCGCTGCCCTGGGCCAATGCCGCAACCGGCAGCGCCGGCGTCGTGACCGCCATCCACGAAGATAAATCCAGCGGTTTCGTCTGCCGCGACTTCAAGACGACGCGCCACTCCTTCGAGGGCGTGGCTGCTTATTCCGGACAGGCCTGCCTGTCGGAAACCGGCGAATGGTTGATGACCCGCTTCGAGCAGAAATAATCTATTTACCTTGGCGCGTGGAATAGAACCGGCCCGGGCTGCGCACGCTCCGTGCGTAAAGAAGTGATTAGCAACTTATTGCAACAGTCGACGTTGATTAAACCGAGGGCGTGCAGGCGAATGATCGCGGGCACCCCTTGTCGGAGGGTTAGTTTCAGGATTGCGCCATGATCGGCAGCACGCGCCTGAGCCAACGTAACTGGTGTTTCGCATGCGCGATCCGTATTCCATCCTCGGCGTGAAACGTGACGCCCGCCACGAGGACATCAAGGCCGCCTGGCGCACGAAGGCGAAAACCGTCCATCCGGACGCCAATCGCGACGATCCCGATGCTTCGGCGCGATTCGCCGAGATAGGGCAGGCCTACGATCTTCTGAAAGACCCCAAGAAGCGTGATCTTTACGATCAGGCCCGCAAGGCGGCCGAAAAAAAGCAGCGCGGCGAAACCATCATGCAGCAGCGGGAAGCGGCGCGTGAGGCGGCCGAACGCGCCAAGGCGGCTGAGAAGCTGATGGAGGAACTGGCCCGTGCGGACGCCCGCAACCGGGCGCAGACCGGCCAGAAATTCGACGGAAAAACTGAGACGGCGGAAGATATCGTCGAGCGCATTTTCGGGGCCGATGCACAAAACGACCCGAAGGTGCAGCAGGCTGCGGAAGCGGCTAAGGCGGCTGCAAACGCTGCAAAAGGTGATATTCCTACTGCCGGCGAAGCTGCGCAGCCCGGCGCCGGCGATGACAAGACCGCGTCCACCTCGCTTGCCGCCAATCTCTTCAGCGCCCTCGTGCGCCGGTTCCGCACCTCGCAGCCGGCCCCCGACAAGGCGCCCGATATTACCGCGGAAGCCACCGTCACCGTGGCCGACCTGCTGGAGCAAAAGTGGATTACCGTGTCGCTTGCCGACGAACGTGAGGTTCGTTTCCAGCTGGAAGCCGGCATGACGGACGGACATGTGGTGCGGCTGAAGGGACAGGGGCTGAAGCTTCCGAACATGGCCCGCGGCGATCTCGCTGTAACATTGCTGACCGCACGCGAGGACGCGTTTTCTCTTCGCGGTTTCGATATCCACACGACCTTGCCGATCTCGCTTGGTGATGCGGTGCTGGGCTGCGAAGCCAAAGTCCGCACTCCGCTCGGCGAGGAGAACATCACTATTCCGGCATGGTCCGGCTCGGACCGGGTGCTGAGGCTTGCCGGCAAAGGCCTTGCCGACGGCAAGGGTGGTTCCGGCGATCTCGTCATCGAATTGCGCATCGTCCTGCTCGAAAAGCCGGATGAGAAGGTGACCGACCTGATGCGGCACATGCGCGAAGGCCTTTATTTGTGAAAGTTTTGCGAATAGCCGGGACAACGCACCCTTTGTTACGTTCCCTAACAGTTGATGATCCTTGGCAATCTTGAACAGGATTGCAGCCTATGCCATAGGCAGGACCGATCAAAAGTACTAGGGAGCATAAAATGGCTCAGGCATCCGGCCTTATGGCTGGCAAACGCGGCCTCATCATGGGTGTCGCCAATAATCGTTCAATCGCTTGGGGCATTGCCAAGGCCTGCGCGGATGCAGGCGCGGAACTCGCACTCACCTGGCAGGGCGACGCGCTGAAGAAGCGTGTCGAACCGCTGGCAGAGGAACTCGGCGCTTTTATGGCCGGCCACTGTGACGTGACGGACCTCGAGACGATCGACGCGGTTTTCGCCTCGCTGGAAAAGCACTGGGGCAAGATCGACTTCGTCGTGCACGCCATTGCGTTTTCCGACAAGGACGAGCTGACGGGTCGTTACCTCGACACCAGCCGCGACAACTTCAACCGCACCATGGATATTTCCGTCTTCTCGCTGGCCGCTGTCGCCAAGCGTGCGGAGCCTATCATGAATGATGGCGGCTCGATCATCACGCTCACCTATTACGGTGCAGAGAAGGTCATGCCGAATTACAACGTGATGGGCGTGGCCAAGGCCGCTCTTGAAGCCAGCGTGCGTTATCTCGCTGTCGACCTCGGCAGCCGCGGCATCCGCGTCAACGCCGTTTCGGCCGGCCCGATCAAGACACTGGCCGCTTCCGGCATCGGTGACTTCCGTTACATTCTGAAATGGAACGAATATAATGCGCCGCTGAAGCGCACTGTTTCCATCGAGGAAGTCGGCAAGTCGGCGCTTTACCTGCTATCCGACCTCTCGACCGCCGTGACCGGCGAAATCCACCATGTCGATTCCGGTTATCACACCATCGGCATGAAGGCGGTGGATGCGCCTGACATTTCGGTCGTGAAGGACTAAGTCTGCGACGTTTGAAAACGGGGTATCGCCTTGCTCGTCTATGTGATCCGGCACGGACAAACGGACTGGAATGCGATACGCCGGCTTCAGGGCCAGAAAGACATTCCGCTCAACGATTTCGGCCGCCAGCAGGCGGTCGGCAATGGCGTGCTTCTCACCCGTCTTCTGGGCGAGCGGGCCACGGATTTCGATTATGTGGCAAGTCCGCTCGGGCGCACGCGCGAAACCATGGAACTGATGCGCGGGGCCATGGGGCTCGATCCCAAGGCCTACCGCACCGATGACCGTCTCGTCGAGGTGTCCTTCGGCGACTGGGAGGGCCAGACCCTGCCGGAATTGAAAAAAGAATTCCCGGACCGGGTGAAGGCGCGCAAGGCCAATAAATGGGATTTCATTCCCCCCGGCCAGGATGCCGAAAGTTATGAAATCCTCTCCTGGCGCATCGGTGCATGGCTTGCCTCCGTAGACAAGCCGACAGTCTGCGTCTGCCATGGCGGCGTGATCCGCTCGATCTTCCGGCTTGTTTCAGGCATGGACAAGGATGAGGCGTCGCGGACGCAAATCCCGCAGGACCAGATATTGAAGGTCGAGATCGACAGAAACAGCGTGGAGTGGATTTCCTAGTTGCTGGTAGGTTTCCTCTGATTGGCAGGCCATCGAGGCTTGTTTCTTCTCCCCGGCGGGGCGAAGGGGGCCCGAAGGGTTGGATGAGGGGCAACGTTGCCGGATTTCGGAAAGCTTGCCCCCCCTCATCCCGCTGCCGCGGACTTCTCCCCGGCGGGAAAAAGAAACCTGTGGCACCCGCTCGTTTCACAACGGATGTTGGTATAAGAGCTGACTGAGGGGCTGGAGCCTACTCAACGACCTGCAGGTCGTCGATCACGCGTTTCCCGTCCACTTCCGTGTAGAAAACCACGACCTTCACGCCCGCCTTCAAACCTTCGAAATTGAATTCTTCCGGCACACGATAGGTCTTGCCGTCGTTGAGCGTAATGCTCAGCCCATTGGCATCGATCTTGCTGATCGTGCCTTCAACATCGACGCTCTGCGCGAAACTGTTGATGGGCATCAGGAGGTTGGCGGTGGCCAGAAGGGCGGCAATCATCATACGCATCGATCTAGCTTTCGTGGATTTGCGTGAAAACCTTACATGCATGAAGAATTGCCTTTCGAATGTGGCGGAAATTGCCCGCAACCATGACATTTTCGGCCCAATTGATGAACGGATTTCAAATCTTGTTCAAGCCGTTAGTGATTTTTACACCGCATTTTCCGGCATTATTGGAAAACTCCGGTTTAAGGTGGAAAACCCCACCTCTTTTACAATTTTGTCATCTCGGAAAGCCCGTCAATACGGTTGAATCACTTTCCGTCCCCCTTGGCTGGGACTGTCGTTTTTCGTCCTTTCGCAAGTCGTGAACGGTACGTCACCTTCTTATCCCGTTTGCGATGAAAGAAAGGCTTTTGCCTTGCCCGGATTTTACACTAAGACAAATCCGCTTGTTTTAAACGGCGCTGTCCACAGGCGCCCTGTTTCCGGTCTTGAGAATTATGTCGCATAACAGTTTTGGTCATCTTTTTCGCGTTACCACCTGGGGAGAAAGCCACGGGCCGGCACTTGGCTGCGTGGTGGATGGTTGCCCGCCCGGCATCCGGTTTACGCTCGCCGAGGTGCAGCACTGGATGGACAAGCGCAAGCCCGGCCAGAGCCGCTTCGTGACCCAGCGCCGCGAGGATGACATCGTGAAAGTTCTTTCCGGCGTGATGCTGGATGAGGACGGCGAGACGATGACGACGACAGGCACGCCGATTTCCATGCTGATCGAAAATACCGACCAGCGCTCTAAGGATTATGGCGAAATTGCCAAACGTTTTCGCCCCGGCCATGCGGATTTCACCTATGATCTGAAATACGGCATCCGCGATTATCGCGGCGGTGGGCGCTCCTCGGCTCGCGAGACGGCGGCGCGTGTCGCCGCCGGTGCGATCGCCCGCAAGGTGGTACCAAGCCTCAATGTGCGCGGCGCGCTGGTGCAGATCGGCGAACACAAGATCAACCGCGACAATTGGGATTGGGATCAGGTCGACCAGAACCCGTTCTTCTGCCCGGACCCCGAGATGGTGCCGGTCTGGGAAGACTATCTGGACGGCATCCGCAAGGCCGGCTCCTCCATCGGCGCCGTGGTCGAAGTTGTAGCGGAAGGCGTTCCCGCCGGCATCGGCGCCCCCATTTATGCCAAGCTCGATCAGGACATCGCCTCCAGCCTGATGTCGATCAACGCCGTCAAGGGCGTGGAGATCGGCGAAGGTTTTGCCTCGGCCGAGCTTTCCGGCGAAGAAAATGCCGATGAGATGCGCATGGGCAATGACGGCAAGCCGATCTTCCTGTCCAACCATGCGGGCGGCATTCTCGGCGGCATCGCAACCGGCGAACCTGTTATCGCCCGCTTCGCCATCAAGCCCACCTCCTCCATCCTGACGGAGCGCCTGTCCATCGATACCGATGGCAATAATGTTGATGTGCGTACCAAGGGTCGCCACGACCCCTGCGTCGGCATCCGCGCCGTTCCGATCGGCGAGGCGATGATCGCCTGCACCGTTGCCGATCATTACCTGAGAGACCGCGGCCAGACCGGCCGACTGAAATAAAGGGGACCACCATGGCCTACGACCAGAAGCGCGTCGTCGACGCCATCCGCGCTTTTGAAGCCGGTGAAATCGTCGTCGTGACCGATGATGACGACCGCGAGAACGAAGGTGACCTGATCATTTCAGCGGTTCACTGCACGCCCGAGAAAATGGCGCTGATCGTGCGCCATACCTCCGGCATCGTCTGCGCCCCCATGCCGCGCGAGGAGGCCAAGCGGCTGAATCTCAACGCCATGGTGGCGGAGAACGACAGCGCGCATACCACGGCCTTCACCGTCAGCGTCGATTTCAAACATGGCACGACGACAGGCATTTCGGCCGATGACCGCACTTTGACGGTGCGCAATCTCGCCAACCCCAATGTCGGCGCTTCCGATTTCACCCGTCCCGGCCATATCTTTCCGCTGATTTCCCGCGAGGGCGGCGTGCTGATGCGCTCCGGCCATACCGAAGCGGCGGTCGATCTTTGCCGGCTGGCAGGCCTCCCACCCATCGGCGTCATCAGCGAACTGGTGAATGACGACGGCACAGTGATGCGTGGCCCGCAGGTGCTGGATTTTGCCGAAAAACACGGCATGAAACATGTGTCCGTCGCCGATCTCATCGCCTATCGCCAGCGCAAGGAAACGCTGGTGGAAATGGAATCCTCCTTCACCATCGAAACGCCGTTTGGGACGGCGAAAGCGCAGACCTATTCCCTGCCCTGGGATCCGATGCAGCATATGGCTGTTATCTTCGGCGATATCCGCGATGGCATCGACATACCCGTGCGGCTGCACCCGGAAAACGTCGCCGACGACGTCTTCGGCGATCGCCAGCACGTCCGGCATTATATGCAGAAGATCGCGGAGGAAGGCCGCGGCGTCATCGTCTATCTGCGTGAAGGCTCCGTCGGCGTCGGCCAGGTTACCGGACGCCGCAAGGCGCGCGATCCCGATGAAGCGCATGCGCAGGCCCGTTCGCGCGAAAACGAATGGCTGGAAATCGGTCTCGGCGCCCAGATCCTGAAAGATCTCGGCATCAGCTCGATCAAGCTGATGACCACGCGTGAGCGCCATTATGTCGGCCTGGAAGGATTCGGCATCAAGATTTCGGCGACGGATATCGGTTGATTTGGGGTTGTCGCGGGAGCGCTTCGGTTTGGTGCGCTCTCCGCCCGCTCTACGTCATCCTCGGCCTTGTGCCGAGGATCTGCGAACGCATTCAACACGTTGTCCGTTGCCGATGCTCGGGACAGGCCCGAGCATGACGAATGACCGTGGCCTAGGATGCAATTATACCCCCCGCCAGCCATCCAGATAGTTCACGCTCTCCACCCCCGTGAACTTCGCAAGCCGCGACAATTCCGCATCGAGCTTCTCGAGCCGACCGGCGGAGGCACGCACACCGGGCTCCAGCCAGAGACGACGGACGTCCAGCGTACTGCGCTTGCGATCGGCCTTCATGTCGATGCGACCGATCACGCGGTCGCCTTCCAGAAGCGGGAAAACATAATAGCCATATTGCCGCTTCGGCTCCGGCACGAAGACCTCGATGCGGTAATAGAAGCCGAACAGCCGCTCCGTGCGGTTACGGTCACGCAACAGCGGATCGAAGGGGCTGAGGACACGGACGCGTGCGGAGGGCTCCGGCACGTCGGTGAGGTCGGCGGTGAAATCGGCAAAGGCATAGGACTGGCGGGCAGTGTCGCCGTCACTTGCCAGAAGCGAGACCTCGCAGAGTTCATCGCGATGGTTTTTGACCCAGTCTCTCGCCTCTTGCGGGGTGACAAGATCGAAAAAGGCAGCGATTTCGCCATGGGTGGCAAATCCCAGCCGTTTCAGCGCCTCGCGGCAGGCCCAGTCAACGAATTCGGCGTGCTCCACTTCGGTCTCGTGATGCTCACCGGGAATGACCCGCTCAGCCAGATCATAGACCTTCTGGAAATTCACCCGGCCTGATATTGCCAGCTTGCCGGTGTGCCAGAGATATTCGAGTGCAGTCTTGGAGGGATGCCAGTTCCACCAGCCGCCGGACTGGTGTCCCTCCTCTTTAAGCTCCCGTGCCAGCACCGGCCCGGTTGCGGCGATGCGCTCCAGCGTTTCGCCGAACGCGGCATCAAAACCCTCACCGTGCCATTTGCGCCAGCGTTCCTGAATGATCGGCTCGCGGCGGCGGAAGCGGTGTTTCCAATAGGGATAAAATTCCGTCGGCAGGATGGAGGCGTCATGCGTCCAGTGCTCGAAAAGGGCGCGGTCCTTTTCCAGCAGCGTGGTCAGATGATCACGCCTGTACGTCTGGTTACGGGAGAAAATAATCTGGTGGTGGGCGCGTTCCACCGTGCCGATACTGTCCACCTGCACAAAACCGATATTGGTGATGAGCTGCAGCAGGTCGCTCTTGGAAAGCGCCTTGCCGGGCGGAGAGGAAAGCCCCTGCCGCGCCAGAAAAATCCGCCTTGCCGCTTCGTTTGAAACCTTGATCACCATGGCACGGAAAGTAAGACGGCTTTTTCAGGATTGCAATGTTCTTTTTTTGTTCCTTGTTTTACTTCTGTTGATGACGGGGTATAGAACCGGAAAACGAGCGCGAGGATAAAAGCTTGGAAATCCGTTTCGACGCCGCCGGTGTCGCTTTCGAAGGTCGGCAGGCCTTGCAGCCGCTGTCTTTGACATTGACCGAGCGGCGTATCGGCGTGATCGGGCTCAACGGCTCGGGCAAGACCAGTTTTGCGCGGCTGATCAACGGGCTGACCAAACCGAGTGTGGGCAAGGTGACGGTCAACGGGCTCGACACCGTGGCAGATGCCAAGACGGTGCTCCAGATGGTGGGCTTCATTTTCCAGAACCCGCAAAACCAGATCATCCTGCCGATCGTGCGGGACGATATTGCCTTCGGGCTAAAGCGGTTCGGTCTCGGCAGGACGGAAACCGAAAACCGGATGAAGGCTGTTCTTGCCGGGCTTGGAATTTCTCATCTTGAGGAACGGCGTGCACATGAGCTTTCCGGCGGGGAATTACAGCTCGCGGCGCTGGCGGCACTATTGGTCACCGAACCGCAGATTCTCATTCTCGACGAGCCAACCAATCAACTCGATCTCAAAAACCGCGCAATCGTGGAAAAAACGATTGCGGCGCTCTCGCAGTCACTCATCGTCATCACCCACGATCTGTCATTACTCCAGGGGTTTGATCGCGTTCTCGTTTTTCACGAAGGCATCCTGATTGCCGATGCCGGCCCCGGAGAAGCGGTCGCGCATTATCTCGCGGCGGTGTCACCATGAAATCGCTGCATGTGGAGGGCACCGGCTGGCTCTACCGTGTCTCGCCGCGCATCAAGCTCCTGACGCTCATGGGCTTCAGTATCGCGTTGTTTCTCACCCGCGACCTGCTGCTTTTGGGATGCGCCGTGGGTCTGGCCGCAATCGTCCTGCGCGAGACGCGGCTTTCCGTTCGGGAGATCGGGCTTCGGCTGCGACCGGTGATGCTGACGATCCTGCTCGTCGCCGCCTTCAGCTATCTCCTCCTTCCAGTCCATGATGCAAGCGTCAATCTTCTGCGGCTCACGGCACTCGCGCTACTTGCAACCGCCGTCACCATCACCGTCAGCATTTCGCAGTTCATGGACGAGATCAGCCTTGCCGCCGCACCGCTGGAAAGGCTGGGGCTGCTGAAGGCAGCCGATATCGGGCTTGCGGTCGGGCTTGTCGTGCGCTTCGTGCCTGAGATCGTCAACCGTTACCATGCGGTGCGTGATGCCCACCGGGCGCGCGGCCTGCCCGTGCGGATGGCGACGATTATCGTGCCGCTGGTGATTATGACGTTGAAGGATGCCGATGCCATTGCCGACGCCATTGACGCGCGCGGTTTCAGGGGCCAAAGCTTGGGCCCAGACAACCATCCGGAGTTTTGAGCGCCATGACGACCCGCGACCTTGTGCTGATCTCGCTGTTTTCCGCCATCATCATAGCACTCGGGCTTTTGCCGCCGATCACGCTCGGTTTCATTCCAGTGCCAATTACCGCGCAGTCGCTCGGCGTCATGCTGGCCGGTGTCGTGCTGGGCGCAAAGCGCGGCACGCTTGCGGTTCTCCTGACAATTCTCATCGCTGCCATCGGTCTTCCTGTCCTGTCGGGCGGACGCGGTGGTTTTTCAATTTTCACCACGCCGACGACGGGCTTCCTGATCGGTTGGATCGCCGCCGTCTTCGTCACCGGCACGCTCTCGGAAAAATTCGTTCATCGCGGTCAATCGGCGCTGACACAGGGCATCGGTTTCTTCATCGCCAGCCTGATCGGCGGTGTCGTCGTGCTTTATGCTTTTGGCATCACCTACCTGGCGGTGGTCGTCGGTCTCGGTTTTGAGAAGGCGTTCATGGGTTCGCTCGCCTTCATTCCAGGCGATTCGCTGAAGGCCGTTCTCGCCGCGCTTGCCGGCCGCGCCGTGATGGCGGGGTATCCGCTTCTGCCGCAGCGCGCCTGAACGTTTCTCCTGGAGGATAGAATGGCGACCCGTCTTTACGAACATCCGATCTTCCTTGAACACCTCACGCCCGAAGGTCACCCCGAACGGCCGGACCGGCTGCGATCGCTGAACATCGCGCTTGAACATCCGAATTTCGAGCGGCTTAACCGGAAGGAAGCCCCGCAGGCCAATGAGGATGCAGTGCTGCTGGCGCATCCGGAAGAGCATCTCCTTGCCGTCATGCGGCAGGTGCCTGAAGAAGATGGCGAGATCAACCGGGTCGAGTCCGACACCTATCTCTCCCCCAAAAGCCTTCAGGCGGCTCTGACCGGCATCGGCGCTGCGATGGCGGCAGTAGACGATGTGTTTACCGGCGGTGCCGACAATGTTTTCGTTGCCGCCCGCCCGCCTGGCCACCATGCCGAGACCGCCAAGGCCATGGGTTTCTGTCTTTTCAACAATGTGGCGATTGCCGCCCGCCACGCGCAAAAGGCCCACGGCGCGGAGCGCGTCGCCATCATCGACTGGGATGTGCACCACGGCAACGGCACGCAGGACATCTTCTGGAACGACACATCCGTGCTGTTCTGCTCCACCCACCAGATGCCGCTTTATCCGTGGAGCGGCGATAAAAACGAAACCGGCGTTAAGAACAACATCGTCAACGCGCCGCTGTCACCAAACACAGGCAGCGAGCATTTTCGTGAGGCGTTCAAATCGCGCGTTCTGCCGGCGATTGCCGATTTTTCGCCTGATCTCATCCTCATCTCCGCCGGGTTCGACGCGCATCACCGCGATCCGCTGGCGCAGATCAATCTGGTGGGCGAGGATTTCGACTGGGCGACGGGCCGGCTTCTGGAGATGGCGGATAAATACGCCTCGAACCGGGTCGTCAGCCTGCTGGAAGGCGGTTATGATCTGGAAGGGCTGGCGGAATCGGCAGCCATGCATATTTTGAGAATGATGAAGGGTTGAACATGACGGAAAATGCCAACACAGCCGATGTCAGCGGTTATTCGTTCGAAAAAGCCGTCGCCGAGCTGGAAAGCATTGTTGCACGTCTGGAACGCGGCGACGTCGCGCTGGACGAATCCATCGCCATCTATGAGCGCGGCGAAGCCCTGAAGAAGCATTGCGAGACGCTACTGAACGCTGCCGAAAAGCGCATCGAGAAAATCCGCCTCGACCGTGCGGGCAAGCCGCAGGGTGTGGAGCCGCTCGACGGGGAGTGACTGCGTTTAGCGGGAGCGGGTTGATGTGCTCCCACACGCGGCCACGTCCATAATCTGCACACTCGACGTCATCCTCGGGCTTGTCCCGAGGATCTGCAACCGATTGATTTTATTCGACGTGATTAGATCCTCGGCACAGGGCCGAGGATGACGGAGGAGAGGTTTGTAAATCTTTGTGAGCGATGATGGCGTGAATTAAGCCTCTCACAATGTCGTGTTAACGAGGATCGTTTGACGCTGCGTTTGATATCGCGATGCTCCCCTTCCCCTCGGTTATGCTAAACTCCCGCCAGACGATACGAGGAGCAGACAATGTCCTTCTTTCCCGGTAACGATCCCGTCGCGGGCGACGCTTTTGCCTGTGATGCCATTGAAAACCTGATCATTCCGCGCACCAGCGATATTGGCGGCTTTGCCGTGCGCCGTGCGCTGCCGACGCGGCAGCGGCGGCTTGTCGGCCCCTTCATCTTTTTCGATCGCATGGGTCCGGCCATTCTCAAGGCTGGTGAGGCACTCGACGTGAAGCCGCATCCGCATATCGGGCTTTCCACCGTCACCTATCTGTTTGACGGCGAAATCAAGCATCGAGACAGTCTCGGCACCGAGCTTGTTATCCGTCCGGGAGACATCAACCTGATGACGGCCGGGCGGGGCATCGTGCATTCGGAGCGCACGCCGGAAAACCTGCGTGGCCATCCGCTTTCCATGTCAGGTCTGCAGACATGGCTTGCCCTGCCGGACCATATGGAAGAGATCGACCCGGCCTTTGCCCATACCGCAAAAGAAGAGATGCCGCTGATCGATATCAAGGGCGCATCCGGCCGCGTGGTGATCGGTGAGTTCGAGGGTCTCACCTCGCCGGTTCAGGCCTTTACCGACACGCTTTATGTCGATCTGACGCTCGAACCGGCAGCAAAATTTCCGTTCTCCGCAGAGCATGAGGAGCGGGCGATCTATATTCTCTCCGGCTCGCTGGATGTGGCCGGTGATATCTTCGCCGCCGATCAGCTGCTCGTCTTCCGGCCGGGTGACGACATCACGCTTCAGGCCGGCAGCAATGGGTGTCACATCATGATCTTCGGCGGGGCGGCGCTGAATGAGCGCCGTTATATCTGGTGGAACTTCGTTTCGTCATCAAAAGAACGCATAGAACAGGCCAAACAGGAGTGGAGAACGGGACGCTTCGACATCGTTCCCGGTGACGAAGAAGAGTTTGTCCCTTTGCCGGAAGGTTGAAATTCTATAGAAGTATACGACATGCATGGCTCTCCCGGCGGCTTTCGCGATGAAAGACGTTCTCACGCGCCGCGCGGGGACCACCAGAAAAGGCCGAACGATTGACCGGAATGCCACAGACACCATTGCTCGACCGGGTGAATTTTCCCTCCGATCTCAAGGAGATCGATGATCGCGACCTGCCGGAACTGGCGAGGGAACTGCGCGACGAGATGATTGACGCCGTGTCGAAGACCGGCGGCCATCTGGGTGCCGGCCTTGGTGTGGTGGAACTGACGATTGCCATCCACAAGGTGTTCAATACGCCGGAAGACCGGCTGATCTTCGATGTCGGCCATCAATGTTATCCGCACAAGATCCTGACCGGCCGGCGTGATCGCATCCGCACGCTACGCCAGGAAAACGGGCTTTCCGGTTTCACCCGACGGGCCGAAAGCGAATATGATGATTTCGGCGCCGGCCATTCCTCCACCTCCATTTCCGCAGGTCTCGGCATGGCGGTGGCGGCGGGTCTCGATGGCAGCGACCGCAAGGTGATCGCCGTCATCGGCGACGGGTCGATGTCCGCCGGTATGGCGTTTGAGGCGCTCAACAATGCCGGTGCGCTCGATGCACGACTGATCGTCATCTTGAACGACAACGATATGTCGATTGCGCCGCCGACTGGTGCGATGAGCGCTTATCTGGCACGCCTCGCCTCCGGCCGCACCTATATGGGTTTCCGCGATTTCGGCAAGAAACTGACGGCCTATCTCGGCAAGACGATCGACCGCGCCATTACCCGCGCCGTGACCCATGCGCGCGGCTACGTGACCGGCGGTACGCTGTTCGAGGAACTTGGCTTCTATCACATCGGCCCGATCGACGGTCACTCCTTCGATCATCTTCTGCCGGTGCTGCGCAATGTGCGCGATAACCAGAAAGGCCCTGTTCTCATCCATGTGGTGACGCAGAAGGGCAAGGGTTACGCGCCGGCGGAAGCGGCAGCGGACAAATATCACGGCGTCAACAAATTCGACGTCATCACCGGCGCGCAGGCAAAAGCCAAGCCGAATGCACCGAGCTATACCAGCGTCTTTGCCGAAGCCCTGATCCAGGAAGCGACGCTCGACGAGAAGATTATCGGTGTGACGGCTGCCATGCCTAATGGTACCGGCCTCGACAAGATGGCCGAGCTTTTCCCGGCCCGCACCTTTGATGTCGGCATTGCCGAACAGCATGCCGTTACCTTTGCAGCAGGACTTGCCGCGGATGGCTACAAGCCATTCTGTGCGCTTTATTCCACCTTCCTGCAACGCGGTTACGACCAGCTGGTGCATGATGTGGCGATCCAGAGCCTTCCCGTGCGTTTCCCCATCGACCGCGCCGGTTTCGTCGGTGCGGATGGGCCGACCCATGCCGGCTCGTTCGACACGACCTTCCTCGCCACCCTGCCTGGCATGGTGGTGATGGCAGCGTCCGACGAGGCGGAGCTGAAACATATGGTGCGCACGGCAGCGGCTTACGATGAAGGCCCGATTTCCTTCCGGTATCCGCGCGGCGAAGGTGTGGGCGTCGAGATGCCCGCGCGCGGTGAGATTTTGCAGATCGGCAAAGGCCGCATCATCAAGGAAGGCACCAAGGTTGCGCTGCTCTCCTTCGGCACCCGGTTGGCGGAATGCCTTGCGGCCGCCGAAGACCTGGATGCCGCCGGCCTTTCGACGACGGTTGCCGATGCGCGCTTCGCCAAGCCGCTCGATCTCGACCTCATCCGCCAGCTGGCCGCCCATCACGAGGTTCTGGTGACCATCGAAGAAGGCTCCGTCGGCGGTTTTGGCGCGCATGTGCTTCATTTCATGGCCAGTGCCGGTTTGCTCGATCATGGCCCCAAGGTCCGGACGCTGACCCTGCCCGACCAGTGGGTGGAACAGGCCAAACCCGAGACCATGTATGCCAATGCCGGCCTCGACCGGGCCGGCATTGTTTCCACGGTGTTTAATGCGCTCGGCCAGCGTCAGGCCGGCGTCGGTTTCGCCGGCTAACACGATTGCCGGGACAGGAGGCGGGACTATTCCGCCTCTTTCTCAGGATGCAGCGCCATCGAGAAAACCGACGACGTTTTCGATCCGCCCCTCGGCATTCAGGCTGACGACATCGGTTCCGCCAGCGACATCGTCCCCATCAGGCGAAATGAGACGCCATGAGAAACGGGTGAAGTTGCCGTGACCATCCGGGGTGCCGGCAAGAACGAAACGATATCCCGGAAATTTCTGCCGCGCCGCCTCGATCATCGCGGCAATCCCCTGCTGCCCCTCGCCCTGCATCAGCGGATCGACATAGCGCGTATTTTCTGCCCACGCCTGACCGACGAGATGCCTGCGGCACTCATTGTCCTCCTCGTTCCAGGCTGCGAGATAGGTTTCGGCGATTGCGAGATGCTGCGTCATGATTGCGCTCCTTCTGGTTGACGGCCCAAACATGCCGAGGGTTGGGAAGCGGAACAATTACCTTAGAGGTAATCGCATTGGCGCTCTCTTCTGCTAGGCTGCGGAACATGACCCATCATCGAGAACATGTCGGCCAGGTGCTGAAGGAATGGCGAGCCCGCCGCAGATTGAGCCAGCTCGATCTGGCGATAGAGGCTGAAATATCCGCGCGGCATCTGAGCTTTGTGGAAAGCGGGCGATCATCCCCAAGCCGCGAGATGCTCGCGAAACTGGCGGAGCAGCTTTCCATGCCGGCCCGCGCCGCCAACCGGTTGATGCTGGCGGCGGGTTATGCACCCGTCCATTCCGAACGATCGCTGGATGCGCCTGACATGGCAGCAGCCCGGCAGGCCGTCGAAACCGTAGTGCATGGGCACATGCCCTTTCCCGCCCTTGCCGTGGACCGGCACTGGAACGTGGTTCTCGCCAATGATGCGATCACGTCGCTGCTTGTCGGAGTTTCCGAAGAGCTGCTTCGCCCGCCGCTCAATGCATTGCGGCTGAGCCTGCATCCCGACGGCTTGAGTTCGCGCATCGTCAATCTTGCCGAATGGCGTCACCATCTGCTGGACCGACTGAAACATCAGGTTGAAGAGACGGGAGACGAGCTGCTCTCCCGCCTGCATGCGGAGCTTGCGGGCTATCCCGCGCCAAAGGCCTTGCCCCATGCCGCCGGGACTGCCCCTCTGGCGATACCGCTCCAGCTTCGCGATCCAACTTCGGGGGGCATATTGAGCTTCATTTCAACCACCACGGTTTTCGGAACGGCGACGGACGTCACGCTGTCTGAACTCGTGCTGGAGTGTTTCTACCCCGCCGATGCGGCAACCCGCGCAGCATTGATGCAAGGCACCAGGGAGTAAGAACCGTGCATACTACCTATCTCATTGGCTTCCAGGTGCGCCCCGGCCAGCGCGCGCGTTTTCTCGAATTGCTGAACGCGCTGCTCGACGCCATGCGGTACGAAAAGACCTTCGTGAACGCGACCCTGCACCGGGACGGCGAAAACGAGAACCACTTTCTGCTGCATGAGACCTGGAGCGATCATCAAGACGTTGTCGACGTTCAGATTCACCGGTCCTATCGGCAGGCATGGCACGATGCCCTGCCCGATCTTCTGGATGCGCCCCGGGATATTTCCGTTTGGCACCCCATAAGGGCGGATCACGCTCATAAATCCTAGATGAGCGAATGCCCTGCACTTGCCAGCAACTCGAACGTTTTCTCCAGATCTTTCGATTTCACCAGCAGGTGATCACCATCGAAAGTCGAAACCACGAATATCCCGATCTCATTGGTGGATAGCGGTCCGATCACCGAAAGCACGATGCCCGTCTCATCAAAGGCGAACGGGCCCTGAAGTTTTAAACAGTTCCAGCCGGTATCGGCCTGAATATCATCAGGGATTCGTTCCTGACGGCAGACGATGGACAGCTCGTCGTCAGTCCGGCTGATGCTGAGAAAACCTGCGCCATCGGCCCAGGCTGGAATGGGAGCCTCGGCTTGAAGGCGGGCCACGCCGTAAGCACCATCCAGCAGTTTCAACTTAACGCGAGGCGCCATCCGGTTACCTTTCCCAAAGCCTTGATACTATCAGACGTTCCGCGATGCATGCCATCACCTTCAAAGCCTGATCGCGGTTTCTTCTTTCGCCGTCTTGATGACGACCATCGTGAAGAAGCGGGCGACATTGTGCTGGTCACGGAACAACCGGTCACACAGCGCATCATATTCCTCCATGTCGCGCAGCCGCAGCATCAGCACGACATCGCTTTCGCCGGTAACCGCATAAGCGTGCGACACGGCCTCTTCGGCACTCGCAATATCCAGAAAGCGGCGCATTTGCTGCTCGCCGTGCATTTTCAGCTCCACCGTTACCAGAGCCTTGAGGACACGCCCCGCCTTTGCGGGGTTTAAGATCGCCACGATGCGATCGATCACGCCCGATGTGCGCAGGCGCTGCAGGCGGCGCAGGCAACTGGAGGGAGACAGGCCGACCTCATCGGCCATATCCACGTTGGTGCGCGAGGCGTCACTCTGCAGAATATTCAGCAATTTCCGGTCGATCCGATCCATTCCGACAGCATAACGTCCTTCAACGCCTTTGCAATAAAATTGCACAAGAATGCAATCTTTGACCACAAATGCGAACAGCTTTGGCCTAGAGAATAGGGACAACCTTCAGGGAGCCTCATATGCCATTTGTCGCAACCATCAGGCAGAAAACGCGCGAAACGCTTGGAATTTACTGGGTGCTTGTGCGGATCACAGTTCCGATCGCGATATTGACCGAAGTTCTATCGAGAATGGGGGCAATCGAGGCGGTGGCGCCTGTCTTTGCACCCGTCATGAACCTCATCGGACTTCCCCCGGAGCTCGGTCTTGCCTGGCTGACGGCGATGCTGGTCGGCATATGGGGGGCGGTGCCGCTCATCTTCACGCTCGTGCCCGCATCCTCGCTGACCGGTGCGGACGTTACCGTTTTTTCGGCACTCATCCTCTTCGCCCACGGTCTGCCCATCGAGCAGAAGATCATTGAAAAGGCTGGACCGGGCATGATCGTCACCACCGCTCTGCGCGTCGGTGGCGGGTTGCTTTATGCCTTCATGCTACATCAGGTTCTCGATGTGACGGGATGGCTGTCCGCGCCGGTAAACCCCGCCTGGATTGCGGTGAGCGCCACGCCTGATTGGGCCGGTTACTTCCTCGGTCTCGGGGAAACCATGGTCTGGATGCTCGTCATTCTGCTTGCCCTTTCCCTTTGCCTTGAAATCCTCAGACTCACGGGCCTCCTGGCATTGATGATGAAAGCGCTTTCACCTCTCATGCGTCTTGCCGGCATTCGCGGCGAGGCCGAACATCTCACCGCCATCGGCCTGTTCCTGGGGATTTCCTATGGCGCCGGTTTCCTGATCCGCGAGGCGCGATCGGGGACGATATCACCACGCCAGGTCTTTCTCTCCTGCGTGTTCATGGGTTTTGCCCATAGTGTCATTGAAGACACGCTCGTGGTGATGTCGCTGGGGGCCGACGTCTATGGTGTTCTGGTCGGGCGGCTTGTTTTCGCGGTTGCGGCGACCGCCGCCATTGCCGGTCTGCTTCACCGACTGTCCGATGAGCAGTTTTTCGCACGGATGTTCCGGCTGCAGGAAACATGAGCGACACGACGGTCTCAAGCGCCGACGCAAAAACGGGGCCCAGCGGCCCCGTTTTCCATTGCTCGGTCTGAAAACCGGTCTCAGAATTCCGTCCAGTCCTGATCCTTGGCCGCCGGTGCTTCGGCAGCGCCGCCGAAGGCGCGGGCGAGGCTCTGGCCAAGCGCGCGGGCGGGAGAAGCGACCGGCCGGGCGGTTGCGGAAGCCTGCTTGACCGGGGCCTTGCGAACGGGTGCAGCGGGCGCAGGCTGGAAGGCGGGCTTCACGGAAGACTGGCGCGGCGCGGAATATCCACCGGCACCGGCGACAGCGGTGCGCGCACTACCCATCCTGAACTGACCAAGCAGACTGTTCAGCGCTTCCGCCTCGCGGGCGAGCGAATGGCTGGCGGCGGTTTGCTGTTCCACCATGGCGGCGTTCTGCTGGGTGCCCTGATCCATGGTGTTCACGGCCGTGTTGATTTCCTGCAGGCCGGTCGCCTGTTCGCGCGAAGCGACGACGATGGCGCTGACATGGGCATTGATCTCTTCGACTTCCGACACGATGAGTTCGAGAGCCTTGCCGGTCTCATCGACCAGATTGACGCCGTTTTCCACCTGCTGGCTGGAAGCGCTGATCAGCGCCTTGATTTCCTTGGCGGCATTGGCGGAGCGCTGGGCGAGCTCACGAACTTCCTGCGCAACGACCGCAAAACCCTTGCCGGCATCACCGGCGCGTGCGGCTTCTACACCGGCATTCAGCGCCAGAAGATTGGTCTGAAAGGCGATGTCATCGATAACGCCGATGATATTGCCGATTTCGCCCGAAGACTTTTCGATTTCGCGCATGGCGGCGACAGCCTTGCGAACCACGACACCGGATTTTTCGGCACCGGCGCGGGCGCGCTGGACCAGGCTGCCGGCATCTTCCGCTCCGCGGGCGCTATCGCGCACCGTGGTGGTGACCTCTTCCAGTGCTGCTGCGGTTTCCTCGATGGAAGCGGCTTGCTGTTCCGTGCGGCGCGACAGGTCGTCGGCGGCAGAAAGCATTTCCGAAGCGCCGGCATTGATGGCGGCGGCGTTTTCGCCAACCGTGCGCAGCGCCTGCTGCAGCTTTTCGACCGCGCTGTTGAAATTCACGCGAACCGGATCGATGGCGGGCACAAAAGGCGTTTCGATGCGATAGGAAAGATCGCCGTCGGCGAGAGCGGCAAGGCCCTTGCCAAGCTCGGCGCTCGCAAAAGCGCTGGCGGCTTCGTCACGCGCCTTTTCTTCCTCGTTGCGACGGCGTTCCGCCTCGGTCGCGGAGCGCATCCGGTCAGTCTCACCGGCAAGGCGGGATTTTTCGAGACCGGCTTCCTTGAAGACCAGAACAGCCTTCGCCATCTTGCCGACTTCGTCACCACGATCCGTGGCGGGAACTTCCGTCGTCAGGTCGCCATCGGCAAGGCGGCTCATCGCCGCCGTCATGCCGACGATCGGCGTGACGATGGAGCGCGACAGAGCCCAGATCAGGATAACGGCGAGAAGACCGGCGACAGCACCGCCGCCGAGAAGCGCGTATTCCAGATTGCGGGCGGCAGCCTGCTGTTCAGCGGCGTAGACGGTGGAGAGGCCGTTCAGCTGCTCCTTGATCTTGGCGGCGGAAGCGCGGAAGCCATCAAGCTGGCCCTTCGCCTGGTTGCGGCCGATCTCGATGATGTCAGAAATCGGCGCTTCCGTCGTCTTGCGGGCAGCGATCTGCGGTTCCGCCAGTTCCTTGAAGAAGACGGTGGCGGATTTTTCCATATCGTCGATGGACTTCAGGATATCCGGTTGGCCGGCGGCGAGAGCGCGGGCTTCATTGAGCTTCTTCAGCATCAGCTCGCGCTGGGCGAAGACATCACTATAGGTGCTGTCGCTGCGGAACAGCAGGAAGCCGCGCTGGTTGACGGCCTGCTCGAGCATGGCGGCCGTTGCACCATCCACGGCCTGGATGATGTCCTTGGTGCGGTTGTTTTCAATCGTGACACGCTCGCTCCCCAGTGTTTGCCAGAACACGACCGCAGAGGCGAGCAGACACACGCCCATCAAGGCACAGAAGGTGGCTATGAGCTTGAGGTTAATGGGGAGATTTTTCAGCGACATCGCAAACTCTCTCGGCGACCCGATGCCACGGAGCAAACGTCTGCGCTGCAACGGCCGCAATTTCTGGGAAATGGGGGAGACGCCGTCATGGCAGGTTCCGAGGGCCGCACGGGCCTTGCGGACAAAGTGCCTCACAAGGCTTTATATTGGATTAATCTCATATGTCGTTTTCCTGCTACCCAAGGCGTATTTCTTCACCCGCCCGTATGGCCTGTCCGCGATAAATTGCTTGCATCTGCGGGGTTTGGCGGTCATTGACACGGGATCATGTCCAAAACATCTGAAAATGAACGGCTAGACCAGCTACTTGTGTCGCGTGGCCACTTTGCCAGCCGCTCGCGTGCGCGCGATGCGGTGTCGCGCGGCACCGTGAGCGTGAACGGCAAAATCGTCACCAAACCAAGCCAGACCGTGGCTGCAAACGTCAAGATCGCCATTACCGATCCGGCGCAGGCTTACGTCTCGCGTGCCGCCCTCAAGCTCACGGCAGCGCTCGATCATTTCGGGCTCGATCCGAGAGGCCTTGACTGCCTTGATGTCGGTGCGTCGACGGGTGGCTTCACCGAGGTTCTGCTGCATCGCGGCGCGAAACATGTCGTCGCCATCGATGTCGGCCACGGGCAGATCCATCCAAGGATTGAGAACGATCCGCGCGTGACCAGTCTGGAAGGGCTGAATGCGCGGTTCCTCACCCCCGATGATATCGATGAACGACCCATTGGCTTCATCGTTTCCGATGTGTCCTTCATTTCGCTGAAGCTGGCGCTTGCCCCCGCGCTTGAGCTTGCCGAGCCGGGTGCGCGCGCCGTCCTGCTGGTCAAGCCGCAATTCGAGGCGGGG
This sequence comes from Agrobacterium sp. NPDC058088, assembly GCF_042885035.1. NCBI lineage: Bacteria > Pseudomonadati > Pseudomonadota > Alphaproteobacteria > Hyphomicrobiales > Rhizobiaceae > Agrobacterium > Agrobacterium sp. NPDC058088. The sequence continues at coordinate 290,631 of NZ_JBHVSU010000002.1, read as the reverse complement.
CGGGACGCCATCAGCAAGGCCGGGCTTCTCAAGGAGCCGGAAACCGCGCCCGCCGTGGCGGCAGAGCTGGAACGCTGGCTCGTCGAGGACATGGGCTGGAAAAGCCTCGGTCTCATTCCCTCGCCAATCTCCGGCGGTGACGGCAATGTCGAATTTCTTCTCGGAGGCGAAAAGCCATGAGCACCCAGACCGTTACCATCAAGAGCCTCGGTGCGCAGGGCGATGGCATGGCGCACTGTCCCGACGGCCCGGTCTATGTGCCCTTCACATTGCCCGGCGAAACGGTGGCGATTGCCAAGGTGCGGGATCAGGGCACCGTCATGTCGATAACACAGGCCTCGGCAGACCGACGCGAACCCGCCTGCCGCCACTTCGGCCCCGAGGGAAAGAACGGCACCTGCGGCGGCTGTTCGCTGCAGCATTTCGCCGATGCGCCTTACCGCGCCTACAAGCGTGAATTGGTTGTTTCGGCGCTGAAGTCGAAGGGTCTGACAGCTGATGTCGACGATCTCGTCATCTGTCGCCCCGGCGAACGCCGTCGTGCGGTGTTTGCCGCCCGCAAGACGGAAAAGGGCCTGCTGCTCGGTTTCAGCCAGGCAAACAGCCATCACATCGTGGCCATCGAGGAATGTCCCGTCACCTCGCCCGGCATCGTCTCGCGGCTCGATGCTATCAGAGCCATCGGGCTTTCGATGGTGGCGAATGCAGAGCCGTTCCGCATCACCGTTCTTGAAACGCTCTCCGGTCTCGATATTTCCGTCGAGGGCATCAAGTCAGTCAACGACAAGCAACGGCGGACGCTCACGGAAACGGTGTTGGCCATGCGCGGCATTGCCCGCGTTTCGCTGTCGGGTGAAATCCTGATCGAACCGCAGAAGCCGATCATCGAATTCGGCGGCGTTCCGGTTTCGCCACCGGCCGGCGGTTTCACGCAGGCGACGAAGCAGGCCGAAGACGCCATGGCGGAGCTGGTGCTTGCCCATGTCGGCAAATCCAAACGTATTGCCGATCTGTTCTGCGGTTCCGGCACCTTTGCACTGCGGCTTGCGCGCGTCGGCAAGGTGCATGCGGTAGAAGCGGAAGACAAACCGTTGAAGGCACTCGATTTCGCCGCCCGTAACACGCAGGGCCTGAAGCCGGTCAGCGTCGAGAAGCGCGATCTTTTCCGCAGGCCGCTGATGACAAGCGAACTCAAGAATTACGACGCGGTCGTGTTCGATCCGCCACGCGCCGGTGCGGAATTCCAGTGCAAGGAGCTTGCCCGCAGCACGGTGAAGAAGATCGTTGCCGTCAGCTGCAATCCGCTGACGCTGGCGCGCGATCTCGCCATCCTCACGGAAGGCGGCTATCGCGTTACCCGCGTCACGCCGGTCGACCAGTTCCTGTGGTCGCCGCATGTGGAAGCGGTGGCAGTGCTGGAGAAATAATCACCAGGCCGTATCGACCGTACCGTTGCCGACCACGCCCGAGCAGCGGCAGGAGCCGCCAACGCGGCCCCGTTCCAGCGGGCAGATATAGGGCCGGCGGCGATTGGCGCTCTCCGGCGGGGTGATGACGCAGACGAAACGCGCGCGACGCTGGCGATCGTAATTTTTGCCGGAGTAATAGTCCTGGCTGCCATCATCGTATGACTGCGCCAGAATGATATCCTTTCCGGAAGCCACGGGTGGGGGCGCAATTGTTGCCGCTTCGCCAAACGTTGTGGCGGCCAGGAAGACGGTCAGGGAGAAAACGACGTGACGCATGCGGAGGCCTTCGGACGGAGGGTTGCGATCCGTCTTTACCGGACCGGCTTGATCGACCATACATAATCCGCCGTCGCACGCACAGAGGCTTCGCTCCGACGATGCCGACTGTTTCTTCTCCCCGAGGGGAGAAGGTGGCCCGAAGGGTCGGATGAATGGCGACGCCAGCGATGAAGCGAGAGCTTGCCCCCTCATCCCGCTGCCGCGGACTTCTCCCCGGCGGGGAGAAGAAACAAGCGGCGGGCTCCCAGCCAGAGAGCGACTTATCGTGTTCTTGTGGGCTTAACGCCGCATGAAGGCCTCAAACGCCGCACGCGCTTCGGCACTTTGCAGCTGCGCGATGAAATGGCGGCCTTCCTCTTCGATGCGGGCAAGTATGTCCTGCGGGTTGCCGCGGACCAGATCGCGGGCGATCTTCAGTGCCTGCTGCGGTTTGGCGGCAAGGCGGGTGGCGAGTGCCAGCGTTTCGGTTTCGACATGTTCAGGCGCGACGACTTTCCAGATCAGCCCGGCCTGCACTGCCTGTTCGGCGGAGAACCCCTCGCCCATCGCAAGCAGCGCAAAGGCGCGCTGGTGACCGATGAGTTTTGGCACGAGCAGGCTGGAGGCCGCTTCCGGCACCAGCGCCAGATCAACGAAGGGTGTCTTGAACAGGCTGCGGCTGGAGGCAACCGTGAGGTCGCAATGCAGGTTCAGCGTCGTGCCGATGCCGATGGCGAGCCCATCCACGCCTGAGACCAGCGGCTTTTCGAAGGCGACCAGCGCTTTCAAAAGGTCCAGTGCCGCGAGTTTGCCCTTGCCACCCGACATAGCGAAGGCAAGGAAATCGGCCATGTCGTTGCCGGCGGAAAAGCAGCCTTCCGTGCCGAGAAACGCAACCACCCGGATTTCGGGGTTCGCATTGGCGGAATGGAGAGCATCCGCCATGCGCAGATACATGGCATCGGTGATGGCGTTTTTCTTGTCCGGCCGGTTGAAGCGGATGGTCAGAACCTCAGGCGCATGGCCAACCGGCTCGACGAGAATATGATTGTCCGACATCTGAAACTCCTCAAGCTAAAAGGGCGCGGGCAGCGGCAAGGCTGGCCGCACCAGCGATGACTCGATCCTTCAGCGCCGCCGTTTCCGCCAGCAGGTTTTCCGCAGCGAAACGGCAGAGCGCCGCACGATGTGCGCCCCTGCCATCATCGACGGCGGCCAAAGCGCCCTTGGCGAGATAAGCACCGGTCAGCGCCAGACCAAAGAGGCGTTGATAGGCAGTCGCGCCGGCGAGCGCCGTTTCGGTTTCGCCTGCCTTGATACGGGAGAGCAGCCATTCGGTCGTCGCTTCCAGATCAGTAAGGCTTGCTTCCAGATAACGGGCCGTTTCACCGAGATCGTCGCGGTTTGAAGCAGCGGTCCGGGCAGCGATCTCACGCAGTTCGGCGATGAAGCCACGCACCTGCGTACCCTCGGAAAGCGGCAGCTTGCGCAGCACCAAATCGATGGCCTGAATGCCGTTGGTGCCTTCGTAGATCGGGGCGATGCGGGCATCGCGCAGATAACGCGCAGCACCTGTCTCCTCGATGAAGCCCATTCCGCCATGCACCTGAATGCCCATGGATGCGACATCGACGCCGGCATCGGTGGAGAAGGATTTGGCGATCGGGGTGAGAAGGGCAGCGCGCTCCTGCCAGTGAGCGCGCTGGGAGGCGTCTTCGCTCGCATGCGCCATGTCTATGGCATGAGCGCAGCTGAAGGAAATCGCCCGTGATCCCTGTGTCAGCGCCTTCATCGTCAGCAGCGTTCTGGCGATGTCAGGGTGTTCGATGATCGGGCTCATGCCGGAGCCCTGCCAGCCGGGCGCCTTGCCCTGCGTGCGTTCTTTGGCGTATGTAATCGCCTTCTGGGTTGCCGCTTCGCAGATCGCCACACCCTGCATGCCGACGGCAAGGCGGGCGTTGTTCATCATGGTGAACATGCAGGCAAGGCCCTTGTTCTCCTCGCCGATCAGCCAGCCGAGCGCGCCCTTTTCGTCTCCGAACCTGCCGTCACCGAAGATCATCGTGCAGGTGGGTGAGCCATGGATGCCGAGCTTGTGCTCCAGCGAATGGCAGAACAGGTCGTTGCGGCTGCCCGGCGCGCCGTTCTCATCGGGTAAGAATTTCGGCACGAGGAACAGCGAGATGCCGCGGGTGCCGGCCGGCGCATCCGGCAGACGGGCAAGAACGAGGTGGATGATATTGTCGGCCGCGTCGTGTTCGCCCCAGGTGATGAAAATCTTCTGCCCAAAGATGCGATAGGTGCCGTCGCCATTGCGCTCCGCCCGGGTCTTCAACACGCCGAGGTCCGATCCCGCATGCGGTTCGGTGAGGTTCATCGTTCCGGTCCATTCGCCGGAAACGAGCTTGGGAAGATAGAGGCGTTTCAGATCATTGCTGCCGTGGGCGACGAGCGCTTCCACCGCGCCCATGGTCAGCGTCGGTGCGAGCGCAAAAGCCATGGAGCCGGAATTCCACATTTCAAGCGCTGCGACATTGAGCATATGCGGCAGGTTCTGGCCGCCAAATTCTTCCGGCGCCGTCAGGCTGTTCCAGCCCGCTTCCGCCCAGCGGCGATAAAGATCGGCCCATCCGTCCGGCGTCGTTACCTTCCCGTCGGCGAGCTTTGCACCCTGGCGGTCGCCAACATCGGCAAGCGGCGCAACCTGTTCGGTCGCGAAACGGCCGGCCTCCTCAAGAATGGCATCGACGAGATCTTCACTGAGGTGTCCCAGAACACCCTGTGAGAGCGCGCCATCAAGACCCGCCACATGCTTGAGTGTAAAGGCGATATCATCCACCGGCGCGCTATACATGCTGCCTCCTCCCGAAGCTTTTGTATCCTGCTACTGATTTCGGGCTAAATGATTTTTACGTAAACGTCAATTTGAAAATTCCCATCATTTCGGCGGGATTGTTATAAAACTGTCATGTGAATTTGCTCAGCATGCGCAGACAGGCGCCTCGCCGCTGCCGCTCCAACACCGGAACGACGGACGCCTCCCCTCCTCCCATCCAGCCGGTCAGGACTGCCACGATGGATCTCATAACGCCCACCATTCCCGGCCTTGTCTGGGCCTATCACTTCCATCCGGGTCAAGCCCCGTGCCGGCGGCTGGCGCCCGATGCCGGTTTCGAGGAAATGGCCGGATATGAGGGGTTCTACTGGCTGCATCTCAATCTCGCCGACCAGCGGGTTGCAGGCTTCCTTGAAACGATCGTCGGGCTTGATCCGGCGGCAAGGGCAAGCCTCACCACCCATGAGACACATCCGTCCATCGTGGTCGATGAAAAATCGCTCTACGGCACGCTGGTCGATTTCCAGCGGGAGTTCGACCAGGAAACACGCAATTTCGGCTGGCTGCATTTCGCCGTGAGTGACCGCTTTATTATCACCACCCGCCTGCAACCGCTTCACTCGGTAGATCGGTTGAAGGCGGCGGTCGACAAGAATTCCAACCGTTATCTCACGCCATCCCATGTCTTTGAAGGTCTCGTTGCCGAATTCCAGCGCTCTCTCATCAATCTGGTGATGGAGACGACGGAGGAGCTGAACGCCATCGAGGATATGGTCTATGACAGCGAGAACCGCGATGAGCGGCGTCGGCTTGCGCCGCTGCGCCGAACGGTCGTGCGCCTGCACCGGCATTTGCGCACGGTGCTCACCCTGATGCGGCGCGCCTCGGCCGCCGATGACGACGAGATGCCTGATGGTTTCGAGGATGTCGCCTCTCGTCTGATGGGACGGCTCGAGGCCGTCGATCACGACGTCTACGCGCTGCAGGAGCGCGCAAGGCTGCTGCATGAAGAAATCGATTCCAAACTTTCGTCCGAAACCAACCGGCACCTCTACATCCTGTCGCTGATGACGGCATTCCTGCTGCCGCCATCGTTGGTGACCGGTTTCTTTGGCATGAATACGGACGAGCTTCCATTCACGGTCGGCACCGGTGGCACCATGGCGGCGAGCATTTTCATCGTGATCTCTGTGGCGCTAGCCTGGTTCGTCCTGAAGAGGGCGCGCATATTGTGACAGCAAAAAGCCGCCCGGTCGTGACCGGACGGCTCTGTCGATCTTAGCCTGGTATTTCTATCAGCCGTATGGCGAATAGCAGGTCTGACGCGGGCCGTTATAAGGCTGGAACGTGTTGCTATAGGCATCGTAGGAACGATAACGGCCAAAGCACCAGTTGACGTGGGCCTGGTTCATGTTGCCGCGGCGAACCGGTCTATATTCCCGGTAGACCGGGCGCGGTCTATATTCCGGAACCGGGCGGTAGACTTCACGCGGCTGCGACAGCGCGCCGCCAATGATGGCACCCGTTGCAAAGGCTGCGAGCGGGAACCAGTAGCCGTCATGATGACGATAGCCCGGACGGTAATCGCGATAACCACGGTGGCCGCGATACCAGCCGCGGCGATCGCCCCAGCCATCGCGGTCACGCCAGTATTGGACGTTGACGATATTCTTGCTGGCGTCTTTGCCGGTGGATTCAACGCTCTTCGGCGCGACGGGCAGCGGCATTGCGGCTTCGGCCGGAACGATCGCGCCTGCAACCACGATTGCAGAAAGACCGACAGCCAGGATATTCTTCACATAGCTTTTCATCTGACTTCCTCCATTCACGACGGTCGACAGGCCGTATAACGTGAATTTCTGTTGTTCTGATTTCCGCCTTTGTGTGGGCGGTGTCGTATACTTCTACAGCCTAGGGACGTGTGGCTGAACCCACGATTAACGGAGCGATCACGCTTCGTTTATCAAAACCCCGACAATTCCGGGCTCAGACAAAAGCCCGGTAAAGACCGGGCTTTTGCTTTTGCAATTAACGGCTGTATGGCGAGACGCAGATGCGACGCGGGCCGCTGTTGGGCTGATAGGTGTTGTCGTACGCGCGATACGAACGCCAGCGGTTCTGACACCAGGAGACATGGCTGCCGCCATAGGCCGGACGCGGCTGCTGCATTGCGCCGCCAATGATAGCGCCGGTGGCGAAAGCAGCGAGCGGGAACCAGTAACCGTTGTGATAACGGTAGCCCGGGCGACGGTCACGGTAGCCGCGATGACCATTGTAAAACCCGTCACGATGCGGGGGCGGACGACGCATATGACGACCGTCCCAATGGCGGCGGCGATCCCACTCACGGTACTGTACGGGCACGACGTTTTCGGTCGCTACCGCCGGCTTGGAGATTGGCACCGGCACCTGAAACGCCTGCGATGGCGTGAAGCTGGTTAAGAACACGACAATCGCTGTAGCGACGCTCGTTGTCCGGACATTCAGCATGATCTTCCTCCATTTGCTCTGACGCCTTTATCAGCGCCTTTCACCGCTCTCTTGCCGGAAATCAGGGTCAGCCCCTTGCCCGAAAAGAATTCGATGACGTGCAAACGAGTTTCGGAAAATTTGGTTCCAGACAACTATCCGGCGAATAAGGATTGCAACAGGACACCGTTGGACGTCACGCTTCAACCTTGACGTCGGTCAATGGCCGCGAGCAGCAGGCGAGAATATAGCCCTCCTCGATTTCCTCATCGAGAATGCCGCCATTGTGGTTCATCTCCACCTCGCCGGAAAGCTTCAGCACCCGGCAGGTACCGCAGATGCCGGATTCGCAGGCGGCGCCGATACGCACACCGGCGGCTCGCGCCGTCATCAACACCGTCTGACCCGGCTGGCAGGCCAGCTCCTTTCCAGAAAGCGTGAAACCCACCATCGACAGCGCTTCACCATCCGCACTGGTGAGAACTGTTTCACCGACCGAGACCGGGGCCGCCGGCGCGAAGCTTTCCTGATGATAGCGGCTCATATCGAAGCCTGAGGCATCGAGCATCGAGCGGACGGCGGCCATGAACGGCTCCGGCCCGCAACAGAAGACGGTGCGCTCCATGAAGTCATGCGCGAGCAGCGCGATCTTGGCCTTGTCGACCATACCCTTCAGGCCGGACCACAGATCGGTGCGGCCGCATTTCTCGACGATGAAGCCGAGCGACAGGTTCGGCATGAAGCGGGCGAGATATTCCAGCTCGTGACGGAAGACGATATCGCCGGGTGTGCGCGAGCAATTGATGAAGGCAATGTCGCTTTGCGGAGCGCGGTCGCTCATGTCGCGCACCATCGACATCATCGGCGTGACGCCGGAGCCTGCTGAGATGAACAGATATTTGTCGCCGGGATGCTTGACGTAAGAAAAGTCGCCGAGCGGTCCGAGCGCCCGGATTTTCATGCCGGGCTTCAGATTATCGAACATCCAGCGCGTGCCAATGCTGTTGGCCTGCGCCTTGACTGTGACCGACAGCGCATAGGGCCGCGACGGGCTGGAAGACAGGGTGTAGGTGCGGTAAAGCGGCTCCGCACCCACGGGCAATTCCAGCGTGACGAACTGGCCCGGCAGATAACGGAACCAGTTCTGATCCTCCGAGCGGAACAGAAACGTCATCACGTCCGGGGTCTCGGGCGTCACGGAAATGCATTCCAGCAGCTGGAGCTTGTCGCTCCACGGCTTCATCTCGTCTATGTGCTTGTAGTTCACAACCATATTCATCTTCGCATCACGCTACGGCCGAAAGCCGGGCCTTGTCGCCGGACAGCCGGTCGATCATGAAATCGGAATACCAGTTGACGAACTGCATCACGCCGCCCTCGTCTTCCATGGAATAAGGGCCGGGCTGGTAGGCGGGCGAGCGGATACCGAAAGCGTTTTCCTCGACGATGCGGCGGTCCTGATCGTTGGTCTCGTTCCAGACGTGGGTGAGGTCTTCCAGATCGTAGTCAACGCCTTCCACCGCGTCCTTGTGCACCAGCCATTTGGTGGTGACCATGGTCTCGTTGGCATTGAGCGGCAGCACCCGGAAAGAAATGGTGTGATCGCCGAGGAAGTGGTTCCAGGTCGTCGGATAGTGGAACAGCAGCAGCGCGCCGATATGGCTGATGCTGACATCGTCAGACAGCGGCCGGCGCACGGCGCGTTTTCCCGACATGGTGTAGCTTTCCGCCTCGCCGATCAGCGGCATGCGGGCGACACGGAACTGGCCCTGCGGATCGATCTTGAAACGGCTCGGCAGGCCGGCTGCCTCGCAGCGCGCCCAGTGGCCGCCGATTTCGGGATCGCTCGCGCCGCCATCCGTTCCCGTCACGCTCGGGTTTTCAGGGTAAGTGCGGCAGAGTTCGGGGTGGTTGGCGGCGCAATGGTAGCACTCGCGGTTGTTTTCCCAGACCAGCTTCCAGTTGCCCTTCTCGACGATGGTGCTTTCATGCGCGACCTTGGCTTCCCAGATGCGGTGCGGCGCCATGTAGCTCTCGACCTCGGCGCGCATGGGCGCGAAATCGGCAGGCTGGTCGGCGAGGCAGATGAAGACGTAACCGGCGACCGTTTCGCAGGCGACCGGCTTCAGGCCGAATTCAGCCTTGTCGAAATCATCGCCCATATGGCGGGCAAACAGCAGCTTTCCGTCCAGATCGTAGGTCCACTGGTGGTAGGGACAGACGAGGCGGGCGGACTGGCCCTTGTGGGAAGAGCAGACGCGGGAACCACGATGGCGGCAGGAATTGTGAAGGGCGCGAATTTGCCCGTCGCGACCGCGAATGATGACAACGGAATAGGCGCCGACCTGAACGGTGATGTAGTTACCGGCCTTCGGCACTTCGCAATCATGGCCGACAAACAGCCAATCGCGATACCAGATTGTCTCCATGTCCAGCTGGAAATAATCCGGGTCCGTGTAGAAGGGCTGTTCCAGGCTGAAGCCTTCGCGGCGGTTTTTCAGCTGGCGCAATACGGTATCACGCAATTCCATGGCCAAATCCTCGATCAAACCGCCCTGCCCGGCACCATTTGCGGGGTTGCGGAAGCATGTCCTCATCTAAACACCGGCGGTCATTTGCGGCAGCACAAACAGCGACATTACCTTCCGCATTGGCGACAAATTGCGACATGCGCAATTCGCCCTCGCTGCCTATTCCGCTGGGAAATCCAACAGCTATTCAGTGCCGGAAATGACGTCGCATTATGACGCATGATAGCGCCTGCCCTCCTCTCCACCCATTAGAAAACGGGAGGTGCGGCGCAACGGAGTATTAACGCGCCCTAAACTATCTTGCAGGCACGACAGCAACGGGGGCGCTTCCGGTGGAGAAGGCGACACGCATACGCTATTTCGATGCGGCAAGGCATTCGGTCACGCCGATACGATCGAAGACCGCGCATTCCGACTTCCTGCGCACGGGTCGCATCAGCCGTTATGAAGAGCGCTGGCTGCCCCGGGAAAGGGTCTATTACAGCCATGACGAGGTGGCTGCGCTGACCGGGCGGAAGCTGGAAGCTGCCGCCGATGCCACCCACAGCCGTCTCAACTCCTTTCACCAGTCCATCCGTTTTCCAAAGATGGTTTTTCACCATCTGCTCAATGACCGGCCACATCTCGGCTATTGCCATGTCACGGCGGCGAAAACGAGCTTCGATGCCGAACGCCATGTGCTCTGGTCCTTCTATTTCGCGAATTTCTTTGCCGAACTGAGCGGGGCCGAAAACTTCTTCGAAAATATAGATGCGCGCTATTCGCGCATGTATTTCGCCGTCGCCATCAACGCGCTTCCCGATCGGGAGATCGCCATCGACACCTCCTTCCATCGCAGCGGCCTGCTATTCCAGACGCATGATCCGCGCGTGGCGCTGAAAAACGTGCTCATGCTCGGGGCACGCTCGGAGGAGATGCGCAGGATCATCAGGGCGATATAAAAGCACGATGAAGCGCCTGGAGCGCTTTATCTTTATTTGTTTCATGCATGTCGTTGTCCCGAAACCGAAGACCACTTTCAGGCGACATGCATTAGCGCTTCCCACTCTGCCCTGAAATACGCTATTGACCGCCCTGAAAGGCAGCATCATGGCGCGTCATATCAACATCGAAAACGAGCGGGAAACCGCCCTGCAGGCATCCGTTGCCGAGCTTGCGGACGGCAGGCCCATCGCACTGCCGACGGAAACCGTTTATGGCCTTGCCGCCGACGCCACCAATCCGGCGGCGATTACCCGTATTTACGAGACCAAAGGCCGGCCGCAGTTCAACCCGCTAATCTGCCACATGGCCGACATCGCCATGGCAGAGCGTTATGCGATTTTCGACCCGATATCACGGAAACTCGCAGAGGCTTTCTGGCCCGGGCCGCTGACACTCGTTCTGCCGCTGAACCCGGAAAGCGACATTCATTCGCTGGCGACGGCCGGATTGGATACGGTCGGCATTCGCGTGCCGCAGGGTTTTGCCGGTGATCTCATCCGCCGGTTCGGCAAGCCGCTCGCCGCCCCCAGCGCCAATAGTTCCGGCAAGATCAGCCCGACAAGTGCCGCCCATGTGGAAGCCGATCTCGGGAAGAAGATCAATCTCATTCTCGATGGTGGTGCAGCCGCCGTCGGTGTCGAATCCACCATCGTCAAGGTGGAGGAGGACGGGCGGGTACGGCTGCTTCGCCCGGGCGGCATCGTCACCGAGGAGATCGAGCGCATTGCCGGCGTCAGGCTCGAGCGACCGAAAAAGGCGTCCGCCGCCATCGAAGCACCCGGAATGCTGGCCTCACATTATGCGCCGGGCGCCAATGTCCGCCTCGGCACCACGTCGGTTCTGCCGGGTGAAGCGCTGATCCGTTTCGGCGGCATTGCGGTGTCCGGTGAAGAGACCGCGCGCACCATTCTTGACCTCAGCCCTTCCGGCGATCTTGCCGAGGCCGCCGCCAACCTCTTTGATTATCTGAAAGCCGCCGATGCGAGCGGTGCGGACACCATCGCCATTACCGCCATTCCCACCCATGGTCTCGGAGAGGCGATCAACGACCGCCTTTCCCGCGCCGCCGCGCCGCGAGGCTGACCGCACCCACCCCTTTCGCCCATGTTTCCAAAGACAGCGAGACGCCGCCCATGACGACCACCGCCATCCCCTCCTCCGACATCCTCGACCGTTTCACCGCCATTGTCGGCGAAAAAAATGCGGTGCGCGACCCGGCGGAAATGGCGCCGCGTCTGGTGGAAAATCGCGGACTTTATCGCGGCGCCTCGCCACTGCTGCTCAAGCCCGGTTCGGTCGAAGAGGTTGCTGCCATCCTGAAACTCGCCAGCGAAACCGGCACGCCGATCGTGCCGCAAACCGGCAATACCGGCCTTGTGGGCGGACAGACCCCGCGCGCGGATGGCACCGATATCATCCTGTCGCTGGAGCGCATGAACCGCATCCGCGACATCGACGCCGTCGCCAACATCATCGTCGCAGATGCCGGCTGCATTCTCGACGACATTCACAAGGCCGCCGACACGGTGGAGCGCATGTTCCCGCTGTCGCTCGGTTCGCAAGGTTCCTGCCGCATCGGCGGCAATCTCGCCACCAATGCCGGCGGCACGGCGGTGCTTGCCTATGGCAATATGCGCCAGCTGTGCCTCGGGCTCGAAGTTGTGCTGCCGACAGGTGAAATCTGGAACGGGCTGCGCCGGCTGAAAAAGGACAATACGGGCTACGATCTGCGCGATCTCTTCATCGGTTCGGAAGGCACGCTGGGCGTCATCACCGGCGCGGTGCTGAAGCTTTTCCCCAGACCGCTTGGCCATCAGGTCGCTTTTGCCGGACTAGCCTCCACTGAGGACGCCCTGAAACTGTTCGAAATGGCCTCCAATCTCTGCGGCACGGCGCTGACCGGATTCGAACTCATGCCGCGAATCGGCGTCGAGTTCACCGCCAGGCATATTCCCGGCGTGCGTGACCCTCTGGGCCAGCCGCATGACTGGTACGCGCTCATCGATATCTCCACTTCTGATTCTGCGGAGACGGCGGATACGATGATACAATCGCTGCTGGAGCGCGGTTTTGAGGCCGGACTGGTCGAGGATGCGGTGATCGCCGCATCGGAAGCCCAGCGTCAGGCGCTGTGGCACATGCGTGAAAGCATGTCGGATGCGCAGAAGCCGGAGGGCGGCTCAATCAAGCATGATGTTTCCGTTCCGGTGTCGAAAATACCGGAATTCATGGCGACGGCGGAAAAGTCTGTGCTTGCCGCCATTCCCGGCGCCCGCGTCTGCGCCTTCGGCCATCTTGGTGACGGCAACATCCACTACAACATCTCCCAGCCGGTGGGTGCCGACAAGGCCGAATTCATTGGCCGCTGGCGGGACATGAACGAGATCGTGCATGGCATCGTGCTGTCGTTCGGCGGGTCCATTTCGGCCGAACATGGCATTGGCCAGCTGAAACGCGATGAACTGGCCGCCATCCGGCCCGGCATCGAAATGGAGCTGATGCACCGCATCAAACACGCCTTCGACCCCGCGGGCATCATGAACCCCGGTAAGGTTCTGGTGGCGTAACAATTCGGCAGAACGGCCCGTAAACGCCAACTTTTCTGGCGGGATGGGGTGTTTGGGCGGCATTATGCCGCCCATTTCATATCACCGGGGCTACCTGCTTTAACGGGCGCATTCCACCAGTTTTCGAACGCCGCCCCATTGTTCAAACTGGGTCTTCCCCTCGGCGGCAATTTCCTCACGCCATTTTTTTGCGTCAACCGTTGGATGTGTGGTTTTGCCCGGGAAAACAACGGTCACGATGGCGACCGGCCCGTTTCTGGTTTTATCGGCGATGCCCGACTTGGCGCGCATCACGCCCCCATTGTTCACCAGCGGATTATTTCCGATATCCTGATGCAGCCGCACCGAGGCTTCGCCAAGATCACCGCCATCGCCATAAACCGCATAGGCGAATTTTCCCGTCGCCGGACGATAGATGACAGCGATATCGCCGTCCTTCACGCCATAGCTCCTCACGAAACGATCGGAAAGAACCACATAGGGAATTTCATTGGCATCCACCCAATGCCTCTGTGTTCCAACAGGACCGTCTGGAACCGGGACGGAGGTTTCCGTGATGAAGGCCTTTCCAGGCAGGGGATCGCCGTCTTTCTGGACGATCGGTTTATTGTTCTTGTCCTTGGAAAAACCAAAAATTCTGACTTTCGAGTAATCGCCCGTTGCCACGGCTTTCTTCCAGGCTGCACGGCATTTGTACTGCCAGCCATCCGGATCGGTCTTCGGCGTGGAGCCGACCGCCGTCACGCCATCACAGGTGTAGGACAAGCCATTGCCGTTGACGAGATAGGAATTCGGTGCACCGTCGGCATCGACTTTGAGTTCCTTGCTCTTGAACACGATCCCGCCGGCCCCACATGCCGCCTGGGACATCGCAGCCGTCGGCGCGACAAGGGTAACGAGACCGCACAAAACAGTTACAAGCATCGAAGATTGAGAGACTTCACAGAGCATGCGACCCTCCTTTGGAAAACGGGTCGAGACTGCTCTTTATTCCCTCATAAGTCGAGTAGAATATTATAGTATCGCTGAAGTTTAGCGCGCTCTTATTCCATCATGGCTCTTGGCAACGTGCGCAATTCGCCTCAGGCCAAGGCCCGCAGCGCCCAGGCGGGCACTATTTCGGCATTCAGCCGGCGTGGCTTCTGCCCGCCAACCAGTTGCGTCAGGCTCATGCCCGATTTGGCAATCGACAGCGCATGTGTCTTGGGCAGGAGATATCCGTGTTCCAGCGGCTGCGCGCGGCGCAGCACACGGCTGAAAATATTCCGCCGGTGATAACGCGACGGCGAAAAGCGCGCAGGCAGGGGGCAGATCGCCACATATTCCAGAATTTCGTCGATCCAGCCCGCCTGGGGTCGAGCACCGGGCTCAATCAACAGCAGCCAACCGCCACGCGCGGAGTGCAGGATCTCCTGAATGTCCCATTGTCCATAAAAACGGCAGCCGGCAGCATCGGCGACGCGCGACGACCCATCGCGCGAACCGTGATCGAGGATCACCACATCGCTCACAAGCCCTTCCACGGCACCGGTGACAAGCGCGGACAGCGTGTGCGCCAGTTCCGGTTCCTGATCCCGGCATTCCATTATGACTGTCAACATAGGCATAGCTCTAACGCATCGCACAATAAATTGCCACTGTGCTCCTCGCGATGGAGAACCCCACGATCCGCACCGCCCGTTGTCTCGCCTTCGGGAGCCATCCCACTCTCGTCATTTTCCCCGCAGGCTGTGGAGCGTTTCATGTTTTGACAAATTTGTTCTTGTATTGTTCTCATTCCTGATGTAGGAATTTAATCATTCGGACGGCGCGGAAATGCCGCCACGGATGGAAACGGTTTAGGGCGTTGAGCGTGCCTTGATGGCGTGTGACGCTCTGGGAGCATCCAGATGAGAAACCATACGCTTGGCGGGCAGGCTGCATTCCAGCCGAGCCATATGCCTGATATTGCCAATGCGCTGGCTGATGCATCCGGCCTGCGCATCGAGATCGACCGTCGTCGTGGTCGAGGCGCGGGATTGAACCCGGACGGGCGCTTCGAGGCCTTGCAGCGCGAGGTATTCGACGATGGCTGGCAGACGCTCGAGGACATGCCGGAGTTCCGCACCGAAGTGCAGGTGGAGAAGCCGCGCAGTATCATCACCCGCAACGAATCCCCCGACATCCCCTTCGACCGCTCCATCAACCCCTATCGCGGTTGCGAACATGGCTGCATCTATTGTTTTGCAAGGCCCAGCCACAGCTATATGGGGCTCTCAGCCGGGCTCGACTTCGAATCGAAGCTTTTTGCCAAGCCGGATGCGGCAAAGCTTCTGGAACGGGAGCTGGCGAAACCGGGCTACAAGCCGCGGGTGATCGCCATCGGCACCAATACGGACCCTTATCAGCCGATCGAGCGCGAGTGGCGCATCATACGGCAGATACTGGAAGTGCTGGCCAAGGCCGACCACCCCGTCGCAATCGTGACCAAATCGGCGCTGATCAAGCGCGATATCGACATTCTGGCGCCGATGGCCAAAAAGGGCCTCGCCAAGGTCGGCATTTCCGTAACGACGCTGGACCGCAAGCTCTCGCGCAATATGGAGCCGCGCGCTGCCACACCGGAGAAACGGCTGGAGGCGGTGAAGGCACTGACGGAGGCTGGCATTCCGGTTGCCGTGATGATGGCGCCCGTCATACCGGCCCTGAATGATCACGAGATCGAGCGCATTCTCGAGGCCGGCAAGGCAGCCGGCGCTACCGAAGCTTCCTACGTGCTGCTGCGCCTGCCGCTGGAGGTGAGCCCGCTCTTTCGCGACTGGCTGTTGCGCAACTATCCGGACCGCTACCGCCATGTCATGTCGCTGGTGCGTTCCATGCGCGACGGCAAGGATTACGACGCGGAATTCGGCAAGCGCATGAAGGGCGCCGGTCCCTATGCCTGGCAGATCGGCCGGCGGTTCGAAATGGCGACCAAAAGGCTTGGCCTCATCCGCCGTGCCATTCACCTGCGCGACGATCTCTTTGTGCCTCCTGGTGGTGCGGGGGTGCAATTGTCGTTTCTCTGAAAACCGGCGCTGAAAGCATTCCGTGTTAATCCGGGCCGCCGCTCCGGGCGTGCCGATCTCAGAAGGAATATTATGAGGAGCCCGGTCCTTCGTTTTGACCGGCCATGCTCCTGACGAAATGCCCGGCGGGTTTCCCTGGCCTGCCGGACATCGCCCCCGGAACCGCCGCCTCGCGTGCGATCATTTTTCCTCCGCCGCCCCGTTGGAGGATCAAAGGTCATGATGACCTCAGGGGCACGGTGAGCCACGCCCCTTGACCCCGGCTCACCGCGCCTGTCATCGCCCGCCTCCGGGGGCTTGCAGGAGATCGGGTGTGTATGCGAGTTTCGCCGCATGAAACGCACCGCCACACCCGATTCTCCTGCTCTTTTCGACCTTGCCGATACCGGCCCGGACTTCTCGTTCGAACTGGAAGCGAAAAAGAAGGGCCTCTGGCCCGTCGCCGGCACGGATGAGGCAGGCCGGGGGCCACTTGCCGGTCCGGTGGTTGCGGCAGCCGTCATTCTCGATCCGGATAATATCCCTGTGGGTATGGACGATTCCAAGAAGCTGACCAGGCAGAAGCGGGAAAGCCTGTTCGTCCAGATCATGGAAACCTCGATCGTATCCGTCGCCTCCTCCGGCCCCGGCCTGATCGACACCATGAATATCCTGCGCGCCAGCCTTGACGCCATGCGCCGCGCCGTCCTCGGCCTCGAAATTTCCCCCGCCCTCGTGCTTGCCGACGGTCGCGACAGGCCGCCGGGCATGACCTGCGAAGCCAAGGCCGTCATCAAGGGCGATTCCCGCTCCCTCTCCATCGCCGCCGCCTCGATCATCGCCAAGGTGACCCGCGACCGGATGATGGAACGCGCGGGCGTGGTGCACACTTCCTACGGCTTTGAAGGCCACGCAGGCTACGGCACCCCCGCGCACCTCCGCGCCATCGAAAGCCATGGGCCCTGCGCGCTACACAGGATGAGTTTCAGGCCGCTGAAGCGGGACTAAGCGGTATATTCTGATCGGCGGGCTTGCGCTTTCTTGTCTAGATCGGCCGCACGCCGTAAGTCTCATAAGCGCTTTGCATTCTTTCACTCTCACTGCGCTCGGGAAAAAGCTTGTAGCTGGGCGCCCATATGCGGGAAACGCTGTCGATCTTTACCGCGATGACATTCCGGATCGGAAAATCATCACCGGCCATACGGCGCAGATCGACGCTAAAGGCGTCAAAATCGGCGTCGCTGGGAGCCAAAATCGTGGCATGGCCGGTGAGTTTGAAGCCTTTCTGACGAAACACGTCAACGAAGCTGACGCACACTTTTGGTTGGCCAAGCGCGTTTTGAACACTGTGCGACGACGCGATATCGGCGATGACGACGTGGTCGTCACCGTGGCTGGTGAATATCTCCTTTGGAGTTACACTGGGAGTACCGTCATCGTCGATCGTTGCCAGCCAGCACAGCACGGAATTTTCCATATCCGCTTTGATCGCGTCGTTGATCTTCATCAGCTTGTTTCCACCCGCCCTTAACTCGACTATTGCCCGGCAACAGTACCGCTGGATCCCAGCATGCCGCAACCATCATTCACCGTTACGGGTACTCGCTCAGGCGGGCAAGACTTTGGGATGCGTCCGCTCCACCACACCTTCGGTGAAGATCCAAAAATAAAAACCCCTCACAGCGGACTGGAGGGGTTTCCCAATTTCAAGACCATCCAAGGCCTTATGGTCGCGCGTCAGTTCAGCTTCAACTTCACTTCGCCGATCGTTGCGCTGAAAAGCTTAGCCTTCGCGGCAGCTGTCGTCTTTTCCGCCAGCAGCTTCTCTGAAGCGGCAATGGCGATATCCACGGCGGCGGCGCGGACGGCGCCGATGGCGTCTTCTTCGGCCTGCTTGATCTTCTGTTCCGAAAGAGCCGTGCGACGGGCGACGAATTCTTCCGTCTTCTGCTTGGCTTCTTCGGTCAGCGCTGCCGCTTCGCGTTCAGCGGCGGCAACGATGCCGGCAGCTTCGGCTTCGGCTTCCTTGCGCTTGCGCTGATATTCGGCCAGCAGGTGCTGAGCCTCTTCACGCAGGCGCTTGGCTTCGGCCAGCTCGTCCTGAATGTTCTGCGCGCGCTCGTCCAGAGACTTGGAGAGCATGCCCGGAACCTTGAGGTAAGCGATCAGGACGAAGAAAAGGACGAGACCGACGAGAGCGAAAAATGATGCATCAAATGCCATATCAGGCTCCCTTCACGTTCGAAGCGGCGGCAATCGCTGCCTTGACGTCCGTGTCCTTGACCTTGGCGCCCACCAGCTGGTCGACGATTGCGGTCGCGGTTTCCTCGGCAATGGCGCCGACATCGGCGAATGCCTGATCCCGGATACCCGCAATGCGCTTTTCGGCGGCGGCAAGCTTTTCAGCAAGTCCTGCCTCGATTGCGGCGCGGTCGGCATCAGCCTTGGCCTTGGCGGCGTCACGGGCCGCGGCGCCGATCGAGCTTGCCTTGGCGCGGGCTGCCGCGAGTTCTTTTTCATAGGTTTCGACGGCTGCGTCGGCTTCAGCTTTCAGCCGTGCCGCTTCGTCGAGATCCTGTGCGATGCGTCCGTGACGGTTTTCGAGAATGCCGCCGACGCGTGGAACGATGACCTTCTGCATCAGCAGATAGAAAAGGCCGAACGTGATCGCGAGCCACAGGACCTGCGATGCATAAGTAGACTGGTCGAACGGCGGGAAAACGCCGGAAGCGCCGTGTTCGGCGCCATGCGCTACACCGGTTTCCGTGTGCGTGGCTTCCGGTTGCGGCTGGCCAACGGCCGGAGTTTCCGTATGCGTTTCACCTACGGTCGGTGCTGACTGGGCAAAAGCCTCGGTCACGAACATGCTCACCTCCAGGGGGACTGCAAATGCGAAGGATCACGGCACGCCATTTGCGAGCCGTGATCCAGACCTGATGCCGTTATTAGACAGCGAACAGGAGAAGGAGAGCTACGAGCAGCGAGAAGATGCCCAGAGCTTCCGTAACGGCGAAGCCGAATACCAGACGGCCGAACTGGCTGTCGGCAGCAGAGGGGTTGCGCAGTGCGCCGGAGAGGTAATCACCGAAGATACGGCCGAGTGCGAGGGACGTACCAGCCATGCCGAGGCATGCGAGACCTGCGCCGATGTACTTTGCTGCTTCCGCTTCCATGTGAGACTCCTTGAGATATTGGTTGTTGCGGCTGTTTTTTGGCGCCCGTTGCCGGGGCCAGCGACTTTACTTCTCAGTGACCACCATGCACGGCGTCGTTCAGGTACATGCAAGTCAGTACCGCGAACACATAAGCCTGCAGGAAGGCCACGAGAAATTCGAGAGCGGTCATGGCGACCGTCATGATGAGAGGCAGGACAGCGCCGCCGACGCCGAGTGCGCCGAGCGCACCCATGGAGGCGACGAAGCCCGCGAAAACCTTGAGCGTGATGTGGCCGGCCAGCATGTTTGCGAAAAGACGAACGGAAAGGCTGATCGGGCGCGACAGGAACGAGATCATTTCAATTGACGCGACAAGCGGCAACAGCGCCTTCGGCACGCCCGAGGGGGCGAAGATGCCGAAGAAATGCAGGCCGTGCTTGTAAAAGCCGTAGACAATGACCGTGCCGATGACGAAGCAGGCAAGCGCGAAGGTGACGATGATCTGGCTGGTAACCGTGAAGAAATACGGGAACATGCCGAGAAGGTTTGCCGTCAGAACGAACATGAACAGCGAGAAAACGAAGGGGAAGAACACCATGCCCTTTTTGCCGGCGCCTTCGCGCAGCATGGAGGCGATGAATTCATAGGACATTTCGGCAACGGACTGCATGCGGGTCGGGATCAGACCGCGGTTCGACGTTGCGAAATAAAGGAAACCGGAAGCGGCAGCCACGGTCGCGACCATGAAAAGCGACGCATTGGTGAAGGAAAAATCGACGCCGCCAATTTCGATCGGAATGATCGGCTGCACCAAGAACTGATGGGTCGGATCGTTTGCCACCGGCTGCCCTCTTTACCTGTCGCCGCACATTGCGGCATCTCAACTGTAAGGAAAAACAGCCTCAAAGGCCGTGTTTTCCACCCTCGTCTTGTCTGTCCGCCTTCTCCAGCAGCGGCGGCTTCGCCACCGCGCCCGTCGAGCGCAACACATTCAATACGCCTGCGCAGAAACCGAGAAGAAGAAGAACGATCATCCCCCACGGTGTCGTGCCGACAAAATAGTCCAGAAGATAACCCAGCATAGCGCCGACCACGATGGCCGAAATGAACTCCGATGAGAGCTTAACCGCCATCGCAAAACCTTTCCGGTTTTCCGCAGCGTTGGTCTCCGCCCTCACGTCCGCCTCATCCTCCGCCTTCACCTTTGCCAACTCGTCAGCAAGGCGCCTGCGGCGCTCGTCCAGACTATCGTCACGGTTGCCAGTCATCTTAAAATCCCACCCATTTTCTCCGTTCCAGCCATGCCAGAACCCTTTGGAGTTGTAAACGGTGACGGATTAAGCCTGTTCCAGCCCGCTCTGAAGTCGCGCGCAACATAGTTTTAGGGGCTTCTCTAGTCAAGGCACTGAGAGCGGTTGTTTTGGCACAAATTAATCATGCAAAAACAACAACTTGACTCCAAATCCCGGTTTGTGGGCGATGTTTCGCTGGGGAATCGGCATTTTTGACACGCAAAATGCGACAAATTGGCGGTGGTATCAGCTCCAGCCGCCACCATAGGTACGGTAAAACACGTGCAGACCGATGCGGCCGACCTTTTTCATGGACTTGCCCCAGGCAGGGCGCACGTAGACGGCATGGTAATGCGTGGCGGAGCCCACTTCCTTCAACCAGATCTTGCCGGCGGTTGTGGCCATGGCCACTTCACGCGCCATTTTCCAATGGCGTTCGGAATTCACGCGGTCCTTGATATTGTCGCAGGCGAAGGAGAACTGGCAGCGGTTGCGCCAATCCTTGTTCTGATAGACCACGCCGCATATGGTTTTGGGATAAGCCGGGTTGCGCACGCGGTTGAGAATGACCTGCGCCACTGCCGCCTGTCCTTTGACCGATTCTCCGCGCGCTTCGAAATAGATGCCGGATGCCAGGCACTGCTGTTCGGCTGCGGAAAACACCTCAGCCGGCAGCGGTGTCGCCGCCCAGGCGTGGTCTTCCGCGCTTATCTCAGGCACGAAACGGCCGGCCTCAGGCTTTTTGAGAATGGCGTCGAAAGGCGATTCGCGGGCGAAATCGGGGGCCGCCGGCGCATAGGCCGTGGCGAGAATATCAGGCGTACGGTTGGTAACGAGTTCCGCCAGCATCGGCGAGACGCTCTTGTCCGCCTTCTTTTCGTCGCGGCGGAAATAGAAAGAGGCGAGTTCGACGTCCTTGCCGCGCTTCGGCTTAACGAAAGCGGTCCGGTCCTTGCGCTTCAGCGGCTCGATATCCAGCATCGAGGTACGCTGCAACACGGAACCGGCGGTGAAGGCTTTTGGCGGCTGCATGATTTCGGTGGCGACGATGCGGCCTTTCTTGGCGGCGCGGTTCACCCGCTCGCTGTCTGGTGTCGTTGCCTCGCCCTTCTTGTTGGTAACGAAAGCGACCTTGCTGCCATCGGGCAGGGTCATGCCGCCGCCATGCAGCGCCTCGTCCCCTTCCGCATCGTTGAATGTCAGGGAGGCGTTATGGGTCGAGCCAGCCGGAGAGGCCGTCAGCACCATGCGCCATTGTTCGCCGCCCTTGTCGAGGCCCGCCAGAAGCGAGGCAAGATCGGCACGCGCAGCGAGGGAGGGAAAGACAAGCCAGGCGGCCAGGCCGAAGACAACGGGTGACGTCCATTTGGACGCCAATCCCTGAAAGGACACGGGGGACCGACGACGCATTACACTTTTCGAACGCAAAACCAGCACTCCGAACACCGACAACCGAATTTTCTACAGGTGTTCAAGAATCTCTTATTAACCTTGATGGTTGGTTAACGCCGCGCAGGAAGGTGTCTTCACGTTAATGTGTGAGGGAATGCTAATGGGCGGGACCTGTGTGGGACTTTAGCTCGACGCAGCGGCAACCCAATCCCTCATTCCTGCCTTGAGCCGGAATGAGGGCGATGCAGGCGTCGCAAACGCTGGCTCACTTTTGGGCGACATTCCCCTCTCGTCACACCACGACGTGCGAACCGAGTTCCACCACCCGATTGGCAGGCAGGCGGAAATAATCGGAGGGATCGGCTGCCGTTTCGGCGAGCGCGATGAACAGGCGGTTTTGCCAGCCCGGCATGCCTGATTTGGGATCCGGCACCAGCTTGCGGCGACCGAGGTAGAACGAGGTCGACATGATGTCGAACTTGTACCCGGTGCGACGCAGATAGCCCAACGCCTGGGTGACGTTCTGGGTTTCCATGAAACCGAAATGCAGTTCGACCACGGCAAAACGATCGCTGAGCTTCGTCAGCGTATACCGATCTTCGGGGCGGACGCGCGGCTGGTCCTCGGTGCGGATCGTCAGGATGACGTTCTTGTCGTGCAGCACATGGTTATGCTTGAGATTATGCAGCAATGCCGCCGGTGCTGCCTCTGGATCGCCGGTGAGAAAGATCGCAGTCCCCGGCACACGCACCGGCGCGTGGGCGCTTTCCTTTTCCACCGAAGCGACGAAGGCCTTCAGCGGTACGTCGCCGCGACGGGTCTTGGCGAAGAGAATTTTCGAACCGCGCTGCCAGGTGGTCATGATGATGGTGAAGGCGATCGCCAACAGTACCGGCACATATCCGCCATCATGGATCTTGAGCAGGTTTGCGCCGAGGAAGATCAGTTCCAGCACCAGAAGCGGGGTCAGCACCGCAAGGGCAAGCCAGATCGACCATTGCCAACGTTTACGCACGAACTCGAAGAACATCAGGCTGGTGACGACCATCGCGCCGGTGACAGAGATGCCATAGGCGGTGGCCAGCGCATCCGAACTCTTGAAGGTGAGGACGAGTGCCACGACGCCGAACAGAAGGATGGTATTGACCGCGGGAAGATAAATCTGCCCGGTATTGGTTTCCGAGGTGAAGAGGATTTCCATGCGCGGCAGGTAGCCGAGGTGGATCGCCTGACGAACCAGCGAAAAAGCGCCGGTTATGACCGCCTGGCTGGCAATGATGGTTGCGGCAGTCGCAAGGATGACGGCGGGCAGGATCGCCCATTGCGGGAACATCAGATAGAAAGGATTCGACATCGCCGCCGGGTCTTTCAGAACCAGCGCACCCTGCCCTAGATAGTTCAGCGTCAGCGCCGGGAACACCAGACAGAACCATGCCCACTGGATGGGACGGCGGCCGAAATGGCCGAGGTCTGCATAGAGCGCTTCCGCACCCGTGATCGTCAGGAACACCGCGCCGAGCACGACGATGCCATAAAAACCCTCATTCGCCAGAAACTCGACCGCGTGCCACGGGTTGAAGGCAAAGAGAATGCTGAAATCGTCGGCGATGTGAACCAAGCCTGCAAGGCCCATGACGATGAACCAGACCGCGGTGATCGGCCCGAAGAACTTCGCCACCGTGCCGGTGCCGTGCGACTGAATGGCGAAGAGGCCAATCAGGATGCCGACCGAGATCGGAATGATGAAGGCATCCATCTCCGGCGTCACGAGTTTCAGGCCTTCCACCGCCGAAAGGACTGAAAGCGCCGGGGTGATCATGGCATCACCGAGGAACAGCGCTGCACCGATGAGGCCAAGCACGATGAGGACGCTGCGATGAGTGCCGGCGGTCTTCATCAACAACGCCAAGAGCGACAGCGTGCCGCCTTCGCCGTCATTGTCGGCGCGCAGCAAAAGCGTGATGTATTTGAAAGTGACGATGATCGTCAGAGACCAGATCATCAGCGATGTGAGGCCGATGACTTCTTCCTGCGTTACGCCGTCATAGGCGATGGGCCGCAGGGCTTCGCGAAAGGCATAGAGCGGGCTGGTGCCGATATCGCCGTAAACGACGCCGATAGAACCAAGGATGGCGGCATAAAGCCCCTTGTTCTTGTGCGCGTCATCCGCATCCGGCTTCTCGGCAACATCCTTGTCAGCGATCTGGGACATGATGATCCTGGCTCCTTAGAGCCAGCCCTTCCAACGAAAAAAGAGAAACGGGATGATTGCGGACATCACCATGACGATCAACGCAAGTGGATAACCAAATGTCCAGTTCAACTCCGGCATGAGCTGAAAGTTCATTCCGTAAATAGAGGCCACCAGCGTCGGCGGCAGAAAGACCACCGAAGCGATCGAGAAAATCTTGATGATGCCGTTCTGCTCGATGTTGATGATGCCGAGCGAGGCGTCGAGCAGGAAGGTCAGATTGCCGGAAACGAAGGAGGCATGTTCGTTCAGCGACTGGATATCGCGCCCGATGGACTTTCCCTGCTCCCTCGCGCCCTTGTCCTCAAGCGCCTGATCGCTGGTGGAAAAAAACGTCTGCAGCCGCGCCAGCGATGCGAGGCTGACGCGGACCTTCGAGATCAGCCGGTGATAGGCGGCGATATTGGTCAGCCGGTCTTCGAGATAACGCGGTGCCTTGCGTTTGGAACGCGCCTGGCTGCCGAGAATATCAGCGGCGAGATTGTCGATACCGGCGACCGAGTTTTCGAGGATTTCCGCCGTGCGGTCGACGATTGTTTCGAGCAGCTTCAACAGCAGCGCCGCGCCGCTGCGCATCTCATGCGGTGCGCGGGTGATGGCGGCAATGAAAAGGTGGAATGATTTCGGCTCGGCATAACGGATCGTCACCAGACGCTTGCCAACCAGAACGAAGGCGACATCGGTAAGGCGCGGATCATCCGAATCCGCCTTCCACACCAGGGAGGCGGTCATGAAGACGTTGGCGTCTTCCATGTAAAGCCGGCTGGAAGGCTCGATATCCTTCAGGTCTTCGCGCGTTGGCAGTTCAACGCCCAGCAGCTTTTCCACATGCTGCTCTTCAGCCCTGTCCGGATTGACGAGATCAATCCAGACGATGTCGTCGGGAATCGGTCCGGAGCCGTCGACTGCCGACAGGCTGATCGCCTCGCAATTGGCGCGATAGGCTTTTATCAATCCGTTTCTCCGCTCCACATCGCAGGCTTGCCGCAATGCTGCTTAACATATCCTGTTTGCGGTCGGCAAACCTTTGGAAGACACTTCAGGGAACGACGGAACGAGCGGGATCACACAATCCCGCCAGCCCGATGGACCAAGAGCCAAACGGCGCAGGCGTATGCGCCCAAAGCGAGATGCAATCAAGCAATATTTTTTCTCGACACCATTGCAGGCGAAGCATTTCTGAAGTTCAAAACTGGAAATGTTGCCAGATGCTTTCGATTAATATTCTGTTTTCAAAGGGCAATTCAAAGGGGGCAGACACCTGCCCGGCTTTGCGGCCGCGACCGGCGCGTTATTCGAAGACGATCCTCGGCGCTGCTTTTTGCTCGCTCGCACCAATACGCGCCCAAACTTTTTGCGCGATATCGCGATAGATCGCGGCTTGCGGGCCATCGGGTTCAGCGGCGACAACAGGCGTTCCGGCATCCGACATTTCTCGGATGGAAATAGTGAGCGGCACCTCCCCGAGGAAGGGCACGCCGATCCTCTCGGCTTCGGCCTTCGCGCCGCCATGGCCAAAAATATTGTAACGCGCGCCGGTATCCGGCGCGATGAAATAGCTCATATTCTCGATGACGCCGAGCAGCGGCACTTCCACCTTGCGGAACATGGTGATGCCCTTGCGCGCGTCGATCAGCGCCAGATCCTGCGGCGTGGAGACGATGACGGCGCCAGCGAGCGGTACCTGCTGGGCAATGGTAAGCTGCGCATCGCCCGTGCCGGGCGGCATGTCCAGCACCAGTACGTCGAGTTCGCCCCAGGCCACTTCGCGCAGCATCTGCATCAGGGCGGACTGCACCATGGGTCCGCGCCAGATCATCGCGGCTTCCTCATCCACCAGAAAGCCCATGGACATGACCTTCAGCCCGTAATTTTCCATGGGAAGGATGATGCGGTCTTCCTGCTGCTTCGGACGGCCGGAGATTTTCAAGAGCCGCGGCAGCGATGGGCCGTAAATATCGGCATCGAGCATGCCGACCTTGAGGCCGAGCGACTGCAAGCCAAGCGCCAGATTGACCGCTGTCGTCGATTTGCCGACTCCGCCCTTACCGGAGGCCACGGCGATGATCGCGCGCACGCCCGGTACACCGACCTTGGACGAACCGGGCTGCGGTGTCGGCCGACCGGGCGCGGCGGCGGGCGCGGGTGCAGGCTGCTGCTGACCGGGTTTGCGATCGGCCGTCAGCGCGACGACCGCGCCTGCGATGCCTTCCACGCTTTTGGCCGCCCGTTCGGCCGCAATCCGCAAGGGCTCCATTTCGGAGGCCTTGTCGGCGGGAACGGTGATGGAGAAATAGGCCTTCGCGTCGGCGATGAAGATTTCCGAGACCATGCCAAGCGCGACGATGTTCTTGCCGCTGCCGGGATAGATCACCGTTTCCAGCGCCTTTTCGACCTGGTTCTTGCTGACCTCTGCCATTTTCGTCCTCCGCTACATCATCCCTGGGTATTGCGTGCCATCCATAGACAAGCTGGAGCGCTTCGCCAATGCCAAAGCGCAGGCGGCAGGCATTCGCGACGATTTAACGCTGCGGTTTCAGATGTCGTCTTCCATCTCGAGCGTCTCCGGATCGAAGACACGGCCGTCGAAAAAGCGATCGGGGCCAAGGACAAGGCCCGTGCGCGAGGCGCCCACATGCACCGGTTCCTTCAGCGTGCCTTCGAGCTTCATATTGGCGCCCGGCACGGGCACGAAGAGCGGCTTGATGGCCTTGCGAAAAATATCCGGCCGATAGGCACTGCGCGCCGCCTCCACCATCGCCGGTTCCAGCCGCCGCTCGGCTGGAATTTCGCCCCAGCGCAACATCTGGCTGAAGAACCACAGGGCCTGGCTTTGCCAAGGGAAATTGGCGGCCTTGGCGCTCGTCACGAAGAATTCCTGAAAACGCTGCATGTCCTGTAGTGACGTGGAAATATAGCCCGTCAGCGCGGGCAGCAGGAATTCGCCGTTCTCGTCAATATATTGAGGGGCGGCGAGAATGCCGGCCAGCTCCTCGATATTGGCGTCGTTCGCGCACCATTCGGCGGCGCGGTACAGCGCGCGCAGCAAGCCCTCCAGCCGGCTGGCATTCTGCTCCGCCCAGCCTTTCTTAACCGCCAATATCTTTTCGGGCGCATTATGCCAGATCAGCGCCCCCGTGGTCACGATTCGCCCGGCGCCGCTCAGCACCACGGCGCTGCCGGCCGGCTCGGCGGTACAGAGTGCATCGACCTTGCCGCTTTCCAGGAGCGCGGGCATCGCCTTTGGCAGGGCCTCGACGATTTCCATGTCCCGACCGAGCAGCACGCCGCAACTCCCGAGCAGGTAACGCAGTGTATAAAAGGGGGTGGAGACAATATCCTCCACCGCAAAGACCGGCGGATTTTCACCCGCCGCGCGGCGCGCGGCGCAGACACGGGCCATGGCCCGCCCGAAGGCGGCCGGATCGGGCAGCTTCATCCCTTCGCGATAAAGCTCGTCATAAAAGCCATGCGAAACGGTCGTTGCCGATCCGCCGAGGGAAAGCGTGAAAACGCCGATAATATCCGCCGGCAGATCATCGAGGCCGACAGCGGAGCCGACCGGAACCGGTGCGGGCAGATGCCCAAGGTGAATGTCATCCCCGCCAAGTGCGGCAAGAACGGCGCTCGCGGACTGCTTCCTGAAAAGTTCCAGTTCTATGCCTTCATCGGCAGCAAAACCTTTTTCGGCAGCGGCTATCAACACGGCGCAATCAATAGTCGGAGAAAATCCCGCTTTTACCCTGTGCCGTTCCGGCAAACGATTTCTCCTTTCCGGTGATTCGAAGGAAGGATCGCCCAGGAAGCGGTTTATCACAATGATAAAATTATGATTTCGCTATTTTATCAGGCCAACCCGCAGCGCTTTCGCGACAGCCTGCGTGCGGTTGACCGTGTCGAGTTTTTTCGTCGCGCGGTTCAGGTAGTGATTGATGGTATGTTCCGAGAGCATCATGATTTCAGCGATCTCGGCGCTCGTCTTGCCGGCGGCGGTCCAGTTCAGACAATCGATCTCCCGCTCGCTCAATGTTTCGGGAACCCTCAGGTCGAGGCTGCGGATTTCCGATAGCCGGGCAAAGACATGGCAGGAAATGTAAAAAAGTTCGGCAAGCCGGTTTGCTGGCAAAACCGTCTTATTGCCGGAAAAGGATATGGCGCCGCGCCTCATGGTGACGTCGTGAACAGGAAACCAGACCGAATTGATCATCTCAAAGCGCTCGAAGAGACTGATCACCGTTTTTTTGGCGGTATATTCTTCGCCGTTTTCCAGAAAATCCATGGAAACGGAAAAGGGTATGGTCGATTTTCTCAGCTGCGCCATCACCCGGCTTTTCTGCAGCATGCCCTCTTCGTCATAACGCTGCAAAAGCTCAGCCGGCCAGCTGGTGATGATCGTATATTGCGACAATTCGCTCGCCACTTCCGATGACAGATCGAGCACCATGAAGGCGCGAAACTCGCAGGCCTCCGTCAGCCGTTTCATGAAACGGAATATATCGAATTGCGTGTTGAGACCGGCGATCTCACGAACGCAATCCACACTAATCGATTGAACGGCGGCCGTTTCTGTTTTCTGCATCAAAGCTGTTCTTCGAGAATGAGAAAATGCCGCCGCAAAGGCCCAGCCCCTGCCCGGAAATTGTGGTGGATGTTACTCAGCAAATCGATTCATGCAAACAAAAGTTGAACGTTTAGTTCCGAATAGTCGGAAATAATGTTTAACGCACATGTATGGGTGTCTCTACGACCTGTCTGGCCGGGGAAACCCAGAAGTTCGCGCCGTTTTCCCTCAATCATCCGCAACCGGGGATAATCTGCAGGCGAGTTCCGCAGAGATTTTATCGGCCGTTTCGCGCACCAGAGGCGCCCAGTTGCGCAGCTGTTGCGCATCCACGCGGTAGGCGGGGCCGGTGACCGAGATCGCCGCGCGAAAATTGCGGCCGGGCGCCCGGACCGGCGCGGCAACACAATGAATTCCGATTTCATGTTCCTGGAGATCGAAGCCGTAACCATTCTCGCTGATGGCGGCGACATCGGCCATGAGGGCTTCCGGCGTTACGAGTGTCGCCTCCGTGAAACGGTGAAACTCCATTCCCGTGGTGAGTTCCGAAAGCTCATCGGCGGGCAGCAGCGACAGCGCCGCCTTGCCCACCCCCGTGCAATAGGCAGGCGAGGTTTTTCCGACCTGCGAGTGCATGCGCAATGTA
This sequence comes from Agrobacterium sp. NPDC058088, assembly GCF_042885035.1. Classification (NCBI taxonomy): domain Bacteria; kingdom Pseudomonadati; phylum Pseudomonadota; class Alphaproteobacteria; order Hyphomicrobiales; family Rhizobiaceae; genus Agrobacterium; species Agrobacterium sp. NPDC058088. The sequence goes on along the minus strand of NZ_JBHVSU010000002.1, from coordinate 261,194 downwards.
TGGCGGCCTTCCATCTTGTCCAGATAGGTGACCTGCCTGCCGTTCAAAACGGCGAGATGCACAGATTCCTGCGTCGCCTCCTGCAATGCCGCGAGATGAGCCGCCGCGACACTGCGCAGATCATTGCCGCTCCAGGCTTTCGCGGCCAGTTGCAGCAGCCTCAGCCCCACCGCATAGGTCTGATCAGACGCATGATCCACAAGGCCTTCGGCAACGAGATGGGCAAGCTGGCGATGAACCGTGCCGCGTGGCTGGCCGCAGGCCTCGACCACATCGGTAAAACGCATCGGCTTTTCGGCAAAGGCGATCAGTTCCAGAAGCGAGACGGCCTTACCGAGCGTGCCGGTGGCATTTTCGGTTTTCCGTTGCAAGACCGGAACCGCATCGGGGTTTTCCCCATTGGCTTTTTTATCGTCGGGCATTGCACATCCACCGTCATCTGCCTTGACATAAGCGTAACGCCAAGAGAATAATTCCATTTAGTAAAATCTAGTTCCAAATAATGGAACAATCAAGCTTTCCGTGAACGAGATAACGCCGATGATGCAAGCCCAATTTCCAGACCTCAAGGATGCGGGCGTGCTCGTCACGGGTGGCGGTTCGGGCATCGGGGCATCGCTGGTCGAGGCCTTCGCGATGCAGGGAGCGAAGGTTTCATTCATCGACATCGCCGAACGACCGAGCGTGGCCCTTGTGGAGCGGCTTGCGGCGACGGCGCCCCACCCGGTCCATTATTTCAAGGCCGATCTCAGTAAGATCGACGCCATCAGGCACACTGTGGATACGGCTGCCGCCGCCACCGGCGGCATTAAGGTGCTGGTTAACAATGCCGCCTGGGATGACCGTCACGACGTAGACAGCGTCACCGAAGCCTATTGGGACGCCAACCAGGCGATCAATCTCAAGCAGATGTTCTTCACGGCTCAGGCCGCCCTTCCCCACCTGCGACAGGCAAAGGACGCGTCGATCGTCAATTTTTCGTCGATCTCGTTTCTGCTGAACATGGGCGAGTTGCCGTCCTATGCGGCGGCGAAAGCCGGCATTATCGGCCTCACCAAAAGCCTTGCCGGCAGGCTGGGGCCTGAGAATATCCGCGTCAACACGCTCTTGCCGGGCATGATCGTGACGGAGCGGCAGAAGGAACTGTGGCTGACGGATGAGGGCATCACCGCCACCACGGCGCGGCAATGCCTGAAGCGCACGCTCGTCGCTGCCGATCTTTCCGGGCCGTGCCTGTTTCTCGCATCATCGGCATCAGGTGCCATCACGGCGCAATCCATTATCGTAGACGGAGGCCTTTTATAATGTCCGAACCCGCTTTCATCGCCGTTGACTGGGGCACGACCAGCTTCCGGCTGTGGCTTCTCAGCCGATCGGGCGCGGTGCTTGCCGAACGGCGCAGCGCGGAAGGCATGACCACCGCCATGCGGATGGGTTTTGCCGACGTATTGCAAGCGCATCTCGACGCCATCGGCGCGCCATTGGATTCGCCGGTTCTCGTCTGCGGCATGGCGGGGGCGCGGCAGGGCTGGGTCGAGGCGGGTTATATCGACGTGCCGGCCTCGCTTTCAGCGGTTCTGGACGGTGCCGTTCGCGTGCCGGGTCAGGCACGGGATGTGCGCATCCTGCCGGGTCTCGCACAGCGGGACAAAGGCGCACCAGACGTGATGCGCGGTGAAGAAACGCAATTGCTCGGCGCTCTTTCTTCAGGAGAAGGCGGGGAAAAACTCGTCTGCATGCCCGGCACCCATTCCAAGTGGGTAACCGTCAAGGATGGCGGCGTGACAAACTTCGCCACCTTCATGACCGGCGAACTCTTCGAGGCAATCTCGAAACAGACGATACTTTCGCACGCGGTGGCGGATGCCGACACCTTCACCGGCGCGCACGAGGCCTTCACGGCTGCCGTGCGCGATATCTACGCCCATCCCGAGCTTGCGACCAATCGCCTTTTCACCCTGCGATCCGGCCAATTGTTGCACGGGCTGACTGCGACCGACGCCAGGGCCAGGCTTTCCGGCATCATGATCGGACTGGAAATCGCCGGCGCTCATTCGCAGGCGAAGCGGGAGACGCCGGTGGTTCTGATCGGCTCCGGTGCCTTGGGCGCGCTTTATGAAGGTGCCTTCACCGCCCTTGAGATAAACTATACGGTCATTGATGCAGACGAAGCCGTGCGGCGCGGACTGCTGGCCGCTGCAAATGCCATCTGGCCATAAGAAGAAAGATCGACCATGCGAATTCCCTTTCCCTCCATCAAATATCCGCTGATCGCCATTCTGCGCGGTCTGAAACCCGAGGAAACCGAAGGCGTCGTCGGCGCGCTGATCGAGACGGGCTTCGGCGCCATCGAAATTCCGCTCAATTCACCCGATCCGTTCCGCTCGATCGAGATCGCCGCGAAAATGGCGCCGGCCGATTGCCTGATCGGCGCCGGCACCGTGCTCAGCGTGGAAAACGTGGCGTCGCTGGACGCGGCGGGCGGCAAGCTGATGGTGAGCCCCAATGCCGATGCCGAGGTCATTACCGCCGCGCGTGAAAAAGGCATGGTGACGATGCCGGGCGTTCTCACCCCCACCGAAGCGCTGGTGGCCGCAAAGGCCGGAGCGACGGGACTGAAATTCTTTCCCGCCAGCATCATCGGCCCTTCCGGCATCAATGCCATCAGGACGATCCTGCCGAAGGATCTGATCATCGCCGCCGTCGGCGGTGTCTCGGACAAGAACTTCACGGAATACACCTCGGCCGGCATTCTGGCTTTCGGTCTCGGGACCAGTCTTTACAAGCCCGGCATGACAGCAGCGGAGGTACGTGAACGCGCCACTGTCACACTCGCGGCCTATGATGCAGCCATCGGAGGATAAGAGCTTGGCGACCGTTTTTCCCTTTGCAGGACGTGTTCTGGACGAAACGCCGATGCTGCTTGGCGAAGGCCCAACCTTCGACCCCGCCAGCGGCACCGCCTGGTGGTTCAATATTCTCGAGCGTGAACTTCATGAGCTGCATCTGGCCTCCGGCCGCAAGGCCGTGCACCCCCTGCCCTTCATGGGCAGCGCGCTCGCCAAGATCAGCGACAGCAAACAGCTGATCGCCTCCGATGACGGGCTTTTCCTGCGCGACACCGCGACCGGCGTGCTGACATTGCATGCGGAGCTGGAAAGCGACCTGTCTGGCAACCGCTCCAATGACGGGCGCATGCACCCATCCGGCGCGCTGTGGATCGGCACCATGGGTCGCAAGGCCGAAACCGGCGCCGGCAGCATCTATCACGTCGCCAAAGGCAAGGTAACGAAGCTTTTCGCGGAGATCAGCATTCCGAATTCTATCTGCTTCTCCCCTGACGGCACGACGGGTTATTTCGTCGATACCAAGGTGAACAGGCTGATGCGGGTGCCGCTCGATGCACAGACCGGCCTCCCCACCGGCGAGGCCCAACTCTTCATCGATTCCGCCGAGATGGATGGCGGCATTGACGGATCGGTATGCGATGCCGAAGGGCACATCTGGAATGCCCGTTGGGGTGAAGGTGCCGTCGATCATTATGATGCCGATGGCAATCATATCGCCCGATACGAGGTGCCCGGCAAACTGACGACCTGCCCGGCTTTCATCGGCCCCGACGCTTCGCGACTGCTCGTCACCTCCGCTCGCGAAAATCTCGACGAGGACGCCCTAGCCGCCAATCCGCAGCATGGGTTGACGTTCGAACTGGGGGTTGAGGTCAAGGGCCGGTTTGAGCCGCTTTACAGGCTCTAAGGCGCGGGTTCGGAAAAACAGCGCCTGGAACGCTCAATGTAACGGCGTTCCAGAATCCCTCATTCCTGTGCTTGTCACAGGAATCCAGTCAGCCCAAGTCCTTGGGCTGGAAGGAGTCGTTTCGCCGCGCAGACGCGCGTCGGCTGGATTCCTGTGACAAGCACAGGAATGAGGGCTGGTGAGCTCGACCCCGCCCTATAGTCACCCGGTTTTCAGGAAATATCCGACAATATCTCGCGATAATTCTCGTGCAGGTAACGCTGGGTGGCGGCGGCGTCGGCGGGGCGGCCGTAGAAGTAGCCTTGCCCCATGGCGCAGCCAAGCGCACGCAGCTTTTCCTCTTCCACCCGCTCTTCGATCCCCTCGGCCACGACCTCGAGATCAAGCCCCTCGCACATGGCGACGATCGCCTTGATGATGTGTTCGGAAGGACGGTCGCTGCTGATGCGCGAGACGAAGGCGCGATCGATCTTCACCTTGTCGAAGGTGAAGTCGCGCAAACGGCCGAGGCTTGACTGGCCGGTGCCGAAATCGTCAAGCGAGATGCGAACGCCCGCACTCTGCAATTCGCTGATGATGCGCTGTGCGGTATCGGCCGACGTCATGACCGCAGTTTCGGTGATTTCCAGCTCCAACCGGTGCGGATCAAGCCCGACACGCGAAAGGATGGAAAGAATATTGTCCGAGGTGCTCGGGTCCATCAATTGCGCGGAAGACAGGTTGAAGGACAGGAAAAGTTCACGCGGCCAGAACAGGGCGGCTTCCGCGGCCTTGCGCAGCAGGGCCTCCGACAAAGCATCGATGAAACCGCGCTCTTCGGCGAGCGGCACGAAGACTGCGGGCGACACGAAGCCGAGGTCAGGATCGTTCCAGCGGGCGAGCGCCTCGAAACCGATGACCTTGGCTTCCTCCAGCCGGACGATGGGTTGGAAATGCACGTCGATCGCATCGGTGATGATGGCGTTTCTGAGCGCCTGTTCGAGCTGCGTGGCGCGTCGCATCTCCTGCGCTATTTCCCGGGAATAGACGGTGATCTGGCCGCGGCCGCGTCGCTTCGAGCGGTAAAGCGCGGTCTCGGCGCTTTTTAGCAGATCCTCGTATTCATCGCCGGCGAAGGGATAAATGGCAAAACCGAAGGAGGATGACAGCCGGACATTGCGATCGCCGAGATCGTAAGGCGCCGAGAGCACGTCCTTGATCATGTTGCCGATGCGCTCGGCGCCGGTGCGCTCGAAAATCAGCGGCAGTACGAAGGCGAATTCGTCACCGTCATGGCGCGTCACGATGGCGCCATCGGGAATGCAGGCCTTCAGCCGGTGCGCCACCTGACACAGTATTTCGTCGCCCGCCTGGACGCCGAATAGATCGTTAATCGGTTTGAAACCGTCTATATTGGCTATGCCGACCGTAAAGGGTGCCGGATCACTGGATCGTTCGCTGGCAAGTATGCGAATCTTGTCCCGCAGACGGTAGCGGTTGCCGAGCCCCGTCAGCGGATCACTATAGGCCATCGCCTGCAGCTCATTCTGGCTGACCTGCAACGATTGCGGCTCTGCCCGTTTCATTCCTGCATCTCGTGAATCCTGTGTCGACCCGCTCACAATGCAGGGCAAGTATTAAAAAAGCCATAGCCTCCAGGCAATGGAAATTTCAGGCCTGCAACCGCAGGACGTCCTTGCCGATAAGCCGCAGGAAAACCGCCTCGACCATATCGGGGCTGACGGGTTTCAGCAGCATGTCGTCCATGCCGGACGCCAGACATTTGTCGAGATCGCCCTCGAAGGCATGGGTAATGACACCGACGATAGGAACCCGTCTGTCGCCCTCGAGATCACGCATCCGTCGGGTGACCTCGAAACCGTCGATATCCCCGAGCGTCGTATCGAGAAGGACGACGGATGGCTGCTGTTCGTCAAATAGGCGCAAGGCCTCCTCGCCCGAGGTGGCGAGCCGCCAGGACAGTCCCAATCCCTCGAGGATTTGCGAAAAGACGATCTGGTTGACCCGGTTGTCCTCAACGAGGAGGACGTCGCAGACACTGCCGGTCCGGAGCATTTGGGGCAGGTCATCGGTTATGATCTCCCAGTCCTCCTCCTCCTCGGCTTTCTCCTTCGGTGAGGATTTCAGGCCGACGGCGAGATAATGCATGAGCGACGCCTCGATCTCTTCTTCCTCGATGGTGACGACGGGCAGGCCACGCGCAGCCGCAATATCCAGGCATGCGACGCTCATCTGCGCGTCGACGACGGCCACATCAATGCCCACGCCGGCCGAAGCAGCGACATCGATGAAGGCACGCTGCTCGTCCTCACTCGTCACCGCAGCATGATCCATGCCGCCGGCAGTCAGCAGCCGGCTGGCGGCCTCTGCAAATCGTGCGTTTTCGGAGACGATCAACACCGCCTTGCTCTTCAAAAGCCCGCTGGCGCTGTCGGTCTCCTCATCCTTGCCATAGGTGGAGGCGACGAAGGGAACATGCTCGAGCGAAGGAATGACAGGCATGCCGTTCGCATCAATGGTGGCGAGAGCGGTCACGTCCTCCATCGTCGTCACCAGAAAATAGCGGCCGGGCCTGCCCACACGCTGCTTGCGGGTGATCGCCAGCACCTCTTCGCCATTCAGGCGCCTTACCCTTTCAGGAATGATGCTCGGCGTGCCGCTATCCAGAACCATGCGATCCGCGGCATCGATCCGGCGGGCGACCTTGCGCGAATGCAGATTAAAGACAGTGCGTCCGAGAATGCTTTCGGCACTGGTATCCACCAGGGTGCAGGCGGCTTTGTTGACGGCCGCATAAGCGAGGTTTCGGTCCTTGACGAGGACCGGAAACGGCAGATTGTCGAGAATGTCCTCGATGAGCTGTACACGCTCCAGGTCGAGGCGCCATTGCTCTTCCCGCTTTTTCTGTTCCGAGATATCGGCGACCACGCTGATGCCGAGGCCGGAAGGCAGCCGGTTCATGACGAAGCGCAGGAAGCGTTCTCCCTTCAGCCGCTCGGTCTTTTCCGATCTTTCCTTCCAGTGCAGCGCCAGCCGCTCGCCAATCCATTCTTCCCGCCCGAGCTGGCGGGCATTGGTGGAAAGACTTTCCGTTTCCAGCAGATAACAATCGTAAAGCGCGCTCAGATAGTCGCGCAGCCGCGCGCCGGGGCAGGCGACGGCCTCCTCCAGCGGAAAAAAGCTCAGGAGTTTCCGGCTTGCGAAAATAATGTGATCGTTCCGGTCGTAAACGACGATGGCCGCGCCAAGCGCGTCGCAAAGGGCATCAAGCATCACCGTATGAACGCCCGCGCCAGAGGACGCCAAATCACTCAACTGCAAACTCCCACCTGTTTTTCTGAATCAGGCTTATGTTTCTATTGGAATCGTCCAGGGCAGATGCCGGGAAGAAACGACAAATTCCGAAAAAGAGACATCAGGGTTCGCCACTTGAAGCAGTATTGAGGAGAAGATGACGCTCACCCATAGTCGACGTCACACACCACCCGGCAAAGGGGGCCTCGTTGCTGCGGTCATTTCAAGCCGCCCCACCATAGTCGTGGCCGATTAAAGGCGGATTAACGCTTAACCCCTTCTTGACCGAAATGATCAAATGCCGGAAACCCGCAAAACATGTGCAAATCTCCTCTGCTCCCGTTTTTTGCTTCCGAAGCCGCCGCGAATCCGCGAAAATGACGATCATGGCTATCAAGCAGCTTTCAGAAACCCTCATCAATCAGATCGCCGCCGGCGAGGTCATCGAAAGACCGTCCAGCGCCACGAAGGAGCTCGTCGAAAACGCCATCGATGCGGGGGCGACCCGGATCGAGATTGCGACGGCGGGCGGCGGCAAGGGGCTGGTGCGGATTACAGACAACGGCTCCGGCATGTCGCCCGCCGATCTGGAGCTTGCGGTGCGCCGTCATTGCACCTCGAAAATTTCCAACACGCTGGATGATATCCGCACGCTCGGATTTCGTGGTGAGGCGCTTCCCTCCATCGGCTCGGTTGCCAAGCTGACGATCACCAGCCGGAGCCAGGGCGCAGAACAGGGTTCGGTGATTTCGGTCGCCGGCGGCAAGGTTTCGGATGTGCGGCCCGCCGCCGCCAATGCCGGCACCATCGTCGAGGTACGGGACCTGTTTTTCGCCACGCCGGCGCGGCTGAAATTCCTGAAGACGGAACGGGCGGAGGCGGCGGCCATCACCGAGGTCGTCAAGCGCATGGCGATCGCCTTTCCGCATATTCGCTTCGTGCTCTCGGGCACCGACCGCTCGACCCTCGAAATTCCCTCCACCGGCGATGACCACCTGGCCCGCATGGCGCAGATTCTCGGCGCGGAATTCAAGGATAATGCGATCGAGATCGACGCCGGGCGCGAGGATGTGACGCTGACCGGCTTCGCCGGCGTACCGACCTTCAACCGCGGCAACTCGGCGCATCAATATGTCTTCGTGAATGGCCGGCCGGTGCAGGACAAGCTGCTTTTATCCGCCATTCGCGGTGCTTACGCCGAGACCGTGCCGCATGGGCGTTATCCCGTGGCGGTGCTGTCGATAACCCTTGATCCCGCCTTCGTGGATGTGAACGTGCATCCGGCGAAATCCGACGTCCGCTTTCGCGATCCCGGCCTCATTCGCGGGTTGATCGTCGGCGCGATCCGCCAGGCGCTGACGCGTGACGGCGACAGGGCGGCGACGACCGGCGCCAGCCAGATGATGAATGCCTTCCGCCCCGGCTACAGCCCGTCCAGCTTGCGGCCCTCACCTTCCATGCCGGCTTCAGCGCCATGGTCCGCGGCCACGTCCCCGTCGCGGCCGCTCGCCGTTTCCGGGAACATGCAATTTGCCGAAGCGGTGCAATCGCGCTTTTCCCATATCACCATGCCGACGGCGCGGGCCGAACCGCGCGAGACGTATGGGGACTCTGTGAGCCCTTCACCGGAGCCGATGCTATATCCCCTTGGAGCGGCACGGGCGCAGCTGCACGAGAACTACATCATCGCGCAGACGGAAAATGGCCTCGTCATCGTCGATCAGCATGCCGCACATGAGCGGCTGGTCTTCGAGGAAATGCGCAATGCCCTGCATTCAAGGCGTCCACCGTCGCAGGTTCTGCTCATCCCTGAAATCATCGATCTGCCCGAGGAAGATTGCGACCGGCTGATGGACCACGCAGCCGGTTTCGATGCGCTGGGCCTCGTCATCGAGCGTTTCGGGCCAGGTGCAATCGCGGTGCGGGAAACACCGGCCATGCTCGGCGAGGTCAATGTGCAGGGACTCGTGCGCCAGCTTGCGGACGAGATCGCCGAATGGGACGCCGCTTCCACGCTTGCCAACAAGCTAGAATATGTCGCAGCGACCATGGCCTGCCATGGCTCGGTGCGGTCCGGCCGTCGCATGCGGCCGGAGGAAATGAACGCGCTTCTGCGGCAGATGGAAAACACCCCGGGTTCGGGCCAATGCAATCACGGCCGGCCGACCTATATCGAACTGAAACTTTCCGATATAGAACGGCTCTTCGGCCGCAGCTGACGCCTTCATGGAATGGTGCGGCGAGCGGGGCTGGCCTTGGGCCGCGCCGAACTATATAAGTTCAGGATAATGGAGCATCCGGATTGTTCAGGAAAACGCTACGCCGTTTTGGACTGGGTGCCCTGACAGGACAGAGCAGGAGACGAAAACGGATGAACAGATTTGAGGGAGGCGGCAACCGCCTCGCCGTCATCGAATATCTCGATGGTGACTTCCGCATCGTCCAGACCGGCTCACATGTCATCTGCGCCGTGACAGGCAAGACCATTCCGCTCGATGAGTTGCGCTATTGGAGCGTGGCGCGGCAGGAGGCCTATGTGGACGCGGGCGCGTCTCTGGAGGCAGAGCGGAAGGCTGGCGGTTTGCCGGCGTGAGTTGGAAAACGGCGCGTTGAGTGCGACGCGTACCCCTCCCTCATCCCTGTGCTTGTCACGGGGATCCAGCCAGCCCAAGTCCTTGGGCTGAAAGGACTTTCCCCGCCACGCAGACGCGCGTCGGCTGGATTCCTGTGACAAGCACAGGAAGGAGGTGAAGTGAGCCCTGACGGCGCCGTTCCTAGGTACTCTAAGTTGACGACCGCCCATTTTCGCGCAGCAACCGCGTCCGGCAGTTCACCACCGCCGTTTCGATAATCGTCGCGGCGGCGTTGGGATCATCGAAAACCATGTCGATTTCGATCACTTGACTGTTCCATAGTAGTTCTTCCGCCCGGCCGTGATGCCCGTTGAGACGCACCGCATCCTTGGCGGTCGTCACCAGTTGCAACTTCTGCTTTTCGGCTTCCTTGAGGAGATCGTCGATTTCGTCATCGCTGAAATGGTGATGATCCGGGAAAGAGCGCTGCAGCACGATGTCGCCGCCAAGCGCCTCGACGGTGCGATAGAATTTCGCGGGATCGGCGATGCCAGCAAAAGCGAGCACGCGCTTTCCCCTGAAATCTTCAGGCTCCTGCGGCGTGATCGCGGCGACGAAGACGGGTTTGGCGGCCTTTGCCGCCTGCCGCACCAAGGGATCGGCCGCATGGCCCTTGCCCACTTTCAGCAATCCGGTCATCTGCCGCATCTGTTCGGAAAGCGGTGCCCTCACCGGGCCACCCGGCACGAGATGGCCATTGCCGATGCCGCGCACCGTATCGATGACGACGAGTGCGTAATCCAGCGTCAGGCGGGCGCTCTGGAACCCGTCATCCATGATGATGAGATCAACACCTTCCTTTACAAGCCGGTGTGCTCCCTCCACGCGTCTGCGCGAAATGACCGTTACCGCTTCGCGCGCCAGGAGAAGAGGTTCATCGCCGACATCGGCGGCGCGGTGATGCTGCGCCTCGACAAGAGTAGTTACGTCGAGCGTGCCGCCATAACCGCGGCTGAGGAAACCCGGTTTCATACCCCGTGCAAGGGCGGCTCTGGCGATGGCTATCGCCGTCGGTGTCTTGCCCGCCCCGCCGACCGTGAAGTTGCCGATGCAGATGACCGGTACGGGAATGCTTGCCCGCTTTGCCGTCCGCATGCGCCGGCCGGCGACCTTGCCGTAGAGAAGCGAAAAAGGTGACAGGAGCCATGCCTGCCATCCCGCTTTCTGCCACCAGAAGGGCGGCGCTTCAGAAACCATCTATTCCCGCTCCCGGCCGCATCGCCCACGGCTTTCCGTTCGCTATTTCACGTCTGGGAGGTTGTTTGCCAGAAAAAACCGTAAATTGCAAAAATGGAATAGACGGGCTTCATGCACCGGCCCCCGACACGGGCTGGCCGTGCTTTCCGGCTCAAGGCCGGAATGACGGGATGTGCTCGTAACGCTTCAAACAACTCGTTCCGGCAGCAGCGCTTCAAGCCCGGTGATATCATCGAAACAATAATGCGCATCCGCACCAAGGCTTTCGCGCGAGCCGGTTCCGGTCAGCACGGCGATGCGAAGACCGGCACCGGCATTCTTTGCCATGTGCAGATCGTGGTTATTGTCGCCGACGACAGCCACACGTTCCGGCGGAAATCCGATCGCCTCGCAGAAACCGAGAACCATGCCGGGCTGCGGCTTGGTGCCGTAACCGCTGTCATACCCAGCCACAAAATCGATATCGGTTTCGAAACCGAAGCGGATGGCCGTCTGGCGGATGGAGTTTTCATTGTCGCTGGAAGCGATGCCGAGCTTGTAGCCGCGCGCCTTCAGCCTTGCGAAAAAGGCCTTGAGGTCAGTAACCGGCACGGATTTATCCGCAGCCTCGGTGAACAGGCGGTCGAGACGTTGGGTGAGTTCGACAACATCGCAGGGAGAGCCGGCAGCGACCAGACCGGCAGCGATTTCCGCCGTGTTGCCGGCGGCGAGCAGGCTGTCCGGCACGACATGGCCGGTGACCGGGTCCATGCCGCAGGCCGCCAGAAGCCGGTCGGCGAGTGCGGCGTCGCCCTTGGCGGCAATCGACGCGAGTTCGCGGTTCACCGGACCCCAGCTGGCATCATAACCTAAAAGCGTGCCGTCCTTGTCGAAGAGCACAGCGGCGATCGATTGTGCCGCGTCGGGTTCGATATCCGCTACCATGAACCGATAGCGCTCCGCGGTTGCAGCTTGGCCGAAACGGTGAGCGGGTTGATATAGGGTTCCAGCGCCTTGACGGTGGAGGAAAGCGCACCGCGCATATCCTGAATGACCCGGTTTCCGGCATCGATCATCTTGTAACGCTCGTTATCGTTGACCAGCAGATAATGCACCGCCTTGGCCAGCATCTCGACATCGCGGATGATACGGCCACCGCCGGCGCGGATGAGCTTCTGGTAGGCCTCGCGGAAATTCTGCACATGGGCGCCAGACAATACGGCACAGCCGAGCATGGCCGGCTCCAGCGGGTTCTGCCCACCTTCGGCGGTCAAGGAACGGCCGACAAAGGCCAGTTCGGTCAGCCGCAGGTAAAGGCCCATTTCTCCGATGGAATCACCGAGGAAAATATCGGTTTCCGGGGTGATCACGTCGTTGCGGCTACGGCGCGCCACCGTCAGTCCCATGCCCTTCAGCATCGCCTCCACATCATCGCCACGCTCGGGATGGCGCGGCACGATGATGGTCAATTGACCGTTGCGCGACTTGATCGCGGCGTGCACGGTGGCGGCGGCCTTTTCCTCACCGTCAAAGGTGGAGATCGCCGCCCATGTCTTGCGATTGCCGACCTGCTTGCGATAGGTCTCCAGCAGCGCCTCGTCACAGGGCGGCGGGTCCGTATCTCCCTTGAGATTGCCTGAAATCACCACCGGCCACGAGCCGAGATCGCGGAAGCGTTCGGCATCGAGATCGGATTGCGCAACCACCAGCGCCAGCTTGGAAAAGAGCGATTCCGCGATGTCGTGACGGGCTTTCCAGCGATCGAAGGAGCGGTCGGAGAGGCGCGCATTGACCCGGATCTGCGGAATGTGGCGGCGCTCCAGCTCCATCATCGTCACCGGCCAGATTTCTGATTCAGCTGTTATGGCGGCATCCGGCGCCCAATAGGTGAGAAAGCGGTTGACCGCGATCTTGATGTCGAGCGGCACATATTGGTGGATCACGTCGTCGCCAAGCCGGGTGCGTGTGAGTTCGGCTGACGTGACGGTGCCGGTGGTCAAAAGCACGAGAATATCGCGCTTGCGGATTTCGCGGATGAGCGGGATGAGGGCAAGCGTTTCGCCGACACTGGCGGCGTGAAACCAGACGAGCGGGCCGCGCGGGCGCTCGGCGCTGGCATAACCGAAACGTTCAAGCCGACGGCGCTTGTCTTCCTTGCCCTTTGCTGCCCGATAGGAAAGATAAGGCCTGGCGAAGGGATAGGCGGCAATACCGGCGATCCGGTAACCGGAAAGAGCGAAACGTGCGATACGGCTGCTCATGACATTCTGCCCTTGATCATTCCGCGCAATGCCCTTCCCCTGCTCTTGTTGTTGTCGCCGCCTACTTCTTCTTAAATTGCGTCATTTTTTGTCATCGGAAATGAAAGCGCGATCACATTTTCTCGCCCCGGCATCCCGGCCCGCGCCTACTGCGCAGGAATCACGGGAAAACCGCCTTCACCCAATAGTATTACAACGCAAGGGGAAAAGGACTCAAATTTTGTCGTCGGGATTGAGAAGACGGTGCATATGCACGATAAAATAACGCATATGGGCATTGTCGACCGTCATCTGCGCCTTGGACTTCCAGGCGGTAAGCGCGGACGCATAATCCGGATAGATGCCGACGATATCGAGCGCGTTCAAATCCCGGAACTGAACATCCTGAAGGTTTTCAAGTTCGCCGCCGAAGACGAGGTGCAGCAGCTGTTTCGGTTTGCCAGTTTCCGTCATGTCTTTGTCTCTTTCTTAAACGCTGAGAGAGGCCTTCATCTGCGGGATTTCCCGGCAAACGTCAACCATCGGACACGTGTGAAAACGCTTTCAAAAGTGCGGGAAGCGCATAATCTGCTGCGGCGCACAATGCGGGGTGGTTCACCTGGCGGCGATTATACATCAGAGGTTTGCCATCGAGGCCGACAAGCTGGCCGCCGGCGCGTTCCAGGATGAGATCGGCGGCGGCGAGATCCCACTCGTGCGAGTTCGGCAGGACCAGCGTTCCGTCGATGCGGCCATCCGCCACCATGGCCAGCCGGTAGGCAAGCGAGGGCACGTGCGGGATGCGCTCCACGGTATTGCGCAAGTCTTCCGGCAGATGCGCGATCACTTCCGCCGCTGCGGCGAGATGAAACGTTCCACCATTGGCACGGATTGCCGAGATGGCAGCTCCGTTCTTAAACGCCACGCCGCCTTCCACCGCGGTAAACTCCTCCGCCAGCGCCGGCGCAACGAGGACACCGACGACCGGCCGTCCCTCATGCACCACCGCAACGCTGACGCACCAGGTATCACGGCCGCCGATGAAGGCACGGGTGCCATCGATGGGATCGACGACGAAAACGGTGGAGCGGGAAAGCCTGTCCGTATCGTCATCCGTCTCTTCCGAAAGCCAGCCGTAATCCGGCCGAGCCGCGCGCAGAATAGTTTCGAGAATTTCATTGGCGGCATAGTCCGCCGCGCTGACCGGCGAAAGCCCGCCATTCTTCCACCAGACCTCGGGGTCCTTGCGGAAGAAACCCAGCGCCGTCTCGCCCGCCTTGCGCGCGGCTTCAAGCACCAGCCTCAGATCGGAGACCCAGCGGGCCTCAGCCATATCGTTCATTTTGCCGTCTTTTCCGCGCGCCTCAGACGGCGCGCCCGTTTTTCTCTTCGCACTTGCACATAAAGTGCGCGCGAAAACAACCCGCAGGCTGCCTCACTTGCCAGCGATCGTCATGCCTTCGATGGCGAGCGTCGGTGCGGCGACACCATATTTGCGGTCGATATCATTGGCCGGCGTCACCCGCATGAACATGTCCTTCAGGTTGGACGCGATGGTGACTTCGGACACGGGGAAGGATTTTTCGCCGTTCTCGATCCAGAAACCGCTGGCGCCACAGCTATACTCACCTGTCAGCATGTTCGCGCCATGGCCAATCAGTTCGGTGACGTAAAAACCGGTTCCGACCTGCGCCAGCAACTCTTCCGGCGACAGATCGCCCGGCTCCAGCGCCAGATTGGTGGAGGCCGGCGAGACCGAGGTGCCGCCGCGCACGCCGCGGCCATTGGTTTCAAGGCCGAGTTCCCGCGCCGCCGAGGTGGAGAGGAACCAATGTTTCAAAACACCGTCCTCGATCATCGTCATCTTCTCACCGCGAACACCTTCGCCGTCGAACGGGCGGGAGGACGGGCCGCGCACGATCTGGGGATCGTCGGTGAGATGAAGACCCTTTTTCAAAACCTGCTGGCCCATCTTGTCGCGCAGGAAGCTGGTCTTGCGGGCAACCGAAGCGCCGTTGATGGCGCCGGCAATGGCGCCGACGAAACCGCGGGCGATACGGGGATCAAACACGACAGTGATGTTGCTGCCCGTATCGACCTGGCGCGGACCGACACGGCGCACGACTTTTTCCCCGGCGCGGCGGCCGATCTCTTCGGCGGCATCAAGATCGGCATAATAAAGGCGGCTGTCGAAATCGTAGTCACGCTCCATCTTCGTGCCTTCGCCAGCGATGACGCTGACGGAGCGGCCGAAGCGGCTTCCCATATAGCTGCCGGAAAAACCGTGGGAGGTGACCAGCACGAGTCCGCCCATGCCGCTCGACGCGCCGGCACCCGAGGAATTGCTGACGCCCTTGACCGCCAGCGCCGCTTCTTCCGAGGCAAGCGCCGCTTCCCGCAGCTGATCGGCAGAGACTTCAGTCGCATCGAAAAGCTGAAGGTCGTCATAGGACGTGGCCAGCCGTTCCCTGTCCGCCAGGCAGGCAAAGGGGTCTTCCGGCGAGACCTTCGCCATCGCGACGGCCCGTTCGGCCAGCGTCTTGAGATCGAAGCCCGGATTGGCCGAAACGCTCGCCACCCGACGGCCGACGAGGACGCGCAGGGAAAAATCATCGCTTTCGGAGGATTCGGTGCTTTCCACCTTGCCAAGCCGCACCCCGACCGATTGCGAGCGGGAGCGGACGACAACGGCATCCGCCTCATCCGCACCCGCAGCACGGGCAAGATCGACAAGTTCGCTGGCGCGATCGAGAAGTTTGGAAGAATCTATTTCTGAGGACATGAGTTGGCCTTTCATTCCTGTTCCATTTATTGTGCCAGCAACCCCGCATCAAGGGCGAAACGCCGCTTTCTCTATCCGAGCGGCTCCATCGCCACCCTATTCGAAAGTTCGCCCGCATGACCGAGCACGACGCTCTCTTTTCCGAACCATTGCTGCTTCTGGCCGGCGCGGTCATCGCGGCCTCGGTTTTCCGCAAGCTGGGGCTGGGCACCGTGCTCGGTTATCTCGTCGCCGGCATCGTTATCGGCCCGTTCCTGCATCTGGTCACGGATGCGAAGGACATCTTCAATGTCTCGGAACTCGGGGTCGTTTTCCTGCTCTTCATCATCGGCCTTGAATTGAAACCCACGCGCATCTGGCAGATGCGGCGCGACATTTTGGGCCTCGGGCTGGCGCAGGTGCTGGTGACGGGCAGCGCGCTGGCGGCAATTGCCTGGTGGGCGGGGCTGATCGACTGGCGGGGAAGCGTGGTTGCAGGTTTCGGCCTTGCGCTTTCCTCTACCGCCTTTGCGCTGCAGATCCTCGAAGACGACGGCGACATGAATACGCGGCACGGCAACCGCTCCTTTTCTATCCTGCTGTTTCAGGATCTGGCCATCGTGCCGCTTCTGGCCCTCGTTACCATTCTTTCCAACCGGCCGGACGTGGCGTCGGATTCAATGGTCTACGATCTCGTCGCCTCCATCGTCGCGGTGGCGGGCATGGTGCTGGCCGGCCGTTATCTTCTCACCCCGATGTTCCAGATCATCGCCCGCACGGGCGCGCGCGAAGTGATGATCGCGGCAGCCCTTTTTGTCGTCATCGGCGCGGCCGCCATCATGGAGTTGGTGGGCCTGTCGATGGGCATGGGTGCGCTGCTGGCGGGGCTGATGCTGTCTGAATCCTCGTACCGGCACGAGCTGGAGGCCGATATCGAGCCGTTTCGCGGCCTGTTTCTGGCGCTGTTCTTCATGGCTGTCGGCATGTCGCTGCATGTCAACATCGTCTACGAGCACATCGTCCTGATCCTGATCGCCGTGCCTGTCATGATGGCGGTGAAGGCGGCACTGATCTATGGCCTCTGCCGCATTGCCGGCTCGTCGCGTTATGCATCAAGCCGCATCGCGCTGCTTCTGGCGCAGGGCGGCGAATTCGGTTTTGTGCTTTTCACAACGGCTGCCGCCTCCGGCCTGTTTCCGCAGGCAACGGCCTCGATCCTCGTCGCCGTCGTCACGCTCTCCATGGCGCTGACACCGGTCCTGGCAGTGATTTCGCGGCGTCTGACGGCGGAGGATGCAGAGGAAGACAAGCTCGAAGAGGATTTCGACGGGGCAGGTGCGGATGTGCTGATGATCGGCTTTTCCCGTTTCGGCCAGATCGCCTCGCAGATTCTCCTGGCCGGCGGGCGCGACGTGACCGTCATCGACAGTTCCGCCGACCGCGTTCGTCAGGCCGCCCGTTTTGGCTTCCGCATCTTTTTCGGCGATGGCACCCGCAAGGACGTGCTGATCGCCGCCGGCATCGAACGGGCCGATCTGGTTGCGGTCTGCACCCACAAGAAGGAAGTCACCGACCGTATCATCGACATGATCCAGTCGGAATTTCCAAGCGTGCGCATCTATGCACGCTCCTATGATCGCATTCATTCCATCGATCTCAGGAAAAAGGGCGTGGAATATGAAATCCGCGAGACGCTGGAATCCGGTCTGCTATTCGGCAGGCGCATTCTTGAGGGGCTGGATATGGATGGCGAAAGGGCGCTCGCCATCTCCGACGACATTCGCGAACGTGATGAACAGCGGCTTGAGCTTCAGGCCGTCGAGGGCCTCGCCGCCGGCCGGCAGATGCTGCACAACAAGCCGGTTCGCGAGGTGAAGCCGGAACCGCTGATGAGGCCGAAGAACAAGGCGGAAAAGCGGGAGGAGGAAGAGGATATGGAAGACAGTGAGACGGAAGTTTCGGTGTGACTTTTGTGGCGCTATTTGGAAGCACGCCCCTTGCCCCCGCCGGGTAGACAAGCCAGTGGCACCCGCTCGTTCCTGGCGAATACTCGGGGATTGCTGCTTAGGCTTCGACACCCTGCCCGCGATGAAATAGCTCCACCTGCATTTCAATCTGCCGTTTCAGATCATCCTTGATGCCGGACGACGCGTTCAACACCTCTTCCGACTTCAAGAAATCCAGCACGCCGAAACGGTGCACCGGCGGGCGCAGGAAGATGTGCGGCGGGCGCAGCCTGAGTTTCAGCGCAATCGCCGCCTGCATCATCAGCTGGCTGGCGCCGAACAGGCTATCCAGCCGGTTCGGCATGGTGGTGCCGTCACCTTCCGGGCCGCCGACGACATCGACCCCGATGACGATATCGGCATGGTCCAGCAGGTGTTCATAAGGGACAGGATTGAAGATACCGCCATCGATCATGATACGGCCATCGATACGGACAGGCATGAACAGCGCCGGGATGGCAGCGGATGCGGCCAGCGCCTGGATGATCTCGCCACTTTCCACCACCACTTCGGTCTGGGCGTAATAATCTGTCGTGATCACCTTCAGCGGGATGGCAAACTGCGAAAAATCCTTCGGCAGGGCCTGCGGCAGCAGGGCATGAAGGATGAGTTCGAGATTGAACTGGCCGAGGCGAAAACCGTGGGCCGCATGGCGCATCGATGCCGGGCCGAGGCTCCAGAGCCGGTTGGCCACGGAGCCCTTCCGACCCATGAGTTCAAGCGTATATTCGCGGATTTCGCGGCCCGACATGCCCGCTGCCATGCCCGCCCCGATGATGGAACCGATAGAGGATCCCGAAAGCATCACCGGCCGGATACCAAGTTCATCCAGTGCCTCGATGATATTGATGTGGCAGATACCGCGGGCGCCGCCACCGCCGAGCGCCAGCCCGAATGTCGGCTCATGGCCGCTCCCGCCGCCACCCTTGAGGATTTCCTCCCCGGCGCGGACGGTCGTGACGCTCTCGTTGCCAGCCTGCTCCATGCGAAACACCCAAAAAGATTACCACGGTAAAGGCTCTGCCTATTGGGCAAACAAGACAAGACCGTGGCGCGACGGGAAAGTCCCCGTCAGGGCTCGTAGCGGTAGAAATGCATCTTCGTGTCGCCGAAAATCCGGCTTTCAAGCGGCTTGAACACCGGCTCGACCGTGACCGTCACGTCGCCGCGCTCTTCCAGGATGGCGAGCGCGCCGGGGTTCAGCCAGCCGCCGCCATGGGCTGCCGCAAACGCCTTCTCGCCATGGCCATGGCCATAGGGCGGATCGGCGAAGAGAAGATCGAAGGGCTCGATGTTGTTGACGCCGCCGAGCTTGGTGGCATCACGCCGCAGGATGCGGGCGCGACCGTGCAGGCCGAGCGCATCGATATTTTCCCACAGCAGCCCCCTGCCCTCGACGCCGTTTTCAACGAAGAGCGCCACCCGACAGCCGCGCGACAGAGCTTCAAGCCCCACCGCGCCGGTTCCGGCAAAAACATCCAGAACGCGCGTACCGTCAAGACTTTCCGGATAGGCGTGGCTCAGGATGTTAAAGAGGCTTTCCCGCGTCCTGTCGATGGTCGGACGAATGGAATTCGATTTCGGCGCGGCCAAAGTCCGGCCGCGGAACTCACCGCCTACGATCCGCATTACGTGTCATTCCCCTGCCACCGGAAGGTTTGCCACCCGGGCCCTTACCGCCCGGCTTGCCGCCACCGGGACCACCGGGGCCTTTGCTCTTGCCTGTGAAACCCGAACGTTCGCCGCGCTCGCCCGACTTTGCGAAGGACGGCTTGCCGAAACCGGGTTTGCCACCCGGTTTGCCGCCACGGGGCTTGTCACCTGCCGGGCGCTCGCTGCGTGGCCGATCACCGTCTTCGCGGGGTCTGTCGCGGAACGGACGGTCGCCAGCGGGTCTTTCGCCACGGGCGGTACGATCGCCGAAACTCTTTTCACCGCGGGGACGATCGCTGCGCGGGCGGTCGCCGTCTTCGCGGGGCCGATCACGGAACGGGCGGTCGCCAAAGGGTTTTTCACCGCGTGCAGGGCGATCACCGAAGCTCTTTGCGCCGCGTGCGGGACGCTCGCCACGGGGGCGGTCGCCGTCTTCACGCGGGCGATCCCGGAAAGGCCGGTCGCCGGAGGGCCGGTCACCAAAAGACTTGCCGCCGCGACCACCGCGATCGCCAAAGCTCTTTTCGCCACGGGCCGGGCGCTCGCCGCGGCCATGACCACGATCGTCCTCACGAACAGGCTCCGAGCGGATCCACTCACCCTCGTCATCGGCATGGCGCACGACGCTGCGACGGGCTTCGTCCTGGGCGGACGGCTTCTTGAACAGGCTTTCGGCTTCGGCGCGGGCAGACGACTTGCGTTCCTTGCCATCGCGGGTGGGCTTTGCACCGGGCGCCATCCAGACATTGGCGGTGCGGCTCGTGCCGGCGGGCTGGCGGGGGCGACGATCATCGCCCTCTTCGTCATTGCGGCCCTTGCCGCCGAATTTTCCGGCAGGCTTGGAACCGAACTTACCGGCAGGTTTGTCGCCGCGCTTGGTGTCGAGACGGCCGAGCGCCTTCTCACGGCGATCTTCCGGCTTGCCGGCCGCCTTTTCAAACCGCGGCCTGCCTTCCGGCGCGTCGCTTTTTGCCCATTCGGACTTGGCGCGCTTGGCCGGGGCCTCTTCCTCGTCGTCGACAGATGTATTGTAGATCGGCGCGTCGAAATTGGCGCCGGCCTCTTCGATCAGGCGTGGGCCGAGCTGGTCACGCAGCATGCGGCCGCGTACTTCCAGCACCTTGCCTTCGGGCAGATCACCCAGCTGGAACGGACCATAGGAAATACGGATCAGGCGGTTGACCTCGAGACCAAGAGCGCCGAGCACGTTCTTGATTTCGCGGTTCTTGCCCTCGCGCAGACCCATGGTGATCCAGACATTGTGGCCCTGGGTGCGGTCGAGCGTCGCGTCGATCGCGCCGTAAAGCACGCCGTCGACGGCGATGCCGTCCTTGAGCTTGTCGAGTGCCGCCTGATCGACCTCGCCATGGGCGCGCACGCGGTAACGGCGCAGCCAGCCGGTGGTCGGCAGTTCGAGTACGCGGGAAAGGCCGCCATCATTGGTGAGCAGCAGCAGGCCTTCGGTGTTGATATCGAGACGGCCGATGGAGAGCACGCGCGGCAATTCACCCGGCAGATTGTCGAACACGGTCGGGCGGCCTTCCGGGTCGGAATTGGTCGTCACCAGACCGGCGGGCTTGTGATAAAGCCACAGGCGCGTGCGTTCGGCGCCACGGATAGGCATTCCGTCCACTTCGATCTTGTCCGAGAGCGTGGCGTTGACCACTGGCGTGTCCAGCAAGACGCCGTTCAACGACACGCGGCCTTCCATGATCATGCGCTCGACATCGCGGCGCGAGGCGACGCCTGCGCGCGCCATGATCTTGGAAATGCGCTCGGGCTTGGAAGCACCTACGGTTTCCGGCGCCGGGGCGGCCTTTGCCTCGGCTGGTTTCTTCTCGCGTTCCGCGGCGGGCTTGCCAGGGCCTTTCGGCTTCTTGTCGCGGCTAAATGTCTTGCCGCCATCACGCTTCGGCTTGTCTTTAAAAGTCATTTGCTGTTTGCCTGTTGTTTGGGCTGTCCTATCAGGTCCAAGCACAAGGGTTAAGAGGAAATTGAAACGCAATGGCCGAAAGGACGCATTTCATGGAGCTGGCGCTGGCGGAAGCCCGTGCCGCGGGTGAGCGGCAGGAGGTTCCGATCGGCGCCGTACTGGTTCTGGAAGGCCGCGTCATCGCCAAATCCGGCAACCGCACCCGTGAATTGAACGATGTGACGGCGCACGCCGAAATCGCCGTGATCCGCATGGCCTGCGAGGCGCTGGGGCAGGAACGCCTGCCCGGCGCCGATCTTTACGTTACGCTGGAGCCCTGCACCATGTGCGCGGCGGCGATTTCATTCGCACGCATCCGTCGCCTTTATTACGGCGCACAGGACCCGAAGGGCGGCGCGGTGGAGAGTGGCGTGCGCTTCTTCAGCCAGCCGACCTGCCACCACGCGCCGGATGTCTATTCGGGGCTGGCGGAAAGCGAAAGTGCTGAAATTCTGCGGACATTCTTTCGCGAGAAACGTCTCGACGACTAAGCGGCCGGCGGGAGGTGCAATCTTTCCCGCAGACCATCAGCCATTCATTTTATCAGAAGGGGTTCCACCAGGGTTTGCCGGTGTTGGCCATAGCCGCTTCTTTCTTGCGGCGCTTTTCCTTCTTCTGTTCCGGCTCGCCGAGATCGGTCAGCTGATCCTGCGGAACGCTGCGATATTCAGCCGGCGGATCGGTCAGGAACTTGCGCTGGGCGTTGACGACGGAACCACCCTGTGCTTCGGCCTTGGCCTTGCGGAATGCTTCCCACTTCTGGCTTTCGGTCATCTGACCGGCAGTACCGTTGCCTGCGAGCAGCGGCGAGCGGTAATGCGGGTTGTTCTTGTTGGCATCCGCCTCGTCGCGCAGACGTTCGCGGGTTTCTTCCGGCGATTCGACCCATTGCGGGTTGTTTTCGCGGTTGGCCATGTTCTGCTGCGGCGTGGTCAGCTGTTCGGCGCGGGCCTGGGCGGGAACGACGAGACCGGGGCGCGGGCCATATTTCAGGTTGCGCTTGCTCTGGTCACCGGTGATCGAGGTCGCGTTGCCGAGGTCGTCGACAAGCTGTTCGGCCGCCGTCTTGCCCGTACCGTAGGTTGGGCTGGTGCAGGCGCCCAGCAGCACGCCCATCGTCGTGACGCCAACAACCGTGCGAAACATGCCCAAACCCTGCGCATTACCCTGCATCGTCTTCATCGAAACCCTTCCAGCCGTCCGTCCCACTTCGCCAGACATCGTCTTTCGGCAGGCGGCAGCCCGCATTGCCGTGCAAATCCGGCCATTTTCAGGCAGGTGTACCGGATGAAGAGGCAAAGCGCAATTCATCCGGTCATTTTCGTTACGAGAGTGCCGCAAGCTCACGCAGGGCCGCCGCATCGCGGGCCGAGACGTCGGGATAATCCGGATCGGACCCGACATCGGTGGTGATGCGCCACGAACGCGCGCATTTTTCACCTTCCGCGAGCTTCTGCTCGACCACGACCTTCGGCACTTCCGGCAGGCGGAAACCGTCGGCAGGGCCTTCGTCACCCACAACCGTGATGGCCGAGGTGATGCAGATTTCGGCGAAGTCCTGATCCTTCAGCGCGGCCAGCAGATCGGCGTCGGCGATGTGGACGACAGGTGCGGCCTCCAGCGAGGAGCCGATGCGCTTTTCACGGCGCTCGACTTCAAGCGCGCCCGTGACGACAGTGCGGACCTTGCGGATTTTCTCCCACTTCGCTTCCAGCGCATCATTCTTCCAGTTCGCCGGGATTTCCGGGAACTGGGCGAGATGCACCGACTCCGAATCCGGGTAGCGCGACAGCCAGGCTTCTTCCGTGGTGAAGGGCAGCATGGGGGCAAGCCACGTCACCAGGCAATCGAACAGCTTCGCGATGACCGACAGGGCCGCGCGGCGCTTCAGCGACGACGGCGCGTCGCAATACAACGTGTCCTTGCGGACGTCGAAATAGAAGGCCGAAAGCTCGACATTGGCAAAGTCGATCAGCGCGCGGGTGATCTTCTTGAACTCGAAGCCGTCATAACCGTCGCGAACAACGCCATCCAGTTCGGACAGACGGTGCAGCACCAGCTTTTCGAGTTCCGGCAGATCGTCATAGGCGATCTCCTCGCCCTTGTAATGGGCGAGCGTGCCCAGCATCCAGCGGATGGTGTTGCGCAGCTTGCGATAGGCATCGACATTGGTCTGGATGATGGCCTTGCCGAGGCGCTGGTCTTCCCAGTAATCCGTGGTCATCACCCACAGGCGCAGGATATCGGCACCCGACTGACTCATGACTTCCTGCGGGGCGACCACGTTGCCGAGCGACTTCGACTGCTTGCGCCCCTGCTCGTCCATAGTGAAACCGTGGGTCACAACGGCATTGTAAGGCGCACGGCCACGCGTCGCGCAGCTTTCAAGCAGCGACGAATGGAACCAGCCGCGATGCTGGTCGGAGCCTTCGAGATAGACATCCGCCGGCCACTTCAGGTCCGGGCGGTCTTCCAGCGTGAAGGTGTGGGTGCAACCGCTGTCGAACCAGACGTCGAGGATGTCCATGACCTGCTGCCACCTGGCATGGTCGTGATCATTGCCGAGGAAGCGTTCCTTAGTGCCTTCGGCGAACCAGGCGTCAGCGCCTTCGGCCTCGAAGGCCTCGAGGATGCGGGCGTTGACGGCCTCGTCGACCAGAACCTCGCCCTTGTCGTCGGCGAAGACGGCGATCGGCACGCCCCAGCTGCGCTGGCGCGACAGAACCCAGTCCGGGCGGCCTTCGATCATGGCACGCAGGCGGTTCTGGCCGGAGGCCGGTACGAAGCGAGTCTGGTCGATAGCCGAAAGAGAACGCGAGCGCAGCGTCGTGCCGTCGCCCAGTTCCTTGTCCATATAGACGAACCATTGCGGCGTGTTGCGGAAGATCACCGGCTTCTTGGAGCGCCAGCTATGCGGATAGCTGTGCTTCAGACGGCCACGGGCAAACAGGTTGTTTTCCGCGATCAGCGCTTTGATGACGCGCTCATTGGCGTCGCCCTTCTTGCCGTTATCATCCATGACACGGGCAGCACCGCCTTCGGCCGACGGGCCGAAACCGGGGGCGTCTTCGGTGTAGAAACCGTCGTCGCCGACCGTGAACGGGATCTTGGAGGAGATACCACGCGCTTCCAGATCGCGCGCCTGCGCCATCCAAGCGTCAAAGTCTTCGCGACCATGGCCTGGAGCGGTATGCACAAAGCCGGTACCGGCATCGTCGGTGACGTGATCGCCATCGAGAACCGGAACAGGGAAGGTGTAACCCAGCGATGCCAGCGGGTGGGCGCAGGTGACAGCCGCGAGCTCTTCCGCCTTCACGTCGCGCAGGCGTGTAAATTCGAGCTTTGCCTTGGCAAAGCATTCCGCTGCCAGCTTGTCTGCGAAGACGAGTTTTTCGCCCGGCTGCGGGCCGAAATCATTCGCAGCCGCCGTGACCTCATAAAGGCCATAGGCGATGCGCGACGAAAACGAGATGGCGCGGTTGCCGGGAATCGTCCACGGCGTGGTCGTCCAGATGACGATGGAGGCGCCATTGAGCTCCGCAGAGCCTTCAACGACGGGGAACTTCACCCAGATCGTGTCGCTCTCGACGTCATGATATTCGACTTCCGCTTCCGCCAGCGCCGTGCGCTCGACAACCGACCACATGATCGGCTTGGAGCCACGATAAAGCTGGCCGCTCTTGGCGATCTTCAAAAGTTCGCCGGCGATGCGGGCTTCCGCGTGGAAGTTCATGGTCGTGTAGGGATTTTCGAAGTCGCCTTCGATGCCGAGGCGCTTGAACTCCTCCGACTGGACCTTGATCCAGCCGGCTGCGAACTCACGGCACTCCTGACGGAATTCGTTGACCGGAACCTCGTCCTTGTTCTTGCCCTTGGCGCGGTAGGCTTCCTCGATCTTCCATTCGATCGGCAAGCCGTGGCAATCCCATCCGGGCACGTAATTGGCGTCGTAACCGCGCATCTGGAACGAGCGGGTGATGACGTCCTTCAGGATTTTGTTCAGCGCATGGCCGATATGGATGTTGCCGTTGGCATAGGGCGGGCCGTCATGCAGAACGAATTTTTCGCGGCCGGCGGCCGAGGCGCGCAGCTTCTTGTAGAGACCCATTTCCTGCCAGCGCTTCACCGTTTCCGGTTCTTTCTGCGGCAGGCCGGCGCGCATCGGAAAATCCGTCTGCGGCAGATAGAGGGTGGTGGAGTAGTCCAGTTTTTCTGCGGTGTCGCTCATAATCGTACCGTTGTTGCGCGCCGTATCGGTCGCGCGATCTCAATTGCAAAGAGGGCAAATTCGGAAAGCGCCATGTCATTCCACATGTCATGAAAGCCACATGTGATGGAAGCGCCAAAATCCCGGACCTTCCGGCTCTCTCAGAGCGGGCGGAAGGCCGGGCCAATAATTCGGCCAATCTGAACTGCAAATTTCAACCGGTATTGGGACATGGACGGTTGTTTATGCGGTTTCCCGGCAAAAAGGAAGTGAAAAGCGACGGTGATGAGCCAGGCGGCAGCAGAGGGTCAGAATGCTATCTTCACATCCAGTTCGCTGAGCGGACGCACGCCCGAAAGCATCGCCCTCGCCTCCTCTTCATCGCGCTTGACCTGGGCAACCAGCGGATCGAGCCCATCGAACTTCAATTCATCGCGCAGGTGGCCGAAGAAGGAGACCGAGCAGACCTCGCCATAGAGATCGCCCGAAAAATCGAAAACGAATGTTTCGAGCAGGGGAGCGCCGTTGTCCGTGACCGTCGGGCGATAACCGAAGCTCGCCACGCCGTCGCGGATCGAGCCATCAGGCCGTCGGAAGCGGACGGCATAGATGCCCGCCTTCAGTTCCGTTTCCGGCGCCAGCGCCATGTTGGCGGTGGGGTAACCCAGCGTGCGGCCAAGCTTCTGGCCGCCGATGACTTCGCTTTCCACCGTGAAACGGTAACCTAGCAGGCCCGCGGCGCCCGCCACATCACCCTCGCACAGAAGCGCGCGTATCCGGCTGGAAGAGACGACATCCGCGCCCTCGTCGCGGAAGGCATCCACCAGCGTCACGTCAAATCCATGGCGTTTGCCGGCTTCCATCAGGAATGCCGGCCCGCCTTCGCGCCCCTTGCCGAAATGGAAATCGAAGCCCGTGACGACGGCGCTCGCATGCAGCCAGTCAATCAGAATGGACTGGACGAATTCCTCCGCCGAGCGTTGCGAGAACTCCCGGTCGAACGGGTATTCGATAACGGAGCGGAAACCGATGGCCTCGAGAATGCGCGCCTTCAATGGCGCAGGTGTGAGGCGGAAGACCGGCACATCGGGGCGGAAGACGGAACGGGGATGTGGCTCGAAAGTCAGTACCAGCGCGGGAACGCCACGCGCTTCGGCCAGTTCCAGCGCCCGGTCCAGAACAGCGCGGTGGCCGCGATGCACGCCATCGAAATTGCCTATCGCGATGACACCGCCGCGAAGGTTGTCCGGCAGCGGCTCCTTTTTTTCATTGCGATGAAAGACGGTCATGGCAGTCGATCCATTATTTTACGCCGGTTTAAGCCAGACGTTTCTCAGGCAAGGCGGGGCATCCACCAGCCGGGAGCAGCGCCCTGCCCTTTGAGATAGGCGTTCAGAAGCGCCTCGTCCGTCTGGCCATTCAGCGTATATTCGGCGGCGTGAATGCCGCCGCTGATATAAAGAAGGTTGAGGCCGCTCGCAATCGCGCCCTTCACATCAGTCGGCATGCCATCGCCAATGGCAAGCACGCGATCTTTCGGGAAATCGCCGCGCACTTCTTTCGCCGCGGCAAGGCAGGCTTCATAGATCGGCGCATGCGGTTTGCCGGCAATGCGGATTTCGCCGCCGAGCTGTTCGTAATAGGCCGCCATGGCGCCAGCGCAGGGAATGATGCGCTCGCCGCGCTCCACCACCAGATCAGGGTTGGCGCAGATCATCGGCGCGTTGCGGGAAATGAAGCCTTTCAGCATGTCGGTATAGTCTTCTGGCGTTTCCGTCTCGTCATCGAAGAAGCCGGTGCAGACAACGGATTCCGCTTCCGCCTCGCCAACAACCTCGACATCGAGGCCTTCTAGCAGCGGCATGTCACGCTCCGGCCCAAGCAGGAAGACTTTTTTAGGGCCTTCCGCAATCAGCCCGCGGGTCACGTCGCCAGAGGTGATGATGCGGTCATAGGCCTCGTCAGGCACGCCGAGAACGCGAAGCTGGGCGATGACGCCGGGGGCCGGGCGCGGCGAATTGGTGATGAGCACCACCGTCTTGCCAGCCTTGCGGGCTTCGTGCAGCGCAACCGCGGCATCCGGAAAGGCGCTGACGCCATTGTGCAGCACGCCCCATACATCCGAAAAAATAACGTCGAACCCATCAGTGATTTCGCCGAGGGTTTGAATGCGATGGGCCATGAGATGCTTTCCGGATGCGAGAAAAGGGTGTGCGTGACATGGCAAAGCAGGACGCCGATGGCAAGGAAAAAAGCGGTGCTGGGCCCGCCTTCCGCCCTCTGGCCACCATGCGAACATAAAACCCCTCTATGCGGGAACCAGCAGCCGTGCCGCCGGAAGAGCGATTTCGTCTCATTCAGAAGGCACCGGAAATTTCTGTCATGGAACGCTGATAACCATAAGCCGTGAAATTTTTCCAACGGCGCGTTCTTGACTCAAGCGGAACGCTTCCTTATCTCGGCTTCGCTGGCACTCAAACAAGAAGAGTGCTAACACCCATCACGCGAGCCTCTGAAAGGTTCGTGAAGTCATTTGATCGAGGGATTAGGCAATGACAAGCACCAATTTCCGCCCGCTTCATGATCGCGTCGTCGTTCGTCGCGTAGAATCCGAAGCCAAGACCAAGGGTGGCATCATCATTCCCGATACCGCCAAGGAAAAGCCGCAGGAAGGCGAAATCGTCGCCGTCGGTTCCGGCGCACGCGATGAGTCCGGCAAGGTCGTCGCTCTCGACGTCAAAGCTGGCGACCGCGTTCTGTTCGGCAAGTGGTCGGGCACCGAAGTCAAGCTCAACGGCGAAGACCTTCTGATCATGAAGGAAGCCGACATCATGGGCATTATCGGCTGATTTCGGCCAACCCATCCTTCCTTAAATTTCAAGCCGGACCCGTTCCGGCCATTCGAAACCAGGAGTTTTGAACATGGCAGCCAAAGAAGTAAAATTCGGCCGCACAGCACGCGAAAAGATGCTCAAGGGCGTCGATATCCTCGCTGATGCAGTGAAGGTAACCCTCGGCCCGAAGGGTCGTAACGTTGTTATCGACAAGTCCTTCGGCGCACCGCGCATCACCAAGGACGGCGTTTCCGTCGCCAAGGAAATCGAACTGGAAGACAAGTTCGAGAACATGGGCGCACAGCTCGTTCGCGAAGTTGCCTCCAAGACCAACGACATCGCCGGTGACGGCACCACCACCGCCACCGTTCTGGCCCAGGCCATCGTTCGCGAAGGTTCCAAGGCAGTTGCTGCCGGCATGAACCCGATGGACCTGAAGCGCGGTATCGATCTGGCCGTTGCTGAAGTCGTCAAGGACCTTCAGGCCAAGGCCAAGAAGATCAACACGTCTGAAGAAGTTGCGCAGGTCGGCACGATCTCTGCAAACGGCGAGCGTCAGATCGGTCTCGACATTGCTGAAGCAATGCAGAAGGTCGGCAACGAAGGCGTCATCACCGTTGAAGAAGCCAAGACCGCTGAAACCGAACTCGAAGTCGTTGAAGGCATGCAGTTCGACCGCGGCTACCTGTCGCCCTACTTCGTGACCAACCCTGAAAAGATGGTTGCGGACCTCGAAGACGCCTACATCCTTCTGCACGAAAAGAAGCTCTCGAACCTTCAGGCCATGCTGCCGGTTCTCGAAGCTGTCGTTCAGACCGGCAAGCCGCTCGTCATCATTGCTGAAGACGTTGAAGGCGAAGCTCTTGCAACGCTCGTCGTCAACAAGCTGCGTGGCGGCCTCAAGATCGCTGCCGTCAAGGCTCCTGGCTTCGGCGACCGCCGCAAGGCCATGCTGGAAGACATCGCCATCCTGACCGGTGGTACCGTCATTTCGGAAGACCTCGGCATCAAGCTCGAAAACGTTACCCTCGACATGCTCGGCAAGTCGAAGAAGGTTTCGATCTCCAAGGAAAACACCACGATCGTTGACGGCGCCGGCCAGAAGTCCGACATCGAAGGTCGTGTTGCCCAGATCAAGGCGCAGATCGAAGAAACCACCTCCGACTACGACCGCGAAAAGCTGCAGGAACGTCTTGCCAAGCTCGCTGGCGGCGTTGCTGTGATCCGCGTTGGCGGTTCGACGGAAGTTGAAGTGAAGGAAAAGAAGGACCGCATCGACGACGCTCTCAACGCGACGCGCGCTGCCGTTCAGGAAGGCATCGTGCCTGGTGGTGGCGTGGCTCTGCTGCGTTCGTCCACGAAGATCACCGCCAAGGGTGAAAACGACGATCAGGAAGCCGGTATCAACATCATCCGCCGCGCCCTGCAGGCTCTGGTTCGCCAGATTGCAGACAACGCAGGTGACGAAGCTTCCATCGTTGTTGGCAAGATCCTCGAGAAGAACGAAGACAACTACGGCTACAACGCCCAGACCGGCGAATATGGCGACCTGATCCAGCTCGGCATCGTCGACCCGGTCAAGGTTGTTCGCACGGCTCTGCAGAACGCGGCTTCGGTTGCTTCTCTGCTGATCACCACCGAAGCCATGATCGCCGAGCTTCCGAAGAAGGAAGCTGCAATGCCGGCAATGCCGGGCGGCGGCATGGGCGGCATGGACTTCTAATCAGTCCTGTCACCGGAATTAAGAAAGGGCGGTCTTCGGATCGCCCTTTTTCGTTGCCGCCCATGCCCTTTTAGTGGTCCGGCGTCGCAAGCGCGCCAGACGAGGCGTCACGGACTTCCAATCAGTCCTGTCACCGGAATTAAGAAAGGGCGGTCTTCGGATCGCCCTTTTTCGTTGCCCGCCCATGCCCTTTTAGTGGCCCGGCGTCGCAAGCGCGCCAGACGGGGCGGCACGGACTTCCAATCAGTCCTGTCACCAGAATTAAGAAAGGGCGGTCTTCGGATCGCCCTTTTTCGTTGCCGCCCATGCCCTTTTAGTGGTCCGGCGTCGCAAGCGCGCCAGACGAGGCGGCATGGACTTCTAATCAGTCCTGTCACCGGAATTAAGAAAGGGCGGTCTTCGGATCGCCCTTTTTTGTTGCCGCCCATGCCCTCCTCGCGGCCCTGCACCGAAACTCGCGCCCCAAATATTGTTTCTTTTTGGGACATTTATAATTTTACCCGGCCTGCGCCGGGGCAAACCATGCAATAGTGACATCACGACGGGCGAATCACAGCGCTACCAACGACCATTTTTCGTTTTTCCCTACTTATGTGTGCGCTATTTAGTTGTTATTTTTCATGTCTCTCGCGATTTTGAAGAAGAAATATATAATATTTTTGATTTTCTCCCCGAGCGGTTGTTGTCGGTAGTGAAAAATAAACTATAAGTCAGCCCCCGTAAGGGTTCCGCGACGGGACGGCGAGCATTGAAGGGGTTCGATGCTGGGCAAACACGTTCCACTGCGGTGGCGGTAAAGGTTAAACCGGGCAGTGTCGCTGGAAATGGTGACGCTGGCATGTGTTCAGACGGGGGCGCGATTTGTTTGAAATATCAAGACGCAAAGATGCTCTGCCGGCGGCGGTGACGACCGCACCCGATTCCCGCACCCTGTCCCATTTCTTCATTTCAGAGGAATGGAGCGGCGAACTTTCCAGCGGTGTCATCCGGCTTGGCGAACACACTTCATTCATGCACGGCCTGCCGCCGGGCGAATGCGGGCTGCTCAACCTTGTCCGCTGTTATGATCGCGGTGATCATGCCCGCGTGCTGGAACTTTTCGAAAAGGTTTCCGCCGAACCATCGCGGTTCTGTTTCTCGACAAGCGTCTCAATCTTGCCGGCAATGCGGCAACCCGTCATCTGCATGGGCGAATCGTCCGGTTTTGAAGATGGCCAGCAGGGGCGCATATCCGGGCTTTTCCTGTTTCCGCGCTTCGAAGATATTCGCTTCGCCGCGTAAGATCGCGGACCGCTGCCTTTCATCGTTCACGAAATGAAGACAATTTGTCTCCCGTTGTTCATCTTTATAGATGAGTGATTTTCGGCCATTGATATCTCCAGACATTGCCTCACAGCTCACCCGGCGACACGCCGATCACTTACCGGAGATTCCCATGTCCAGCAGCCAGAACGTTCTCGTTCTCATCGCCCGCATTCTGCTTTCCTTCATCTTCATCTATTCCGGCTTTGGCAAGCTTACCGACCCGAGCGGCACGGCCGGCATGATTGCCGGTGCCGGCATGCCCGCCGCGACCGCACTTGCCTACCTGGCTGGCCTCTTCGAACTGGTTGCCGGCCTTGCCATTCTCGCCGGTTTCCAGACGAAGATCGCTGCCTGGGCGCTCGCTGTCTTCTGCGTTTTCACCGGCCTGGTCTTCCACAGCGGCACGGTTGCCGTTCCCGGCTGGCCTGACCCGGCTCTCGGCTGGATCAACGCGCTGAACGGCATCATGCTGATGAAAAACATCACCCTGGCAGGCGCTTACATCCTGCTCGCCGCCTTCGGCGCAGGCGCCTATTCCGTCGATGCGAAGCGCGGTGTTGCTCTGGCCCACGCCTGATCGAATAGACCATCAACAAAAAAAGGCCGCCGGAGCGATCCGGCGGCTTTTTTTGTTTAGTTATCAGACCGCCGCTTTGATGCGCGATGCAATCTCGTACACCGCCGCATCACCTTCATGCTCCGGCTTGCGGGCGCGCACAAAACAGGCTTCCGAGCGGACGATGATACCATCCGAGAGGATTTTCAGATGGTTAGCCTTAAGAGTCGAGCCGGTGGAGGTGATATCGACGATGATATCGGCCTGCCCTGCCGCCGGCGCACCTTCGGTGGCCCCAAGGCTTTCGACGATGCGATAAAGCTGGATGCCGTGCTGGCGTGAAAAGAACTGCTGCGTCAGCCGCCAATATTTGGTGGCGATTGCCAGCCTTCGACCATGGCGGGCGCGGAATTCGGACGCCACGTCGCCCAGATCAGCCATGCTGTCCACATCGAGCCAGATTTCAGGCACGGCGACAACGACGTCGGCGTGACCGAAACCGAGGCGAGCGCAGAACTCCACCTGCGCATCGGCATTGGTCAGCCCCTCGCGCACGAGGTCCTCACCCGTCACGCCGAAATCCACGCTGCCCGCGCCGATCTCACGGGCGATCTCGGAGGCCGACAGATAGGCGATCTCGATATCGTCACGTCCTTCGATGCGACCGCGATAGGAGCGGTCGTTGCCGACGGCCGCAACCTTCAGCCCGGCGCGTTCCAGAACGGCGGAGGCATCTTCCTTCATCCGGCCCTTTGAGGGCAATGCGATGGTGATCATGGTTTGTCGCTCCCGCGCACCGCTTCGATGCGATCCAGCCAGAACGAAAAGCCCACGGCCGGGATTTTTTCCTGTGCGCCAAGCAGGGTCAGCAGCCGGTCGTAACGACCGCCGCCGGCCAGCACGCTGTCACCGCCCGCTTCCACCACCTCGAAGACGAGGCCGGTATAATAATCGAGCGGACGCCCGAAGGCGGCGCCATAGGTAACGGTTTCAAGATCGACACCGGCATTGGCAAGGGCTGCGACACGTTTGTCGAAGGCGGAAAGCGCACCGTCCAGCTTCAGCTTCGCCCTGGCAGCGAAATCGGCCAGCACCTGCGAGGCCTGCGGCAGAGGTGCCGTCAGTGCCAGAAATTGTTTGAGCAGCGCAAAGCTCTCATCCGGCAGGCGCGTGGCGGCAAGCGCCAGCTTCTCCCGCAGGCGGCGGGCGATTTCCTGCGGCGAGCGGCTGGCATTGGTGGAATAGCCGGTCTCCTGCATCACCGTATCGAGGTAATCGACCAGCACCGCCTCGTCACCCGTCGCCAGCAGGCCTGCGACCCGGGCGTCCAGACCCGTCATCGGCTTGGGATGCACAAGGCTTTCCAGCAGCGCGTCCAACTGCGCCATATCGCCAAAGGCCTGCACCAGCCGCTTCTGCCAGCCGAGCGGCAGGCCAAGGGCGGCAACCACCGCCTCGAATACCTGCTGGTCGCCCAGCGTGACGGCGAGCGCCCGGCCCGGCAGCAGGCGCTGCAGAATGCCGGTGGCGTCAACAACCGCACGGGCGTCGGCAGCGGCGATATCGGTATCACCGAGATCCTCGATACCGGCCTGATAAAACTCATTCGCGCCCTCACGGCGCTGGCGGAAGACTTCACCGAGATAGGCATAACGCTTCGGCGTGCCGGTCGCGGTCTCTATGTGGCGCAGGCAGACGGGGATGGTAAATTCGGGACGCAGGCAGAGGCTTGTCCCCGTCTCGCTCTCCGTCATGAAGATACGGCGGCGCAAATCCTCTCCGGCCATATCCAGAAAAGGTTCGGCGGGCTGGATGACGGGCGTATTCACGCGGCTGGTGCGGCGCGCAGCGAATTCTTCCAGTAGCTCTCCGGCAAATTCCGGCATGTCGATCAGGGGCATGGGACGGTACTTTTCGTCACGGTTTGAGCGGCTGCATCATTTCGATGCGGTTTCCGAAGGGATCATGGACATAGAACCGGTGATACCCTTCCAGCGGCTCATCCTCAACCACATGGCAGCCCGCTGTTTCAAGTGTTTTTCGCAAGGTTGCCAGATCATCGACCAGAAAGGCCGGATGGGCCTTGCGCGCCGGGTGGAAATCCTGCTCGACGCCGAGGTGCAGTTTTATCGGGCCGCAGCTGAACCAGCAGCCGCCGCGCGCGGCGAGATTGGCAGGTTTTACCTGCTCCGCAAAACCGAGCAGGCCGCCGTAAAACCGGCGCGCTTCTTCTTCGCGTCCCGCCGGCATTGCCAGCTGAACATGATCGAGCGCAAGGATCGCCATGGCTTCAGCCCTTTTCGGTGACGCGGCGCACTCTCTGGAAAATCTCACCACCTCTGTCGGGCACAAAAAACAACGCCCGCCTCGCCGCGAGATACCCCCCTCTGCCCTGCCGGGCATCTCCCCCACAAGGGGGGAGATCGATATGCGGCGCGATCGCGCCCATCTCGATGTCTGCAATTGAAGTGGTGTTAGCGCCTCCTGCCGATCTCCCTCCTTGTGGGGGAGATGCCCGGCAGGGCAGAGGGGGGTAAGCCACGCGCGCCACGTTACTTGCCTTCCGCCCGCCGTACATCCTCTGCCTGATGCTCCAGAATCTCGCGGACTTTCGCCACCAGCTCGGCTTCCGGCACGCTGGCCTGCGCCACACGCGCCTCGCGCCAGCTGGCATTGTCCTCGATTTCGCCGGAAAGGCGCTTGCCTTCGATCAAATCCTTGATCTGCACCACGCCTTCCGCACGCTCGTCACCGCCCTGAATGATGGCAATGGGGGAGCCGAGGCGGTCGGCATATTTAAGCTGGTTGCCGAATTTCTTCCAGTTGCCCTGATACATTTCAGCGCGGATGCCTTCGGCCCGCAGCGCCTGGGTGAAGCGCTGGTAACGGCCCATGCTCTCCACATCGCCATCCATGACGGTGATGAGAACGGGTGCAAGCGGCTTCACCTGGCCGAGCTTGCCGAGGTTCTTGAGCGCCGTCATCAGGCGCGAAACGCCGATGGAGAAGCCCGTGGCCGGAACCGGCTGGCCCATGAAGCGCGACACGAGGCCGTCGTAACGCCCGCCGCCGCCGACGGAGCCGAACACGACCTTTTCGCCCTTTTCATTGGTGACATCGAAGGTCAACTCGGCCTCGTAAACCGGACCGGTATAGTATTCGAGGCCGCGAACGACCGAGGGGTCGATCTTGATGCGATCAGCATCGTAACCGGCACTGGTGACCAGAGCGCCGATGATGTTCAGTTCATCAACGCCTTCCTCGCCTTTCGAGGTGCCTGCGACCAGTTTTGCAAGATCATCGGCGCTTGCCGCATAATCCTTGATGCCGACGAAAAACAGGACCTTTTCGATCTGCTCGTCACCGAGACCGGCACCCTTGGTGAAGTCACCGGATTCGTCCTTGCGGCCGGGGCCGAGCAGCAACTTCACACCCTCAGGGCCGAACTTGTCGAGCTTGTCGATGGCGCGCAGCACGTTCAGACGACGACCCGCGTTTTCCTCGCCGCCGAGACCGATGGCTTCCATGACGCCATCGAGCACCTTGCGGTTATTGACTCGGATGACGTAATCGCCGCGCTTGATGCCGAGCGCTTCCAGCGTATCTGACATCATCATGCACATTTCTGCATCCGCCTGCACGCCGGCTGCGCCCACCGTATCGGCATCGAACTGCATGAACTGCCGGAAGCGGCCGGGGCCGGGCTTTTCATTGCGGAAGACATAACCGGCGCGATAGGTGCGGTATGGCAGCTGGATTTCGTTGAAATTTTCCGCGACATGGCGGGCGAGCGGTGCGGTCAGATCGTAGCGCAGGCTCATCCACTGGTCGTCGTCATCCTGCAGCGAAAACACGCCTTCGTTTGGGCGGTCGCTATCGGGCAGGAACTTGCCGAGCGCATCGGTATATTCGAACAGTGGGGTTTCCACCGGATCGAAACCGTAAAGCTCATAGACCCTGCGGATCTTGTCGATCATCTCATTGGTGGCATGGATATCGGCAGCCGAGCGGTCCACGAAGCCACGCGGCAGGCGGGCTTTCAGTTTCTGAGGCTTTTTTGCTTTTTCGCTCATGATGCCGATCCGATATTTTCCTGAAATTATGCCGGTTTTAAAGCGCGCCGCGCTTTAAATTCTGTTTTTACGCATGTCTTTATCCCAAAACCGCTGCGCACTTTTGGGAGACATGCTTTAGAGGATGAAGCCCTGTGCGGCAAGCCGCAAAGGCTCCGGTTTTACTGGTACCGCGGGGCAAGTGATGCTATATGGGATGCATGTATCCCGTTTTAGTCGGAAAGGGCTTAAAGCGATGAGCAAACAGACGGCCATCCGCCTGCCAGATGACACCTATGAGCGGCTGAAGGCGCTTTCCGAGCGCACCGGACGCACATCCGCCTATTACATTCGCGAGGCGATCGAGAAACATATCGAGGATATGGAAGATCTTTATCTTGCGGAAGAGGCGACGCGGCGCATCCAGCGCGGTGAATCAAAGATTATAAGCGCCGAGGAGTTCTGGCGTGATCTGGACAATTGAATATGATGTTCTTGTCCAGAAAGAGATGCGGAAAATCGATCCACAGATACGTCAGCGTATCCGCGCTTTTCTTCAAGAGAGGGTAGCGGCGCTCGCCAATCCCCGCCAGACTGGCGCCGCTCTGCAAGGCTCCGAGCTTGGAAATTTCTGGCGTTACCGGGTGGGCGATTATCGCATCATCTGCGATATACAGGATCACAAGCTTGTCGTGCTGGTGGTCGAAATCGGCCATCGCCGTGAAATTTACCGTTAGGCATTCATGATCCTCGAAGCCCTGCAATATGCCGCGACACGCGCGGTCACGCCGAAAGAATTCCGGCCGCATATCCGCTATTCCGTCAATCTCTGGGCACGCGCCAACCGCTGCGCCGCCGCGTGGGCGGAGCATGAAAACAACAGCCGGCAATTCGTGCTGCAAGCGGCGAGAAAGCTGAAACAGAGGCGGACGGCCGTGGTGCTGGGGTCCGGCCTGTTGCGGGATGTGCCCTATGATGCGCTGGTGGCGATGTTCGATACCGTCGTTCTGGTCGATCTGGTGCATCTTGCCAGCGTGCAGGCGAAGCTGCGTTTCAATGCCAAGAAAAACGTTCGCATCGCCAATCGCGATCTTTCCGGCTTCGATGATCTCATCGTCGGTCGGCCGGCGGAACCGCTCGATTTCCTGCGGCGCGTGCCCTATCTCGATTTCGTCGTCTCGGCCAACCTCGTGTCGCAGATCGGCACTGGGGCGCAGCACCGGTTGGACCGAGAGAAAATTGCGAACGCGCCTGATGATCTTCTGCCAAGGCTCATTCATACGCATCTCGATGCGCTGGCCGGCCTACCCTGCAAGGTCTGTCTGGTGACGGACACCGCCTTCGACGTCATCGGCAAGGATGGCAGCCTGCGGCAACAGGAAGACCTGATGTATAGCGTCGACACTGGCTCGCCTGCGGCCGCATGGGACTGGCCGCTTGCACCCTTGGGCGAAGAAAGCAGGGATTATCGCATCCTGCATCATGTCATCGCGCGGGAAATGACGTAATAGTCACGCGTCTTGCGTCTGCTGCCTACAACCCCGCAAGCCCCGCCTTATAATCCTCTGATGCCGCACGGCTGAGACGCTCCAGCTCCATCGCGGCGCGGCTGGTGTGGCGCTCCTTGTGGCGCAGCAAAGCGAAATTGCGGGCGGGCAGATCGATGCCGGAACGCACCAGCAAACCCTGTCGCAGGAATAGAGACGCCACCGAGGCTGAAACTGCCGTCGCAGCCCCGCCGGAACGCGCCGCCATCACCACCGCCTCGTTGGATGGCAGTTCCAGCATGACGGACAGCTCACCCGGATCCACCCCCATCTGCCGCACCGCCGCCTCGAAGGCGGAGCGGGTGCCGGAGCCCTGTTCGCGCAGGACCCAGGAGGTGCCGTAAAGCATGTCGAGCGCGGTGAGATAACGGCCATCGGCAAAGGGATGGGCCGAACCGGTGACGACCAGGAGTTTGTCGGACACGACCGGCTGCACCATCAATGCCGGCTCATCGATCCTGCCTTCGATGAAACCGACCTCTGCCAGACCGTCCAGCACCGCCTGTGTCACCGTTTTCGTATTACCGATATCGAGCCTCAGCGTGACGCCCGGATAAAGTTTCTTGAACTGCATCAGGATCGGTGGCAGCCAGTAGCTGGCAATGGTCTGACTGGCGCAGACGGTTATTTCCCCACGCGTCAGCCCGCCCATCTCAGAGAGAATCAATTCGGCATTGCGGACACGCGCCAGCGTCGCCTTGGCCTCGCCCAGAAAGGCCCGGCCGCTTTCGGTCAGCTCGATGTTTCGGCCGACGCGATGGAAGAGCTCTACATTATAAAAGGCTTCGAGATTCTTGATGGCGGAACTGACCGCGGAAGCCGTCAGGCCGATGGCTTCGGCCGCACGTGTCAGATGTTCCCGTTCGGCGACGGCAATGAAGATACGGAGTTGTTCGAAGGTCATGGCGTTTCGTTCGATTTTATCGAATGATATATGCCATATTATTTGATAGAATAAAACAGGCGGCTGCGGCATTTTCAGCACATGGCACATCATCGCACCCTCGCTCATCCCCTTCAGTTTTCGCTCCGCTGGCTTACCCCGCTTCTGCCGGGCATTCTCATCTGCGCGGCGGTCAGCTGCGCCGCCATTCTGGCGGAGCGTTTTCAGGTGCGGCTTGCGGGCCACGCATGGCTTGGCGATCTCGTACTTGCCATTCTGATCGGTACGCTGCTGCGTTCCCTGGTGTCGCTGCCTTCTGTCGCTGCGGCGGGTATAAAGTTCAGCGCCAAAACCCTGCTTGAGATCGCGGTGGCACTTCTCGGCGCATCCCTGAGCCTTTCCATCCTCAAGGGAGCCGGCGGCCTGCTGATCGGCGGCATCGCACTGATCGTGGCACTGTCGCTGGTCGTCAGCTATGCCGCCGGCCGAATGCTGGGATTGCCGCCCAAGCTTGCGACGCTGATTGCCTGTGGCAATTCCATCTGCGGCAACTCCGCCATAGCAGCTGCGGCGCCCGCCATCGGCGCCAAGCCGGAAGACGTCGCCGCTTCGATTGCTTTCACCGCGGTTCTTGGCGTCGCTGCCGTACTTTTGATGCCGTTCCTGCCACAGCTCCTCGGCCTCGATGCCACCCAATACGGCATCTTCGCCGGTCTTACCGTTTATGCCGTGCCGCAGGTTCTGGCCGCGACCGCGCCGCTTGGAGCCGTTGCCGTGCAGACGGGCACCATCGTCAAACTCATCCGCGTGCTGATGCTGGGCCCAGTCATCGCCACACTCTCCGTCATCCATGGCCAGTCTGACAAGGGACGTCTGAAGCTGCAGCAGATGGTTCCGTGGTTTATTGTCGGCTTCATTCTGATGATCATGGCGCGGTCCTTCGGCGTCATTCCCGAAGCGCTGCTTTCCCCTGTCGCCTCGCTCTCCAATATCCTCACCATCATGTCGATGGCGGCTCTGGGACTGTCGGTCGATATTCGCAGCCTTCGTCATGCCGGCGGCAAGGTCATCCTGGCCGCCAGCCTGTCACTCGTGCTGCTGGGTGTTCTGAGCTTCGGCCTGATCATGCTGACGCAGACGGCCTGATGCGTCTGGGTCTTGCTCCCGAGCTTTATTTGCCGGTGCTGACTGTCAATATGTAATGCGCGCCAAGCCCCCGGCGCGGCGAGCCCAGGATAAGCGTCGGGCGGATCAGCCATTCCGTATCCGCCTTTGGCGTCAGGGTCGCCGTCTTCCCTTCGGCATCGCTGAAGAAGATCGCGTCCTCGTCCGGCGTCGAAAAATCGAAGACGGCCATCAGGACAAATTCGCTTGACGCGGCAAGTTCGATCTTCACCGTCTGTCCCGCCTTCACTTTCAGGCGATAGACATCGCCGCGCCCGCGCCGCGTCCAGCCATCCAGCTTCAGCGGGCCCGCCGGCGGCAGGGCCACCTCCTTCAGCCTTTCACCGTCATCGAGCCAGATGCCATCGACATTGCGGCTTTCCGCGAAGGATGGATGCGGCATGGCGGCCACAGTCATGGTGAGAGCCAGAAGAAGGGAGGTTACCTTCATGGACGTACAAACTCCCGCCGCAGTGCCTCTATCGGCTGGCGGCAATGGCAGCCTTCGATATGATCGTTGACCATACCCATGGCCTGCATGAATGCATAGACGGTCGTCGGGCCGACGAAGGTCCAGCCCCGCTTCTTCAAATCCTTGGACAGGCGGATGGAGGCGGCGCTGGTGGGGTTGGCCCTTAACGTCGCATAGTCCAGCCTTTGCGGCCTTTCTGCGGCGGCAGGTTCGAAACCCCAGAAATAACGCGCAAGCGAACCGAATTCATCGCGCAGCGCCATGGCGCGGCGGGCATTGTTGATGGTGGAAACAATCTTGCCGCGGTGACGGATGATACCCTTGTCGGCAAGGCAGCGCTCAATATCGGCTTCGTCGAACTCCGCGACTTTTTCGAATTCGAAATTGGCAAAGGCAAGCCGAAACGCCTCACGCTTGCGAAGGACGGTGAGCCAGGAAAGCCCGGACTGGAAACCTTCCAGACAAATCTTCTCGAACAGGCGGCGATCGTCAGTCACGGGATAACCCCATTCCTCGTCGTGATACCGGCTGTAATCCGAAAGCCCCTGCTGCCAGAAACACCGCACCCGGCCATCCGCACCGGTTTCAAGTCCCGCTTCACTCATTCCGCAACAACCCTTTTCCGCTCCCACCCGTAACCATTGGAAGCTGCGCGCTTACCACTCATTCACCACGTTTCAAAACCGGGCGCTAACCTTAAATCCAGCTTTCCCTAATCAAGGGCTTTTTAATGATCAGCCATTTACGATTCGCTGGCGTCGAGGTGCGAACGTGTCCGGCAAAGCGGGTGAATGCTCCCGCAAGTTCCATTGTTGCGACATCCCGCAGAGAGAGTCCACCCGATGACGATCAAGTCCGTTTTTCTGGCGCTGAGCCTCGTTTCCACCCTCGCCGTCCCGGCCGCCATGGCCAATGAGCGTTATCGCGAGCGCCCGCCGATCGTCGTCAGCCCGGACCTTTCCGCACCTTGGGTTACGCAGCTGGGTGGCCGCGGCAATGTGCGCCCGGTGGTTTATCCGCAGGCACCGGCCGCACGCCAGCCATTCTTCCAGCAGCGTCAGGCCGCCATGCCGCAGCGCCCCAGCTCCGGCGTCACATCGCAGCGTCCGGCGCGGGTGCAGAATGCCGCCGTGCGGCCCAACGCGCCGGTACGCACGCAGATCGCGCCGCAATTCCTGCCGCAGATCGTGACCTACCAGACCACACAAAAGCCCGGCACCATCGTCATCGATACGCCGAACCGCTTCCTTTATCTCGTCATGGCGGATGGCAAGGCACGGCGTTATGGCGTCGGCGTCGGCAAGCCCGGCTTCGAATGGGCCGGCACCCACAAGGTGACCCGCAAGGCGGAATGGCCGAGCTGGACCCCGCCAAAAGAAATGATCACCCGCGAAGCGGCAAAGGGACATTACCTGCCGGCCTTTATGGAAGGCGGCCCGGCCAATCCCATGGGCGCGCGCGCCATGTATCTCGGCTCCACGCTTTACCGCATTCACGGCACCAACCAGCCATGGACGATCGGCAGCAACAATTCGTCCGGCTGCATCCGGATGCGCAACGAGGATGTCACCGATCTTTTCGAGCGTGTGAACGTCGGAACCACCGTTATTGTGATATGACGGCAACGGTGGCGTTAATATGCCTGCCTGGAGCCGCCATGGCAGCGCGTCACGCTTGAATTGTCGTCCCGGAGCGATACAATCGCTACTAGATTGATTTTGCGAGACTTGGCGGGGGACGCCAGGCGCCGGACCTCTCTTAAGGGATGATGGAACGGCCTTGAAACGGGTGGTCAACTGACCGCCCGTTTTTCGTTTCTGTCATCTAAATGTTATCAAAAAACGGTTTGGTGCATTTCTGATATCAATCTGGATTCTCTCTATGCCGCGCCACGCTTCTTTTGTCTGCGCCCTGCTTCTCAGCGGCGTTTCCTTCTCTGCCACCTTTGCAGGTGAATTTGAAATTTCCGGTTATGGCGGCTGGCAAAGCGCGCCTCACAGCGATGTGACGGTTTCCGATGGGCCGGATTTCCGGGCCGGATGGGAAGGCAAGTCCTTTTCCAACCCGCCCTATTGGGGCGTGCGCGGCACCTACTGGTTCGATGAGGGCCAGCTCCGAAATTTCGGTATCTCGCTCGATTACACCCATGACAAGGTCTATGCCGACGATGAGACGCTTGCCCGTTCCGGCTGGTCGCACTTCGAATTCACCGACGGCCTGAACCTTCTGACGCTGAACGCGCTCTATCGCTTTCCGCTGGAATCCCTGCCGATCACCCCTTATGTGGGCGCCGGCGTCGGCATCAACGTGCCGCATGTCGAAGTGTACCGCCCGTCAGGCAAGACCTTCGAATACCAGTTCGGCGGCGCAACGCTGCAGGCGCAGGCAGGCCTCAGCTACCGCATCACCGATAGCTGGTCGACATTCGTGGAATATAAGGGCACCTATTCCTTCGTCGACGTCGATATCGACAATGGCGGCAAGCTGAAAACCGACATCATCACCAATGCCGTGAATTTTGGCGTGGCGTATAAGTTCTAAACCAAAAGCCTCGCCGGCTTCGGACCACCATAGGCCCAGTCCAGCAGCTCTACCGTATGCAGGATCGGCATGTCCGTGCCGGTTCCGATCTGCGTGATGCAGCCGATATTGCCTGTCGCGATAACATCAGCCCGCGTGGCCTCGATGTTCTTCACCTTGCGCGCCTTGAGCTTGCCGGAAATCTCCGGCTGCAGAATGTTGTAGGTTCCGGCCGAGCCGCAGCAAAGGTGCCCTTCCGCCGGATCACGCACGGTGAAACCCGCCACCTTCAGCAGCTGCTTCGGCGCTATCGTGATTTTCTGTCCATGCTGCATGGAACAGGCGGAATGATAAGCGACGGTCAGGCCCTGGCTCTGCTTTTGCGGCAGATCGAGCGTGGCGAGATATTCGGTGATGTCCTTTGCAAGCGCGGAGACCCGCGCGGCTTTTTCAGCATAGGCCGGATCGAGCCGCAGCATATGGCCATAGTCCTTGATGGTGGTGCCGCAGCCGGAGGCAGTGATGATGATGGCGTCGAGACC
Organism: Agrobacterium sp. NPDC058088; assembly: GCF_042885035.1. Taxonomy (NCBI): domain Bacteria; kingdom Pseudomonadati; phylum Pseudomonadota; class Alphaproteobacteria; order Hyphomicrobiales; family Rhizobiaceae; genus Agrobacterium; species Agrobacterium sp. NPDC058088. The sequence goes on along the minus strand of NZ_JBHVSU010000002.1, from coordinate 217,898 downwards.
GCCATTCTGCATTTCCCGCGTCCAGACATCGACATTGCGCCGCGCCGAAGCCAGCGCCTCCTCCTCCCGGCCCATGTGGTGCACCAGTGATCCGCAGCAACCCTCCCCTTTCGGCACAACGACCTCAACACCAAGCCGGGCGAGAAGGCGCAGCGTCGCCTCGTTAATACCGGGGTCGAGCACTGGCTGGGCGCAGCCGGTAAGAATGGCGACGCGCCCCCGTTTCTCGCCTTCTGCCGGCCGCGCGCCCGGACGGGCGGAAGCGGAGGCCGCAGGCACCGTAGCGGGCGCAAGAGCGAGCATGGATTGCAGCGGCTTCAGCGCCGGAGCCTTCGCAAGCAGACCCGTGAAAGGCCGCGCCAGCCGCGCCAGATGCAGGGAGAGCCGGAAGCGGCCGGGATGGGGCAGAACAGCAACCAGCAGATTGCGGATCAGCCGGTCCATCAATGGGCGCTGATAGGTCTGTTCGATGTGGGCGCGGGCGTGATCGACCAGATGCATGTAGTCCACGCCGGAAGGACAGGTGGTGGTGCAGGCAAGGCACGACAGGCAGCGGTCAATATGGGTGACCACCTCTCGGTCGGCCGGGCGGCTGTTTTCCAGCATATCCTTTATGAGGTAGATGCGGCCGCGCGGGCTGTCCAGTTCGTTGCCAAGTGTCACATAGGTGGGACAGGTGGCGGTGCAGAAACCGCAATGCACACATTTACGCAGGATTTTTTCGGATTCCGCCACATGCGGATCGGCCAGCTGTTCAGGCGTGAAGGATGTTTGCATGGTTCAGACGGCCCTTTCCATCGTTACGGCCATCTTGCCGGGATTAAAGATGCCTGCGGGATCGAGCTTTTCCCGGATGCGCGCCGAAAGCAGCGCTTCCGCCGAGGGGCGTGGTTCAAAGGCCGGCACCGTTGCGCGCACCGCATCACTCGCCCTCAGCAAGGTGGCGTGGCCGCCGCCAAGCGCCCGGATCGCGCCGCGCAGCAAATCAGCCTCTGGGTCCGCCTCCATCTGCATCCAGATGAGGCCGCCCTGCCAGTCGTAGAAGGCATCGATGCCCGCTTCCATGCGCAACGCCGCGACAAGCCGGTGGCCTTCAGCTGGCGCGACCGAGACTTTCCAGAGTGGTTTTGCACCCTGCCCGACATAGGGCGCGACATCACGCACCTGCCGCCACAAAAGCCTGCTTTCGTCGCCCTCCAGCAAAGTCCATGGACCGACCCGGTCCATGACAGACAGAAGTTTGGCCGCGCGCGCCTCGACGGAGGCGGCGAGCCCTTCAAGCCGCAAAATAGTCGCCGGGCCTTCCGGCAGAGCACCATCGATGAAACGCGAACGCACGCTTTCCGGCAGATGCGCAGCACCGGAAACCTCGACGCTCATCGCCATCGCCGCCGCCATGATGCGCGTCGCCGCCTCATCATCAAGGCCGGATACGACAACGGTTTTTTCGACGGGCGGTTTCGGCAGCACGCGGAATGTGACTTCGGTGAGGAACCCGAGCATGCCGAACGAACCTGCGAGAAACTTCGACAGATCGAGACCGGTGACATTCTTCATCACCCGGCCGCCGGCCCTGATGATCTCGCCGCTGCCATTAACGAAACGGATGCCGAGCAGGCTGTCACGTGCCGCACCCGCCACATAACGGCGCGGACCGGAAACATTGGCGGCGAAGACACCGCCGATGGTCGGTTCGCCGTCGGTGCCCATGATCGGACGGTGGTCCATCGGCTCGAAAGCCATCATCTGACGGTTTTCCGCCAGCGCCGCTTCGACCGTGGCGAGTGGTGTGCCGGCCCTGACGGTCATGACCATCTCGGCGGGGACGTAGGAGACGATGCCAGCCATCGCGCGGGAGGAGAGCGTTTCAGCTGCTGCCACCGCATTGCCGAAACCGGAACGGGTGTTGCCGCCGATGATTTTCAGCGGTTTTTTCCTGGTTGCGTGGTCGCGGATGATGTCGGCGACCTGGGTTTCTGCGTAGGGCGTCAGCATAGGATTGTTGCCTTCGAGCAAGTGATACCCCCCTCTGCCCTGCCGGGCATCTCCCCCACAGGTGGGGAGATCGGCAAGACGCACCTGCGTCGCTCTATCTCGACCGAAAAGAAAGGTGAGACCTTGCCGCGAGTCGATCTCCCCACCTGTGGGGGAGATGCCCGGCAGGGCAGAGGGGGGTTAGCCACACCCACCGTCGTCACAAAACTCACACCCATCATCCCCTCCCCTCCAGCGGAAACACCTTGGAAGGGTTCATCAACCAGTCCTCATCAAAAGCCGCGCGCACCGCCATCTGCTGGGCAAGATCGGCCTCGCCATATTGATGCCGCATCAGGTCACGCTTTTCGATGCCGACACCGTGCTCGCCGGTCAAACAACCGCCGGCATCCACGCAGAGCTTCAATATTTCATTGCCCGCCTCTTCGGCACGGGCCGCATCATCAGGATCATTGGCATTGAACAGGATCAGCGGGTGCATGTTGCCATCCCCGGCATGGAAGACATTGGCGACGCGAAGGCCGAGCCGGTCGGTGATTTCGCTGGTCTTTTTCAGCACATTAGAAAGCTGGGACAGCGGCACCGTGCCATCCATGCAGATATAATCCGCGATGCGGCCCGTTGCGCCGAAGGCGGATTTGCGACCTTTCCAGATCGCCGCCGCTTCCATGGCGGACTGGCATTCCTTCACGGTCTTCACGCCGTGTTTTCTGGCAATGGTGACGATATCGGCGAGCATGGCGTCCATTTCCGCCTCGGAGCCTTCGACTTCGACAATCAGAAGCGCACCGACATCAAGCGGATAGCCTGCCTTGGCGAAGGCTTCGCAGATCTCGATGGCCGGCTTGTCCATGAACTCGATGGCAACTGGAATGATGCCTTCGCCAATGATATCGGCGACACAGGAGCCCGCTTCTTCCGAGGTTTCGAAACCGAACAGTACCGGGCGTGCGCCTTCCGGTTTGGCGATCAGCCGGACCGTCGCTTCCGTGACGATGCCGAGCTGGCCTTCTGAGCCGCAGACGAGGGCGAGAAGATCGTAGCCGTCAGCATCGAGGTGTTTGCCGCCCAGCTCCAGCACCGTGCCATCCACCAGCACCATTTTCACGCCGAGCAGATTATTGGTGGTGACACCGTATTTGAGACAATGCGCGCCGCCGGAATTCATGCCGATATTCCCGCCAATGGTGCAGGCGAGTTGCGAGCTTGGGTCCGGCGCATAAAAGAACCCCTCCGCGCCGGCCGCATCGGAAATGGAGAGATTGGTGACGCCAGCCTGCACCCGCGCCGTGCGATTGTAAAAATCGAGATCGAGGATCGCGCTCATCTTGGAAAGGCCGATCACGACAGCGTCCTCCTGCGGAATGGCACCGCCGGACAGCGAAGTGCCCGCGCCGCGCGGCACGACCGGAATGCCATAGCGGTGACAATATTTCATCACCGCAGCCACTTCTCCCGTGGTCTTCGGCAGCGCCACGGCCAGCGGCAGGCGGCGATAGGAAACGAAGGCATCGGTTTCGAAGGGCACAAGTTCGCGCGGCTCGTGCACAAGGCAGTCTGCGGGCAGAATATCCTTGAGGTCGGCTATAATGCGGTCACGGCTCGCGACGATCTGCGCGCGCGGCTCCAGAAACTTGATCGGCTGCGTCACCGCTCCCCTCCACTGCCATTCATCCAAACTGGTATTCTTTCTTTACCACTTTGAAACAGAGCAATCAAATGCTAAGGATTTTTTCCGTTTCAGAAACAATCAGGGGCATCTGTGACAAATCTGGGTGATCTGGAAGTCTTTGCAAGCGTCGCCGCCTCCGGCAGCATGTCGCTCGCCGCCAAGGAGCTCGGTTATTCTCCCGCCGTGATTTCCAAACGCGTCAAGCGGCTGGAAGAAAAGCTCGGCGCCAGGCTTTTCCAGCGCACCACGCGGCAGATTTCTTTGACCGAAGCAGGACAGGGGTTTTACGAGCGGGTGCTTGCCGTGCTGGAAGGCCTTGAAGAGGCCGAAGATTTTGTCTCCGGCCGGGCCAATACCGTCAGCGGTACGCTGAAGGTTTCCGCCCCCACCTCCTTCGGGCGCATGCATATTGCGCCACATTTGAAGGGCTTCATGGAGCGGCATCCCGATCTTTCGGTCAATCTGGTGCTCAGCGACGAATTCATCGACATCATCGAAGGCGGTTATGATCTGGCGATCCGCATTGCCGATCTCAACTCCTCCAGCCTCGTCGCCCGCAGGCTGGCGCCTGTGCGGCGTGTGCTCTGCGCGTCGGCTGATTATGTGGCAGCGTATGGCGTGCCTGATACAATCGAGGATCTGAAAAGACACCGCTGCCTGCCGGCGCACAATAATGACATCTGGCGGCTAGAAGGACCCGGCGGCGCTCTCAGCCTTCGTCCGGAAGGAATGCTCATCACCAATTCGAGCGAGGTGATCCGCGAGGCGGTGATATCAGGGCTTGGTATTGCGCTGCGTTCGACATGGGATATCGGCCACGAATTGCGCAGCGGGAAGCTGGTGCAGGTTCTGCCCGGTTATGAAGGGTCGCGCAACGTCACGCTCTCGGCGGTTTATCCCAGCCGACAGTTCCTGCCCGCCAAGGTGCGCTTGTTCATTGATTATCTCGCCGCGCTTTATGGCCCCTCGCCCTATTGGGAGCAGGGTTGAGGTGACAAGGCCACACTGCAGCATCACCTATCCTCCTTCATCCCTGTGCTCGTCACAGGGATCCAGTCAGCCCAAGTCCTTGGGCTGAGAAGAGCCTTCTCGCCGCGCAGACGCGCGTCGGCTGGATTCCTGTGACAAGCACAGGAATGAGGGAAGTTAGAGTATGCCTTAGTGCCCGCCTTCCGCATGGGAGCGGCGGATGCGGCGCACCACCCACCACACACCAAGCACGGCGAAGGGAACGGAAAAGCCGGTGACAACAGCGGGATCGACCGGCAGCACATCATGGCTGATTGCCTTGGTAAGATAACCGATGAGGCCGACCACGTAATAGGAGATCGCCGCGACCGACAGGCCTTCCACGGTCTGCTGTAGACGAAGCTGCATGGCGGCGCGCTTGTTCATGGTGTTGAGCAGCACCGTGTTCTGCCGTTCCAGCTCCACATCGATCCAGCTTCGGACGAGCGCCGTGGCGCGATAGAGCTTGCGCGACAGGTTGGCCTGCCGCTCTTCCACCGACTGACAGGTGCGCATGGCCGGCGCCATGCGCCGTTCCAGAAAACTGCCCATGGTCTCATGGCCCTGAACCGGGGTTTCCGCCAGCGCCCGGATGCGTTCGCGCACGATGCCGTCATAGGCGCGGCTGGCGCCGAAACGATAAAGGCTGAGCGCGGCATTGGCCTCCAGTTCCGCGGCAAGCCGGGTCATTTCGGCAAGCAGCGCATCCGCCTCGTCGCGGGCGTCGCTTTTCATGCGCTGGGTGATGCCGGTCAGGCCATCTTCGATGCGGCGAATTTCCGGCGACAGCGTCTGCGCCATGGGCAGGCCGAGCATGGCGAGCGTGCGATAGGTTTCGATATCGAGCAGCCGCTGCACCAGCGCGCCGCGGCTGTAATCGGTAAGGCCCCGGTCGATCACCAATATCTGCGTCAGCCCGTCGCGATCCTGGCGGAAATCGGTGAGGATTGCCGCCTGACCGTCACGCACATCGCTGTGACAGAGACTGGTCGGCTCGAACATCGCTTCGGCTTGCGATGCCGCACCGCTTTCAGGGCGGATTTCCAGCCGCACGCCCGAGATCAGTGAGCCGGGCGGCGAAAAGCCGTCGCCGAAGGGATCGCCGGCAATCTCGCCGCCGAACTTTTCCGGCGCTGGGCCGTCCCAGAACCATGTGGAAAATTCCGTGTGGCGCTCCCAGCGCAGTGTCCCCTGCCCCCAGGGCATGGCGTGGTGGCGGGCATCGCGCTCCGGCGGCGCAACACCCCGGCCGCGCGACATTTCCGCAATGACCGAATGGTGCACGGCCGAGCCGCCATCCATCATGAAGGCAAGCTGGATGATGATGCGCGACGGGGCAAGCAGCACGGTCGGCCGCGCATGGACCTCGCCCAGAGCGAGCGATCTCTCCGGCGCGCTTGCGAATGCAAATCTACCCTTGGCCATTGCGATATTGTCCCCGCTTCTATGGCTGACGTCTAAGGCATCGATCGTGATGACAACACCATGATCGATGCCGATGTCACTGTTTTGATCCACCTGACAGAAAAATCTGCCGCCATCACCCCGTCCGAGACCGCTTTAACAAAAGCCAATTCAAAAAGGCAGATGCCGAGATGCCGCAGGCATTGATGCAGTCAACGCGACAACTGGATAGAATATTTGACCAGTACGATGCTTCGCTGATAATTTGCCCCTCATCAAATAGGTGGCGGGATTTCGCCGGAGAGTTCTGCGATGGATGAAACGCTCTTTGCGCGCATCGAACACAGCCGCACATCGCAGGAGGTGATCTTACGTTTCGAGGAACTGATCCTCGATGGCATTTTGCGTGATGGCGACCGGCTGCCGGGCGAACGGGAACTGGCGCAGAAGCTCGATGTCTCACGCCCGATCCTGCGGGAAGCGCTGAAGGAACTTGAGACCCGCGGTCTTCTCACCAGCCGGCATGGCGGCGGCACCTATGTGGCCGATATTGTTGGGCCGGTCTTTTCCGATCCCTTGAGCGCGCTGATCACCCGCCACAGCCGGGCGACGCGGGATTTTCTCGAATATCGCCGCTATATCGAAGGCATGACCGCCGAGCTTGCCGCAAAGCGGGCGACGGAACCGGACAGGCTCAACCTTGCCGCCATCGTCGACCGGATGCGTGAAGCACATGAGGCGGGCCACTTTGAAAAGGAGCTCACCAGCGACGTGGAATTTCACAATGCCATTGGCGAGGCCGCGCATAATATCGTGCTGATGCATACGCTACGCTCCTGCTACCGACTCCTGAGCGATGACATCTTTTATAACCGTCACCTCATCTTCACTATCGCCGGCGCCCATGACGAGGTGCTGAGGCAACATATCGCCATCCACGATGCGATTGCCGCCGGCGATCCGGCCGCGGCAAGGGCGGCGGCGGAGGCCCATATCGACTTCATCGTGGAGACGACATCCAGAGCGCATCAGGCGCGCGAATGGGACCGCATTTCCCGCCTGCGACAGCAGCAGCGCGGCAGCTGAAAACGCCACCTGGCGAAATGTGCCATCCATTTTATTCCTGTTTTGATGGAACCTTTTGTGCCGTTCGGTCTTTTTATCGGGTTAATTGGAAAAATTTACCAAGATGGGACCCATGACAACCACGAGCGAAACTGAACGCTATCCGCGGATAGCTCTCATATCGACGCATGGCTATGTCGCCGCGCACCCGCCACTGGGCGCTGCCGATACCGGGGGACAGGTGGTTTATGTGCTTGAGCTTGCACGCAAACTCGGCCAACTCGGTTATACCGTCGATCTTTATACCCGCCGCTTCGAAGACCAGCCGGAATTCGACGAGGTTGACGAGCGCGTCCGTGTGGTGCGCATCCCCTGCGGCGGGCGTGACTTCATTCCCAAGGAATATCTGCATCGACACCTGATGGAATGGTGCGAAAATGCGCTGCGTTTCATCAAGAAAAACGACCTCAACTACTCGTTCATCAACAGCCACTATTGGGACGCCGGCGTGGCAGGCCAGAGGCTCTCCGAAGCGCTGAAAATCCCGCACCTTCACACACCGCATTCGCTCGGCATCTGGAAGAAACGCCAGATGGAGACTGACTATCCGGAAAAGGCCGATACGTTCGAGCTGGAGTTCAATTTCAAGGAACGCATTCAGCACGAACTCATCATATACCGCAGCTGCGACATGGTGATCGCTACGACACCGGTGCAGCTCGATGTGCTCATCGAAGACTACGGACAGAAGCGCAAACATATCCACATGATCCCACCGGGTTATGACGACAACCGCTTCTTCCCGGTTTCGGATGCGACGCGGCAGATGATCCGGCAGCGTTTCGGCTTTGAGGGCAAGGTGGTGCTGGCGCTCGGGCGACTTGCCACCAACAAGGGGTATGATCTGCTGATCGACGGCTTTTCGGTGCTTGCCGAGCGCGAGCCGGAAGCCCGTCTGCATCTCGCCGTCGGTGGCGAGAATATGGACGAGCAGGAAACCACCATTCTCAACCAGCTGAAAGAGCGGGTGAAATCGCTCGGGCTGGAAGACAAGGTGGCTTTTTCCGGTTATGTCGCGGATGAGGACTTGCCGGACATCTATCGCGCCGCCGATCTGTTCGTGCTTTCCAGCCGCTACGAGCCTTTCGGCATGACGGCCATTGAGGCGATGGCGAGCGGCACGCCAACCGTCGTCACCATTCATGGCGGGCTGTTCCGCGCCGTCAGCTATGGGCGACATGCGCTGTTTGCAGATCCTTTCGACAAGGAAGATCTCGGCATCACCATGATGAAGCCGTTCAAACACGAGCGGCTTTACGGGCGGCTTTCCCGCATGGGGGCCCACAAGGCGCGCAGCCTGTTCACATGGACCGGCATTGCCCAGCAGCTTCTCGCGGTTGTGGAAGGCAGGACCATGATGCCAGTTCTGGAAGAGGCGGACTGGGCCGAACCGTGGAATGACGGCGATTGAAACAGATTCGTCTTCTTTCCACTGATCTTGACGGAACCGTCGTTGGCGATAACGACGCCACGCGGCGGTTCCGCGATTTCTGGTACTCCCTGCCGGATGATGTTCGTCCGGTTCTTGTCTTCAACAGCGGCCGGTTGATCGATGATCAGCTTGCCCTTCTGGAAGAGGTGCCGCTGCCGCAGCCGGATTATATCATTGGCGGCGTCGGCACGATGCTGCATGCGAAAAAACGCAGCGAACTAGAAAACGCCTATACACACTCCCTCGGCACCGGGTTCGACCCCCGGAAGATCACCGACGTCATGGGCGGCGTTCCAGGCGCGACCATGCAGGAGGAGCGATACCAGCACGGCCTGAAATCGAGCTGGTTCCTGCACGATGCCGATGCCGCTGCGCTTGCCGAGGTTGAAGCCGCCCTTCTAGCAGCCGATATAGACGCGCGCATCGTTTACTCCAGCGATCGCGACCTCGACATATTGCCCAAAGCCGCCGATAAGGGCGCAGCACTTGCATGGTTATGTGGACAACTCGGCATCGGCCTCGACGAATCAGTGGTCTCAGGTGATACTGGCAATGATCGGGCGATGTTTGAATTGCAGACCATCCGCGGCGTGATCGTGGGCAATGCACTGCCTGAGCTCGTCTTGCTGGCCCGGCAGGACAATCGCTTCTTTCACTCGACAGCGACGGAGGCTGACGGGGTGATCGAAGGCCTCCGGCACTGGGGTATAAACCCTGATTGAAGCAGCCCCGACCATAATTCATATCGGCCTTGCATTCTGACTAACTTGAAGGCGGGCAGATAGAGCATTATCTGCATCGGCTACCCGGTCAGGGAACCAACCGGCCAAAACTTTGTTCGCCAATCGACCCCAATAATTTGCCCCAAAGCTTCATAACCACGAAGACAGCAGTGGGTTATGGGTCAAGGGGGATTGGCGGAATCTGTGGCATCTCTATATTAGCAATTATCATTACCCGACGAAGAGGATTTATTCGGATTGAAGATTTTGAATCGATTGGCGACAGACGTTGGCTTGATGTTGCGCAGACCGCCGCGACAGCAATATGCGGCGCTGTGCTATCGATTGTCCAAGAGCAATCCGGAGCCGGAAGTGCTGCTGCTGACCAGCCGTGATACCGGGCGATGGGTCATTCCCAAGGGCTGGCCCATGGCCAACAAGAAGGCCCATGCCGTGGCCGAACAGGAAGCCTATGAAGAAGCCGGCGTCAAAGGCACGGTGGAAAAGGCACCTTTCGGTTATTACGAATATGAGAAGAAGCTGAACAGCGGCATCAACGTGCCCTGCAAGGTTCAGGTGCATCTGCTCCAAGTTTCGGAAATGCGCGACAGCTTTCCGGAAAAGGAATCGCGACGGCTGGAATGGGTCAGTCCCAGGGAAGCCGGAAAACGCGTCAACGAGCCGGAATTGAAGGCGCTTATGCTCGCTTTCGACAAGCGGATGGCGCATTCACAATAGCGCCCTTGCCCGAAGAGTGGCATTGTGGAGTTTGGTTCTCCGACATCAATCTTCCGATCTTTTCTTTTGGGAAGATGTGCGAGATGTAACAGTCTTTCTGTAAATTGCCTTCAACCTGCGACGCTGCCGGACGAAAGGGAATGCTGGCAAACGAGGTGTGAATGGCAACGAAGCCGCCATCAAACATGAAGCCGACGCTCGACAAGGATCTCGACAAGATTACCCGTGTCGAAGAAGCGACGCTGCATGTCACGCAGCAGCTTGCGGGCCTTGGCGCAGGTTTCATGTTCGTTGTTCTTGCGGCCCTCTTTGCCGGCGCTTTCGTCACCGGCACGGCCGGCTCCGTCATCATCATCGTTGCTGCCGCCATCGGCGCCTATATGGCCATCAATATCGGCGCAAACGACGTCACGAACAATGTCGGCCCTGCCGTCGGCGCCAAGGCTATGCCGCTTGCCGTCGCGCTCATCGTCGCCGCCATCTGCGAGATAGCCGGTGCACTGATCACCGGCGGCAATGTCGTCGAGACCATTTCGAGCGGCATCATCAACGTCGAGACCATTCCCGACAGGACTGCATTTTCCTGGGCGATGCTTTCGGCGCTTCTTGCTGCCGGCCTTCTCGTCAACATATCGACCTGGACGAGAGCGCCGATTTCCACCACGCACACGGTAGTCGGCGGGGTTGCCGGGGCGGGCATGGCCGCTTATGGGGCGAAAGCCGTCGAATGGCTGTCGCTCGGCAGCATCGCCTTTGCCTGGGTGCTTGCGCCCTTCATCAGTGCCGCGATCGCCATCGCCATCCTTGCCTTCATCAAGGAATTCATCATCTACCGTGAGGACAAGATCGGGTCTGCCCGGCTGTGGGTGCCGGTTCTCATCGGCCTCATGGCAGGCGTTTTCATGGCCTATCTCATCTGGGTCGGATTGCGCCAGCTCATGCATGTCTCGCTTGGCCATGCGAGCATCATAGGGCTGGTGACGGGCCTCCTCGTCTGGCGGCTTAGCGTGCCGATCATCCGCAAACAGTCGGAGGGACTGGAAAACCGCAACCAGTCGCTTCGCATATTGTTCCAATGGCCGCTCGTTCTCGCCGCCGGCCTGATGTCCTTTGCCCATGGGGCAAATGACGTGTCGAATGCCATAGGCCCCGTCGTCGCCATCGTGCGGGCCTTGCACGACGAGGCGGTGCAGACATCCGCTCGTGCGCCATTGTGGGTGATGCTGGTCGGCGCTTTCGGGCTCTCCTGCGGTATTCTTCTCTACGGCCCGCGCCTCATCCGCCTTGTCGGTGAACAGATTACCAAGCTCAATCCGATGCGCGCCTTCTGCGTTTCGGTGGCAACGGCGCTGACCGTTCTCGTCGCCTCGCGCTTCGGTCTGCCAGTTAGTACGACCCATACGGCAATCGGCGCGGTGTTCGGTGTCGGCTTCTTCCGCGAATGGTACACGCAGGCATCGCGAAGGCGGCAGGAACTCGTCCAGTCGGGCACGAGTGAACCCCGCCGCATCCCCCGATATCTCGACAATCCTTCCGAGGTGCGCCGCCGTTATCTTGTCCGACGCTCGCATTTCATGACGATCATCGCCGCCTGGGTGGTTACCGTTCCCGCAAGCGCAACACTTGCGGCGCTGCTCTACTGGCTCCTATCCTTCTTCTTCCTCTGACACTGAAACCGAAATCCCATGCGCGCAAATTTCCGGATGCAACGCCTGTTCATTGACGCCTCCCTTTCCGAGGGTGTGGCGCAGGAGGCGACAGCCGAACAGTTCAACTACCTCGCCAACGTGCTGCGCCTCAGCGACGGCGCGGAAATCCTGCTGTTCAACGGCCGCGACGGCGAGTGGAAAGCGAAGCTCGCCTTCCCGAGCCGCAAGAAGATCGTTCTCGTTCCGCTCGAACAGACACGGCCGCAGCCGGATGCGGCGGAACTGCATTATCTTTTCGCGCCGCTGAAAGTCGGGCGTATGGATTATCTGGTGCAGAAAGCGGTGGAGATGGGTGCCGGCCTGCTGCAACCGGTGATGACGCAGCATGTTCAGGGCAAGATCCACAACACCGAAAAATTGCGCGCCAATGCCATCGAAGCCGCCGAACAATGCGGTATTCTGTCCCTGCCCGAAGTGGCAGAGCCGGTAAAATTGAAAGACCTGCTGGAAACCTGGCCGAATGACCGCCGCATCATCTATTGCGATGAAGGCGATGCGGGCCAAAATCCGCTGCCGATCCTGCAGGCCGTCAAGGAGCGCAAGATCGCCCTGCTGGTCGGCCCGGAAGGCGGTTTTTCCGAGGAGGAACGGGCGTTGCTGCGCAGCCTTGCCTTCGTTACCCCGATCCCCCTCGGGCCGCGTATATTGCGAGCCGATACGGCCGCCGTTGCCGCGCTCGCCGTCATTCAAGCCGTTATCGGCGACTGGAACTGAGGGGCGCCATTGCGCTTCATGCATCTTTAAAAGAAATTCATTTGCCACCGGATACGATCCGGCCCTATCTGCCAATCATATGCCTCGCCGCAACAGAGACGTCATAACAAGGTAAGCCATGGCACGCGACACGACCGACCAGACACCCCTTTCCTCCGTGACCGAACTTACCGACTATCTGGCGGGCGGTAACAAAGCCGAATCGGATTTCCGCATCGGCACCGAACATGAGAAATTCGCGTTTTTTCGAAAAGATAACAGCCCGGTTCCCTATTTTGGCGAAGCCAGCATTTCGGCCCTTTTGAAGGGCATGCAGGAGAAACTTGGCTGGGAGCCGATCATGGACGGTGACAACATCATCGGCCTTGGCGAGCAGCACGGCATGGGCGCCATCTCCATCGAGCCCGGCGGCCAGTTCGAACTTTCGGGCGCGCCGCTCGAAAACCTGCACCAGACCTGCAAGGAATCCAACCAGCATCTGGCGACCCTTCGCGAAGTGGCAGAGCCGATGGGCATCCGGTTCCTCGGCATCGGCGGCAGCCCGCTGTGGACCTATGACGAGACGCCGCGCATGCCGAAATCGCGCTACGCGATCATGACCCGCTATATGCCGAAGGTCGGGACCAAGGGTCTCGACATGATGTACCGCACCTGTACCATCCAGGTTAATCTCGACTTTTCATCCGAAGCCGACATGCGCCAGAAGATGCGCGTTTCCATGAAGCTGCAGTCGTTGGCGACGGCGCTCTTTGCCTCTTCGCCCTTTACCGAGGGCAAGCCGAACGGACTTCTCTCGTGGCGCGGCGATATCTGGCGTGATACCGACAATCGCCGCTCGGGCGTGCTGCCCTTCACATTCAACGACGATTTCGGCTTCAAGGACTATGTCGAATGGGCGCTTGATGTGCCGATGTATTTCATCGTGCGCGACGGCAAATATCATGATTGCACCCATGTCACCTTCCGCCAGTTCATGAATGGGGCGCTGAAAGGCGAAATCGCCGCATGGGAACCGACCATGGGTGACTGGACGAACCATCTCTCCACGCTCTTCCCCGATGTGCGGCTGAAGCGTTTCCTTGAGATGCGCGGCGCCGATGGCGGTCCGTGGAGGCGCATCTGCGCCCTGCCCGCCTTCTGGGTCGGCCTTCTCTATGACGGGCAAGCGCTCGACGCTGCCGATGCGCTGACCGCCGATTGGAATTTCGATGAGGTGATCGCGCTTCGCAACGCCGTACCGGCCAAGGGGCTCAATGCAGAGATTGCCGGCAAGCCGCTTCTCGGCATCGCCCGCGAGGTTCTCGACATTTCCCGCACCGGTCTGAAAAATCGCAAGCGGCTGAATGGCGAAGGCCAGGACGAGACCGTGTTCCTCTCGTCGCTCGACGAGGTCCTGGCCAAGAAGACCACGCTCGCCGAAGACCTGCTCGCGCTTTATCACGGCCGCTGGGGCGATTCCGTGCTACCGGTGTTCGAAGAATATCAATATTGAGGTTTTGCCGGAAGTCTGGGCACTCAGTTCAGGCCGGGCCATAAAAAAGCCCGGTGCGGCCGAGGGGGCCTGACACCGGGCAAAGGCAGGGTTATTGGCAAATCACCCTGCGGGGAAAACCTTGCGGCTGGAAGCCACGTCCGGCAGCTGGAGGTCTGCCGGAGGCGGAATTTCAAAGCGTCTTGAAACGCGTGACCGCGCGTTTGCGTGCAGCCCGGGTGAGATGGGCCGTCGGATCTTCCAGCAGGCCGGTCTTGAGAGCATCGCTGACATCCGACCGCACCAGACCGATATCGGAAAGAAGGCGGTCATCAAGTTCCGTGAGGCCGTTGGCCACGATACGATTGTAGATGCGCTGGGCGAAGGTTTTAACGCCGGAAACAGCCAGCACAGCGGCGCGACGCCAGGCGTCTCCCGGCCGTGCGGTTACAAGTTCCAGTTCCATTCTCCGTTCTGCCGTGCGCATGATACATATCCTTTCATAACGGCACGATGCGGCACCGCCCCCGACGCACCACGCGCGAGAAGCTGCCTTGGGTTGGAGGCCCGACGTCTCGTCGGCCCGGGTTGATACTGATTTGCTTGGTGTCAAAATGTCGCAAGACTATTGATCAGTCCAACGAATGTTTCTAATGTGAGGCATCAATCATTCTGATGGATGAAATTCCATGTCCGCACCTCTCGACATAGACCAGCTTCATACCTTCATCGCCATTGTCGATACGGGCAGCTTTACCAAGGCTGCTGACCGCGTTTTCAAGACACAATCGGCGGTCTCCATGCAGATGCGGCGGCTTGAAGAACGCATCGGCAAACAGCTTTTCGCCAAGGACGGCCGTGGCAACCGGCTGACGGCGGAGGGCGAAAAACTGATGAATTACGCCCGCCGCATCATCCGCCTCAACAATGAGGCAATAGCCGCTTTCGATGATAATCGGCTGGAAGGCACGCTGCGCATCGGCACGCCGGATGACTACGCCGACCGCTACATGCCTGAAATCATCGGCCGTTTCGCCAAGACCCATCCGAATGTCGAGCTTTATATCGTCTGCGAACCGTCGGTCAGCCTTGCGGAAAAAATGGCGCGAGGCGAACTGGATATCGCACTCGTTACCCACAATCCGCGCGCGCGCTCCTCGGATGTGGTGCGCACCGAGCCGCTCTGCTGGGTGGGCTCCGCCAACCATCCGCTGAAGGACGACGCGCCCGTGCCGCTCGCCCTCGGGCGGCGTGATTGCCACTGGCGCCAGCTTGCCTGTTCGGCGCTCGATGCCGATGGGCGGGATTATCAGGTTCTGTTCACGAGCTGGTCTTCCACCGTGGTCGCCGCCGCGGTACTGGCGGGCATGGCCGTTTCGGTGCTGCCGGAATCGGCACTGCGCACCGGCATGAAGGTTCTGACGGCCGGTGATGGTTTTCCGCCGCTTCCGCCGGTGCAGATCGGCTTGATGAAGCGTCCGGGCCTCTCGCCTTCGCTGGTGAACGCCATCACCGACCACATTACCGCGTGCCTCGACAACATCTCGCCGATGAGCATTGTCGATGAGATGGATAATGACGTGAAGACCTACCCCAAGATGCCGCGCCTGCGCGCCGGGCACATGCTGCCGGGGTGGTGAGTGCAGTGAAGGCCGGAGAAATCCGGCCTTTCTTTTATCTGCTTATCGCGCCCGCAGCGTTGCGACCGCCAGCAGCGTGTCGCCGCTGATACCCGCCGAACCGCTGTCAGTAAACAGCGTCATGATCGGATCGGTAACGTTCTGGTTGTTGTCATACATGATGGTGAAACGGGCAATCAGCTTCTTGACCTTGTCCGGGTCCTGAAAATCCTTGATGTCGAAATACTTCTTCATCATCTCCACCTGCGTATCGACGGCCGCATTGCCGAGTTCATCGGGGATGCCGAAAGTGGTCTTGATGAAGTTCTGTATCGCGGTATCGGCGAGGATCGAATAATAGGACGTCGTGCCGGCTGCCATGCGCTTGAAATAGAGCGCCAATCGGACACCGGCGTTTTCTTCGCCCGCCTGCGTTTCCAAGGTCTGGGTCAGGTAATTGTCGAGCGTTTCGTAAAGCCCGCGACGCGTCTGGATCAGGCTGCGGTCTTCATGAAGGAGCTTGCCGTCCTTGTCGAAATTGAACGCGGTGACGAGGCGGCGAAAAACCGGGTCCATCTGCTTGTTGACGTAGCTGTTCTTGTCATCGAGATCAGACGTGAAGATTTTCTGCAGCTGGTCTTTCGTCACGCTCTTGGGGTCGATACCAAGCGATTCCATCGCGAATTTGGTCAGACGATCATTGGCCAGGAAATCGCTGAGCGTCTTGATCTTCTGCATCTCGCCCGCGAAATATTTTGCCTCGGTCGTGGCGGTTTCCTTGTCCTTGGCGGTGCCGAAGGCCGATTTCTTCTTGATGTAGTCGGCTGACATGGTCTGCAATTCGATTTCCGACTGCGCCAGAATAGGGGAACCGACCGAACCGTCTTTCGCGAAGTTAAAGAGTTCGGCAAGCTTGACGTATCGGTCGTCCTTCAGCGTGTAGACGTAGCTCCTCTTGTCCTGAAGGTCGCTGGTGAGCACTCTCTGGATATCGGAAATATTGACCTTGGACGGATCGAGCCCGACGGCCTGCAGCGCGTAATTATAGACGGCATTGGTTCCGAGAAAATCCTTGACGCTCGTCACCTTTCCGATGCTGCTCTTGAACAGCGAAAGCGCCTTCGCGTCGGCTGCCTCGTCCGCATCGTTGTAATGGGTCATGTAACCGCTGGTGGTCGTCGCGGTCTGTGCCGTCGTCTGCGGCGTCGTGCCGGCCGCGAGCGTTCCATCCGGCAGGAAATTGAACGCATTTTTCAGGGCAAGGTAACGTTTGTCGTCCTTTCCCACGGTCGTGATGTAGTTGTTCGGATCGGTGAGATCGCTGGTGAGGATGTTTTTGATCGTTGCAGGCACAACCGTTGGGCCGTTAAGGTCGAAGGCCGTTCTGATGTAGTTGACAAGCCGCGCATCCGACATCAGCTCTTCGACCGTCGTGATGGACCCAATCTTCGATTCGAAATAATCCCGGTTCAGCGTCGCGACCGTCGGCGTCACACGCGGCGCGCTGCCGATATAGGAGTCCGTGATGGCTTTCAGATTATCCGCGGTCTGCGCGCCGCCGGCATCCACCGTGCCGTCATTCTTGAACTCGAAGGCGTTCGCGATCTGCGCCATCTTATTATATTGGGTGACGGTGGTCTGG
This sequence comes from Agrobacterium sp. NPDC058088, assembly GCF_042885035.1. Lineage (NCBI taxonomy): Bacteria > Pseudomonadati > Pseudomonadota > Alphaproteobacteria > Hyphomicrobiales > Rhizobiaceae > Agrobacterium > Agrobacterium sp. NPDC058088. The sequence continues at coordinate 200,647 of NZ_JBHVSU010000002.1, read as the reverse complement.
AGCGTCGTCTGCTCCGCCTTGATGGCCGCGAGCTTTGCCTCCCACTGATCCTGCGGCGGCAGAACGGCCTCCAGCTGGGTGAGCTGGTCCTGACGCGTCACCTTCTCCGCCTCGAGCTTGGAGCGCTCGTCAGCCGTCAGGCCGGTGCCGGCAAGTTCGGTATCGATTGCCGTAATGCGCGCGGTGACCTGGCCGTGCAGTTCGATGTTACCCTTCATCGTCAGTTTTTCGACCGCGTCATTATAGGCCGCGCCGTATTTCTGGTTGATGTAGCTGTCCGGATCGGAAACGTCGCTCGTCATCAGTCCCTTGAAGTGAGCATAGGAATAGGTCTTCTCATCGATGCCGAAGACTTGGAAGATATAAGCGCGCGTCCGGTCGTTGCGCAGCAGCTGGTCGGCATTTGTTACTGTGCCGATGATCGCCTTGTAATAACGCGTCTCTTCCGCAAGGCTGCTGTTCAGATTGGTGATCGACGTGTCGTAAAGCCCGATCATCTTGTCGAGCTGCGCGTCCGTCTGTACGGTCTTGGTCGAAGAGGTGAAATTAAAGGCGGCAGCGAAGTCGCGATACCGCTCGTCCGTCAACTTGTTGGCAAAGCTGTTCTGGTCATTCAGGTCGCTATCGAGCACCTTCTTCATGAAGGCCTTGGCATAGGTCATCTCGCCGAGACCAAAGGCATCCATGGCATAGGAATAGAGCTGGTAATTATTGAGGAACTCATCGACGCTTTTCACATTGCCGATGTTTTCCTTGTAATATTTCGTCTGACGCTCGACCATCCCCTGCTGCGACACGCGCGAAATGCTTGCCTTCATATCGCGGTTGATGAGGTCGTAGCTGAGAAAAGTCGATACCATCCGAATGCCCCCTGGAGTGCGGCATCCCTCAGGACGCCAAAAACTCCGGTTTTGAATCCACTCCTCGTGCGTCCATCCGGGCGCACGGCAAGCCTTGGCGCCACTATGCGTGACGCGCCTTGCCCGTAGCTTGAAAGAGCACATTTTCGACCGGCGTAAAAATCGCATTGTCTCGATCTCTTTTACCTCAGCGAAACCATGCCACAGTGGGTTTTGCTAACCATTTGGGAATGCAAAGTTTTCTTAACCGCGATTTTTAAGCAGTCTCGAACAGGCGGCGGGTAATCTCCTGACATCAGAGGACGAAAAGTCCCGATGAGAAGACCGGAAACCGGCTCTCAGGTAAAACAAGGGTAGATTAAACATGACCAAGACCGTTCTGAAGCCCGACTGGGCCGTCGCCACACTCAGGTTAGACCCGGCACGTTTTCCGCAACAGGTCACCTATGGAAAAGGCAATGGCGCGACTGATGTCGCCGTCACTCTCGATGAACGCGGTGCCGTTCTGAGAAAGGTTCTCTCCTCTTCCGGCCTGCCTCTGTCCTTCGCCCTGCCTGCCCGCGCCTTCAAGGGTGTCGCCGCCCGCGCGATCGACCACGGCGATGGACAGGTCACCGTGACGTTGGAACTGCACCATGACGATCCGGATCTCTGCGTTCCGCTTCTCGTCGCCCATGATCTCTGCGATATCGCCGCTGACTGGCGCAGCTGGTCCGAAGCCTATCGCATTCCCATGCTGATGGTAGAGGCCGATGGCGTTGCCCGTCCGCTGGAAGAACATCTCGGCAAGGTGCGCACCAAGAATACCCGTCCGCGCCGCCGCCACTCCTATTTTGCAGAGCGCCGTCCCCGCTTTCTCGTTCGCCGCTCCACCGGCTCGCTCGGCATGAGCATGAAGATCGAGGGCAAGGAAATCATCGCCCGCAACTGATCTTCTTCAGTCCAGAACACAAAAGCCCGGCGCGGATGACGCGGCCGGGCTTTTTCCGTTTCGTATCTTTTGCGGTTTATGCCAGAAACAGCGGCAGAATGAGCCCTGCGAAAATCAGCACGCCGACGCGGTTGTTGGATTTGAACAGCACGAGGCATTGGTCGACGTCATCGATATCAAGCACCCAGACCTGCCGGAACAGCATGAGGGCAGCGGCGACAAGACCGCTATAGGCGATGATGTTAACGCCCGCCGTCCAGAACGACAGAAACATCATGACAAGGGCTGTGCCATAAAGAAAAACCAGCCAGCGATGTGTGTTTTCTCCGAACAGGAGCGCTGTCGAACCGATGCCCACCGCCGTGTCGTCTTCCTTGTCCTGATGGGCGTAGATTGTATCATAACCGATCGTCCAGGCGATGGAGCCGACATAAAGCAGGACAGCCGGCCAGGCGAGAGAACCGAACTGTCCGGCCCAGCCCATCAGCGCACCCCAGGAGAAGGCAAGTCCAAGGAAAAATTGCGGCCAGTTGGTGAAGCGCTTGGCGAAAGGATAGATCGCCACGAAGACAAGCGACGCGATGCCGGTGATAATAGCGAAATCGTTGAACTGCAAAAGCACGACGAGCCCGGCAAGGGCCTGCAGCACGATAAAGACCTTGGCCTGCATCCGGGTTACACGGCCGTAAGGCAAAGGCCGAGAGCGTGTGCGCGCCACTGCCATGTCGATCTTGTGGTCGGCCAGATCATTATAGGTGCAGCCCGCGCCGCGCATCGCCACCGATCCGATGAAGAACAGCACCAGGTGCCAGATCAGCGTGCCCCAGGAAAAGCCGCCGGTCGCCACCGCCGCGTTGGCGGCGAGGGTTGCGGACCAGAAACACGGCCACATCAGCAATTGCCAGCCGATGGGACGATCCCACCGCGCCAGTTGCGCATAAGGCCAGAGGGTCCTCGGCAAAATCCGATAGACCCAGTTGTTGGATGGCGCGTCGGAAACGCGGTCTGACAAATCGCTGTGGTGAACCATGGGTTGGTTCTACAGCATCGGTGAAAAAAGCGGAATGGATTTCAGCATCGGCCCCGCAAGCGAAAAAGCCCCGCTGCGGTTTGGCAACGGGGCTTTGCATGACCTTATCGCCCGTCCCCTCAGGGCAGCGAGAAATTGAATTTGTAGCTGGCCTGAACACCGACGATGAACTGGTTCTTAGAGCCGCGCTCGCGCACCAGCGAACTGTCGGCGGCGTCGCCCATCAGGCGGCGATATTCCGCAAACGAGCCCACTTCCGCGTTCTCGGTGACCTTCCAGGTGATGGCTGCGCCAACGCCGGCCGATTGCAGGCCGCCGCCTGGGCTATAGGGCGATGGCGCGCCGGCCGCGGTCTGGGCGGCGCTGACGCCATAATAGCGCTCATTATATTTGCTGCTGACCCAGGTTGCGCGCGGACCGGCCGACACCTGAATGCCGGGGGCGATATCGGTGAAGACATCGGCGTTGAGATCCGCCACCACGCCGCTGTGGCTGCGGATGCCCTGCCGGGCTTCGCCGCGAATACGCAGCCAGTCGGTCGGATAGGCTTCAGCAAAACCGCCGAGCTCACCGCCGCGCTTGATGCGGGTCATGCCCTTGAGATCGGCGGAATCGCCTTCATCACGCGGGGAGACCAGCTTGCCGGCCAGACCCATGCTGATCGGGCCATTGTCCAGAAGCGAGATCGAGGCGCTGTCGTTGCGCGAGGTAAAGCGTGCACCCTGCCCCTGACGGCCGAGCGAAATGATGGGCGAAAACCCGAATTCATTCTTGTTATCGCCTTGGTACTTCGGAGCGCTAAAACCGGCGCCGCCGAGTTTCAGGTACCAGTCGCCGGAAAACCAGCCATCCGCATGGGCATTGCCCACGGCAAAAAGCGAAACGACACAGGCGGCAACAGCCGCTGATGGCTTGAACATGAAAGAACCCCAGAAACGCAATACAGACAGGTGTCCGTAGAATTAGAGGGATTGTCTTTCCATTCCATTAACCAGAGCGGCTTGAAATTCACCTCCTGCGGAGGAGGTGACAAGGCCTCAAAACCTCACCTCCGTCATGCTCGGGCCTGTCCCGAGCATCTGCGACCGAAGGACTTTACGCAACGTGGATAGATCCTCGGGACAAGCCCGAGGATGACGCCGAGATTGCGGAGACGTTTGTCAACACTCTCCTCAATTCGATCATTCGTCGCCCACACCGTCGTCAGAACGTCACCGTCTCCAGTGGTGCCCGGGTTTTCTCAAACTCCAGAAGTTTCGCCTCGTTGTGCGCAATGTAATCGCGATTATGCGGCACGGCATCGCGGTCCTTGGCGAGCTGGATCTGGAAAATATGGAAATTTTCGTGGGTAAAAGCCATTTCCGACCCCGCCAGATAAAACTCCCACATGCGGAAGAAGCGCTCATCATAAAGCGCTATCGCTTCCGCCTTGCGTGCCACGAAACGTTCGCGCCAGTGTCGCAGCGTATGGGCATAGTGCATGGGCAGGATTTCGATATCCTTGACCAGCAGCCGCGATTTCTCGATGGCTGGCAGCACTTCGGCAAGCGAGGGGATATAGCCGCCGGGGAAAATATATTTTTCGATGAAGGGGTTGGTTGCCAGCGCCGGATAGGGCTGGCCGATGGAATGCAGCACCATCACGCCCTTGTCGTCAAGCACCTCCGCCACCTTGTCGAAATAATCGCGATAATGGGTCGGCCCGACATGTTCGAACATGCCGACGGAGACGATGCGGTCATATTTCTTTGAAGCCGGAAGATAACGGTAATCCTGCAATTCGAAACGGACATTGCCGGCAAGCCCGCGTTTTGCCGCGCGGTCGCGCGAGACGCGGAGCTGTTCTTCGCTGAGCGTGATGCCGGTTACGTCAGCACCGGCGCTTTCGGCGATATACATTGCCATGCCGCCCCAACCGGAGCCGATTTCCAGAACGCTCTGGCCTGGCTCGGTCATCAGCTTGGCGGCGATGTGCCGTTTCTTGGCAACCTGCGCCTCATAGAGGCTGATGCCTGGCGGATTGAAATAGGCACAGGAATATTGCCAATCCTCGTCCAGGAAAAGATCGAACAGCTTGGCGCTCAGATCATAGTGATGGGCGACGTTGCTTTTGTTGTGGTTGACCGGCAGATGCATCTTGATGCGGGCGGCGATGATACGGGCCATGCCGCGCCAGATCATGCCGAAGGACAGCGCCTCACTCAGCGTATTGCTCTTCACCAGTGCAAGGAAATCGTAGATGTCGCCTTCCGCGACCTTCGCCCGACCTTCCATGTACATTTCAGCGAGCTTGAGCGCCGGATCGGCGGCAATCTCCTGCATGGCGGCTTCGTCGGTGAAGTTCAGAACCACCTTTTTTCCCGTGCCGTTACCGAATGTACGGCTGCCGCCCGGACTATTCACGGTGAGATCACCGATCTTGATTATCTTTTCGAGAAGAACATGCAGAGACGACGCCATGGCACCCCCAATTGCTAAGTCTCACTTATCAATTTTGCTGACCGTATTCCTTTCGGCACAAGTTGCAAGATAGTCTTATTTCAAAAAAATTGAACGATTTCATCAAGCAAAAAACCCCGCCGGAGTGTTCGGCGGGGTTTTTTCGTAAAAGAACATTTCAACCAGAGGTCAGCGTCGCTTCATCGCTTCCGCCAGCGCTGCCGCCAAAGCACCACCGGATTGCGACCCTTCGTTGCGTTCTTTCGGCTTGGCTGTGGCATGGCGCATTGCGCCCGCATTGTTCTTTTCACGCATCGGCTGCGGCGCTGCCTCGCCGCCATCCTTGCGCATGGTCAGCCCGATGCGCTTGCGCTTCACATCCACTTCCACGACTCGCACCTTGACGACATCGCCCGCCTTGACGACCTCATGCGGGTCTTTCACGAAACGATCAGCGAGTTGCGAGACATGCACCAGGCCATCCTGATGCACGCCGATATCCACGAAAGCGCCAAAGGCGGCGACATTGGTAACGGTGCCTTCCAGCAGCATGCCGGGTTTCAGATCGGTGATCTCGTCCACACCCTCGGCAAAGGTCGCGGTCTTGAAGCTCGGGCGAGGGTCACGGCCGGGTTTTTCCAGTTCGGCGATGATATCTTTCACCGTCGGCAGGCCGAATTGCTCATCGATGAACTTCTTCGGATCGAGCGATTTCAAGGTGGCACTATCGCCCATCAGCGAGCGCAGATCGCGCCCGCAGGCGGCGACGATCTTCTTCGCCACGCCATAGGCTTCCGGGTGAACGGACGAAGCATCCAGCGGCTCCTTGCCGTTTGGAATGCGCAGGAAGCCCGCGCATTGTTCGAAGGTGCGCTGGCCGAGGCGCGGCACTTTGAGCAATTCCTTGCGGCTCGCGAAGGGACCGGTCTGGTCGCGATGGGCAACGATGGCATCGGCAATCGAGGCACCGAGGCCGGAAACCCGCGCAAGAAGTGGCGACGAGGCGGTGTTGAGGTCCACACCGACGGCATTCACCGCATCTTCCACGACAGCATCGAGCGAGCGGCTGAGGCGGCCCTGATCGACATCGTGCTGGTATTGCCCGACGCCGATGGATTTCGGCTCGATCTTCACCAGTTCCGCCAGCGGGTCCTGAAGGCGGCGGGCAATCGAGACCGCGCCGCGCAGCGACACATCGAGATTGGGGAATTCGGCCGCCGCCCGTTCCGAAGCGGAATAGACGGATGCGCCCGCCTCCGACACGATGACCTTGGTGGGTTTGGCCCCCGATGCAGTGGCTGGCATCTGCGCCAGGAGATCGGCGACCAGCTTTTCCGTCTCACGGCTGCCGGTGCCGTTGCCGATGGCGATCAGCTCGACATTGTGCTTGCGGATGAGCGAGGCGAGTTCTGCCTGTGTGCCGCGAACGTCGTTCTTCGGCTGGAAGGGGTAAACCGTCGAGGTGTCCAGCAGCTTGCCGGTGCCATCGACCACAGCTACCTTGACGCCGGTGCGGATGCCCGGATCGAGGCCCATGGTGGCGCGGGAACCGGCTGGAGCGGCCAGCAGCAGATCCTTGAGATTGCGAGCGAAGACGTTGATCGCCTCTTCTTCCGCCCGCTCGCGCAATTCGCGCATCAGATCGAGCGACAGCGACATGGAAAGCTTCACGCGCCAGGTCCAGCCAGCAACCTCCATCAGCCATTGGTCGGCGGGGCCTGCATTGCGGATATCGAAGGCGGCGGCGATGGTGCGCTGTGAGGGTTTCACCGGCGACGGATCGTCCGCATCCACATCGATCGTCAATGTCAGAATTTCCTCGTTCCAGCCGCGCAGCATGGCGAGCGCGCGGTGGCCCGGCACCGTCGCCCAGCGCTCCGAATGGTCGAAATAATCAGAAAACTTCTCACCCGTCGCCTGCTTGCCATCCACGACCTTGGCGCGGAAAGTGGCGTTCTGGCGCATGTAATCGCGCAGGCGGCCGAGAAGATCGGCATTTTCCGTCATGGTTTCGGCAACGATATCGCGCGCGCCCTCGAGCGCCGCCTTCACATCGGCCACCTCATCCTTGATATAGGCCTCCGCCAGCTTTGCCGGATCGGCAGCGCGGTTTTCCCAGATGGCTTCGGCAAGCGGGCCGAGACCGCGTTCGCGGGCGATTTCGGCGCGGGTTCGGCGCTTCGGCTTATAGGGCAGGTAGAGGTCTTCCAGCTCCGCCTTGGTGCCCGCCTGCATGATCTTGACCATCAGCCCGTCTGTCATCTTGCCCTGGCCGGTGATGGAATCGACGATGGAGGCCCGGCGCGCATTGAGTTCGCGCAGATAGACAAGGCGTTCGGAAAGCGTGCGCAGCTGGGTATCGTCAAGCCCTCCCGTCACTTCCTTGCGATAACGGGCGATGAAGGGAACGGTCGCGCCCTCATCCAGCAATGCCACCGCCGCCTTCACCTGATCGGGGCGGGCGTTGATTTCGGAAGCAATGAGCGTGGCGAGGCGGGCATTATCTGCGGTCATGTGGGTCTCTGATGTCATATCTGGAGCGGCGAACATAATGTCTGATTGTGGCGTGACAACAAGGGGCATACACGATTCCACAGGAAAGGCGGCGATCAAGGGAAAGACGGACATTTGCGGCGCTTTCTCCTTGACCTTTCGCCCCCCTGCCCTTAACGCCCCTGACACAAGGTTACTGGCGAATTTGCAGGGGTATTGACCATGAAAGTTCTGTTGATCGGTTCCGGCGGACGCGAACATGCGCTGGCGTGGAAAATCGCCCAGTCTCCCCTGCTCGACGAGCTTTACGCCGCGCCCGGCAATCCCGGCATCGCCGACCACGCCACACTCGTTTCGCTTGACGTGGAAGATCATGCTGCCGTCATCGCCTTTGCGAAGGAAAAAGCAATCGACTTCGTCGTCATCGGCCCGGAAGCGCCGTTGGTCGCAGGCCTCGCAGATGATCTTCGAGCGGCGGGCATCGCCACCTTCGGACCTTCGAAGGCCGCGGCCCAGCTTGAGGGCTCGAAGGGTTTCACCAAGGATCTCTGCGCCCGCTACAACATTCCGACCGGCGCTTACCAGCGCTTCAAATCCGCAGAACCCGCCAAGGACTATGTCCGCGCACAGGGTGCACCCATCGTCATCAAGGCGGACGGGCTTGCTGCCGGCAAGGGCGTGACCGTCGCGATGACGGAAGCGGAAGCGCTGGCCGCCATTGACGACTGTTTCGATGGCGCTTTCGGCGCCGCCGGCGCCGAAGTGGTGGTGGAAGCCTTCCTGGACGGCGAAGAAGCCAGCTTCTTCTGCCTTTCGGACGGCAAAACGGCGCTCGCGCTTGCCACCGCGCAGGACCACAAACGCGTGGGCGATGGCGATACCGGCCCGAATACCGGCGGCATGGGCGCCTATTCCCCCGCCCCGGTCATGACACCTGATATGGTGGAGCGCACCATGAGGGAGATCATCGAACCGACGATCGCAGGCATGGCCAAGGATGGAAACCCCTTCTCCGGCGTCTTTTTCGCCGGCCTTATGATAACGGCCAAAGGCCCGGAACTGATCGAATACAACGTGCGCTTCGGCGATCCCGAATGCCAGGTGCTGATGATGCGCCTCAAGAGTGACCTTTTGCCGATCCTCTACGCCACGGCCACCGGCACTCTGGACAAGGTTGAGGCGGAATGGCGCGACGATGCGGCGCTGACCGTGGTTCTCGCCTCCAAGGGCTATCCCGGCGCCTACGACAAGAACACGCCGATCGCCCATATTCCAGACGCAAGCGAAGAGGCAAAGGTGTTCCATGCTGGAACCGCGCTGAAGGATGGCAAACTCGTCGCGACCGGTGGCCGCGTGCTTAATGTTACCGCCTTTGGCAAGAGCGTCACGGAAGCGCAGGCGCGCGCCTACGCGCTGGCCGACAAGGTTGAATGGGAAAACGGCTTCTGCCGCCGGGATATTGGCTGGCAGGCTATTGCCCGCGAAAAGGCCTGATCCTTAAAGCGGACGGGCCTGGCAGAGCGATTATTTCGTTCAATTTTTACCAAGTTTGCTGACCCGATGGAAACGAAAGACCGGTAATATTACCCACAATATTGCATGGCGCATTGTGTCTCGATTGCGAGGCCGCGCCGTCATTTCGGGGGTTTTCGATGCAGCGTCTTTTTCTGACAGCGATTGTCTTGTTGACCGGCGGGTCGGCGATGGCATCCTCCATCGAATATATCAATGGCGTGCATGTCGCCAATGGCAGCTTCGTTCGCCTCGATTGCGCCGGCTGCCAACCGGTGAAGGAAAAACCGGCCACGCAGGGTTATGCCATTCCATCCATCGAGCCGGGCACGCAGCATACCGAAATGCGCGAAGTCGACGGTAAACGCGCGCTGCTGCGCACCGAAGCCTGGCTTGGCGGCGCACCCGTTACCTTTGTCAGCACCAATCCCGCATGGATGATGGACTCATCCGCCACCGCCATCGCCACCTATGACGAGACAGCGCCCGAGGTACATCCCGCTGAAACGGTTTCGACGCCGGCCGGCATCGACGTGACGACGACCACGGCAGCCGTCAAGGTAATCTCCAGCGACGACGCATCCAAGCCGACCAACGCCTCGGTGATTGGCGCACCCCAGTTCCCGGATTTCCAGTTGCGCGGCAATTGATCCCCCTGTGGCGTTCTAATGAAAAACGTTAAATAATCGCGCTTTCGCTGTATCCTTCAAGCAGTGCCGCAACCATGCGGGGAATATTACTTTCTGTGCCGCTTATTCTGTCAGTCGGGTCTGATAAAGCTTTCGCTAATTAAGTATTTATTCAAATTTTTGGCCGCTAAGTGCCATTATAGTGCGATGCAGCACAGGATGAGGCCACGGCGCGGACACGCGTTTTTCGGGCCTTTTATCGCGCATCATGCGCCTCTCCCATCTCCGAAACATCGGTACCGCGCGGCGTTTGGTGACGCGCGATCCCAAACGCTTGTGAGCGCCCATGAAGAACCTTTCCATTTCCCGTCAACTGATCGTTCTCGTGGTGGCCCTGATGGCCGCCTTCGCCGCGGCGACCTTCTACCAGCTGAAATCCGCAACCGACGCGATCTATGAGGAACGCTACGGCATGCTGCGGACACAGGTGCAATCGGCGATCTCCATCCTGCAATCGTTCTACGACAAGGAGAAGGCGGGGACGCTTTCGCATGACGAGGCCATGAAGCAGGCCTATGCGACCGTTAGCGCCATGCGGTTTACCCCTGATGGCTATCTGTTCGGCTACGACTACGACGTGACGATGAAGTTCCATCCCGACGCCAAACGTGTCGGTGAAAACTACAAGGGCAAGCCGGATAGTAAGGGTTTTGCCTATCGTGACGAGTTGGTGCGACTTGGCCGCAATGGCGGCGGCCAGACGGATTTTTACGGTCCGAAGCCCGGCATGGAAGGCAATGACTACGCCAAAAGCTCCTACGCCCTTGCCTTCGAGCCCTGGCAGGTGGTGGTCGTAACAGGTGTTTACATCGATGATCTCAACGCGCAGGTGCGCGGCGAGGTGATGAAGGCGCTGTCCATCGGCGCCGCCATCTTCGTGCTGGCGCTTGCCGCCGCTTTCTACGTCATCCGTGGCATTTCGAAACCGCTTGGCGATATTCACCGTGCGCTCGGCGAAGTGGCCAATGAGAACGTTACGCTCGCCATTCCCCATACCGGACTGACCAATGAGGTGGGCATGATGGCGAAGGCCACCGCCTCGCTTCAGGACAAGGTGCGCGAGCGCCACGCCATGCAGCGCCGGCAGGAAGAACAGCAGAACCAGCTCGACACCGAGCGTCAGAACAACCTCGACATGCAGCGCGACGAAGCGGCCTTGCAGGCCCGCGTAGTCACCACCATTGGCGAGGCGCTGGAGAACCTGGCCGGCGGCGACTTGACCGTGCGCTGCGGCGACCTCGGCAACCGTTACGCCACACTGCGCGACAATTTCAACGAGGCCCTGACCCATCTCGATGCCGCCATGGCCAAGGTGAATTCCAAGAGCATCGACATTGGCGGCTCCAAGGAAGAAATCCGCAAGGCCTCCAACGAGCTTTCCCAGCGTACCGAACGGCAGGCTGCAAATCTGGAAGAAACGTCGGCCGCTCTCGACGAACTGACGGTTGCGGTGCGCCAGACGGCGGAAGGTGCTGCGGACGCCGCCAAGCGCGTCACCAGTGTCAGCTCGGAGGCGGCACGCAGTGACCGGGTTGTGGAAGAAGCGATATCGGCGATGAGCGGTATCGAACAATCCTCCGACCAGATTTCCAACATCATCGGCGTGATCGATGACATTGCTTTCCAGACCAACCTTTTGGCGCTGAATGCCGGTGTGGAGGCAGCGCGTGCAGGCGAAGCCGGCAAGGGCTTTGCCGTGGTGGCGCAGGAAGTGCGCGAACTGGCGCAGAAATCCGCCGCCGCCGCCAAGGAAATCAAGGATCAGATATCCCGCTCTTCCGCCCAGGTGGAAAATGGTGTTCGCCTTGTTGGCGAGACCGGCGAGGCGCTGAAACGCATCTCGGACCAGATCAAATCGGCCAACGAGATCGTCAGCAAGATCGCCCATTCGGCGGCCGAACAGGATACGACGCTACGCTCGATCTCGACATCGCTCAATCAGCTCGACGTCGCCACCCAGCATAATGCGGCAATGGCGGAAGAAACCACGGCTTCGGCAGAAGCGCTGGCCGTCGACACCGAGGAGCTGCTGAACCTCATCCGCGGCTTCCGCGTCTCGTCCGGCCACCAGCTTCGTAGCATGGCAGAGCAGATGCGCATGGCGGGGTGATATGCCGCAAGACTATCGATGAACAAAGGCGCCGGGGGAACTCCGGCGCTTTTATTTTAACGGGTCAGCACATCCAGCCGGTCGATATCGGCAGGTGAAAATACGGCAATACCGGCTTTTTCGAGCAGCGCCGCCGTTACCCCATTGCCGGCATGTTTGACGCCGGAAAACGAACCGTCATAGATCGCAGCCGACCCGCAGGACGGACTGCCGTCGATCAGAAGCGCATATGTGCAGCCGTTGGCTCGGGCGACGGCGAGCGCCCTTTCCGCACCGGCGATGAACTCAGCTGTGACATCGCCACCGGTCACTTCCAGCACGCGGGCGCGGCCTTCGAGCACATCGAGACCGGAGGCACAATCTTCGATTTCCGCTGGCGGGCGCGGCACGGGCATGCCGCCCGCCATTTCCGGACAGATCGTCACCAGCCTGCCTTCGCTGCGCCAGCGATCTATCGCCGGGTGGGAGAACGGTTTGCCTCTGCCGTCGTAACGCACAGGTTGGCCAAGGAGGCAGGCGCTGATGAGGATTTTGGAGGTGGTGTGGGTCAATGGGGTCATCCTGCAACGTCGCGGGCGCAGCTTACCCCCCTCTGCCCTGCCGGGCATCTCCCCCTCAAGGGGGGAGATCGGCGAGAGGCATGCTCCCCGCCCTTCCCGAAACGTTCAATGTGGCTGAGAGCTCGCCACAGGTCGATCTCCCCCCTTGAGGGGGAGATGCCCGGCAGGGCAGAGGGGGGTGAACCGCGCACACTGACATAGCTGGCTACCCCCAACCCCATTACCCCGTAATCTTCGAGAAATCCGCAACCGTCCCGGTCGCTTCGCGAATAGCCTTCAGCAGCGCCAGCCGGTTGGCGCGGATGGCCGCATCCTCGTCGTTGACAAGCACATCCTCGAAGAATTTATCGACGGGCGCTCGAAGCGTGGAAAGCGCCTGCATGGCGGAGCGGAAATCCTCGCCCGCAACAGCCTTCGCAGCGTCAGCAGAAGCCGTCCTGATCGCCGCATAAAGCGCCTTTTCGGCATCGAGCTTCAACAGCTCTTCCGAGACGCCATCGGCCACCACGGTGCCCTTCTTTTCCTCGGCGGCCAGAAGCTGGGTGGCGCGCTTGGCGCCTGCCAGAAGGTTGCGGCCATCCTCGCCGGTGATGAAGGCGGTGAGCGCCTCGACACGGCGGGCGATCATCAGCAGATCGTCGGATTCCGGCGTCAAAACGGCGTCGATCAGATCGTAACGCGCGCCGAGATCGCGGAGATAGACCTTCAGGCGATCATGGAAGAAGGAGAGAAGGTCCGGGTCCTTGGCAACGCTCAGCAGTGGCAGCCGCACGTTCTTCTCGAGCAGGATACGCACCACGCCCAGCGCGGCGCGGCGCAGCGCGAAGGGGTCCTTCGAACCGGTCGGCTTCTCGTCGATGGCCCAGAAACCAACGAGGGTGTCGAGCTTGTCAGCCAGAGCGACCGTGATCGCCACCTTGTCGGCGGGCAGACGGTCGGAAGGGCCCTGCGGTTTGTAATGGTCTTCAATCGCGGCCGCGACGCTTTCGTTTTCCCCCTGAAGCGCCGCATATTTGCGGCCCATCAGGCCCTGAAGCTCGGGGAATTCGCCGACGGCTTCGGTGCGCAGGTCGGCTTTCGCCAGCACCACGGCGCGGTCCACCAGAGCGGCATCGGCACCGACGACGGGAGCCAGCGCCTTGGCGAGTTCGCGGATGCGGGCCACGCGCTCACCCTGCGTGCCGAGCTTGGCATGGAAGGTGACGTTCAGCGCATCGAGCTTGGCCATGCGCTGGTCCAGCGGCTTCTTGAGATCGAGGTTGAATTTCGCAGCCGAATCTTTCAGCGTTTCGAGATCGGGCAGATCGCCCTGGTCACGGGTCCAGAAATGGCGGGCATCCGACAGGCGGGCGCGCACGACCTTGCCGTTGCCATGGATGATTTCCTTGCCGCCATCGCTTGCCTCGATATTCGAGATCAGGATGAAGCGGTTGGAAAGGCCCTCCTCCGCACCCTGGTTGCGGGTGACGAAACATTTCTGGTTGGTCTTGATGGTGAGACGGATGATTTCCGCCGGGATTTGCAGGTAATCCTCCTCGAACGTCCCCATCAGTACCTGCGGCCATTCGACAAGGCCGGAGACTTCTTCGAGCAGGCCTTCGTCTTCCACCAGATCGAGGCCGTTGGCGAAAGCGAGATCCTTGGCGTCATGCAGGATGATGTCCTTGCGGCGCTCGGCATCCAGCACGACCTTCGCCTTTTCGAGGCTTGAGACATAATCCTCGAAACGGCGCACGGTGATCGGGCCGGGCGAGTGGAAACGATGGCCATAGGTGACGTTGCCGGCGACGATGCCGTCAATGGCGAAAGGAATGACCTGCGTTTCGTCATGTTCGGGGCCGAACAGGCAGACGATGGATTGCAGCGGGCGCACCCAGCGCAGGCTTTCCGAACCCTTGCCTTCGATGCCGGCATAGCTGGAACCCTTCGGCATAGAGGCCGGGCCGGAGCGCATGGATTTGGGCCACGGGAAGGAGCGGATGATGCCGGGCATCACCTCTGCGATGATCTCTTCCGCCGGGCGGCCGGGCTTGTTGATGATGGCGATGTAAAAATCGCCCTTCTTCGGATCGGAAACGACCTGGGCTTCCGAGATATCGTTAAGTCCGGCGCCGCGCAGAAAGCCTTCGATGGCCTTTTCATTGGCGTCGGTGCGCGGACCCTTCTTTTCTTCACGCACATCGGCGGAGCGGGCGTTGAGGCCGCGAATATCCAGCGTCAGGCGGCGTGGCGTCCAATATTCGCGCGCGCCCTCATAGGTCAGCCCTCTCTCCACAAGCGCATCGGTGACGAGTTTCTTCAGATCGCCCGCCGCCTTGCGCTGCATGCGGGCGGGGATTTCCTCGGAGCGAAGTTCAAGCAGAAGATCGGGCATGGGATAAGGACTTTAATCTGTTGCAAAAGAGTGTCGCGGACTTAGCAAGACCAGCGGCAAAAGTCACCAGCTATCGGTTAAATTACCGCCTGCAGGCGTTACCAGCCGCCACCACCGCCCCCGCCGCCGCCGGAACCCGACGAACCGCCGCCACCGCCGCTCGAAAAGCTGGAGTTGGACGAACTTACAGGCTGGGGAATGGTGGAGGCGATGGTACTGGCCATAGAGGTGGAAAATCCACCGATCCTGTCGCCAAAGCTGCCGTAATTGCTGCCCAGGTACCAGCCGGGCGCATAACTTGCCGCGGCGGCACCGGCGGCGGCGGTTGCGAGCCAGGTCTCGAACGTACGGCTCCAGGGTTTTTCGACGCCGAGCGCCACGGCATAGGGCAGCAGCGTTTCGAAATGCTGCGGCGACATGGCCGGCGCGCCCGCCATGTTCATCCGGTCCTTTTCGGCGAGCGTCAGATAGGTTCGGAGGCCTTCAATGCCATCCATCAGCTTGCGACCGAGCGGCGTCGGCGCGCCCATCAGAAACAGGAACAGCGCATTGGTGAGAATGATGCCGCCGATGGCGGCCAGCGCCAGCGATTTTGTATCATGCGTCACATCCAGCAGGATTTGCGATGCGATGCCGCCTATGACCGAAAAAGCCACGAAACCGGCAAAGGCCAGCATGACTATGCCGCCGATACGCTTGCGCAACGGCGCGCCACGCGAAAATTGCCGGCCTATGCCAATCGACAGGACGCTGAAGAAGAAGCCAAAGAAACCGAATATCACGACAGCGACAATGGCGTTCTCATCGAGATCGCCAAATGCCAGCGTCGCGACTATGATGGCAATGCTGAAGATGATACCGAACACCGTGTAACCGGCATTGCTGCGGTAGTATTTGCCGCGATGTTCCTTCTCTATCGCCGCGCGGAACTGCGTTCCGACCTTTTCGACCTCCGCCCCATGGGCCTTGTCGATCGTCAGCGTCTCACCCGGACCGCCGATAGAGGAAAGCAGTGTTTTCTGGCCGGTCGGCAGGTCGGCAGCGGTTGCCTTTTCCGTGCGCCTGATGACAATGGAATTCTTCAGGTCTTCCAGAACGACGAACCCCTTCACCGCAAGATCAAGTGCGGAAGCGGAGAGCGCCGTCCAGCCCGCGCCGGAAAAACCCCTGTTATCGACATAATTGACCAGAGCCGGAGAAAGTCCCTCCGGCGCATCCCAGCGCGGCACGACCACGCCGCGGGCCGGATCGCGGCCCACCGCGAACCATGCCCGCAAATAATAAAGCAGCACGACAAATAGCCCGCCGCCGGAAAGCAGGATGGCCATATTATCGCGCAGCCACCAACCCGCCTCCTCAGATGCATCAGGCGCGGCAATCGCACCCTTCGGCAGCTTGACGGCAACCGTCATGCCCTCGCCCACCGAAAACGGGCGGGTGGAGGCGAAGAACACCTCGTTGCCTTCGCTAAGGATGCGGGCGTCCTTGCCTTTTGCACCGGGTGGTCCGGTAAAGACGGCTGTATCCGTGGCTTTTACGCCCTGTGGCAGCGTGATGGTCGCGGAAATCTCACCCATCGGGAATTGCCAGCCATTGCCGGTGACATTCCAGGTCAGCTCGTCATAATCGCTGAAATAACGGATCTGCCGGGCGGTGGTGTAGGTGATCTGGAAGATATGTTCGCCGGTCGTCAGAAACCGGTCGGCGCTGCCGGTATAGATGCGGATGCCGCCATCGATATTTTCGGTGCGCCAATCTTCCGCCGTACCGTCCCGCTCCACCGAAACGACGTTGAAATCCACCTTGGTGCGGCGGTTATTCGCATCCAGCGCATAAAGCGGGAAATCGCGGAAGATGCCGCGTTTGATGTTCTGGCCTTCGGCGCGGGCAGTGATGGTCTCCGTCACCGTCAGCTTTCCGTCTTGCGCAACCTCGATGACCGAATGATACGAACGGATGAACTCTTCCGCGAAAGCCGGGAAGGCCGCGCCGAGGAAGACGAACAGCGCGAGAAGTCTTGCGACGATGGTCTTCACGGGCGGTCCCTCCTCATGGCTTCAGTGCTGCGGTTCGGCAGCGCTTTCCTTTTCCGTGTACGCGACGCCTAGCGAGCCAAGCTCCTTCCAATAGTTCGGATAGGTCTTGCCCACGCAGGCAGGGTTCTGGATGGCAATGCCGCCGATCTTCAGCGCCGCCAGCGCAAAGCTCATGGCAATACGGTGGTCGGCAAAGGTATCGATCGAGGCTTCGACAGTCTGGCCCGCGAGCGAGGGATCGGAATGCACGATCAGGTCATCGCCTTCCTCATGCGCCAGACCGTCGCGGATTTCGTTGAGGCCGAGCGAAACGGCGCGGATACGGTCGCATTCCTTGACACGCAGATTGGCGATGCCGACGAAACGCACCGGCGTCTCGTTGAAGGCGGCGAGAACCGCGATGGTGGGAATGGCATCCTGCATCTGCGAGCCGTCGATTTCGGCGGGTAGATGCGGAAACTGCGCCATGACCTCATAGGCCTTGGCATCCGGCTGGGTGAACTTGTCGGCCGGCGTGCCGATATCGATTGCGCCGCCGGTCAGAAGCTCCGCGCCCCAGAGATAGGTGGCGGCGGAGGCATCCGGCTCGATGTGGAAATCGGTTGCCGTATAACCCGTCGGATGCACGCGCCAGATGGCGTTGCTGACCCGCTCCACCTTCGCGCCGAAGGCTTCCATGGCCGATGTGGTAAGATCGATATAGCCCTTCGCGCCGATTTCTTCGCCCTTGAGAATGATATCGACAGGCTTGTCGCCGCAGGCGGCGGCCATCAGCAGTGCGGACACATATTGGCTGGAAAGGTTGGCGTCGATGGTAACGCTGCCCTTCGGGAAACCCGTACCCTTGCCACAGACGGTGACGGGCGGGCAGCCGGTCGGCGCATCCGCTTCAACGCCGAGGGAGCGCAGGGCTTCCACCAGCGGCATGATCGGGCGTTTGCGCATATGCTCGTCGCCATCGATGATGACGGCACCATCCACAAGGGCGGCAGCGGCGGTGAGGAACCGCGTGGCTGTGCCGGCATTACCGAGGAAAAGCGGCTTTTCCGGCTGATGCAACACACCTGAACTCTCCACCACGAAGGTGGTGGCGTCAGGCTCGGTTACCTTGACACCCATCTCACGCAGGGCCTCGGCCATATAAAGCGTATCGTCGCTCTTCAGCGCGCCGGTGAGACGGCTTTTGCCCTTGGCGAGGCCGGCCAGCAGAAGTGCACGGTTGGTAATGGATTTGGAACCGGGCGGCTCCACCTTGCCGGAAAGCGGGTGGCCGGGCGGGGTGATGGTCAGTTCGATCATGATCGTCGTCTTGTCAAAGAATGCGGCGCAAAGCCGGGCTATCGGAATATCGGCGGTAAATTGTGAGCCGGCGCTTAGAACTTGACGGTCGGCACGGCGCGGTCGGCCGGATTGTCGATCTCGAAATAGGGCGCCTTGGCAAAACCGAACTGCCCCGCCACAAGGTTGGACGGGAAGCTCTCCACCTTGACGTTGAGATCGCGCGCCGCACCATTGTAATAACGACGCGACATCTGGAGTTCGCCTTCGATGGTCTCGAGCGAGCGCTGCAATTCCAGAAAGTTCGTATTGGCTTTCAGATCGGGATAGGCTTCTGCGAGCGCAAAGAGCTTGCCGAGCGCCTGCGACAGCAGCCCTTCCGCCTGGGCGCGGCCTTCGACATCGCCCGCCGGCACGGCCTGCGCCCGATTGCGCAGGTTGACCACCTCCTCAAAGGTGCTCTTTTCATGGGCCGCGTAACCCTTCACGGTCTCGATGAGGTTGGGGATGAGATCGGCGCGGCGCTTCAGCTGTACGTCGATGCCCGACCACGCCTCTTCCTTCATCTGCCGCGCCTTGACGAGACCGTTATAGATGAAGACGACATAAAGCGCGATTGCCGCGATGATTGCCAGCGTGATGAACATTCCCTACCCCTCCTCAAGAGGTGCGGACACCAGAACGGCGTCCGCACGTTAGACTGTTGCCCCGCCTTACATAAAGGTTCAGGCAGCCCTGTTCCAGTTCAGTCCGCCCGCATCCGTGAGCAGGAAAGCTTCGCCGCAGGCTTTCGCCAGCGTGCGCACGCGCAGGATATAGCTCTGGCGTTCCGTGACCGAGATTACGCCGCGCGCATCCAGAAGGTTAAAGACATGGCTGGCCTTGATGCACTGGTCATAGGCCGGGAACACGCATTTATGCAGGCGCTGATTGTCGTTGTCACCGGGCGCACCGGCAGCGAGAAGCGCCTGGCATTCCTTTTCGGCGTCGATGAAATGACGATGCAGCATGGCCGTATCGGCGAATTCGAAGTTGTGGCGGGAATATTCCTGCTCGGCCTGCAAAAACACGTCGCCGTAGGAAATCTTTTCTTCGCCTTCGCGGCCGTTGAAGTTCAGGTCGTAGACATTGTCGACGCCCTGAACATACATGGCCAGACGCTCCAGACCATAGGTCAGCTCGCCCGCAACCGGCGAGCATTCGATACCGCAGACCTGCTGGAAGTAGGTGAACTGCGAAACTTCCATGCCATCGCACCAGCATTCCCAGCCGAGGCCCCAGGCGCCAAGCGTCGGGCTTTCCCAGTCGTCTTCGACGAAGCGCACGTCGTGCAGCAGAGGGTCGAGGCCGATCGCCTTCAGCGAACCGAGATAGAGCTCCTGCAGGTTGGAAGGATTGGGCTTCAGAATGACCTGATACTGGTAATAATGCTGCAGACGGTTGGGGTTTTCCCCGTAACGCCCATCAGAAGGACGGCGCGACGGCTGCACGTAAGCGGCCTTCCATGGCTTGGGACCAAGCGCGCGAAGCGTCGTCGCCGGATGGAACGTACCCGCGCCCACTTCCATATCGTAAGGCTGCAGTACCGCGCAGCCCTTATCGGCCCAGTAATTATGCAGCGTCAGGATCAGCGCCTGAAAGGAACGCTTGGGGTTCATATGGTCGGGAACATCGGTCATTTCAGTCATCGCGGCGTTAGGAGGACAAGTAAGCATTGACTTACTTCGGATGCGGACTGGTGCCACGGCAGGGCGTGGGGGTCAAGGTTTTATGCGTAAAGCCGCGGCCTTACGCCTCATCCTCGCGCTTTACCCGATACTCGCCGGTTTCCGGGTCCTTGATCAGCGTGCCGATAGCCCCGGTCTCGCGTTCCTTTTCGCGCTGTTTCGATTTGGCCGAGAGCTTTTCGGCATCGCGGACGAAACGGCGGTAAAGGATGACGGATCCCACCACCAGAAGAAGAATTGTAATAAGCTGCGCCATAAGGCTTTATTCCCGAGACATCATAGACCGAAGCGCGACCACAATGCCTTTTCTTCGGCGACCTCCGCAAGACCCGAAACCGCGCCCGCAGCCAGCCTTTCAGCATTTACATCCAGCGCCGCGTTGACGCCGGGCACCTTTTTGCCGAACAGCGTGCGACCGCCACTGACGAGCTGGAGCTTGACCTTGGTGCCGTAACGGCGACGTAAAACCTCCCTCATGTCGCCCAGCCCGTCGATCAGGCCAAGGTCGAGGCCGCGCATGCCGGTCCAGAACAGGCCGGAGAAGATCGTCTCGTCGCCCTTCAGCTTCGAGCCGCGGCGCATCTTGACCATATCTATGAAAATATTGTGGATTTCGACCTGGAGCGACTTCAGGTATTCGATGTCGCCTTCCTTTTCCGGCTGGAAGGGATCGAGGATGACCTTGTTTTCGCCGGCCGTATAGACGCGGCGCTCCACGCCGATCTTCCGCAGCATTTCCGGAAAACCGAAGCCGCCGGAGACGACGCCGATCGAACCGACGATGGAGGTGGGGTCGGCGATGATCTCATCGCCGGCAAGCGCGATCATGTAGCCGCCCGAGGCTGCGACGTCCTCCACGAAAATCAGGACTTTCTTGTCCTTTTCCTCGGCAAGCTGGCGGATACGGTTATAGATCATTCGCGCCTGCACCGGCGAGCCGCCGGGCGAGTTGAGCGAAATGGCGACGGCCGGGGCATCCTTTAAGGCGAAGGCCTTTTCGAGAAGCGGCGCATAGGACGCGAGATTGAGGGCGGGGCGGAACTGGTTGCCGCCGGCCATGATCGCGCCATGCATGCGCACCACGGGAATGACGAGCTCCTTTTTACGAAAGCGTTTCGGCACCAGATACGTCAGAAAACCCACCAATCAATCCTCACAGCAATGACTTCATCGACACGGATGTATGTATCGCCGGGCAAAACACAATGGCATGCGGCTGGCGTCACGCTGATTTTATAAGCCGGGTCTGATTGCCCTTCCATGACGGGAATAGGCGGCGCGACCATTGTTGAGGTCATCCACGAAAGGGGTAAAGGCGTGGCTGCCGGTCTCGTGCATGATAAGGGGTGAGCGGAAGGACAGCCGTGCGCGCGAACCCTTGATGGCGGTGACGAGCATACGCACCGCATCCTCGCCGGGACGTGGATGAATGAGGGTGATTTCCAGACCGCCAAAACGGCTGCCGCAGGCGGCGATGATGTCCGCCACCGATTGCGGCCGCGCAATCAGGGAAAGTTGCCCGCCCGAGACCATAATCGCGCCCGCAGTCCTGATCCAGTCCTCGAACAGGCCGTCCGTCATCGCGTGGGCCTCGGCCTTCAGAGCATCCGGCGTGCGGCGGTCGCCCGCATCATTATAGGGCGGATTCATGATGACGTGATGGAAATGATCGTCGGGCAGTCCGGCCGCGACACGCGCTTTCGCACGCAGCGTCACATCCGCCTCGCACACATTCACCCGCGCGGAAAAGGCGGCATTCTCGGGCAATTCGAGGCTGCGGCGAGCAAATTGCACCATTTCCGGCGACCGTTCATAAAGCGTCACCTGCGCCTTTTCGAGCCTTGCCGCCACAGCCATCCCGGCAGCTCCCGCACCCGCGCCGAGATCGGCGATGCGGCAGGCACGCTCATCCGCCACCAGCGAGGCCAGAAGCATGGCGTCCATGCCCGCCCGGTGCCCCCTCCCCTTCGGCTGGACGATGTGAAAGCGCCCCCGATGAAAAGCGTCGATCGTTTCGGAAATGCCTTCGCTCACTTGCCGCTCAAGCCTCTTGATTGCGCAATTCGTCGCCGAGCCCCGCATCGATGAGAATGCGGCGGGCCTGATCGGCGCGGTCGTCTTCCACCAGGAACCTTCGCGGCAAAAGGCCGAGCGATCCCTCCAGAATGCTCATCGCCTGATCGGCAATGAGGCAGTGAATGCCGGCGTCCTTCATCAGGCTTTCGGCGAAGGAAAGAAGCACGGCATCGTTGGTACGGATCAGTTCACGCATGGATAGACCTTAAATTCCCATCTTTTTGAATGGCTAGCGGCAATTCGCCCCTTGCCGCGCAAGGCGTCAGTTTTTATTGTCGAATTCAAATTCGAACTGGAGTCCTGTCCCTTGGGCGTCGTCATACCGCTTGAAGAAAGCAAAAACAAACTCGCATCCGTCAAGCCGCTTGTCGACCTGACCCGCCCCGACATGGAACGGGTGAACCAGCTTATCCTTTCCAAGGCGGGTTCCGATGTCCAGATGATACCCGAGGTAGCCAACCACCTCATCTCGTCAGGCGGCAAGCGCCTGCGGCCGATGCTGACGCTCGCCTCGGCCTCGATGTTCGGTTACGAGGGCGATAATCACATCAAGCTCGCCACCAGCGTGGAGTTCATGCACACGGCGACGCTTCTGCATGACGATGTGGTGGATGAAAGCGATCTACGTCGCGGCAAATCCACCGCACGCACTATCTGGGGTAACCAGGCAAGCGTTCTCGTCGGCGACTTCCTGCTTGGCCAGGCTTTCCGCATGATGGTGGATGTCGGCTCTCTCGATGCGCTTGACGTGCTGTCTACCGCTGCGTCGGTCATCGCCGAAGGCGAGGTGCTGCAGCTTTCCGTCGCCAAGAACATGGAAACGACAGAAGACGATTACCTGCAGGTGATTCGCGCCAAGACGGCCGCTCTCTTTGCCGCAGCGGCCGAAGTCGGCCCCATCGTCGCCAAGACGGACAAGGCCACCCGCAGTGCGCTGAAATCCTATGGCATGAATCTCGGCCTCGCCTTTCAGCTGGTCGATGACGTCCTGGACTATGGCGGCAAGTCCGCCGATCTCGGCAAGAACACGGGCGACGATTTCCGCGAAGGCAAGATCACGCTGCCGGTCATCCTGTCCTATCGCCGCGGCACCCAGGATGAGCGCGCTTTCTGGCGCACGGCCATCGAAAAGGGCGAAAGCAGCGATGAGAACCTCGAGAAGGCGCTTGGCCTGATCACCAAATATAACGGCCTCGGCGATACGATCGGCCGCGCCACGCATTACGGCACCATTGCCCGCGACGCGCTCGCGCCGCTGCCGCAGAGCCCTTGGAAAGATGCGCTTCTGGAAGTCATCGACTTCTGCATCGAGCGTCTGAACTGACGGTGGAAGGCCGGGACAACGGCGGATGAATCCTCCTTCCGCCGCTCGTTTCGCGGTCATTTTCTCCTCAAGGCGTGATTGTGACCCCGCCATAATTTCTTGCGGGGTTGCTTCAAAAAAGCCATTCTATCGTGACCAAACAATGGAAACTGATTTTTCCGTGCTCCTGCACAAAGGCAAAGGTTCCCTCATGCGGCGTAAACCAGCACTCCGTCTTCTCTGCAGCGCGGCTCTTGCCGCTGCTCTCGCAATCGGCGCGGGTGCAAGCCCCGGCTTTGCGGAGACGAAGGCAAAACCGGAAGACAAAGCCGTTACCTTCGATCCCGGCAAGGTCAACACGTTCTCCGGCGCTTTCCTCGCCGGACGGAACGCAGACGTCGATCAGGACTACCCCACCGCAATTTCGCTCTACAAGAAGGCGCTGGAATACGATCCGGCAAATTCCGAAATTCGCCAGCGGCTGATGATCGCCGAACTTCTGAGCGGCAATTTCGAGGCTGGCGCCAAGATTGCCGATTCGATGAAGGACGATACCTCGGTGGAACGCGTCACGACCATCGTGCGTGGCCTCGACGCCATCAAGGACAAGGAATTCACCAAGGCCGAGAAGATCCTGAAATATTCCGGCCCGAACGATCTCGACCGCATGGTCAACACGCTTTTGACAGCGTGGGCGCGTGCCGGTGCCGGCAAACCGAAAGAAGCGCTGGCACTCGTTAACAACATGAAGGGTCCGGGCTGGATTTCGATCTTCCAGAAATACAACGCCGCGGCCATCGCGCTTGTTTCCGGGAATACTGAAGCCGCCCGCAAGAGCCTGAACGAAGCTGTGACGGACCGCGAAGGCGGGGCCACCGCTTCCGATACCTATATGCGCGCGGTCATGGCGCTTGCCCGGCTTGAAGCTTCCGCCGGCAACAAGCAGAAAGCATTGGACGCGATCGCCGTCGGCGATACTTTCGCGCCGAATTATGCACCGCTGAAAGCGCTTCGCGAGGCGATCGAAAAGGGTGAAAAGCCGGAGCAGCAGATCACCAACGCGGTGGAGGGTGCGGCCAGCGTGATGTTCTCGATCGCCGGCGCGCTGAACCGTGAGGGCGCCGAAGAGATCGTGACGCTTTATCTGCAGACCTCGCGCGCCCTCGACCCGAAGAGCCCGGACACCCTCATTCTTCTCGGCGGCCTTGCCGAAGCGATGAAACAGCCCGAGCGCGCCATCTCCTTCTATCGCGAAGTCCCGAAGGATTCGCCGATGCACCGCATTTCCGAGCTGCAACTCGGATTGACGCTGGCGCAGACCGGCAAGGTGGACGAGTCGCGCAAGCATCTCCAGTCACTGCTGGAATCCGATCCGAAGGACATCCGCTCCTATCTCGCTTATGGCAGCGTGCTTTCCGACGCCAAGGACTACAAGGCGATGGCGGAGAACTACGACAAGGCGGTCGAAGTCATCGGCGCGGTGCCGCAGAAGTCCGACTGGTCCGTCTTCTTCCAGCGCGGCATTGCCTATGAGCGGCTGAAGCAATGGGACAAGGCCGAACCGAATTTCAAGCGGGCGCTGGAGTTGAACCCCGAGCAGCCGCAGGTTCTTAACTATCTGGGTTATTCCTGGGTGGACAAGGGCATCAATCTCGATGAAGGCATGAAGATGATCAGCCGCGCCGTCGAGCTTCGCCCGAATGACGGCTATATCGTCGATTCGCTCGGTTGGGCGCATTTCCGGCTCGGTGACTTTGATCAGGCCGTGACGGAACTGGAGCGCGCCATCGAGCTCAAGGCTGGCGATCCCACCATCAACGACCATTTGGGCGATGCCTATTGGCGCGTTGGCCGCAAGATCGAGGCTGTTTACCAGTGGAACCGTGCGCTCATCGGCGACAATGACGATGTGGACAAAGCCAAGGTGAAGGAAAAGATCGCCAACGGCCTGCCGCCTGTCGAAAAGGACGCTGAAAACACCGCCAAGAAGGATGTGGCGCCGCAGCCGCCAGCCCCTCCGGCACCGGCGGCACCTACGCCGGACAAGAAATCCTGACGCCACATGCGCCTGCATGAGGTTTCCGGGGCCACCGAGACAATCGAGGCGGCCCCGGCCAAGATCAATCTGGCGCTGCATGTCACCGGCCAGCGGGCGGATGGCTACCATCTGCTTGAAACGCTGGTGACATTCACCGAAGCCGGTGACGTGATTTGCATTCGCGACGCTGCCGCCGACAGTTTCTCCATTTCAGGCCCGTTCGGCGATCTTCTAAGCGATGGTGGCGATAATCTCGTCACCCGCGCCAGAGACACGTTGCGCGATGCTCTGACATTAACAGGCCAGCCTGCCCGCCCGGTCGGTATTCACCTTGAAAAAAACCTGCCGGTTGCGTCGGGTATCGGTGGCGGTTCGGCGGATGCCGCGGCCACGCTGCGGGGGCTCCTGCGGCACTGGGGTGCCATTATTGCACCGGAAAATCTCGCCTCTCTCGCACTGGAGCTCGGTGCAGACGTGCCAATGTGCCTTGCAAGCCGGCCACTGATCGCGCGTGGCATAGGCGAGGACATCGAAGTCCTTACCGACCTGCCGGAACTCGCCATGGTTCTGGCCAATCCGCTAAAGGCAGTCTCGACACCGGAGATTTTCCGGCGACTGCAGAACAAGGTCAATTCCCACCTACCCGCCCATTCGACGACGGGCTGGATGGATTTTCTCGCTCAAAGCCGCAACGATCTGCAACCACCCGCTCAGTCGCTGCTGCCTGAAATCGGGGAGATGACCGGGCTGCTGTCTGCGGAAGGCGCCACCCTTGTGCGCATGTCCGGTTCGGGGGCAACCTGTTTCGGGATTTTTCATTCCTTCGATGCCGCTCTAAACGCGGAAACATCGCTTCGGAAAAAGCGCCCAGGCTGGTATTTTCAGGCAACGCGGACCATTTGAGGACCGGATATTTCGAGGATAAAGCCATGGCAGGCGATAGACCCTTCATTCCCCTTGGCATTGCGGTTCTGACCGTTTCGGACAGCCGGACGCTGGAGAACGACAAGTCCGGTGACACACTCGTCGCAAGACTGGAGGACGCGGGCCACAGGCTCGCTGCCCGCGCCATCGTACCGGACGACAAGGCGGCGATCGCAGACACGGTGCGCGAATGGACGCTGTCTGACGGCGTGGATGTGGTCATCACGACAGGCGGCACGGGCTTTACCGGCCGCGATGTGACACCCGAGGCGCTGGAGCCGCTGTTCGAAAAGCGCATGGACGGGTTTTCGGCCCTCTTCCATCGCATTTCCTATGACAAGATCGGCACCGCCACTATCCAGTCACGCGCGACCGGTGGTGTGGCGAATGCGACCTTCATCTTCGTGCTGCCGGGATCACCGGGGGCCTGCAAGGATGCCTGGGATGGTATCCTCAAGGCGCAACTCGATTATCGTCATCTGCCATGTAATTTCGTGGAGATTATGCCGCGGTTGGATGAGCATTTGAAACGTGGGAGTGGTGGGGTTTAGGGTAGGGCTTTACCCCCCTCTGCCCTGCCGGGCATCTCCCCCTCAAGGGGGGAGATCGACCTGCGGCGAGGTTTTTGCCCATCTCACAGCCTAAGAATGAAGTTGAGGTAGTGCGTCTTGCCGATCTCCCCCTTGAGGGGGAGATGCCCGGCAGGGCAGAGGGGGGTAAGCCCCGCGCGCCCTCGATTCGCTGTCAATGGACAACATCCAGAACATCTACGCTCCCCACCGGCGAGAAGAACAGCTGCCCGCTCAAAACCCAATCACCCCAGATATTTCTTGAAAAACTCCACCGTCCGCCCCCAGGCGAGATCGGCAGCCGCCTTGTCATAGCGCGCCGCGGAGGTATCGTTGTTAAAGGCATGGTTGACGCCGTTATAGACAAAACTCTCGAAGGTCTTGCCGTTTTCCTCCAGCGCCTTCTTGTAAGCATCGATGCCGGCATTGATGCGTTCGTCGAGACCGGCGTAGTGCAAAAGCAGCGGCGCCTTTATGGCCGGCACATCAGCCGCCGGGGCCTGCTGGCCGTAATAGGCGACACCGGCTTTCAGGCCCGCCGATTTGGTGGCGAAACGGTTGACCAGCCCGCCGCCCCAGCAGAAGCCGACCGCGCCGACCTTGCCATTCGCTCCTTGCCTTGCCGCAAGCCAGACCCGGCCCGCTTCGGCATTGGCGACGGTTGCCTCCATATCGAGACCACTGAACATTTCCCGTGCCTTGTCCTCATCCGCCGGCGTACCACCCTGCGGCGATAGGAAATCGACCGCCATCGCCCGGAAACCGGCAAGCGCCACGCGCCTCGCCACATCACGGATATGGTCGTTCAGGCCCCGGTTTTCATGGATGACGATGACGGAACCAATGGCACCGGACGCCGATTTCGGCGTGACGAGATAAGCCTTCATCTCGCCACCGGGCGCCGGATAGGTCACGTCTTCCGCAACAATGCCTGCATCATCAGGCGCGACGATGGCGGCGCGGGCGCTGTTGGCGGAAAGAAGCGGGGCAATTGCCGCGGCCGCCGCGCCGGAGCCGGCGAGCACGCTGAGCTTTTCCATGAATTTGCGGCGATCGAGGCTGAGATGGGTATATTCATCATAAGCGTCGATCATGGCCTGCGTAATCTTGGGCTTGTCCATCGCTCTATCCTCCTTGGACGCACGGATGCGGGAGGATAGCGCAGATCTAAGGGCTGGGAACGAGGCCGGTGCACGGCGGCGCCACACATTTGCGTGAGCGCCGCTTCCGGATTTTCACATCAGGCGGCGAGGTCCACGACGATACGACCGTCGATCTTGCCCTCTTCCATACGGTGGAAGATATCGTTGATGTTTTCGAGCTTGTCCCACGAGAAGTGAGCCGCCACCTTGCCTTCGCCGGCAAAGGTCAGCGCTTCCTCCAGATCCTGCCGCGTGCCGACGATGGAGCCGCGCACCGTGATGCGCTTCAGCACCGTGTCGAACACCGGAATGGAGATGAAGCCCGGCGGCAGGCCGACAAGCGCCATCGTACCCTTGGAGCGCAGGAAACCATAGGCCTGCTCCATGGCCTTGGGCGAGACCGCGGTCACCAGCGCGCCATGGACACCGCCGGTCGCCTTCTGCACCTGCTCTACCGCGTCAGGCGCACGGC
The DNA here is from genome assembly GCF_042885035.1 of Agrobacterium sp. NPDC058088. Lineage (NCBI taxonomy): Bacteria > Pseudomonadati > Pseudomonadota > Alphaproteobacteria > Hyphomicrobiales > Rhizobiaceae > Agrobacterium > Agrobacterium sp. NPDC058088. The sequence goes on along the minus strand of NZ_JBHVSU010000002.1, from coordinate 172,084 downwards.
CGTTGACGACGACATCAGCGCCGAGTTTTTTGGCAAGCGCCAGCTTGTCATCGAAAATATCGGCGGCAACAACATGCATGCCCATGGCCTTGGCATATTGCACGGCCATATGACCGAGGCCGCCAATGCCTGAGATGACCACCCACTCACCGGGCCTGACTTCAGTTTCCTTGAGGCCCTTATAGACGGTGACGCCGGCGCAGAGCACCGGGGCTGCCGGGCCGAAGTCGAGATTATCCGGCAGGCGGCCGACGAATTTCGGATCGGCAAGACCATATTCGGCAAAGCTGCCATTGACGGAATAGCCGGAATTCTTCTGGCTCGGGCACAGCGTTTCCCAGCCCGTACGGCAGGGGATGCAGCATCCGCAGGCGGTGTAAAGCCAGGGCGTGCCGGCGCGGTCACCTTCCTTGATGCCGGTGACGCCAGCGCCGATCTTCGCAACATAACCGACACCTTCGTGGCCGGGGATGAAGGGCGGATTGGGTTTGACTGGCCAGTCGCCGGTTGCGGCGTGCAGGTCGGTGTGGCAAATGCCCGTCGCCTTGTAGTTGATGAGAATTTCACCGGGGCCGGGATCCGGTATCGCCACTTCCTCGATGGTCAGCGGTTTTCCAAATGCGCGGACGACCGCCGCCTTCATTGTTTTAGCCATGACATACTCCCTAATCTCTGCTCGCCGGAAATCCTCGACGGCAGGCAGAGACTAACGGGAATGGGGTTTCATGGAATTGACCCATCGCAAATCGCAGCATTTTCCAAGTCGGTATTGTCTCACTTATGAAGCAACCTCACGGTGCTGATTTATTCCAGCGCCAACCATATGGCGAGCCATGCCCACAGGCAGACCAGCAGTGCAAAGCCAATTCCGAACAGCGGCGCCCGATATCGCAGCCGGTTGCTGGTCACATGGACGTAGGAATGCGCATAACGAGAGATTACAAAAAGCCAGGCGAGAACAACGGTCACCACATTGTCCGCATCAGTAATGTAAAGCAGCAGACAGATGGCGTGAAAGAGAGCCGGAAGTTCGAACTGATTGGCGATGTTTCTGTTGACGAGGGAGCTGGCCTGCCCCTCTACGCCTTTTTCGCGATATTGGGTGACAGCATCCTTGCTGGTGAGCGTCTGGTTTTTACGCCGGTATAAAAGCAGTCCATAAAGAATGAAAACGAGAAACGCATGGGCGATCATCGGCCAGAACATTGCAGTTGTCGGGGACATGCTTTTCTCCAATCATGAAAACGCTCCCCGATCCGGCGTGAATCGAGGAGCGCCAAACACTCAGCATCCTTTTACGGATTCGGCTCGAAAGATCAAACCGCGCCAGGATAGTTCGGGCTTTCGCGCGTGATCGTCACGTCATGGGCGTGGCTTTCACGAAGTCCGGCGCTGGAGATACGCACGAAGGTGGCGCGTTCCTGGAATTCCTTGATGTTGCTGCCGCCAACATAACCCATGGCGGCCTTGAGGCCACCGGCCAGCTGGTGCAGGACGCCGGAAACCGGGCCCTTGTAGGGAACCTGACCTTCAATGCCTTCAGGCACCAGCTTCAGCGTATCGCGCACTTCCGCCTGGAAATAGCGGTCTGCCGAACCACGCGCCATGGCACCAACGGAGCCCATGCCGCGATAGGCCTTGAAGGAACGGCCCTGATACAGGAACACTTCACCCGGGCTTTCATCGGTGCCGGCGAGCAGCGAGCCGATCATAACGGCGGAAGCGCCGGCAGCGATTGCCTTGGCCAGATCGCCCGAGAACTTGATACCGCCATCGGCGATGACGGGAATGTCAGCCGCATTGGCGACTTCAACCGACGACATGATCGCGGCAAGCTGAGGAACGCCGACGCCAGCGACGATGCGGGTGGTGCAAATCGAGCCGGGGCCTATACCGACCTTGACGCCATCGGCGCCGGCATCGATCAGAGCCTTCGTGCCGTCGGCGGTCGCGACATTGCCGGCGATGATGCGAACCGAGTTGGACATCTTCTTGACGACAGAAACAGCGTCCAGCACGCGCTGCGAATGACCATGCGCGGTATCCACGACCAGAAGGTCGACACCGGCATCGATAAGGCGCTCAGCGCGCTCGATCGCATCTGCACCAACGCTGATGGCGGCGGCGGCGCGAAGACGGCCCTGCGCATCCTTGGTGGCATTGGGGTTCAGCTGCGACTTCTCAATATCCTTGACGGTGATGAGGCCGACGCAATTGCCCTTGGCGTCCACCACCAGCAGTTTTTCAATGCGGTGCTTGTGCAGCAGGCGGCGCGCTTCCTGTTGATCAACGCTGCTTTCCTTGACCGTGACCAGATTTTCACGGGTCATCAGTTCGTAGATTTTCTGCTGCGGATCGGAGGCGAAGCGGACGTCGCGATTGGTCAGGATGCCGACGAGTCGTCCGTTCTTGTGGCCGCCGGAGCCGCCGTTTTCCACCACCGGAATGCCGGAAATGCCGTGCGCCTTCATCAAAGCCTGTGCTTCTGCCAGCGTGGCATCCGGGCCGATGGTGACCGGGTTGACGACCATGCCGCTCTCGAACTTCTTTACCTGCCGGACTTCTTCGGCCTGTTCGATGGGGGTAAGGTTGCGGTGGATGACGCCGATGCCGCCGGCCTGCGCCATGGCGATGGCAAGGCGGCCTTCCGTGACCGTGTCCATGGCGGAAGAGAGGATCGGAAGGTTGAGATCGATATCACGGGCAATGCGGGTGGCGATATTCGTCTGTCCCGGCATAACCTCGGAATGTCCGGGTTGCAGCAACACATCGTCAAATGTGAGAGCGTCCAAACCAGTGGGTGTTTGAATGATGCGTGCCATGACCAAATTCCTTCATACTGAAAATGCGTGGCCTTCCGGAACGAAAAGTTCACCCCGGCGCCCTGCAAGGATTGCTTGGAAGTTGGCGAGGGCTGGTAACACGTTCATGACAGGAAGGGAATAGAAAAAACCCGGAATAACCTTCCGGGTTTTCTCTGTTGCTGCATTGCAGCAGACGTTAAAGCACGTCTTGTGGGTCCTTGCCCCATACAGCACGCTTTAACTGCTTGTTTTTATGCATGTCGCTGTCGCAACCGCTGAACACTTCTGCGCGACATGCATTAGATGTCGAACTGGTAGGATTTCGGCACGAAACGATAACCCGTATCCAGCTTCTCCGCGTAACCGACGGACGGGAAAGGCATGTGATAGCCAAGGAATGGCAGCCGGTCGGTGGCGATCATGTCATAAACCTTCTTGCGGGTCGAAGCCGCAGCCGCCTTGTCCATGTCGAACTTCACCTCCCAGTCCGGCCGCTGCAACGACAGGACGAAATGGTTGGCGGTATCTGCCGTCAGGATAAGTTGCTTACCTTCCGATTCGACACGGAAGATCATATGTCCCGGCGAATGACCGAAAGCGGCAATGCCGGTGATGCCTGAAACCACACTGGCGCCATCACCGATGAAGGTTGCCTTTTCGGCCAGCGGCTTGACGTTGGCGAGAACGCCCTTGTGACCACCTTCAGCGGGAGTGCCGACACGCTTTTCATCCGTCCAGAAATCATATTCCGCCTGGCCGAAGACATAACGCGCCTTGGAAAAAGCCGGAGCGCCCTTCTCCATCAGGCCGCCGATGTGGTCGCCATGCATATGGGTCAGCACCACCACGGTCACGTCCTCGGGGGAATAACCAGCCGCAGCCATGCCTTCGGTCAGGCGACCATTGCCGGCGCCGCGGCCAGCCTCTCCGAAACCCGTATCGAACAGCACGAGATCGGAGCCGGTGTTGATAAGAACCGGCGAGAAGGAATTGACGAACTGATCCTTCGGTAGAAAATTATCTTCCAGCAATTTGCCCACGGCCTCTGCCGACTGGTCGGTGCCGAAGGTCTCACCCGGGTTGGGCGCGGCGCGCGCGCCGTCCTTGACGACCAGCACCTCGAAATTGCCGAGCTTGAAGCGGTTGGTTTCCGGTGGCATGGCGTGTTTTATCTCCATGGAGGTTTGCGGCTGGTTGGTCTGGGCGTTCGCGCCGCGCGTCATCAAAAGCGGCGCGCCGAGAACGCTTGCGCCGGCCGCACCGATGAGGCCGCGTCTGCTCATGCTCAAGGATTGGGTCATCATCTTGTCTCCCGATATCACCAACTGATCTCACCCAACGGACAATAGAGCGAGAAAGTTGCAAGAAAACCGGCCTCACGCAGGTTTGATCGGAAGTTGAGAAATTGATAATTAACGTGTTGGCAAGCCCGCTTATCAGGCGTAGGAGGAACGGCGATATTCTTTGTCGCAGCGGAAAGCCGCAGGCAGCCTCATGAACCGCATCATTCCCCTCATCCTGGCAGTCGCTCTCTTCATGGAGCAGATGGACTCCACCGTCATCGCCACTTCGCTTCCGGCGATTGCAGCTGATCTCCATGTCGGTCCGATCACGCTCAAGCTCGCGCTGACGGCCTATATGGTGTCATTGGCGATCTTCATCCCCATCAGTGGCTGGATGGCCGACAAATACGGCGCGAAGAAAATCTTCCGTTTCGCCATCGGCGTTTTCGTTGTCGGGTCGATCTGCTGCGCTGTCTCGTCGTCGGTGTTCGAATTCGTCGTCTCGCGTTTCCTGCAAGGCATGGGCGGCGCGATGATGACGCCCGTCGGCCGCCTCGTCCTCCTGCGAACGACGAAGCGCAGCGAACTCGTTTCAGCCATGGCGCTGCTGACGATACCAGCACTCGTCGGGCCACTGACCGGCCCACCGATCGGCGGCTTCATCACCACCTATTTTTCATGGCACTGGATTTTCCTCATCAACGTGCCGATCGGCCTCATTGGCATCTGGCTGTCGACGATCTTTCTGCCGGAAATCGAAACCACCAATCCGCCGCCGATGGATGGCAAGGGTTTCGTGTTATCAGGCCTTGCCGCGTCGGGTGTGGTTTTCGGCGTGTCGGTCGTCAGCCTCCCGGCGTTGCCGCCCGCCATCGGCATCGCCTCGACGATCATCGGTTTCATCTGCGGCTTTCTTTACATGCGCCACGCGGCAAACCACCCGGCCCCCATTCTGGATTTCCGAATTTTCCGCAACCCAACGTTCCGGGCGGCCACCGTCGGCGGCACCGTTTTCCGCATTTCCACCGGCGCCATCCCCTTCCTGATGCCCCTGATGTTGCAGATCGGCTTCGGGCTCAACCCGTTCCAGTCGGGCATGATCACCTTTGCTGGCGCAATCGGCGCGATCACCACGAAATTCATGGCCAAGCGGGTCTTTGCCGCGACAGGGTTCAGGTCAACGCTGATCGGGGCGGGCATCGTCGGCGCGTTTACGACGCTGGCCAACAGCTTGTTCACGCCTGATACGCCCTACCCGCTGATCATGATCTGCCTGGTGACGGCGGGATTTGCCCGTTCCTTCTTCTTCACCGGATCGAACGCGCTCAGCTATTCTGATATCGAGGACAGCCAGGCTAGTCAGGCAACCTCGATGGCATCCGTGCTGCAACAGATCAGCCTGGCGCTTGGCGTCGCCTTCGCTGCCTCCATTCTGGAAGTCAGCAGCATCATGTCTGGCACCCATCTGCAGCTTGCCGATTTCCACGTCGCCTTCACCATCGTGGCGCTGGTATCGCTGTTCGCCATCGTGCCGATCATCCGCATGGACGCACAGGCCGGCGCGGCCGTTTCCGGCCACCGCGGCAAGATTTCGCAACCGGCAGAGTGATCAGTCTTCGGAGGCCCCTTCGGCTTCCGCATCAATCTGTGGCTCGTTCTTGCGGCCCTTGAAGTGCTTGGCAAGCAGGAACATTTCGACCGATTCCGAGCGTGACGACGCGGGCTTGATGTGCAGAACCTGCTTGAAGTTCTTCTTCAGCATGTCCAGCAACGCCTTTTCGGTGCCGCCCTGGAAGGTCTTGGCGAGGAAATGGCCGCCTTCCGCCAGAACCTGCACGGCAAAATCGGCAGCGACTTCGCAAAGATGCATGGTGCGGATGTGGTCGGTCTTCTGGTGACCCGTGGTCGGCGCGGCCATATCGGACAAGACAAGGTCCGGCGTGCCGCCAACGGCTTCCATCAGCTGGTCCGGCGCGGTCGGATCGAGGAAGTCGAGCTGCAGGATCTTGACGCCGGGGATCGGATCGATCTCGAGGAAATCGATGGCCGCGACGCGGATATCATCCTCGGTTGAATCCGTCACCTTGGAGGCGATCTGCGACCAGCTTCCAGGGGCAGCGCCCAGGTCGATGATACGGGTCGCGCCCTTCAGAATCTGATGCTTGTCGTTGATTTCCAAGAGCTTGAAGGCAGCGCGGGCGCGATAACCTTCCAGCTTGGCACGCTGTACGTAGGGGTCATTGATATGACGTTCCAGCCAACGGCGCGACGAGGCCTTGAGCTTGGTCTTCTTGACCTTCTGGCCGATCTTGCGGCCGGTGCGGTTGGTGCTTGTCGGCGCCTTGCTCATGTCAAACCTTCCGTTCTATCCTGCCGTACCATCTGCATGCGCCTTATGCGGTTGCGCCGCCATGCGCCATCATCCGCCATCATATCCGTCAAGAGACCTTCACGCAGGCCACGATCCGCCACCCGCATGCGGCGTGCCGGCCAACGGCGGCGAATGGCCTCGAGAATGGCGCAGCCGGCCAGAACCAGATCGGCCCTGTCAGGCCCGATGCAGGCATTCGCGGCGCGGCCGGCGAAATCCCATGCCAGCAACTTGTCCTGCATGGCCGTCACCTCGGCATCGGAAAGCCAGAGACCATCCACCTTGCGCCGATCATATCGCGGCAGATCAAGATGGACGCCCGCAAGTGTCGTGACCGTGCCCGAGGTGCCGATGAGATGAAAATCCTCGTGATGCAATTGCGGCGCGAGCGGCGGGCAATGAAAGGCATCGAGCAAGCCTTCGACTTCCCGCACCATGGCGGCAAACACGTCAGGCGTCACATCCCGGCCGCCATGGCGTTCCGACAGCGTGACGACTCCGACCGGCAACGAGGTCCAGTGGGTGATGTGGTTGGCGAGCCGGTTGGAGCGATTTTCACCGACCTTGATGACCGCAATTTCCGACGATCCGCCGCCAATATCGAACAACACGACGGAACGCGCCTCGCGCCCGACAAGCGATGCACAGCCCGAAACCGCAAGCCGGGCTTCCGTCTCGCGGCTGATGATTTCGAGTTTCAGCCCCGTTTCCCGCGTGACACGCGCCAGAAACTCCTCACCATTGGAGGCGGCACGGCAGGCCTCGGTCGCGATCAGCCGCATACGCCGGATCGGGCGACCGGAGAGTTTTGCGGCGCAGACCTTGAGTGCTTCAACCGCGCGGTCCATCGCATCATCGGAAAGCCGGCCGCTCGATACCAGCCCCTCACCCAACCGCACGATGCGCGAAAAGGCGTCGACTACCCGGAACTGGCCGGGCCGCGTCGGCTGCGCAATCAGCAGGCGGCAATTATTCGTGCCGAGATCGAGCGCCGCATACATATCCGCCGACGGCTCCTGACCATGCTCATGCTGGCGGCCTGCGTGGCGGGCGGAGATTTCAGAGTGTGACCGATGCGTTTCCTGTGCCGAGCCATTGGCACGGCCGTTCTGCTTGCCGGCATGTTTCGGCGCGGGGGTTGGGACCAGCGGGCGACCCTGCGGGTCACGGCCACGGGGATCGCGGTGGCCGCGTTTGCGGTTACGCGATTTTCGCGCGCCAGCCGGCGGCACGGAGGATGAATTTGCACTATCGGATGCGGCTGGAGCCTGCGCCTGTCCATCGACGGCAGCCGTCGTCTGTTGAGACGTGCCTTTGCCACGGGAGCGCCTGCGGCGCTTTCTCTTGCGCGGCTCGGCATCCGGCTCGAGAGCCGATACGTAGGAGGAACCGGCCGGAACATCCGCGGCAACATCATGCGACAGCACAATAGCGTCACGGGGCTTGCCGTCACGCTTGTGTTTCTTGCCACGACGGGATCGCTTCGCTTTCCCTTTGTTCGCCACCGACGCCCCTTGTTCCGACGGCTTTGGGCCGTTTCCGGGGTCGATCACTGTCTTGTCCATTTCGCCGCGCACAAGCGTAGACGCTATGCTGCTGGCTTTCATAAGGTTTCGTTGGGTGGACAATACCAGCGCAAGAGATTTTAGCCAAATGGTTTTTGCCGAGCAGCAATTGGTGAGGGCTTATGCCCCACCGAGGCCGGGTGCGCATCATCGCGATAGCGGCAGTGATTTTCGGGATTTTTTGAGGCGCTTCGGAAATCGCAAGGCCGGTCTGAGAGAATACTCCCCTCTCCCGGTAAGTCCTTGTGACATATAAACTTATCGGGAGAGGGGAATGGTACGGTTGAGTGGGGTCGAACCACCGACCTCAGGTGCCACAAACCTGCGCTCTAACCAACTGAGCTACAACCGCACATGAAACGCCGAAGCGGCGTCACGGGGGGTGACATAAAAGGTGTTTCCCCCATTTGCAAGTGCCTCGTCGAATTTTGCGAAAAAAGGCTGCGAAAGGCAAGCGCTTTTCAAATGGGCCACGTCGCTGAGCCCCCAGCCGGGAGACTGTTGATGTTAACTCTATTTGGCGATTCATGACGTCAGCGGTGGACCCAACGACGCTGGGAAGTTATTTAAAATTCTGTTAACGTGATGCCTTGGCGAGTTTACGTTTTGCGTTTCATGAGGAAGCCAAAAGCCCGCCAGGTCCGGTAGTGCCAGAATAGGTTTCGACATGCCCGCCGTCCAGTATCCCTTTATCGATATAGCAGTGCATGAACGGGTGCGTGAAGGTTTCGGGCGCGGTGAGGCCATGGCGCTGTTTTCGCTCGACCTTCAAAATGTTCTCTGGGCCAATGGGCGTGGCGCGGCGCTGTTCGGCACGCCGATGGTTTACGATTTTCTGGAGCAAGGCCCCAAACGCCAGGATGTCACCTTCCGGCAATTGGCGGCCACGGCGGCCCGGCTTTCGAAAGCCGGCGATGGCCTGCCGTTTACCATTCGCATCACTTCGGGTTTCCGCAGCCTTGCCGTCACCGCCCGCGCGGAAATCATTGAGGCGGAGCCCGGCCATCCGGCCATCCTGTTTTCCGCTCTCACCGATCAGGCCGCGCCCGATGTCGCCGAATGCGCCCGGCGCATGATCGAAGGGTTTGACGATCCGGATATTCATATGGCGGTTCTGAACGGCGACAATGAGATCATTGCCGCCTCGTCAGGCTTTTCGTCGCTCGGCATCACGCCGCACACTGCCCGCACGCTCGTCAATATGGCCGCGGGTCAGCCCGGTCATCTCGTCAAACGCCCGGTGCCAACAGGCAAGGGTTATCTGCCCGCCGCCACCGGTCAGATCACGACATCGCCCGAACTGAACCTGATGTTCGTTGTCGAAACCGCGCTCGGGACGCTCGACCCCGTCAACGGTTATACCGAGGACAAGGGGTTTGCCGAAGACAGGCCGCAGGAAATCCCGGCCGCCGCCGAGCCAGTCCTGCCGGTGGCGGAGACGGCGCCTGTTGTCACGGCAACCGCCTCTTTCGATTCCGTGCTCGATGCCGTTGCCGGTATCGAGGATGTGGAAGAGGTGCAGGAACTGCCATCCGATTCCGAAGAGGACGTGGCAGCCGAACCGGGTGAGGACAATGTTCCGCCCATGCCGGAGAGCCTTGCGGACGTAGCGGCGGAGCTTCCCGTGCGGGATGCGGATGCCGCCGCTGATATGGCGATGACCGACGACATTGCCGATCTCTTCGAGCTCGACGCCGATGAAGTCGCGGCCCCCTCGATCGAGCGGACAGTCGCGGAAAGCGATGCCGAAGTGGCTCCTGCTACCGAAAGCGCGGTTACCGACGAAGAAATTGCGGAGACCCCGGCGGGAGAAGCGGATTCGGCAGCAGAAGAGGACAAGGCGGCCCCGGTAAACGTGGACACTGCCGAAGAAGCGCGGCCTTTCGTCTTCAATGCCGGTGCACGCGCCTCCCGCTTCGTCTGGAAAATCGATGCCGAAGGGCGTTTCAGCTCGATTTCGCACGAATTTGCTGAAGCCGTGGGCGCCAAGGCGGCCGCCGTGGAAGGCATGGGCTTTGCCGATGTCGCAGCCCTCTTCAATCTCGATCCTGACGGCAAGATCCGCGAGCTTCTCGGCCGGCGCGACACCTGGTCGGGCAAGACGATCTACTGGCCGGTGGAAGGCACCTCGCTGATGGTGCCGATCGATCTCGCGGCCCTGCCAACTTACACGCGTGCACGCGAATTTGACGGTTTCCGTGGTTTCGGCATCGTGCGTCTCGCCGATGCCACCGAAGACCCGCATGCCACGGGGCTGACCTTCCTGCATGGCAAAGAGGCTGATCCGGCAGAGATTTTGCCGCAGCCGGCAGTCGAAGATGAAAGCCATGAATTGCTGGCCTTTATCGATGAAGACGAGGAGACGGACGACGAACCTCACTCGGTGCTGGCTGATGAACCGGTTGCAGACGTCGATGTCACAGACGAGCTGTTTGCGGAAGAACAGCTCAATGACGAGATCTCGCCGGAACTCGAATCGCCAGTGGCCGCGCCCGAGACCTCCAATTCCGACAAGGTCGTCCATCTGGAGGAGCGCCGCTCGCGCTCCCGCGAGGGGCTGACCGCAGGCGAGCAGGCCGCCTTCCGTGAGATCGGCCGGGCGCTCGCGCCATCGGAGACGGCATCGGAGGAAAACCACGAGGCGGATGCGGAAGGGATTTCGGCCAAGCCAGTCGTTCAGGATATCCAGCAAGACATCGCTGCGGAGACCACCGAAAGCGCCTCCTCCGAAATGGGCGACGACGCAGAGACAACGGAACCGGCAGAAGAAGACGATCTCTTTGCCGATTATGTTCATGGTGAACAGCCTGCGCTCGTTCGAACGCCCACCGCAGACATCGCTTCTGAAGACAAACAGGTGGCCACCACCGACGAGCAGCCGGTTGCCGACGTTGCAGCCTCCATGGTGAGCCCGCCAGTGCGCGCCGCCAGTGCGCTGACGGCCGAGACGCTGGATCAGATGCCGGTGGCGCTTCTGGTTCATGCCGGTGACAGGCTGATCCACGCCAATCCCGATTTCCTGCGGCTGACGGGCTACACTTCTTTGGCCGAGCTGGAAGAGGTCGGCGGGCTGGAAGCACTGCTGCAGCGGCAGGAACTGGAGAACATGCCTGACAATGAGGGCGGCATGGTTGTCGTCAGCGCCGAAAATGACATCATTCCGGTCAAGGCGCGACTGCAGTCCATCCGCTGGGAAGAGACTAAGGCGCTGATGCTGTCGCTGGTTCCGCTGGAAGAAAAGCCGGCGGCGGTGACGGCGGCCAATGAAAACACCGCGGAAAATGCGGAGGCAGGCAGCCTCTCCCTGTTGCAGGGCGAAATGGAAGAGCTGCATTCCATTCTGGAAACCGCCACCGATGGCGTGGTGCTTCTGGGCGATGAGGGAGAAATCCGCTCGCTCAACCGGTCCGCCAGTGCATTGTTCAATTATGACAATGGCGAAATCGCTGGCAAGCCGTTCGTGACGCTCTTTGCACATGAGAGCCAGCGCGCCGTACTGGATTATCTTTCCGGACTTGCCAATAATGGTGTCGCCAGCGTGCTGAACGATGGCCGCGAGGTGATCGGACGTGAGGCATCCGGTGGTTTTCTGCCGCTTTTCATGACCATTGGGCGGCTCAAATCCTCGCATGGCTATTGCGCCGTCATCCGCGATATTACCCAGTGGAAGCGCACGGAAGAAGAGTTGCGCAACGCCAAGCGGGCGGCAGAAACCGCCAATGCGCACAAGACGGACTTCCTCGCGCGCGTCAGCCATGAAATCCGCACGCCGCTTAACGCCATCATCGGTTTCTCCGACATGATGGCGACCGAACGTTTCGGGCCGATCGGCAATCCGCGTTATGTGGAATATGCCAATGATATTGGCCGTTCGGGCCGGCATGTGCTCGACATCGTCAATGATCTCCTCGATATTTCCAAGATCGAGGCCGGGCAGATGGATGTCGATTTCATCGCCGTGCCTTTGAACGAGACGGTGGCCGAAGCGGTGTCGCTGGTGCAGCCGCAGGCCAACAACCAGCGCGTCATCATCCGCACGGCGCTGGCGCAATCCGTGCCGCAGATCGTCGCCGACCTGCGCTCGATCAAGCAGATCGTGCTGAACATCCTGTCAAACGCCATCCGCTTCACACCATCCGGCGGGCAGATCGTCGTTTCGACCGCCTATGAGGCGAATGGCAGCGTGTCGCTGCGTATTCGCGACACCGGTATCGGCATGACGCGGGCGGAACTGGAGCAAGCCATGAAGCCGTTCCGGCAGGTGGCATCATCCGGCAAGCGCGTGCGCGGTGACGGCACCGGGCTTGGCCTGCCGCTGACGAAAGCCATGGTCGACGCCAACCGCGCGAATTTCTCGATTACATCGACGCCGAATGAAGGCACGCTGGTGGAAATCACCTTTCCATCGCAGCGGGTTCTTGCCAACTGAGGGCATGCGGGCGTAGCAATGCGGAAGCCGCTGGCTGAAGGATCACTCGGCCAAGGCTTTTGCAAAACAGCAGGCCCACATGCCAATGACCATTTCCCCAGCAGCGACAAGACGCGTATCGATATTGCCCATCGCGGCGGTCATTATCGCAGCCATTGCAGCCATGCCCATTCTGGCAATCTTCTGGCTGGCGCTGACCGGCAGCACGGAAGGGTGGCAGCATCTTCTTGCCAATGTTCTGCCACGCGCCGGGTTTCGTACCTTCATGTTGCTGGGGCTAACAGCCGCGACGACGGCCTTCTTCGGAATAGTCTGCGCCTGGCTTGTCACCACCTTCGAATTTCCGCTGCGGCGGCTATTGTCTGCCGCGCTTGTCCTGCCGCTCGCCATTCCGTCCTATCTGGCGGCCTATGCGTTCGGCGAGTTTCTCGACTTTACCGGCCCGGTGCAAAGCGCCCTTCGGGCAGCCTTCGGTTACCACAGCATTCGGGATTACTGGTTTCCGGATATCCGCTCGCTCGGCGGTGCGGTGATCGTCCTGAGTTCGGTGCTCTATCCTTACGTCTATCTCTCGGCCCGCGCCGCCTTTTCGATGCAGGGGCGGTTTGCGGCCGAAGCGGCCCGCACGCTCGGCGCAAGACCGCTGAGTGTTTTCTTTTCCGTGCAATTGCCGATGGCGCGGCCGGCGATCGCCATAGGACTATCACTCGTCTTGATGGAGACGCTGAACGATATTGGCGCGGTCGAATATCTCGGCGTCCAGACACTTACCTTCACCATCTACGAGACCTGGCTCAATCGCGGCAATCTCGCCAATGCGACCCAGATCGCCGCCGTCATTCTGATCATTGTCGGTGCGCTGATCATCATCGAACGCAATGCCCGGGAAAAACAGCGCTTCGGCGCACCCAAGGCGACAAGCATGGCCCAGCGCCATCGGCTGAAGGCGCTTGCCGGCTGGCGGCGCTGGTGCGCGAGCCTGTTCTGCTTCCTGCCGGTGGTGAGCGGTTTCTTCATTCCCGTCATCGTGCTGGGCGGTTACGCTGCAAAAAGACTGGATGCACTGTTTCAACCCAAGCTCCTGAAAGCACTCGGGCACAGCCTCGAAGTCTCGCTGACCGCTGCCTTCGTGACACTGATTGCCGCTTTCGTGTTTTCTTATGCCATCCGCACGGAGCGCTCGCGCATCTCAAAAGTGGCGGCGCGTTTCGGCTCCATGGGTTATGGCGTGCCGGGCACCGTGCTTGCCATCGGCGTACTCATTCCGCTGGCAAGTCTCGACAATGGCGTTGACGGGTTCATCCGTTCTCATTTCGGCTTTTCCAGCGGGCTGCTGCTGTCAGGCACGGCGTTTGCCATCATCTATGCCCATGCGGTGCGTTTCATGACCATGGCGGAAGGCACGCTCGATGCGGGGTTCCAGAAGCTCTCGCCGCACATCGACATGGCCTCGCGCACACTTGGGCGCAACCGGGCGCAGACGCTGTTCAAAGTGCTGTTGCCGAATATGCGGCCAGCGGCGTTGACTGCCTTCCTTCTGGTCCTGATCGAATCCATGAAGGAACTTCCGGCCACCATCCTGTTGCGACCTTTTGGTTTCAATACGCTGGCCACGCTGGTTTATGAAGATGCATCCCGTTCCCGGGTGCAGGATGCCGCCGTGCCGGCGATCATCATTATTATTGCCGGGCTTATCCCGGTCCTCCTCGTTTCGAGATCGATGGATCATCCGGAAACTCGGTGACCCAAACATAATCTTGGCAAAAAGAAAGGCGGCCTTACGACCGCCTTGGATAAGTTGTGCTTTTCAACGAGAGAAAGGGGACAATCTCGCTCTATGGAAATTATCAATCCCGGCCATCAACAGATATGACGGCCCTGCGTTGGATTTACTTTCCGCCAACCCGTATTAACAAGCGGTTAAAACCAAAATAGAGCAATTACCGACGATAATTCCTATTCTGAGACCGTAGAGCCGCAAAACTACACTGTGAGCCTTTGAATTTCAGAATGATCCATTATCAAAGCGCACACGCTGGATGGGTCTTTGGATCAATTGCGCGCGGCAGCATGTTCATCGCGCATCCGCTGCAGCTCCGTGCGCTTGGAAGCGATTGACGCGACGATGACGCCGATAGTCACGAGCCCGATCAGGATGGTGCAGATGGCATTGATTTCCGGCGTCACACCCAAACGAACCTGCGAATAGATCTTGATCGGCAGCGTCGTCGCACCGGGGCCGGTGGCGAAGCTGGCGATGACAAGATCGTCGAGCGATAGGGTGAAGGCTAGCATCCAGCCGGCGATGACGGCGGGGAAGATCAAAGGCAGGGTGATGCGAAAGAAGGTCTTGACCGGCGGACAACCGAGATCGAGTGCGGCTTCCTCAAGGCTCCTGTCGAAGGTCAGCAGCCGCGACTGCACGACGATCGCCACATAACACATGGTGAAGGTGGTGTGGGCGATGACGACAGTCCAGAAACCGCGATCCACCCCGACAGCCACAAAAAGCAGCAGCAGCGACAGGCCGGTGATCACCTCCGGCATAACGAGCGGCGCATAGATCATGCCGGAAAAAAGCACTCTACCCGGGAACCGGGCAAAGCGGGTGAGAGACAGCGCTGCCAGCGTTCCAAGGATGGTGCCGATGGTGGCGCTGAGGATACCCACGCGCAGCGTCACCCAGGCCGCATCCATCAGGCTCTGGTTCGACCACATGGATTTGTACCATTGCAGCGAGAAGCCGCCCCAGACTGTCACCAGCTTGGAGGCATTGAAGGAATAGATGATCAGGATGATGATCGGGATATAGAGGAAGGCAAAACCGAGGGTGAGGACGGTGATGTCGAATTTTCCGCGCTTCATGGCGTCACCCCACCTTCTTCTGCTGGTTCTGGAAGATGGCGATGGGCACCACCAGCAGGATCAGCAGGAGCACGGCGACGGCGGAGGCCAAAGGCCAGTCGCGGTTGCCGAAGAATTCCGTCCACAGCGTCTTGCCGATCATCAGCGTCTGTGCGCCGCCGAGCAGATCGGGAATAACGAATTCGCCCGTGATCGGAATGAAGCAGATCATCGAGCCAGCCACAACACCTGGCAGCGACAATGGGAAGGTGATCTTCCAAAAGGCTTTCCAGGGCGGGCAACCGAGATCGGCCGCGGCTTCCAGCAGCGTATTGTCCAGCTTTTCCAGCGCCGAATAAAGCGGCAGCACCATGAAGGGCAGATAGGAATAAACGATGCCGATGAAGATCGCCGTCTCGGTGCGGAAAATATTGACCTGCTGATCCGGCCCAAGGAAACCGAGCCACTGGAACAGCACCGTCAGCAAGCCCTCCGGCTTTAGAATGCCGATCCAGGCGTAGACGCGGATCAGGAACGACGTCCAGAACGGCAGGATCACCAGCATGACAAGTGTCGGGCGCACCGAAGATGGCGCGCGCGCCATGGCCAGCGCCATGGGATAACCGATCAACAGCAGCAGAAGAGTGGAGATAAAGGCGATGCGCAAAGACGACAGATAGGCTTCGATATAAAGCGGGTCTTCGGTGAGGAAGAGATAATTCTCGAAATCCAGCTGCGAGAAAAATTCGCCGAGCTTCGAAAATCCTTCGAAGACAGGCGTATAGGGCGGCATGGAGATCGCCGTATCCGACAGCGAGATTTTAAAGATGATGAAAAAGGGCGCGGCGAAGAACAGCAGCAGCCAGAAATAGGGAACCGCAACAACCAGCCAACGCCAGGGGCTTTGCCGGTTTTCGGGAGTGGTGATTGCCATCGAAGCCTCCCTCAGCGTGTCAGGACAAGTCCTGAATCCGGTTTCCAGTTCAGCCACACCATATCCCCGAAGGTGATGGGACGGTCGACGAGACGCGACACGTTCGCCTGCGCGGCGCGAATGACGCGGCCATCCGCAAGCTTGACGATAAAGACCGAGAAGTCACCGAGATAACCAATATCCCAGACCTCGCCATAGGCGGAGTTGACAGTGCTGTCGGCCGGCTGATCGAGCGAAATGCGAACCTTTTCCGGGCGGATGGCGAAAGCCACCTGGCTGCCGGTGGCCGCCGCGCATTCCTGCTCCACAGACACCTTCAACCCGTCGCAATCGAGCGTCACCAGACCGGGCTTTCCAATATCGGAAGCATTGGCAACGACATTGGCGTCGAAAATATTGATATCGCCAATGAAGTCCGCCACGTAGCGGCTGTTCGGGGCTTCATAGATTTCGGCCGGCGTGGCCACCTGCACGACATTGCCCTTGTCCATGACGGCAATGCGGTCCGATACCGTCATCGCCTCTTCCTGGTCATGGGTGACGATGAGGAAGGTGAGACCGAGATTGGTCTGGATATCCATCAGTTCGAACTGGGTTTCCTCGCGCAGCTTCTTGTCGAGCGCGCCGAGCGGTTCATCCAGCAGAAGCACTTTCGGCCGCTTGGCGAGTGACCTGGCAAGCGCGACGCGCTGGCGCTGGCCACCGGAAAGCTGGCTCGGCTTGCGCCTGGCAAATTCGGTGAGCTTGACGAGGCGCAACATTTCCTCGACGCGGGCAGCGATATCCGCCTTGGGCAGGCCGTCCTGCTCCAGACCGAAAGCGACGTTCTTTTCCACCGACATGTGCGGGAAAAGCGCATAGGACTGGAACATCATATTGGTCGGGCGCTTGTAGGGCGGCACGCCGGAAATATCCTTGCCCTGCAGCAGGATACGGCCCTCGGTCGGCTCCTCGAAACCGGCAAGCATGCGCATCAGCGTGGTCTTGCCGCAGCCTGACGGACCAAGCAGCGAGAAGAATTCGCGCTCGTAAATATCAAGCGTCAGATTGTTGACGGCGACAAAATCGCCAAAACGTTTGGTGACATTTTCAAAGCGGATGAAGGGCACCGCGTCGGGATTATCCCAAGGGCTGAATTTGCGTTTGACCGGTCCGAGTGTCTTTGCCATGCCCGCCCCATTTCACCCAAGATTTCATCGACGACCTGAAGGACAAAGAGGGTGGACGGCGCCACCCTCTGCCAAGTCCGGTTAGCTGCCGGTCTTGATCTGCGTCCAGACGCGGTTCAAGACGCGCTGTTCCTTTGGCCCGTAGGGGGAAATCGTGAAGAGCTTCTTCATCGTGTCCGGGCTCGGATAAACAGACGGGTTCTTGGCGACGGCCGGATCCATCAGCGCCTGCGAGGCGAGGTTGCCGTTGGCATATTGCACATAGTCGGAGGCTTTGGCGGCGACTTCAGGTTTCATCATGTAGTTGATGAAGGCATGAGCCTCGTCGACATTCTTGGCGTCTGCCGGAATGGCGAAGCTGTCCATCCAGATATAGGTGCCTTCCTTCGGGATGACGTAATTCACCTCGACGCCATTCTTGGCTTCTTCGGCGCGGGTTTTCGCCTGAAGAATATCGCCGGACCAGCCGATGGAAATGCAGATGTCACCATTGGCGAGGTCATTGATATAGGGGGATGAATTGAAGGTCTTCACATTGGGACGGATCTTCGAATAGACCTCGCCGCCCGCTTCCAGATCGGCCGTCTCCTTACTGTCGGGATTCTTGCCGATGTAATTCATCGCAATCGCGAAAGTCTCGTCGGAGGCGTCGAGAATGTTGATGCCGCAGGCCTTCAGCTTCTCGGCATTTTCCGGCTTGAAGAGCACGTCCCAGCTATCGACAGGCACATCGCCAAGCGCCGCCTTCACCTTGGCGACGTTGTAGCCGATGCCGGTGGTGCCCCACATGTAATTGACGGCATATTCGTTACCGGGATCGTATTGCGCCAGACGTTGCGTGATTTCCGGCCACATGTTCTTGAGGTTCGGCAGCTTGGACTTGTCCAGCTTCTGATAGACGCCGGCCTTGATCTGTCTTGCAAGGAAGGGCGACGTGGGCGCCACGACATCATAACCCGAACTGCCTGCCAGAAGTTTGGTCTCCAGCACTTCGTTGCCGTCATAGACGTCGTAAACCACCTTGATTCCAGTTTCCTTGGTGAAATCCTCAAGGATGACGGGATCGATGTAATCCGACCAGTTATAAACGTGGACGACCTTTTCCTGGGCCATTGCCGAGCCCGCTGCAACGAGCATGGTGGTGAGAGCCAAGGTCAGACGGAGAGAACGGTTTTTCATGATGTCTCCTGTTAACGCATCCCCACAACGGGAGCGTGATCCCCTTTTTTGGGAGAGACTAGAAAGGAAAACAAAAGGGAGCAAGCGGGAAATGTGCAGCACAGCATTTTCAACCAAATGTGTTTCACAAGCGAAAAATTGCGTGGAAAAGCTTACTGGAAGTCGAAAACACTGAGGCCGGTGACCATTTCATCCAACCCGAGCGGGCGCGTGAGCGGCGCTTCGGCCCGCGACAGACAGCCCTGCCTTTCGCACAGCCGGCATGAGGGACCGATGGCAACCGGTGGTGCGCCGGACGCAGCAGGGCCATAGACGGTGTCCCCGGCCTGAGCGAGATCGCAACCCAGAAGCATTGCGGTACGGCGCACTCTTTCGCCGAAGCCAGCCTGCGGACCTTCCAGCGTGCGCGACACCGTGAGGAATGCATCCCCATCAGGCATCTCAACCGCTTCCACCAGCACCTGCCCCGGCTGGGCGAAGGCAGCATGGATATTGAGTCGCGGACAGAGGCCGCCGAATCGTGCCCTCGGGAAGCCACCGGCACCTGCGAGACGAAAACGGTTGCCGGCATTGTCGATCTCCATCAGGAAAAACGGGATTGCTAGAGCCGAGGGCCGTTGCAGGGTGACCAAACGGCTGGCGGCCTGCTCGAATGACACGTTAAAGCGAGACCGCAGGACATCAACATCGTATTTTGCCCGCAACGCGGCGGCGAGAAACGAACCATAGGGCATCATCAGCGCATGGGCGGCATAGCGCGCCAATTCGAAACGGGCGATGCGCCGCGCCTCCTCTCCCGTAAGGCCGAGCACATCCAGTTCCGCGCCTATCTCCTCGCGAAGGGCAAGAAGACAGGTCTCCATGGCCATTTCCCGCAACTGATCCGCCTGCGACAGGCGCTCAGAGAGGAACAGCCGCATGGAATGGCGATCATAACGCCGCCTCAGATTTGGCATGGCATGGACCGGCAGGGTTCTGACAACGATGCCGTGGTTCTTCTGAAGCCATGCTCTCAATCCCGAAGCGAGATCGTCCCCCGCCGCCAATTGTTTGTTCAGCTCTTCCGCCGCCGCGTCGATCATATGGAAATAGGCCGGACGGTTTTCGAAGACGTGCCGCACCTCGTCGATCGGCAGGCGCGTAGAAGACAGTGCCGTCTCATGTCCCTCCCGCGCCAGAAGATCGGAGAGATCCGAAAGGCGCTGCGCCTGCTCCCGGTAAGCACGATAGAGCTTGAGGACGCCGCTTGCCGCATTCGGCGCGGCATCGGCCACCTCGATCAATTCCTGTGGCGATGGCACCTCGCCCGCCAGCAATGGATCGGCGAAGACCTCCCGCAATTGCCCGGCCGAACCGGCGCTTTCGCCTTGCAGATCGTCCAGATCGACCTTGTAGACAGAGGCAAGCTTCAAAAGCAGTTGCACGGTGAGCGGCCGCTGGTTGCGTTCGATGAGGTTAAGGTAAGACGGCGAAATCGCCAACGCCTCAGCCATGGCCGTCTGCGTCAATGCAAGACCATTGCGAATACGGCGTACGCGCGGACCTGCAAAAATCTTGTTTTCCGACACTGCGCCGCCCCTCCAACCTCGTGAACTCATACAAACTTATTACAAACTCGCCAGATCAAGCTCTTTTACAAAATTTACAATTTTACAGCACCACCCTGTCACGCATCCTACAGCATAACCTCTTTCAAGTCACTGTTTTTATGTTTGTTCTGGCGCTCAAATCTCAGAAAATGTAAATGTAGTCACATCAAACGGCGGCATACACAACGCACAGTCGCCCGTTCTTGAAACTGTATTATCTTGGGAGAGAGAAGCATGACGGATTTTTACAAGCTTGTTCCGGGCGCACCGCAGGGACGTTTTGACGGCATCGAGCGTACCTATACCGCCGCCGATGTGGAGCGGCTGCGCGGCTCCGTCGAAATCCGCCATTCGCTGGCCGAGATGGGCGCGAACCGGCTGTGGAAGCTGATCAACGAGGAGAATTTTATCAATGCGCTCGGTGCGCTCTCCGGCAACCAGGCCATGCAGATGGTTCGTGCCGGGCTGAAGGCGATCTATCTCTCGGGCTGGCAGGTTGCGGCAGATGCCAATACGGCGTCGGCGATGTATCCGGACCAGTCGCTTTATCCGGCCAATGCGGCACCGGAGCTGGCGAAGCGCATTAACCGCACCCTGCAGCGTGCCGACCAGATCGAGACGGCGGAGGGCAAGGGCCTTTCAGTCGACACCTGGTTCGCGCCGATCGTTGCCGATGCGGAGGCCGGCTTCGGCGGACCACTCAACGCCTTCGAGATCATGAAGGCCTTCATCGAGGCGGGAGCTGCCGGTGTTCACTATGAAGACCAGCTGGCATCGGAAAAGAAATGCGGCCATCTCGGCGGCAAGGTTCTGATCCCGACGGCGGCGCATATTCGCAACCTCACAGCGGCGCGGCTTGCGGCTGACGTCATGGGCGTGCCGACGCTGGTGATCGCCCGCACGGATGCGGAGGCTGCCAAGCTTCTGACCTCCGATATAGATGAGCGCGACCGTCCCTTCGTGGATTACGATGCCGGCCGCAGCGTTGAGGGCTTTTATCAGGTCAAGAACGGTTTGGAGCCCTGCATTGCCCGCGCTGTCGCCTATGCGCCCTATTGCGATCTTATCTGGTGCGAGACATCCAAGCCGGATCTTGAGCAGGCGCGCCGGTTCGCCGAGGGCGTGCACAAGGAGCATCCCGGCAAGAAGCTTGCTTACAATTGCTCGCCGTCGTTCAACTGGAAAAAGCACCTCGACGACGCGACGATTGCCAAGTTCCAGCGTGAGCTGGGTGCTATGGGCTACAAGTTCCAGTTCATCACGCTCGCTGGCTTCCACCAGCTCAACTACGGCATGTTCGAACTTGCGCGCGGTTACAAGGATCGGCAGATGGCGGCTTATTCCGAGCTTCAGCAAGCGGAATTTGCAGCCGAGGCGAATGGTTACACCGCCACCAAGCACCAGCGCGAAGTCGGCACCGGCTATTTCGACGCCGTGTCCCTGGCGATATCAGGCGGCACGTCTTCGACCACCGCGATGAAGGAATCGACCGAGCACGATCAGTTCCGCCCGGCGGCGGAATAAATCGAGAAACCCGCCCTTCCCCATCGCGGGAAGGGCTTGCAAACCCGATCAAGAACCCCGACCAATAAAGAGAGGAGAAATGCCATGAATGCCCACAATCCCATCAAGACTCACGTCAAGGAACGCGCTGAGGAACAATCCTCCGCCATGACGCAGGATCAGCAGGCTGCCATCCGCATGCTGGCCAATGACCTGCACCGCCTTAACCAGGCCGTCATGAAAGCCGTCGAGGCCGGTGTTTCCGTCGAGCTGGTCCGCTCCGCCCGCCACCACGGCGGCGGCGGCAACTGGGGCGATCTGCTGATCCCCGTCATCGTCGCGCAGGGAAATGCTGCTGCCTGAATTGCAGTCATTCTATCATGCCGGGCGGCTCTTGCGCCCGGCATAAAGATCGGAATGCCCCTTGATGAGACGGGTCATCCGATCCGCCACCGTCCTGATATCACGGCGGTGGCGATCGTCATTGTTCATAACGATCCACTGATTGTGGCGAAGCGGTTCGATCTCACCGCCTTCCCGAGCAAGCCGCGCATCCGCGTCGCCCACAAAACAGGGAAGCACGGCGACCCCTGCCCCTGATAATACCAGATCAAGCAGCGCCGTTGGCCTGCTAACCGTCACCACGATCTCATTGCCACTGTTTTCATGCGGCCAGCGCAGATAGGCCGAAATGGCGTTTTCCTCTCCCACCGCGATCCAGCGGTCAGCAACGTAGGCGGCGGCATTGCGCAGCCTATAAGGCGCATAGGCGACCTCCCCCGTCCTGACGGCGGCGAGGTTCCTTTCCTGCGGCTCGAAAGCGCGGATGCCGATGTCGTTTTCGCGATGCGCCAGAGACGCTCTTTGTTCGGCGATGAAAAGATCGATGCGGAAATCGTCGCGATCCGTGCAGATGGCGGAAAAATTCCCGGTCAGCAGCCAGGCATTCCAGGTACCGACGGCGATACGCACGACGGAAGAGGCTGATGACGCCTTCTGCCAACCCTCGATTTCCTTGGCTGCATTTTCCATCGCCTGAAGACGGTCGAACAAGGCGCGGCCATCCGCGGTCAGGGCATATCCCGTCTGGCTGCGCTGGAACAGGGCCTTACCAATGCGCTCCTCCAATTCGATCATGCGCCGCCCGACGGTTGCCGGGCTCAAACCCGTCAGCGCAGCGGCACCCGTCAGACCGCCGCTGCGTGACACATCGAGGAAAAGCTGATAGGAATCCCAGGTGACGTTTTTCATGGATGAAAAACGTAGCGCATCTTCTTGCGCAGATAAATCAAAAAACGGCGTGCATCATGGCCCTCCGCATTACAAGGAGAGTGACATGCACGCGATTTTTGCAGCTCGGGCCATCATCGAAAACCAGCAACCGCGCACCCGACGCGAGGCCATTCTACAGGAAGAGAAATTTTATACTGACATGGCACAGGCATCACGCCCGTCACGGCTTTTTAGCGCGCTTCTCGGTTTGATAAAGGCAAAACGCCGCCGATCAGTAAAAGAGAGCGATCAGTGTCGCGACAGCGCCTGCGGCGATGACGGTCAGCCGAAAGGCCAGCTGCCGGCTCTCGTTGTCAGTGCGGGCGATGGCAATGGCGCGAGGGCGATGTGCAGATCTGTTCATGCGCGGGCTCCAGACGAAAAACTCAACCGACCCATGCCCTGTTAAGGGCTTCCAGCGTGACATCATGTACAGCCCGGCGACCATATTGTCCGGCTCTGCTGGCATTTGATCAGGATGACTCCGTGCCCGTTAACACAATATTAAAATGGGCGCGGACCGGCGACAAAGTCTGCCAACCAAAATGAGTTTGGTGAACGGCTTACTTCCGCACTTCGTCATTCCGGACCTGATCCACGGCTGCCCTTTTGAATTTCCGTGTCTGCTCAAGGCGGAAGAGAGAAGACTTCAACGGCTCGAGGGCATCTCAGGCGAATTCGCCTGCCGCCTGTCCGGAGGCCCAGGCCCACTGGAAATTGTAACCGCCGAGCCACCCGGTCACATCAACACATTCACCGATGAAATAGAGGCCGGGCACGGATTTTGCCGCCATGCTGCGGGAATCGAGGCCGGTCGTGTCCACGCCGCCAAGCGTGACTTCCGCCGTGCGGTAGCCTTCGGAACCGGCGGGCTTGATATGCCAGTCCTGCACCTGCGCCGCCAGCTTTGCGAGAACCTTGTCGGACATATCGGCGAGATTGCCGGTGACGCCGGATTGTTCGACGACGTGCTGGGCAAGCCGCTTCGGCAGGATTTCAGAAAGGGCCGTCTGGGCCGACTGGCGGCCGTTCTTCTGTTTTGCTTGCCGCAGCATCGCGACGATATCGCGCGCCGGCTCCAGTTTCAGGCGGATCGTATCACCTTCCCTCCAGTAGGAGGAAATCTGCAGGATGGACGGGCCGCTCAAACCGCGATGGGTGAACAGCAACGCTTCCTCAAACGAGGTCTTGCCATGCAAGACCTCGGCCGGAACCGCGACGCCGGCAAGTGGGCTTAGCCTTTCAAGTGCCGCAGGATCGAGCGTCAGCGGCACGAGGCCCGGACGCGGCTCTACAAGTTTGAGACCGAATTGCTCGGCCATCTGGTAAGCGAAACCGGTCGCGCCCATTTTCGGGATCGACTTTCCGCCCGTCGCGATGACAAGGCTTTCCGCTTCGATGAGGCCGCCTGAGGTCGTCACGCGAAAACGGCCACCATCATGGGTGACAGCCGAGACTGCCGTTTCGAGCCGCAGCTTCGCATTCACCGCCTGCATTTCGGCAAGCAGCATGCGGATGATGTCCTTGGCGCTGTCATCGCAAAACAGCTGGCCGAGCGTCTTTTCGTGCCAGGCGATGCGGTGTTTCTCCACGAGGGCAATGAAATCGCGCGGCGTATAACGGGCGAGCGCGGATTTTGCGAAATGCGGGTTGGTGGAGAGATAATTCTTCGGACCGGCGTGAATATTGGTGAAGTTGCAGCGGCCGCCGCCGGAAATGCGGATCTTTTCACCCGGCGCTTTGGCATGATCGAGAATGACGACGGACCGGCCGCGTTTTCCGGCGCGGATGGCGCACATCATGCCCGCGGCGCCCGCCCCCAAAATCAGCACGTCACATTTCTCTGTCATCATTCCATCCGATCCGTTTCCTTTCCTCTTTTCCAAGTGGTGCCGCTTGTCAATGGCGCTTTCCCCCTCGCCAATTGCCAAACTACGGTTATGATGGCGCCACCAGAAACACAGACCCGGTGATACATGCCCGCCAAAAAAACCATGCTCCGCCCGAAGAAACAGGCAACCATGGCAAAGAAGTCCCCTCCGCTCGATCTGTCCTCCACCCGTGGTGTTTCCACCTGGCGCGAAGCCGCGCAATGGCTGAGGGCGCGCGGGATCGAAGACATAGAATGCATCACGCCCGACCTTGCGGGTGTTCCGCGCGGCAAGATGATGCCGACAGCGAAATTCACCGGCGATACCTCGCTCGCTTTGCCATCGGCACTCTATCGCCACACGATATCAGGCGAATATCCCGATGAGACGGCGAATTTCCGCTATGAGCCGCGCGACAGCGACCTGAAGCTGGTGCCTGATCTTTCGACGCTCTCCGTCGTGCCCTGGGAAACGGACCCCACCGCGCAGGTGATCTGCGACGTGGTGGATGCGGAAGGCAATTTCGTGCCCTACACGCCGCGCAACGTTTTGAAGAACGTGCTTTCGCTCTACACCGAAAAGGGCTGGAAGCCGGTCGTGGCGCCGGAGATCGAATTTTACCTCGTCGCCATGAATGACGACCCTGACTATCCGCTGCATCCGCCGAAGGGCCGATCCGGTCGGTCGATCGTTGGCGGTCAGAGCTATTCCATCGCCGGTATCAACGAATTCGACGAGCTGATCGACGACATCTACCATTTCTCAGAAAAGCAGGGCCTTGAGATCGATACGCTGATCCACGAGGAAGGTCCGGCGCAGCTGGAAATCAACCTGCGTCATGGCGATCCGATCGAGCTTGCCGACCAGGTGTTCCTGTTCAAGCGCACTATTCGCGAAGCGGCGCTGAAGCATGGCATCTACGCCACTTTCATGGCCAAGCCGATGCAGGGCCAGCCGGGTTCGGCCATGCATATCCATCAGTCGGTGGTGGACATCGACAGCGGCCGCAATATCTTCTCCAATGCCGATGGTAGTCCTTCGAAAGAGTTCTTCTCCTTCGTCGGCGGCATGCAGCGTTACGTGCCGAATGCTCTTGTCATGCTGGCGCCCTATGTCAATTCCTACCGCCGCCTGACGCCAGACATGGCCTGCCCGGTCAACAATGCCTGGGGTTACGATAACCGCACGACCGCCTTCCGCGTGCCGATTTCCGGCCCGCAGGCGCGGCGTGTCGAAAACCGCCTGCCGAGCTCGGATGCCAACCCCTATCTAGCGCTTGCCGCTTCGCTCGGCTGCGGCTGGCTCGGCATCGTCAACAATATCGAACCGACCGAACCCACCGCCGATACGGCCAATGAAGGTTCCATCGAACTGCCGCGCGGTCTCCTTGAGGCCGTGGCGCTGCTGGAAGGCGAGGAGCAGTTTGACCGGGTGTTCGGCCATGAATTCGTGGGCCTTTATGCTGGCCTGAAACGCGGGGAATTCGAGACCTTCATGCAGGTCATCAGCCCCTGGGAGCGCGAGTTCCTGCTTCTCAACGTGTGAGGAACCACGAGCATGACATGGCAGAGCCCGATTGCGCCGGGACTATCCTGGTATCAGGCAACCGTCGGCGAGCGGCCGGACTATCCGGCGCTCGACGGGTCGAAGCAGGTTGATGTCGCGATCATCGGCGGTGGTTATACCGGCCTACAGGCCGCCTGTAACCTTGCCGAAAATGGCGTCTCAGTCGCCCTCATCGAGGCGCATCGTTTCGGCGATGGCGCTTCCGGCCGCAATGGCGGCCAGTTCGGCACCGGCCAGCGCTCCTTCCCCGATGAGATGGAAGGCGAGATCGGCTTCGAGCAATCCAAGCTGCT
Organism: Agrobacterium sp. NPDC058088; assembly: GCF_042885035.1. Lineage (NCBI taxonomy): Bacteria > Pseudomonadati > Pseudomonadota > Alphaproteobacteria > Hyphomicrobiales > Rhizobiaceae > Agrobacterium > Agrobacterium sp. NPDC058088. The sequence goes on along the minus strand of NZ_JBHVSU010000002.1, from coordinate 145,412 downwards.
GTTCGACATTGCCGAGGACGCCAAGAATTACGTGCGCGATTTCGCCAGCAGCCGCGGCATCGACATGGACTATCTGCCGGGGCAGCTTTATGTGGCGCACAAGGCGGCCTATGAGGACGACTATCGGCGCAGCGTCGATGCGATGAACAACCGCTATGGTTATCCGCATATTTCCTACATGGAACGCGGCGAGGCGCGCAAACGCGTCGGCTCCACCCATTATTTCGGCGGCACACGCGATACAGGCACCGGCCATATCCACCCGCTGAAGCTGCTGGTAGGGCTTGCGAAAGCGGCGAAAGATGCGGGCGCCCAAGTTTACGAGATGACGCCTGCGAAATCGATCCGGCAGGCCGGCGGAAAGACTGTCATCGAAACGCCCTTGGGCACCATCACCGCGCCACGCGTGCTGATTGCCACCAATGCCTATATCGGCAATCTGGAGCCGGTCACGGCCGCACACATCATGCCGATCCGCTCCTTCATCGGCGCCACCGCACCGCTCGACGCCTATCCCGACATCATTCCCGGCAAGGAGGCGGTGGCAGACTCTCGCTTCGTGGTACGCTACTTCCGCAAGACAGCCGATAACCGGCTGCTGTTCGGCGGGCGTGAGGCCTATACGGCCGATACGCCACGCGATATCTCAACCCATATCCGCCGGCAGATCGCGGAAATCTATCCCGAGCTGAAGGCCGTCGACATCACCCATTCCTGGGGCGGCTCCGTCGGCATCACGCTTCCACGGTCGGTCTTCGTGCGCGAGGTCATGCCCGGCGTCACCTCCATCGGCGGATATTCCGGCCACGGGGTGATGTTGTCGAATTATTGCGGCAAGCTTTATGCTGATCTGGTTCTCGGCAAAAAGGACATGCTGGCGCCCTTCGCGCGGCTAAAGGTGCCCGCCTTCCCCGGCGGTGCATCTCTGCGTGCGCCGCTGCTTTTCCTGGCGCTCTCGTGGTTCGCGTTGCGGGACAGGTTTTAGGCTAATGTTTACAGACTATTGCTGGCGGCAGACGAGTTGGCGCAAGCAAAATTTATAATTTCACATAACTGAGTCTGGCATTTTTAAATCGATTAGATTATTGATGCCCCAACCTTTGAAGATCGAGAGAATCGATATGAGCAGTCAGATCATCCCTGTTGAACCTTTTGATTGTGTCGTTTTCGGCGGCACGGGCGATCTTGCCGAGCGCAAGCTTCTGCCGGCCCTTTATCACCGGCAGATCGAAGGTCAGTTCACGGAGCCGACACGCATCATCGGCGCGTCGCGTTCGGTCATGAGCCACGAGGAATATCGCAAATTCGCGCAGGACGCGCTGAAGGAGCACCTGAAGGCCGGCGAATACGATGACGCGCAGGTTGCAGTGTTCCTGAACAGGCTTTTCTACGTGCCTGTTGATGCCAAGGGCAGCAATGGCTGGGACGTGCTGAAGAAGCTGCTGGACGAGGGCAAGGAGCGCGTGCGCGCCTTCTATCTGGCCGTCGCCCCGGGTATTTTCGGCGATATCGCCGATAAGATTCGTGAGCACAAGCTGATCACCCGCTCGACCCGTATCGTCGTTGAAAAGCCGATCGGCCGCGATCTCGCTTCCGCGCAGGAGCTGAACGACACCATCGGCCACGTCTTCAAGGAAGAGCAGATCTTCCGTATCGACCACTATCTCGGCAAGGAGACGGTGCAGAACCTGATGGCGCTTCGTTTCGCCAACGCTCTCTATGAGCCGCTGTGGAATTCCGCCCATATCGACCACGTGCAGATTACCGTTGCCGAAGCTGTCGGCCTTGAAGGCCGCGCCGGTTATTACGACAAGGCCGGCGCGCTGCGCGACATGGTGCAGAACCATATCCTTCAGCTGCTTTGCCTCGTCGCCATGGAGCCGCCCGCTTCGATGAAATCGGAAGCCGTGCGCGACGAAAAGCTGAAGGTCCTGCGTTCGCTGAAGCCGATCGATACCAGCAATGTCGAAAAGCTGACGGTTCGCGGCCAGTACCGTGCCGGCGCTTCCGCCGGCGGCCCAGTCAAGGGTTATCTGGAAGAGTTGGAAGGCGGCGTTTCCAACACCGAAACCTTCGTCGCCATCAAGGCTGAAATCGCCAACTGGCGCTGGGCCGGCGTTCCTTTCTACATTCGCACCGGTAAACGCCTCGCGACCCGCGTTTCGGAAATCGTCGTTACCTTCAAGCAGATTCCGCATTCGATCTTCGATGATGCGGCCGGCAAGATCGAGGCCAACAAGCTGGTCATTCGCCTGCAGCCGGATGAAGGCGTCAAGCAGTCGCTGCTCATCAAGGACCCCGGCCCGGGCGGCATGCGCCTGCGTCAGGTTTCGCTGGACATGAGCTTTGCCGAAGCCTTCAACGTGCGCAGCCCCGATGCCTATGAGCGGCTGCTGATGGACACGATCCGCTCCAACCAGACGCTGTTCATGCGCCGCGACGAGGTCGAGGCTGCCTGGGACTGGGTCGACCCTATCCTGAAGAGCTGGGAAGAGCTTGGTCAGGGGGTACAGGGCTACACGGCAGGCACCTGGGGTCCGAGCGGTTCCATCGCGCTGATCGAGCGTGACGGCCGCACCTGGCATGATGCCGACTGAGGGCGGGCGATGAGCGAAACGATTCACGTCTTCGATAACCCCGCAGCGCTGGCGACAGCGCTTGCGACGGAGGTTGCCAAACGCCTCGATGAGGCAACCAAGGAACGGGGGACTGCAAGCATTGCGGTCTCTGGCGGATCAACGCCGAAGCTATTTTTTCAGGCGCTGTCCCAACACGATCTCGACTGGCCCAATATCAGCGTGACGCTGGTGGACGAGCGTTTCGTACCACCGGAAAACGAGCGATCGAACCATCGTCTCGTTGCCGAGAACCTGTTGCAGAACAAGGCGAAGGCGGCTTATTTTGTGCCCCTGTTCCAGCCAGCCGCCTCGCCGGAAGACGCGGCAACCCTTGCGACCGTCAAGACCGAAGCGATCTGCGATCCTTTCGATGTCGTCATTCTCGGCATGGGAACGGATGGCCATACGGCATCGTTCTTCCCCGGTGGAGACAATCTCTACGAAGCGCTTGATCTCGATGAACCGCGCGGCGTTCTGACCATGGCGGCGGAAAATGCCGGCGAGGAGCGATTGACCTTCAACTTCTCCAGCCTGCAAGATGCCGGTTTCTTGGTTCTGCATATCGAAGGTGCAGCCAAAAAGGCGACGCTGGAGAAAGCGCAGTCCGGTGAGGATGAGGATGAAATGCCCGTCCGCGCCGTGCTGAACCGGGCCGAAACGCCCGTGGATATATACTGGGCGCCATAAGCCAACGCGGTTGCCGCCACTGCGGCCCACGACAAGCGCCCCGAAGACATGAAGACTGAACCACGACAACCGGCCGCTCACCTCCCGGAACGCCGGTTGCCGACCAACGAACAGGATGAACGCCCATGTCCGCCGATTCCCGCATTCAGGCAATTACCGCCCGCATCGTCGAACGTTCCAAGCCCTACCGCGAGACCTATCTCGAGCGGCTGCGGCTGCAGGTTTCCAAAGGCGTTCACCGTTCCGTGCTTTCCTGCGGCAACCTTGCGCATGGATTTGCGGTCTGTTCCCCCGCCGACAAGGACATCCTTGCCGGCGACCGGGTTCCCAATCTCGGCATCATCACCGCCTATAACGACATGCTGTCGGCACACCAGCCCTATGAGACCTTCCCGGCGATCATTCGCGATGCGGCGAAGGAAGCGGGCGGCATCGCTCAGGTTGCCGGCGCGGTTCCCGCCATGTGTGACGGCGTGACGCAAGGCCAGCCCGGCATGGAGCTGTCGCTGTTTTCCCGAGATGCCATCGCCATGGCTGCCGGCATCGGCCTGTCGCACAACATGTTCGATGCCGCTGTTTATCTCGGCGTCTGCGACAAGATCGTGCCCGGCCTGGTCATTGCGGCCCTCGCCTTCGGTCACCTGCCCGCCGTCTTCGTTCCCGCCGGCCCGATGACGTCAGGCCTGCCGAATGACGAGAAGTCGCGTATTCGCCAGCTTTATGCCGAAGGCAAAGTCGGTCGCGCCGAACTGCTCGAAGCGGAATCCAAATCCTATCACGGCCCCGGCACCTGCACCTTCTACGGCACCGCCAATTCCAACCAGATGCTGATGGAAATCATGGGCTTTCATATGCCCGGCTCCTCTTTCATCAATCCCGGCACGCCGTTGCGTGACGCGCTGACCCGTGAAGCTGCCAAGCGCGCGCTCGCCATCACCGCGCAGGGCAATGAATTCACGCCCGCTGGCGAGATGATTGACGAACGGTCGGTCGTCAACGGCGTCGTCGGTCTGCATGCGACGGGCGGTTCCACCAACCACACCATGCATCTGATCGCCATGGCGCGTGCCGCCGGCATAATCCTTACCTGGCAGGATATTTCCGATCTTTCGGATATCGTGCCGCTGCTCGCCCGCGTTTACCCCAACGGTCTTGCCGATGTGAACCATTTCCACGCTGCCGGCGGCATGGGCTTCCTCATCAAGCAGCTGTTGAAACAGGGCTTCGTGCATGATGACGTGCGCACCGTCTTCGGACAGGGGCTTGCAGCCTACACCGTGGATGCACTGCTGGATGAGAAGGGCGCGATCACCCGCCAGCCCTCCCCCGAACAGAGCCATGACCCGAAGGTTCTTTCCAGCATCGAAACCCCGTTCCAGCCAACGGGCGGCCTGAAGATGCTGACGGGCAATCTCGGCAAATCGGTCATCAAGATTTCCGCCGTCAAGCCGGAACGCCACATCATCGAAGCACCGGCGATCGTTTTCCATGACCAGCAGGAACTTCAGGACGCCTTCAAGGACGGCAAGCTCAACCGCGATTTCATCGCCGTCGTCCGCTTCCAGGGGCCGAAGGCCAATGGCATGCCGGAACTGCACCGCCTGACACCGCCGCTCGGCGTTTTGCAGGATCGCGGTTTCAAGGTGGCGCTGGTGACGGACGGTCGCATGTCCGGCGCATCCGGCAAGGTGCCGGCCGCCATCCATGTCACGCCGGAAGCTTCCGACTGTGGCCCGATCTCGCTTATCCGCGATGGCGACATCATCCGTCTCGACGCTATTTCGGGAACGCTGGAAGTGCTCGTTTCCGCCGCCGAACTGGCGAAACGCGAACCGGCGCGGGCTGATCTCTCCGGTAATGAATGGGGCATGGGCCGCGAATTGTTCGCTCCATTCCGCCGCAATGCTGGCCCGGCCGATCAGGGCGCCAGCGTTCTGTTCCATTGACCTTCCGAAAGGCGAGGACCGATGCGGTTTTCGCCTTTCAACCCCGCTTTGCGACATCTCCTGTACGCACCCTTCTTGCCGGGTGAGCCGGCACAGAAACCGCTTTATTTCCCATATCTTTAACGTCAGACTTGTCATGCGGCTGTGATGATCGCCCTATAGGGCCATCTCGACCAGCCGCGGGACGATGGCGCAGTTTTGAATGATGGGGCCTGACATGACGATTTTCTCAAGCAAACGCCGCGATGTGCTGAGGCTTATGGCTGGCACTGCGATGTTGCCGCTGATGACGGCGGCAACCTCTGTCATGGCACAGGACGTGGGCCTGCGTGCGATCGTCATCTCCGACCTGCATTCGGCCTATGAGCGTATCGGACAGCTTCTCGCGGCCATCGAAACGCGTATCGCCGCCGACAAGACGCCCCACCTCATCTTGTTGAATGGAGACCTTTTCGAACTCGGCAATGCGGTGGCCACACGTTCGGCCGGCGAAATCGAATGGACCTTCCTTGCGGCGCTCGCCAAGCTTGCTCCCACGGTCGTCAATATCGGCAATCATGAGCCCGATATTGACAATGACCTGGCCAGTTTCGTTACCCGCGCCCGCGCGCTCGGCATCACCGTACTTTCCAACGTCATCGACAAGCGCAGCGGCAAGCCCTATGCCGCTGCTAGCGCCGAAATGAACGTCGGCGGACAGCACATCATAGTGGCAGGCATCGCCACCAATGCGATCAACACCTACCCGAAGGCGACGCGCGAAATGCTCGACATTCCGCAGCCCGTGGAATGGGCCAAGGCCAATCTTCCCGGTATCGTCAAACCGGGCGCGATCAACATCGTTCTTAGCCATGCCGGCATCGTTGCCGACCGCGATATACTGCCGCTGCTGCCGGATGGGACGTTGCTTGTTGGCGGCCATGACCATCTGAACTTCGTGCATGAACAGGGCGCCACCCGCTATGTCCATACCGGCTCATGGTGCACCTCCATGACGCTGGCAACCATTGCGGCGCCCGGAAAGGCTGTGGCTATCGAGACGATCGCCATCGATCGCGCCGCTCCCGCATCCCCTGCCCTCAAGGGCCTGATCGAGCAGACGCTTGCAAAGCACCTGACCGCGGAAGAACGGGAAGTTGTCGGCAAATCGGTGAAGGCGATGACTGTCGATGAGGCGGGCCGCCATGTGGCGCAGCTTATAGCCGCAAAAACCGGGGCGGATGTCGGTTTCGTCGGCCACACCTCCTTCGGTGCGGGCCTGCCCGAGGGCGAAATCCGCCGTTATGATTTCAATGCCTCGCTGCGTTTCGACGGAAAGCTGATGGTAACGGAAGTGGATGGCGAGGCGCTTGCGCAAATCCTCAAACGCTGCAACCAGGATGGCGACATCCCGCTCGCCGCGCGCACTGGCGACTATCTGTACGCCATGCCGGATAAGCCGGAGAAGAAAGAGCGCTACAAGCTGGTCTGCAACGACTGGTCCGCGACCAACCAGAAATCCTATTTCGGCCGCGGCGACCTGACCTTCACCGAGGTGCCGGATGTGAAACTGAAGCAGACGGCTCTGGGCGGGCTTTCTTAAGACCGCAGATATCAGGCCTTAGAACGACCTGATATCCAGCTTCCGGTCCTTGTGCGCCGGGTGTGTGCTGAACACGAAGATGCGGTCCATTTCTTTCTGCGTCAACATGCGCAGGAAGCGGACGTGGATGGTGTTGTTGGCGTTGACGCGCAACATGACGCAACCGATTTTGCTGATGCGGGCATCGGGAATATCGAGATAAAACTGGTTCGGCAGGTTATATTTCGTTATCAGCGCCAGCACTGCTTCGGTCTGTGAAATGCGGATGACATCGCAGCGGCGCGCCGCCATGTGCATGACGGCCTTTTCGGTATATTCGATGCGTGCCGCATTCATGGTATCTTCCATGCGGAACCGGCTTTCGCGGTCGTACATGAAGGATTCTTCCTTGCTCAGGTAATGGTTCCTGATGACACCCCCACTGCTCTGCACGCCCGGACTCCCATGCTCATTCAATGGGTCGAGACTAGGCCATAGTCTTTAACAATTCATATCAGCGCAGGCTTAAACAGACCGGAAGCGAGACATTTCCGGCGTTTTTCCACAAGGGCAAAAAAGGCCATGAAAAAACCCCGGAATGAGGATGTTCCGGGGTGTGTTTTTCAGAGCTATGTTCCCTATGGCCGGTAGGTTTTGCCCGTGGCGTCAAAGAGGTGAAGCTTTTCCTGAGGCGCCGCAAACCGGAGCGTTTCACCCTTGCTGACGGAAACAATGCCCGGCACCTTGACGATGATCGGCTCCTGCCCCTTCGGCGCCTCGAGATAAAGCAGCGTCACTTCGCCCAGAGCCTCGACGATCGAGACTTTGCCTTCGAAAAGATAGTCATCGCCGGTGACAACGCTGAGGTCCTCTGGCCTCACGCCAAAGCTTGCGGCCTTGCCCTGCTCGGTAGCGGGTGTCGGAACATTGACGGCCAGTGTCTTGCCGCCGGAAAGTTCGATTGACGTGCGCTCGCCGGTTCTGACGATCTTCGCCGAGATGATGTTCATGGCGGGCGAGCCGATGAACTTCGCCACGAAAAGATTGGCCGGTCTCTCGTAAAGTTCGAGCGGCGGGCCGACCTGTTCCACACTGCCGGCATTCAAAACAACGATGCGGTCCGCCAGCGTCATCGCCTCCACCTGATCGTGGGTGACGTAGATCATCGTCGTATCAGCCATCTGCTCGTTGAGCTTGGCGATTTCAATGCGCGTGGCGACACGCAGCGCCGCATCAAGGTTCGAAAGCGGCTCATCGAACAGGAAGACCTTGGGATTGCGGCAGATGGCGCGGCCAATCGCAACACGCTGGCGCTGGCCGCCTGACAGAGCCTTGGGCAGACGTTCCAGATATTGCGTCAGCTGCAGGATTTCGGCGGCGGCGCGGACGCGGCGGTCGATTTCCTGCTTGTTTTCCTTGGCGATCTTCATGCCAAAGGCCATGTTGTCATAGACCGTCATGTGCGGATAGAGCGCGTAGGACTGGAACACCATGGCGATGCCGCGTCTTGAAGGCGGGATTTCATTGACGAGCTGGCCGTCAATAAACATCTCGCCGCCGGTAATTTCCTCCAGGCCGGCGATCATGCGCAGAAGCGTCGATTTTCCGCAGCCGGACGGGCCGACGAAAACGATGAATTCGCCCTGTTCGATCGAAAGATCGATGCCGTGCAGTACCTTCACCTGCCCGTAGGATTTGCGGATATCCTTGAGAACGAGACTTGTCATGGGTTTTCCTCCCTGTCTTATCAGGCGTAACGGGCGAAGAAAGCGCCCCATGCCGGAAGTTCTACGCTTCTGCCCTCAAGGCCGCTTGCAAAGCCATGGCCTTCTAGAACCTCCCAGTTCCCTTCCGGCAATGTGGCTTTTGCCGGTGTTGCGGACAAGTTGAAAAGGCATAGAACGGTTTCGTTGCCGAGCTTGCGGGTATAGCTCAGCACATCACCCTCAACCGGCTGGAACTCTATGCCGCCCTTGGCGAAAGCCGGGTGTTGTTTGCGGAATGCGAGGAAGCGGCGGTAATGCTCCAACACCGAAGCCGCGTTGCCCTGCTGGGCGCTGACGGCGCGTTGCTTGTGTTCGGTCGGAATGGGCAGCCACGTCTTATCGGCCGTCGAGAAACCGGCCTGCGCATGGCCGGCGTCCCATACCATCGGCGTACGGCAACCGTCGCGGCCCTTGAATTCAGGCCAGAACTGAATGCCGTAAGGATCCTGCAAATCTTCGAAAGCGATATCGGCTTCGGTGAGGCCGAGTTCTTCGCCCTCATAGATGCAGACGGAACCGCGCTGGGTCATGAGGAGTGCCGACAGCACCTTCGCGAAAGCATCCTTGTCCTCGACATGTTCGCCCCAGCGGCTGACATGGCGCACGACATCATGGTTGGAGAAAGCCCAGCAGGCCCAGCCTTCCGGGGCAGCTCTGGCAAAATCCGCCTGCACATCGGCAACGCGCTGCGGGGTCAGCGCATCCGGCGCGAGGAATTCAAAGGCGTAGCACATCTGCATCTTGTCATCGCCAGACGTATATTCGCCCACGATCTCGAGACCACGCTGGCTGTCGCCCACTTCGCCGACAGCGGCGATGTCAGGGAATTCGTCCAGCACCGCGCGGAAGCGTTTCAGGAAGGCGATGTTTTCCGGGCGGTTCTTGTCGTAGAGATGTTCCTGGAAGTTATAGGGATTGACCGCAGGCGCGGTGGAAGCATTGCGGCGCTCTGGCGCCAGCGCCGGATTGTCGCGCAGCTCAAGATCATGGAAATAGAAGTTGATGGTGTCGAGGCGGAAACCATCGACGCCGCGCTTCAGCCAGAAGCGGGTGATATCAAGCAGCTCTTCCTGAACTTCCGGATTATGCAGGTTGAGGTCCGGCTGCGAGGTCAGGAAGTTGTGCATGTAATATTGCATGCGGGTCGGGTCCCACTGCCAGCCCGAGCCGCCGAAGATCGACAGCCAGTTGTTGGGCGGCGTGCCATCCGGCTTGCTGTCCGACCAGACGTACCAGTCGGATTTTGCATTGTTGCGGCTGGCGCGGCTTTCCACGAACCACGGATGCTGGTCCGAGGTGTGCGACATAACGAGATCGATCATGACGCGGACGCCGAGGCGGTGGGCTTCGGCAATCAGCCCGTCAAAATCGGCAAGCGTGCCGAACATCGGATCGACATCGACATAATTCGAGACGTCGTAACCGAAATCCTTCATCGGCGAGGTGAAGAAGGGTGAAATCCAGATCGCATCGGCACCGAGGCCAGCGATGTGATGGAGGCGGTCGGTGATACCCTTGAGATCGCCAATGCCGTCGCCATTGGAGTCCTGATAGGAGCGCGGATAGATCTGATAGATAACAGCGCCGCGCCACCAATCCTTGTTGGGCGTCAAAGCGGAAGTCACCGAAGCGGTCATGGAAGTGTCCTGTGTGGTATGGGCGTTCATGGGATGATCAGCCTCCCTTGACGGAGCCTGCCAGCAGGCCACGCACGAGATAACGTTGAAGAGCGAAGAAAACGCCGAGCGGCACGACGATGGTGACAAAGGCCGAGGCGGTAAGAATTTCCCAGTTGCCGCCGCGCGAACCGAGCAGCGCGTTAAGCGCGCCTGTCAGCACCAGCTCGTCCTTCTGCGTGCCGAGGAAGACCATAGCGACGAGAAGGTCGTTCCAGGTCCAAAGGAACTGGAAGATGGCGAAGGAGGCGAGCGCGGGGAAAGACAGCGGCAGGATGATCTTGACGAAGATTTCGAAGTCGCTTGCGCCATCGACACGGGCGCTTTCGATGATCTCTTTCGGCAAGCCGGAAATATAGTTGCGCAGCAGGTAAATGGCGAGCGGCAGGCCGAAGGCGGTGTGCGCCAGCCAGATCCCAGCATAGGTCTTGGACGGCACGCCGAAGATGGTGCCAATTTCATTGTACAGTCTCAGAAGCGGGATCAGCGACATCTGCAACGGCACGACGATCAGGCCCACCACCATGGCAATCAGCAGATTGCGGCCGGAAAAGTTCATCCATGACAGGGCATAGGCGGCAAAGGCGGCGATGAGGATGGGGATGACGGTTGCGGGCACGGCGACCGTAAGCGAGTTGACGAAGGACTGGCCAATGCCTTCCGATGTCAGCACCGTACGGTAATTGTCGAGGGTGAAGACGGGCGGCGTTGCGACGGAGATGTAAACACGCTTGCCGCGCGTGCCTTCGAAGCTGGACGTCCTGCTGAATTGGTAGGTGCCATCCTCGTTGACCAGCAGCGTTTCGCCATCGCCGATATCGGCGGCTTCACCTGCCTTGAAGGCTGTCGGCTCCTGCACTCGAACGCCGAAGGCTGCGACCTTGCCGCCCTGTCCGTTCTCAAAAACGTTGCCGGATATTACGTAACGGCTGCCATCCTGTTTCTGAACCGAGGCATCGGCCAGACGGACGGCTTGCGTTTGTTCGGAACTCGAAAAAGCGGTCCACCAGCCCGACACCGTGATCTGGTCCTTGTCGCGCAGCGAACTTACGAGAATGCCGAGCGTGGGCAAGAGCCAGAGCAGCACGACGATCAGAACGCTGGCGTGGACGATGAGGCGCGGCAGGCCGACGCGGCGAAGGCGTTTGATGATATTCATCTCAGCGGCCCTCCATCTCGCGGTTGGCCTGGCGGATGTTCCAGACCATGATCGGGGTGACGGCCGCCATGATGATGAGCGCTATGACGGCACTTCGGCCGCTATCGCCGCCGCCGCGGAACATCCAATCGAACATCAGGTTGGCGAGAACCATGGTGTTCCATTGCCCGTTAGTCATGGTCAGCACGATATCGAAGACCTTCAGCACGAGAATGGTGATCGTCGTCCAGACGACGGCGATGGTGCCCCAGATCTGCGGAACCATGATCTTCCAGAAGATCTGCCAGCCATTGGCGCCATCGATGACGGCCGCCTCGATGGTTTCTTCCGGAATTCCGCGCAGTGCTGCGGACAGGATGACCATGGCGAAACCAGTCTGAATCCAGATGAGGATGACCATCAGGAAAAAGTTGTTCCAGAAGGGCATGGAAATCCAGACCTGCGGATTGCCACCGAAAAACTCGACGATGGCGTTGAGCAGGCCGATCTGCACCTGGCCCTCGGCGCGGTATTCATAGATGAACTTCCAGATGACGGAAGCGCCGACGAAGGAGATCGCCATCGGCATGAAGACGATGGACTTGGCGATGTTGCCCCACCAGATACGGTCCGTCATGACAGCGATAACGAGGCCGAAGAAGGTGCAGGCGGCCGGTACGACGGCGAGCCAGAGGATGTTGTTGAAGATCGACTGGCGGAAACCGGCATCGAAAAACGCCCAGCGATAATTGGCGAGACCGACGAATTCGCTGCCGGTGCGGTCGTAGAAGGAGAGGATCAGCGTTGCGATGACGGGATACACAAGATAGACGAGCAGAAGGATTAGCGCCGGGCCGATGAACAGCCACGGCCGGACGGCGGCACGGCGGTTCAAGTTTCGGGATGCGTGAATGACGTCTCCCGAGCGAACCGGAAAAATCGCCTGAAGCGCCTTGTCGGATAACCAGTAATAGGCAGCGCAGGCAAAAACGCCAGCCACCATGACGCCGATGGCAGACACGAGTTGTTGAGCCATGGTCCCCTCCCTTGATCCTCCCCGCGCCGCGCTGATAATGCGGTCGTCGGGCCGTTCTTGCGGACAAGGCCCAGCAGCGAACCACCGGGCCTCGTTTCAATCCATGTTACTTCAGGCCGTCCCAGGCCTTCTGGATATCGCTCGCGACCTGATCGGCCGACTTGCCACCGACGAAATCGATCATGCCGGTCCAGAAAGCGCCTGCACCGATTTTGCCGGGCATCAGGTCGGAACCGTCAAAGCCGAAGGTCGTCGCCGTGGTCAGGATTTCGCCCTGACGCTTCATCTGCTCATTGGCATAGGTTTCGACATTCACACCCTTGTACGGCGTCAGGAAGCTGGACTGCGCCATCCACACTTCATGGGCGATCGGCGTTTGCAGGAATTGGACGAATGCCTTGGCAGCCGGCGCTTCCTTGGTGATGGTGACGAGCGTGCCGGCCCCCAGAACCGGCTTGCCGAGCTCAGGCTTTGAGGCATAGGTCGGCATGTAGAAGAAATCCGCATCCGTTCCGACCTTGGTTCCCGCTGGGAAGAAGGACGGGACGAACGATGCCTGATGGTGCAGGTAGCACTTCGGCGGAATGTCGAAGAGGCCCTTGGGGCTGTCGCGGAAGTCGGTGGAGGCCACGGCCGCAACGCCGCCACTGACATATTTCTCGTTCTTGGCGAATTTGCCGAATTCGTTGATCGCCGCAACAACGGCCGGATCGGTGAATTTCACCTCGTTGGTCGTCCACTTCTGGTAGACATCCAGCGGCTGGGTGCGCAGCATCAGGTCTTCGACCCAGTCGGTTGCCGGCCAGCCGGTCGCACCACCGGAGCCGAGACCAATGCACCAGGGCGTGCCGCCATCGGCGACGATCTGTTCGGTGAGCTTGAGCAGGTCTTCCATGCTCTCGGGCACCTTATAGCCCGCTTCTTCGAAATTCTCAGGCACATACCAGACGAGCGACTTCACATCCGCCTTGAAGGGGAAAGCGAAATAGGCCTTGTTGCCGTCCTTACCCTTATAACTGCCGAGATCGACCCAGGATTTGCCCGCGCCGTAATTTTCCTCGACCCATTTGGCCGTGTCGTCGCCGAGCGGCACAAGAAAACCCTTGGCGGCGAGATCGGCGAGAAGGCCAGGCTGCGGCAAAATGGCAATATTGGGCGGCGAGCCGGCCTGTGTGTCGATGACGATCTGCTGCTCGTAGTTTTCCGACGAGGAATAACGGACATTCACGCCCGTTGCGTCAGCAAAATAGGCGAGTACGGACTGGAACAAAGCCTCGTCCTCACCACGCCACGGGCCGAAAATCGTCAGCGTCTGGCCTTTAAGGTCAGCATGGGCTGCCTTGAAGTCTTCGTAGCTTTTCCAGTTGAACTTGGCATCAGCGCCCGGCGCGAATTTCAGATCGGCGGCAAAGGCCGAACCCGACAGCAGCACGATTGAAGCAGCCGTCGCCAAAAGGGTCTTCCGCATGTGATTTACCTCCCATCACATAAAAGGCTCAAAGCGTCCTCTCCAATCAAAGCGCTTTGGCTGCCTATTCATCTCATTGTCATCAAGATGGAGTCAAGAGGCTCTTTATTCGGAAACGCTGCCTCACCTAAGAAACAGTCATATTGATTTAGGAAGGCGGCTATCATTTTCGATTGAGAAAAGCGGATGGGGCTGTTAAAAATCTAAAGCGCTTTGGGAAAATGAGGAGTGGCTTTTGGCCTTTTCCCAGCGCGCGCATGGAGGAATGACAGACATGAACCTGAAACAGCTGTCGCAACTGCTGGGGATTTCGCAGACGACCATCAGCAGGGCGCTCAACGGCTATCCCGAGGTCAGCGCGGAAACCCGCCGCCGCGTCATGGAAGCTGCTGAAAAGACGGGATATCGCCCCAACGCGGCAGCGCAGCGGCTGGCAACGGGTAAAGTCGGCTCTATCGGTCTCGTGATGCCGATTGGTGAGCATCATCGTTCCGACGTGCATTTCGGCGAATTCTTAAGCGGTCTCGGCGAGGAGGCATCGCGCAGCGGCTTTCATCTCGTCATCATGCCGACAGAGCCGGAAAAAGAGCGGGAAGCCCTCCGTGGGCTGGCGGCCAGCGGCAGTGTCGACGGTATATATCTCGCCTATATGAAGAAGAATGACCCCCGCATCGCCATGATGCAGTCACTCTCCCTGCCCTTCCTCGTGCATGGCCGCTCCATCGGGGTGGAAGATGATTATCCCTATCTCGATGTGGATAACGAGGGCGCCTTTCACGATGCAACCCAACTCCTCCTGCAGCTTGGCCATACGCGCATCGGCCTACTGAATGGCCCGGAGGGTTATGATTTCGCTTATCGTCGCTGTCTTGGGGTCGAAAAGGCGCTGGCGGCCAATGGCCTGACATTACATGCCAGCAACAAGAGACACAGCAGCATGACCGACGAGGAAGGTTATCTCGGCATGGAGGCATTGCTCTCACGCCCGGAAAAACCGACCGCCATTCTCTGCGCCAGTACCGCGCTCGCGCTCGGCGCGATCCGTTCGCTCAACCAGCGGGGCTTGAAGCCCGGCAAGGATATTTCCCTCATCGCCCATGATGATGTGCTGCCGCTGCTGAAACCCGATAACTTCTCAGTGCCGCTCACCACCACCCGCTCGTCGCTGAGGGCAGCAGGCGTCCGCGTGGGCCAGCGCCTGATCAATCGCATCAAGAACGACCAGACGGAGCCCCATCAGGAACTCTGGAAGGCGGAACTGGTGGTGCGTGCCTCGACGGGGCCGGCTCCGAAAGCGTAGCCGGCCGTTTCAACCGCCTAGAATTTCGGTGCCGCCAGGCCTTCGGCGCGATGAGCGGCGATGACGGTGTTTGCCATCAGCATCGCGATCGTCATCGGGCCGACACCACCGGGGACAGGGGTAATGGCCGCGGCAACGGCGCTTGCTTCATCATAGGCGACGTCGCCCACCAGCCTCGACTTGCCTTCGCCCTTTTCGGGTGCGGGTATGCGGTTGATGCCGACGTCGATGACGGTCGCGCCCGGCTTCACCCAGTCGCCCTTCACCATCGCCGCGCGGCCAACCGCCGCCACCAGAATATCCGCCGTCTTGCAAATGCCGGCCAGATCCTTAGTGCGCGAATGCGCCATCGTCACCGTGGCGTTGGCATTGAGCAGAAGCTGGCCCATGGGCTTGCCGAAAAGGTTGGAGCGGCCGATGACAACGGCGGTCAGGCCCGAGAGATCATCGCCGTGAATGCCACGCACCAGGAGCATGGCGCCGGCAGGCGTGCAGGAAATGAGGCCGGTGGCGAGATCGCCGGTCGCAAGCTTGCCGGCATTCAAGACGCTCAGGCCGTCAACATCCTTCTCGGGCAGGATCGACTGGATGACTTCATCCGAATTGAAATGTTTCGGCAGCGGCAACTGCACCAGAATGCCGTGGATGGAGGCATCGGCATTCAATTCGCCGACCAGCTTCAGGAGATCCGCTTGCGTGATTTCTTCCGGCAGCGTGTGCTGGATGGAGTTGAAACCGCATTGCTTGGCCATCTTGCTCTTGGAATTCACGTAAGCGTGGCTGGCCGGATCATTTCCGACGATGACAACCGCGAGACCAGGCTTTACGCCCTTTTCCGCCTCAAGCGCTTCTGCCGATATGCGGACCGCCTCCGTTACCGAAGCCGCCTTCGCCTTCCCGTCAATCACAACTGCCATGCGTCCTGCTCCTGCTGGGTTACGTAGGCTCCGTATGGTGCCCCCTTCGCAGGAATGCAAGCTAAAATGCGGCGTTTTCAGGCTGTTTTGCGGTAGGCTTCACGGCGATCGGCGTAATCGGTAAGGCACTCCCTCAGGAACGCCAGTTCCCGTCGCAATTCCATCAGTTCCTCGGCTTCGGCCTGTGCATGGTCGAAGTCCCCGGCAAGGGCTTCTGCCAGAAGCGGCGGCAGCCCTGATGAAGCAGGATCGGCCGTTCTGACGGTGCGATTGCCCATCAGCACCTGCCGCACACGTTCGTCCAGCGGCATATCATCCGCGTCATTTGCAGCCTCGCCGTAATAGTCGGCAAAGCTATCCTCTTCCGCCTCGACACTTGTCTCCGCGGCGACAGGCTGCAGGTCGTCGAATACGGCCGGTTCGATCGGCTCGAATTCCGAAAACTGTGGCGCGGCGACCAAGTGAGCTCGTTCCTCGCCGGTTTCAGCGGTCGAAACGGCCTCCTCCTCCTCGTCATGGCGGCGGTAGCTTAGGAGATAGAGACTGCCCAGCAGGCCGACCAGCGCTCCGCCGCCCGCCAGCATGGCGGCCTGCGTCAGGTCGCGGGACAATTCGCCCGGACCAGCCTTCTTCGCCAGACGGGTTTCGATGGCAGGCGTTGTCGAGGCCGTCAGGTCGCGGCGTTCGCTTGCCTCCAGATAGATATTTCGCGCCGTTTCCAGCTCGTCATGCAATCTGGAGAATTCATCGGGCGCGACACCCAGCGCATTCAGGCGGTCGAGATGTGTCTTCTGCTCGCCAGTGGCGGTGGCGATCTCCTGATTGACGCGCTTTTCGTCCGCCCGCAGGCCCTCGACCAACTGGCGCAGTGCGGGGGCAGCAAGTGCCTGCGCGGCATCCACGGCATTCTGGGCGGCGATGCGGCGGGGATGTTTCGGGCCGTAATCCACCGATACTCCGGCAAGCGCCATGCTGGCACTTGCCTGTTTCTGCCTGACATCCTCAAGCGCCGAAAAAGCGGTGCCTGATGGCAGCGGTTTGGAGTAAACGTCACTCGGCTTTAGGGCCAAAGCCGCAGCCAGATCGGCTTGGAGAGACTGTTTCTGCCGGGTGGCCCGTGCAAGACTGTCGTTGACGTCACGCAATTGCTGCTCGAGCTGCTGTGCTTCGGTCATCACGGCATCGCCATGGCGCATCTGGAAACCATTCACGGCGGCTTCGGCTTCATCCAGCTTCTTCCGTGCCCTTTCCATCTCGCGCATGGCGGGCGTCATCGTGCCGGCCTTGCCATCCGCCATCACGCGCATCGAAAGATAGTCCGTCAGCCGCATGGCCATTTCTGGTGTCGCGGCCTTGGCGGTAACGACCAGCATATTTTCATCGGGCGTCAGTTCCAGCCGGATTGCCTCGCCGACTGCGCCATTCAGCGCCTCCCGCGGGGAAACCACGCGCGCATGCGTGCCCGTCAGGAGATCGAACAGCAGGCCAAACTCGCCCTGATTGCGAACGCCGAGCATATCGGCAGGTTTCAGCTTCAGATCGGCCGTTACCCGCTCAAGCCCGGAGGGCGAAAGCAGGGTACGCCGCGCCATCGCCAGAAAACGGGACGCATCCGGGGCGTCGTAACCAGTCTGAGTAACCTCGATCCGGGCCTGCGACACATAACCGCGAAAACCGGAATCGATGAGCAGCAGCGGAATGGCCGCGCCCGCCAGCGTGGCGGCCGCGACGCAGCCTGCCGTCAGCAGCCGCAGACAATGCCTGCGCCACTGCGACACGGGCGTGGAAAAATCATCCCCCTCGGGACGGATCGCCATCATATCCGGATTGTCATCAACCATCTGAAGCCGTCTGCCACCCTCGGCGCCGCCCGCAACGGGCGACTGTCAAAACCTTACGAGAGGTTAAAGGATCGTGGCAAACAAATGGTTAACAGGGCACTGCACGGCCTGATATCAGTTCTTGCCGAGCGCGATGTGCCAGGGTTCGGCGCAAAGGCTGTAGAGCCAGCTCATATGCAGCTTGCGGAAAATGTCCGGCATGCCGGCCACTTCCGACGACAGAACCTTGAACAGGGGGCCGACTGCAATGGTGACACGCGCATCGTCTCGGCTGACGGTGCGGTGCAACCATGTCTCCTGATTTTCCTTGAGCATTCCCGCCAGGAGCACATCCACCTTCACACCGGAGGCATCCTGGTTCAGCATGACGAAGTCGTGCCAGGGCGCATGCGCACGCAGCCGGGCAAGCACCTCGCCGACCTGTGCCGCATCGTCACCCGCCACACCGATGCGTTTCGGCACCGCCATATAGGTCAGAAGCGCCATGGTGAAGGCAACACCATCGATGCTGGCGGGCAGAGGCTTGCCATGCTCCACGCGTGCGGCCGCTTTCATGCCCTTGCCCTGCGGCAGAAGCAGGCAGCTTTCCAGAATTTGCCGATAAGCGGTATCCTTGAGCGACAGCTTCGCCTTCTCGATGGTGAGGAAGGAGAGCATCGTGTGCCCCTCACGGGCCGAAGCCTTGCCGCTGACCAGCTCGAGTGCGCCGTTCCAGTCTAGATCACAGACGCGCAGCCCGTGGATATTCCGCTGCAATCCCTGGCGCGCAAAACCTGACGCGAAACTCATTGCCAACCCCCAAATACCAAACCGATCGCCACCTGCCCGGCGCATGGTCTGCGGGGCGGTGGTTCATGGTTTTGTTATACAGGTGCTGGTTGAATTTTGCTTGAAAGCAATCTCTCGAATGCGCACGGACGGAGCAGGAGATAATTAACCAGAGCGCTTCGCGTCGCCGGAGCCCTCTTACCGTCAGTGGCTGGGTGTCGCAGCCTCTGCTGCTTCAGCTTTCTCACCCTCGACGAGCTTGACCGAGCGCGGCGTGCCGTTGCCGTTCTGCTCGCGGATGTCGGCTTTCGACAGGTAGTCGAGCTGTTCGATCAGCACGTCTTCAACCACCTCGTCATCAAGCTTTTTGTTCAGCCCCTCACGGATGCGCTGCTTGAAAGCATCAGGATCGAAGGTGGAGATATTGGCGATGTTGACCATAGAAGAACCGGCCAGCAGCGTGAACAATTCATCGGTCATCAGTTGCGTTGCCGGCAGCTCGATCTTCGCCATCTTGGCCCTGTCGACACGCAGCGAAATGCGGCTGAGGAAATAACCGTTCACGCCGCCATCATTGATGACGGGGATCGTGATGCTTTCGCCTTTGACCAGTTGCAGATCGGCTTTTTTTGCCCCCGCCTCATCCGGCGTCGGCGCCGTCGCCATCTGGACGGAGAAATACACCGCGCCGAGCGTGACGGCGCAAACCCAGACGCCGGTGAGAAGAAGCTTCAACATCAGGAGGCTGCGCCGTAGAGAAACTGCTCCTGGGAATAGGTGCCGTCCGTATCGGCTTCCTGGATAGCGTTCTTGAGCAGATCCGCGACAGCGCGAACCGCGTTCAGATGCGCCTCGACGCGGCTGGCATTGGTGGCGAGCTTGGACTTGATGCCCTTCACCTGCTCCATGTAACCGGCGGCGATTTCCTCGTGCGGTGTATCGCGCACAAGCATCGTCAGCTCATAAAGGCAACGGCTTTTATGGGCGTTGGAGACCTTGAAGTCGAACTGGGGGTCCTTACCGATATTGTCGTTCTCGTTGTCGATGATCATCTCAAGGCGGCCGAGAACGGATTGGATACGGTGGTCGTTCGACATAAGGTCCATGCTTGTCTCCTCGTTAAGGTTTTTCATTCTCAAGCCTCGTCCGTTTTATCATTGGAAACGCCGAGGACCTGCCGTTCGAACTCCGCCACCATCCGAATTGCAGCATTATGATCTTTGTCATTCATCGATACGTCGGTAATGCCTTTGCTTTCGGCTTTCCGAAGCGCATCCTTGTATGCCTGCTCTGCAATGCCGACGCCGCCATTTCTGGAAATCGTGTCGGCAAACTGTTCGGCCATCATGCTCTTCCAGATTTCACCGGCATTACCCTTGCCGTAAACCTCCTCGCTGTCTTTCGGCAGCATGTTGGCAACGAAGGTCTGGAGGACAGAGGCCTCATATTTGCGATATGTTTCGGGAATTTCCGTGCGCGCCGAGCGAATGTTGGTATTGCCGAGGCCAGCTTTCGAAGAGGCGCCATCCAGCATATCGACGGCAGCGCCGAAGCCCTTGCCGGAATCGGCGAGGCTGGTTGCGGCAAAAGCCGCCTTGTTCGCCTTCAATTTCTCCTGGGCGACCTGTACTTCCTGGGGATCCGCCGCACGAACCACATCCATCACCAGATCGCTTATAACCGATATCGCCACGTCCCGAACTCCCGAGCCGGTGAACGTGCCGACGCAAAACGGCGCGTTCACTCAATCAAGAAGCACCGCGGAAGGTTTGTTTAAGAACACCCGCGATGCAACAACGGGAAGACTATGAATCGCCAACCTTGCTGGAGGCTGGTGTCTGCGAAACATTCGTCATTTCCAGCAAATCGTAGATTGCATTATCATCGGCCTCGCGGTCTTCGAGATCGCGGGCAATATGCATCCGGTCCTCCAACCGGTCGGCCTTGGTCTTTTCCTTCAGGACCTTGTTTTCCTGAAAATGCTGAACACCTTCAAGCTGGCGGTCCTGGACGACGAGACGGCCATAGCGATCCGAATAATGCCTGGAGAAAGTCTGATGCACGGGCTCCATGGAGCTCATGGCCTCCAGCGTGCTCTCCATCGATTGTGCCACTTCGGTACGTGCACGGGTGGTGTCGGCCAATTCCACCTCGGCCATTTTTTCCATGTGCCGCTGGACCGTTACCAGACGTTTTAGCTTTTCAGAGCGTTTGTCCGAAGCCATGGCGTCTCCTTTCGATCAAAAACCGATAAAGACCGGGCCGAACCCATCCACGAATTGCCGGATGAGGGCCGCGACCGACAGGTAGAGCATGAAAAGACCGCCCGCCAGGACGAACGGTGTCGAGATGAAGAAGACCGGGATTTGCGGCGCCAGCTTGTTGATGAGACCGACCGCGACGTTGAACATCAGGCCGTAGATCACAAAGGGGCTCGCCAGCCGCAGCATGATCGAAAAGGATGCCCGCAGTGTATCCGTCAGCGTAATCAGCATCTTCTGGCCGCTAATCAGCGCGCCGACGGGCGTGGCGGTATAGGAATCCACAAGCGCCTTCAGGACGATGTGGTGGAAATCCATCATGAACAGCACCAGCAGTCCACCGAAGGTGATGAAGTTGGCGATCTGATTTTCCTGCACGTCTTCGATAGGATCGGCGCCGCCCGGCGCACTGAGGCCGATGGAAGCGCCGATGAGCGCGCCGGTGAACTGAAAGCCGAGGGTGTAGAAGCGGGCAATCAGCCCATACATCGCGCCGATGAGGATTTCGGTGAAGATAAGGCCAACGACCGTGCCCTGGCTGGCACCGGAGACTTTGGGATAGATCGTATCCCACAGCACGGGCAGAAGCGCCATGGACACCGCGACACACAGAAGCATGCGAATCTGCGGCGAGATGCGCGAGCTGGAAAAGCCCGGCATGGTCATGAAGCAAGCGCCGATGCGGCAGATGGCAAGGAACAATGCAACGATTGTTCCCTGCGGGTCGGTGATCATGAAATGGCGCCCAGAATCTTGATCTCGAGACCCTTGGCCAGTTCCACATGCGAAAGAACCGGCAGGGTCGCAAAGAGTCGCTCGATAATCATGCGCACATAGGACCGCGTTTCCGGCGAGGTTACAAGGACAAAGGGCAGGCCGCGATCCATGAATTCACGGATAACTTTCGACGCCTCGTCGGAAAACTCCTCGAGATGGCGGGGATCGATGTCGAATTCGACGATCTCACCCTTCTGATCGCGCTTGAGCGCCTGATGAAAAACCATGTCCCACTTGTTGCCGAGACGCAGTACCCGCAGCACGCCGTTATCGGCGAGATCGCCGCAGAGTTGCTGTGACATGCGCACCCGCACATGTTCGACGATCTGCTCGGTCTTGCGTACATGCGGTGCAAGTTCAGCGACCGCTTCGAGAATGAGATGCAGGTTGCGGATCGACACACGCTCGGCAAGCAGCAACTTCAGCACCGCCTGCAGGCCGGAATAGGACATGTGTGATGAGCAGATTTCATCGGCCAGCTTCTTGTATTCGGGGTCGAGCCTGTCGATGAGGATCTTGACGTCCTTATAGGAGAGAAGCTGCGGCAGGTTGTTGCGGATAACCTCGCTCAGATGCGTCAGCACCACGGAGACGTTGTCGATCGGGTGGAAGCCTTCGCGCTTCAGATCCTCGGTGAAGGTTTCGAGGATCGAGACGGCTGGCATGCCGAAAGCGGGTTCGCGGATTTCGTCGCCCGGAATGCTTGGCTTGCGCCCTGCCCCCGTCACGACAAGAACATCGCCGACGCGCAGGTTGCTTGAAGCGATGGTCGTGCCGTGAACACGGATCTGATAGGCCTTTTCGGGGATCATGATGTCGTCGGAAACCTTGATCTCCGGCACGACGAAACCGTACTGCGACGCGAATTTCTTGCGCATCTTGCCGACGCGGAAAGCCAGCTCCTGATGCGCGCCAAGAAGGCGAGTGGAAACCTGCTTGCCGAGCGCCAGTTCGATTTCAGCGGTCTTCAGCACCTGCTTGACCGAATCCTTTTCCGCTTCGGTGGTCTGGAGAACCTTGTTCTCCTCCTCCTGGCGGCGGAGCGCGCTTTCGGCCTCCGCCTGGCGCGGAATATACCAGCTGCCGAAGGCCATGATGCCACCGAGGAACATGAACGGCAGGAAGGGAAGGCCCGGAATGATGGCCAGCAGTCCCATCAGCATGGCCGAGACCATGAGGGCGCGGGGATAACCACTCAGCTGATTGACAACAGCCTGATCCGTCGATCCGGCCGTGCCGCCGCGGGACACCAGAAGGCCGGCCGCCAGCGAGACGATCAGGGCCGGGATCTGCGAAACGATACCGTCACCGACCGAAAGCTTGACGAAAACGTCGGCCGCTTCGCCAATCGGCATGCCATGGCGGAAGTAACCGATGATGATGCCGCCGAAAATGTTGATCGCGGTGATGATGAGGCCGGCAATCGCGTCGCCGCGAACGAATTTAGAGGCACCGTCCATCGAGCCGAAGAAGGAGCTTTCCTCTTCCAGTTCCCGGCGACGACGCTGTGCTTCCTTTTCGTCGATGATGCCGGCGGACAAATCCGCGTCGATCGACATCTGCTTGCCGGGGATGGCGTCAAGGGTGAAGCGCGCGCCGACTTCCGCGATACGCGTCGCACCCTTGGTGATAACGATGAAGTTGACCGTGATCAGGATCAGGAAGACGATCAGACCGATCACGAAATCGCCGGACATGACGAGGCTGGAGAAACCCGCAATGACGCCCCCGGCCGCCGTCGGTCCCTCGCTGCCATGCGAGAGAATGACGCGCGTTGTCGCGATGTTCAGCGACAGGCGAATCATGGTCGCTATCAGCAGCACGGTCGGGAAAGACGAGAAGTCCAGGGGCCGCTGGATCCAGAGCGCCACCATGAGGATAAGGACCGAGAGCGCGATCGAAAAGGCAAGGCCAATATCGACCAGCATGACCGGAATAGGCAGGAAGAGGACGCAGAGGATCGCCACAATGCCAAGAGCGAAGCCGATATCACGCGCGCTCGGACTGACCTTCGGCAAGGAAATGACTGGTGGTTGCGCCATGAATTCGTCCTGTCTCTTCATGAGAAGGGCGACGGAAAAGCCGTCGCACGGTTCCGCGGCACCGACTCTCGAAAAGCGAACGCAATTCGGGCCGATGCTTTAGCCTATCCCTAGCCGCTGAAGCTTGCGCGAGGGTGGCATCCACGGCGGACTGGCGTCAGAAACCAGATTGGATGCGAGAAAAGACGAGATTGGAAAAAAGCGATATTTGCGCGCCCACGAAGGGGGCGGCGACGCCAAGAACGAGCATGATCGTGACGATCTTGGGAACGAAGGTCAGCGTCATTTCCTGAACCTGGGTCAGGGCCTGAATGAAGGCAATGACGACGCCGACGATCATGGCGGCGAGAACCGCCGGACCTGCCGCAACGAGAACCGTCCAGACTGCCGCCTGCATGATATCAAGCGCATCGGCCTCGTTCATCGTCGCATCCTTGTTTCATAGAGGCGGCATCATGCCGCCTCGCTATCAGGAACCGGCCGACGTATTCGAATCGACCGTTGTCTCGTCAGATTTAGACGTGATTGGGCCGTTGGAGAAGACCACACCAGCCTGCAGAAGCACTTTATCACCGGCTTCCGTGACGGCAACGATACCGTCCGAGAAGACCTGAACTTCCTTCACCACGCCGGTGACCTTGTCGTCGGCGCTCATGACGGTCTTGCCAACCAGATCGGATGCGCGCGTCAAGGCTTCCGCCTGCAGCATGCTCTTCAGGTGGGTATTGGTCTTGATCGTCTGCTCGACCTGCGAGAAGCTTGCGAGCTGCGACATCTGCTGGCCCGCATCCATCGGGCTGGTCGGATCCTGGTTTTTCATCTGGGCGATGAGGAGCTTCAGGAAGCTGTCATAGTTCAGAGAGGCCGCGTTCTTGTCGCTGCTGCTCGCCCCGGCATTCGCCCAGGGGTTTGCCGCTGCGGCGTTGACTGCATCTACCGCCATGGTGCGATCTCCTTGCGAATCTGTTCGATCGTTGCCGGGGTCATTTCCTGATTGGTGAGGATTTTTTCCTCGATCGGATAAAGACTACGGATCGCCTTCAGCGCTTCGAAAGCCTTGCCTGACGCAACCAGCCCGTCGATCCGCTTCAGTTCCGCCAAAACCTCGTCATGCTGGAAGCAATTCAGCAGCATGCTGACCGACTTGCGGAACATGTTGGTCGACTGATCGCGCCCTTCCGGGTTGATGAGGATCATCTGCGCGATGAAATAGAGCTGTCGGAGCGGCGTCGTCGCCTGATCCGGCTGCAGAACGTGGTTTTCAAGCAGGAACGTGACATCATTCAGGAATTCAAGCGCGACCTTGCGATCTACACGCAGAACTGCGCCGTTGATGAAAATCTTTTCGCCCGATTTCAGCGAAATTCGAAGTGTACTTTTCATTTCAGTCCATCCCTGATGATGGTTGTCACGTCAATTATGCCCTGGAAATTCGTCGACTGACGTTTCCTTATCAGTTCGCACTCTTTCAAAATCCAGATTGCGATGGAGATCAGATTGGCTCTGAGTTCCATGGCCAGCTGGTTGTCGGGCTGCTTGAGATCCTCAATGAAGCGGATCCAGACCCGTCGAGTGTAAAAAAGTGCTTCGATCGTTGGCCGCTGCGAGGAGGAGTCCCTTGCCTCCACGAGAAGGTCGATCGATTTTGTCAACGCCTGCCGCTCGCGATCTTTCGCGTTGGCGACACCATCCTCCATGATTTCGGCGTAGGAAAACTGGTACATTCATGTATCCTTTATCTGCCGCCACCTCTGCTCATCAGAGGTAGTTTACCAGACTCATTTTTTGCAGACGCGACGTGAGGCTGTATGCGATTTCAATCTGCTGCTGCAGCAGGTCGAGACGGGTCTTCGCCTCGTAGGTATCGATCCCCTCGATATCCAAGAGATGCGTTTCGATGATCTTCTTCTGAGCCTCCAGCGAATCGTTGGCTTTCGAGACACGGCTTTCGGAAAGACCGAGCTGGCTTTGCTGCTGGTTCAGACCGTTGATGGCCGTGCCGATATTGGTGACAGACTTCATCGCCACCATTTCGCGGACGCCGCTGTCCACCTTTGGATCAAGGAAGGTCATTGACGTCATCGCGGTCAGTGCGAAATAGCGCATGCCCTGCGAATTGCTGTTGCTCGACGTCTCGACGATTTCGTTCTGGCTGATCCGGCTCGTCATGTTGGTGTCGCTCGCCTTCGAACCGAACGTCGTCCAGAAATCATAGTTCTGGCCGGCCGTCAGGCTGCTGTGCGGCGGGTTCGTAACCGTGGTCGTGCCGTTGAACACGCCTTCGATATGGGTCATGAAGGCTTCGACTTGCGTTTTGGACAGGCTGGCGAAATCGCCCACTGGCGGCGTCTGCGCTGCCATGAATGCGTTCAGCTCTGTCTCGTAGGCTGCCTTCAGCGGCGATCCATCCGCGAAATAATCATCGACGGGCTTCACATCCGTATTGATGCCGGAGAACAGATATTCGCCGTTAACAGCCGTATTGGCGAAGCTTGTGAAATTGTTGAACGCATTCGAGATGGTCTGGGCGACAGTCGTCAGCGTCGGTGCTTCACTGCCGGTATTGGGGACCAGCACCTTCTGAATTTCCTGCGCGGCTTTCGCCATGCCGTCCAGCGCCGTCTGCGAGGATGTAAGGCGCTGCGTTGCGATCGAATTGACGCTGATCAGCGAGGAAATGCGGTCGACATCACGGTTGAGATCGAGGCTGCGGGCCGTATTGGCGCCGAGCGTCAGGCCGAGATCGGCATGCTTGCCCGTCGTCAGCTCGGTATTGAGACCGGTCATCTCAAGCTGAGCCTTAAGAATGGTGCTGCGCATGCTGTTCTGCATCGCCAGCGATGAAATGAAGGACGTTTTCATCGTTTACCTCACCATGTCCATCAGCGACTTGAGCATTTCGTCGACTGTGGTCACAAGTTTCGTGGCGGCCTTGTAGGATTGCTCGATATCCATGAGCAGCGAGAGCTCCTCATCCAGGCTGACCGCCGTATTGTTCGAGTAGGACGTGGCCGAGCGCTCATAAAGCGCGCTTTTCGCTTCGTTTGCCGAAGTCGCACCGGAACGTTCCTGTTCGAGCCACCCCACCGAGTTGGTGCCGTATTTCAGAATGCTGGTATTCGTATCGATACGTGTCGACGCGGCAAAATTCATGGGCGCGTCAAAAGCAGTCACATAGCTGCGGATCAGGGCGGAGAAACCGGTTCCACCCGACGTTGCGGAGTTGATCACGTAATCGGTACCGTTGATACCGCCGTCACGCAACAATTCCGGATTGCCACCTTTGGAAATAATTAACGCCGGGTTGACGGTAATGCTGGCTGCGAGCCCAGGAGAGACAACCCCGTCTGGCGGAATGGTCGTTGCCGCGGGCGAGCCGTACGTGAAGAGGCCGGGCATGTTAGGCAGACCGCTCGCGGGGTCGGCCGGCTTTTCCGCAAACATGGTGATGAGACCGCGGGCTATTTCATCAAGCTGGCTCTGCATTGTCGGCGCCAGATCGTCACGGACCTGCATCAGACCCTGAAGCGAGCCTTCCGCCGTGGTGTTGGCGCCATTGCCCGCTTTCAGCGCGACGCCGTCGACATAAATGGCGTTGCCCGTGGTCGTCGCATCGTAACCCGGCTGGACCTTGAAAGTGACGCTGCGCGGTACGATTTCGAACAGCGTCGCACCGTCCGTCGTATAAAGCGCCACGTCATTGTTGGGACGGTTGACGACATTGATGCCGATGATGGAGGAAATGTCCTTCAGAAGCGTCTCGCGCTGGTCGAGCGCGTCGCTCGCATCGCCGCCGATCGCCGTCTGCGCCTTCACCTCATTATTGGCTTCCTCGAACTTCGCGAGCAGCCCGTTCAGCTTGTCGACCTGAAGGGACATTTCCTTGTCGGCGCGCAGGCGCATCGCCTGCACTTCGCTCGACGCCTTGTTCAGGGAACTGGCGACATCCGTCGCCGAGGTCACCGCCGTTGCGGCCAGAGCGGAATCGCTCGGCTTCGCCGCGTAGCCATCCAGGCTCTTCAGCAGTTCCTTCATGTAGTTGGCTGGCGAACTCTCATAACTGTTGCCGCCGAAAATGCTCTTCATTTCCTCCAGACCGCTGAGCACGGTGCTCTGGCCGGAAGCGAGAGAAGAGCTGGAAATCGTCTGCCTGAGAAGACTTTCATTCTGGGCACGGCCGTTGGAGACGATACTCGCTCCACCCATGGTCGTGCCGAGAATGGCGGTTCGCTTGACGTAGTTCGCATTGCCGACATTGGCAATGTTTTTCGAGGTAACGTCCGTCTGCTTACCTGTATTATTGAAAATCGACTGCGCAGTATTCATTGCTGACGTGAGCGACATTCATCTGTCCCCGTAGGAATTACTATCTCTTCAGATTGATCAGGACGTCCATCAAATCCGATCCAGTCTGGAAGACCTTCGAATTCGCTGTGTAGATACGCTGTGATTCAATCATGTCGGTGAGTTCGCTGGCGATATCGACGTTCGAGCCTTCCAGCGCACCCTTCTGGATGTAACCGAAGCTGCCCGATTGCGCGAAACCGATGGTGACGACACCGGACTCGTTGCTCGGCAGATAGACGTTGCCGTTCTGCGGGCTCAGATTGTCGACGCTCGGTACCGTTGCCAGCGCCAGCTGGTAGATGTTGCGGCGACCACCATCCTGATAGACCGCCGTCACCAGACCGTCCTTGCCGATTTCAACATCCTTGATCTGGCTCGGACCGTTGCCATTCAGAATAGCCGTTCCGGGGGTGAACTTGGACGAGAACTGCGTCATCTGCGAGAGGTCAATATCAATCGCCTGCGCGACGCCGCTATTGCTGTCATTGATCGTGAGCGATTTCGGTGAAGCAGTCGTGAGCTTGTTCGTAGCCGGATCGAAAGTCAGCGTGACCGTTTCCTTGACAAGCGTGTCTGGCGCCGTCGCAGTATAGGGGAAACCGCCATTTGTGGACTGATCCTGACGATAGACGGACACTTCCCACTGCGGATTGCCGGACGCGTCATTGTCGATGCGCGTGTAGTAGAAATCGTAAAGAACCTTGGCGCCGCCGCTGTCGAAGGCGGTCAACGATGTCTTCGCCCCAACCGTCGAGGTCGCAACGTTATCGCTTGGACGCGATCCGGCAGCAACAATGGCCTCATCGCGATTGAGGTTCGCCGGGAAGCTGCCCTGTGTCGAAGGCGATGCCGTCAAGCCGAAATCATTGATGTTGATAGCTTCCAGACCGGTAAAGCCGTTGACAACCGCAGCCGGCGGATTGGCGCCGTATGGGTAACCCATCAGCTTGAAGCCAGCCGCGTTCTCCAGAAAACCTTCCGCATTCTTCTGGAAGGAACCGGCGCGGGTAAGGTAAGGCGTGCCCGCACCATCCTGAACCACGAAGAAACCGTTGCCCTGAATGGCAAGGTCCGTGCTCGAGGTGGTGTAGGAGAGGTTGCCCTGCTCCGAAATGCTGTAGCGAACGTTAGACTGCACGCCGCCGGAAGCGTAGCTGCCCGACGAGGAGGGCAGAACGAGCGAGGAGAACGACGTCGAAGCGCGCTTGTAGCCGGTGGTGCTTGCGTTGGCGATGTTGTCGCCCACGGTGCCCAGCTTGTTCGCCTGCGCATTCATGCCGGACACACCGGTTCGCATAGTGCCGAAAATACTCATTCAAAAACCCTCGTGGTCATCTTTCAAGGAGAAGGTAAAGCGTTTGGCTTGCGTGAAGCTGTCTGAAATACCGCGTTTGAAAAAGACCACGCGGGTCAATGAAAATCATTGCCAATCAATGCTGTAGCCGAGGAACCGCTTGGAATCGACCGGATCGTAGCCGAGCTTCTTGCGCAGCTTCTTACGCAGCTTGCTGATGTGGCTTTCAACGACGTTTTCTTCGACGTCATCATCGAAGATGCCGTAGATGGCATTGAAAATCTGCGATTTGGAAACGCGACGTCCGCGATTGGCAATCAGATATTCAAGGATACGACGCTCGCGGCGCGGCAAGGCAAATACTTCGCCGCACACTTCGGGATCACGACCATCGGAGAAAACCCGGATCGGCCCAGCGTCAGTGAAGTTCGAGATAACCTGCAGCCGGCGACGGATGGCCGCCGCACGCGCAAGGATTTCACGGGGGTGAACCGGCTTGCGCACGACATCGTCGACGCCGCTGTCGAAAAGCGCGAGTGTCGCTTCCAGCGAGGGCTGGTCGCTGACCGCAATCACAGGCGCCGTCGTGCGATCCCTGATCGCCTTCGGCAAAGAGAAGCTCCGGTCGCCCTGGCCGATCAAAAAGGCCTCCACGGCCGCAAGATCGCTTTCCGCTGCCGTCGAGACCCATTCCCCGAATTCAACCGGATCAAACCCGGTCGAGGGGATGCCCTCACGCCCAAATAGAGATGTATAGCCGTCTTTAACGAGCTCGCGCTCATCAACCACTACGATCATTCGTCCGCCTCCGAATCAGTGTGGTGTTTTCCAATAAGGCATTGGTACGAATCGGGGGATTCACGGACAACTGTAGGAAATCATCGATAGTTATTAATAATTGATTAACCATTTTGTGCCGATTTGATCTACATATAGTGGGTGTTAACCATATATGGCACAAAATTTTTGTGTAAAAATTTTGAAAATCAAAAAAAACAGCTTGAAATGCCTTTTTTCAGGCTTTCTCTCGCCACATTTCAAATTGCGAGTCCTGAGCCCTATTAAAACAATCCAAGGTTGTTATCCGTCGCAGAAGTTCTTCGCGTTGGGTGTCCATTTCCCGTAACCCGTGGCAACCAGATTGGCGATAACGCGGCAGACATATTTCTTCTGCGCGGGGTCATTATTCGGGCCAGCGTGATAACGCGCCACCGCCATCGTCCAGGTTTCATGCCTGTTATGGAGATTGCGAAGGAACATGGCGGCATATTCAACATTGCGGCGCGGATCGAACATTTCCCGCGCGGATGTGAAATTTTCCCCATGGAAATAATGATTTATCTGCATGCATCCGAGGTCGATCAGCTTGGCGCCGTTGCGCTTCGCCGCCTCGAAAGTCATCAGCGCCTCCTCCGTGGAGGCGGCAAATACCGGTTTTCCTTCAATATTCATGGCATTGGGGTCAAGCCGCCCCTTGCGGCCCGTCTCGGTCAGGCCGACGGAATAGAGAATTCCTTCCGGCACGCCATATTTGCGGGCGGCCGACTGGATCTCTCTTTCACAGACGCCTGATGTTGCCGAAGCCGAGGCTTTTTCAGAGGTAGACGCCATTGTCAGCAGAAGAACGGCCAGAGCCGAGAGCGCCATC
Organism: Agrobacterium sp. NPDC058088; assembly: GCF_042885035.1. Taxonomy (NCBI): domain Bacteria; kingdom Pseudomonadati; phylum Pseudomonadota; class Alphaproteobacteria; order Hyphomicrobiales; family Rhizobiaceae; genus Agrobacterium; species Agrobacterium sp. NPDC058088. The sequence continues at coordinate 114,321 of NZ_JBHVSU010000002.1, read as the reverse complement.
CATGCCTTCATTATGCACCCCCAAATTATCACCATTGCCCTGCCGGCCATCTCGTGCGCCGGACTCGTCACGGTTGCGCCCTGCTGCGGCCTGCTGGCCCTGCTGCTGCGCCTGCTGATTTTGCTGATTGTTACCCTGTGTGCCCGTTTGGTCACTCTTATCGGAAGAAGCGATGCTGATCGTGATGTTGTCGACCGTCAAACCCTGAGCCTTCAGCCCCTCAAGGATGCTTTTGCTGTCATCCTGAAGCTTTTTATAGGCCGCCACGCTCTCCACCGTCATGTGAACGGCGAGCTCATCACCCGCAAGGCGCAGCGACATCGTCACCGATCCGAGCTCGATCGGAGTCATGTGCAGCTTCAGCGTATGCACGACCTTGCCGGTGCTGCTCTGGGCCGCCGCGTTGGATAGCGACGAACCGGGCTGCATGGCGCTCACCCATTCCGGATCATTGACGATGAGACCGGTCAGAGCCGAAGAATTGGTCGAAGGCGCAAGGCCGATGAACCGCCGCGAATCGACGACGGTGACCGTATCGGCCACCTTGCCGCTGCTTTCACGAACGTCGAACTCGACGCGGCCTTCCCGCTGAACCGTACCCATATCAAGCGCGCGGGCCGTGCCCGAGCGGGAGGACGCGAAACGGAAGGCCGAGGCATCATCATTGCCGCTTTCCGAGCCGGTGTCGGCCTCGTTTGCGGCAAGTTCCATCTTCGTCGGCATGTCCTTCAGCGAAGGCTCAGCCTTGCCGTGCACGGGTTCGGCCCTGTCGGATTTCACCGAACCCGTCTTACCGGCAATCGCCTGCGCAATTTCTTCGAGCGGCGTCTTGGCCGTCGCAATATCGCCGGCGGCTATCATGACCGTCTTGATCTCCGCAAGCTTCGGATCGATCGCATCCGCCGCCGTCTCGGGATCCTTGTCCATCTCGTCCTTGAGCTTCTTACCGGTCTTGCCGTTGTCAGCCGACGTGCGCACCGTTTTCAGAGCGTTCTGAAACTCGGCAATTGTCTCACGGCTACGAGTTTCCCCGATATGCTCATGAGCGAGCGCATTCAGAAAAGTTGGGGGGCGTTTGACCGGAGCATCCATCTTTTCAGCCTCGCCATCTGGTTTTGCCTGCTCGTCCCTCGCCGAGCCCGCATCCCGCTGCTGATGGCGCGATTGCGGCGCGCGTTCTTCCCGTATCGTGGAAAGCGCATCGCCGAAACTGCCACCCCCGGCGTCGTCCCTTGCATTTGTGCTGCCGGCGCGGGCGTCGGAAGGTGGCGCGTTCACTATCGCGTTGATTGTTGCGTCGATCATGGTGCCCCCTCGCCTTTTTTCAACAGGCTGTCGATTTCATCGAGCTTGCTGCGGCCACTCGTCACGAGTTGCCGAACGTTATCGCCCGCATCGTCCGCCTTCCGGGTTTCAACCCGCCATATGCTTTTTGTTTCGGCAGCGACTGCTGCCTCTTTTGCGGGTGCGGTGCCCCCCGGTTCGTTCGTCGCAGCGGCCTCGGCATCGACGCTGGTATCCGCGGAAGGGGGACGCACCACCTGGTGGGCAATCGCCCTTGCCGCATCGCGCAGTGCCTTGTCCCGATCCGACAGTTGTTCTTCGGGAATTTGGCCGATCGTCTCGATCGCGCTCACCACATCGGGCGTGCCGATGTTGGAGAGACTTTCATAGAGATCGGCCTGCACTTCCGGTGCGCCCGGCAAGGCCGGAGAAAGCGCCTTCGCCTTCAGGGCCGCCATGCGCGCCAGCGAATCCTTGCCGCTGATTGCCGCGAGACGGGAAAGGCGCAGATAAGCTTCCTTCTGCCTCTCCACATCCATCATGGCGAAGGTGTCCTGTATCGCCTCCTCGCCAATGGAATCGGCACGTTTGACCACCAGCGAGACCAGAAGATCCGCGAACTGGCTGGCATAAGGCGAATGCAGGAATCGTCGGGCATAACGCTGGGCATAATTGACGCCACGCGCTGCATCGCCGTCCTCCACCGCAATGGCGAGTGATCGGCGCAATGCCGCTTCTTCAACGATCGTGCCCGGCGCTTCCAGCCGGGCGATGTCATAAAAGCCGAGTGCCGCCAGCGGGTCGCGCGGGATTGTCACATTGCCGCCGATCAGGGCGAGATACGCACCAATCCGCTTGCCGCGATATTCCGGCACCATGGCAGCGATGCCCTGCGCCACCAGCGTTCCCTTGCCCGACAAGTATTTGCGCAGGATATCGGCAACTCGGCTGTCGAAATTGCCGTCGACATCGCGTGCCACCAGCAATTCCAGCGTGGCCGGGTTGCCGCCGCTCATCGCATAGATCAACGCCGCATCGACATTGCGCGGGTCCTTGAAGATCGCCGAAGGCGCGCTCCTCAGCCGTTCATCGATGGTCTGAAGCAGGAACCGCTGCATTTCGGATGCCGAATGGTCGCCCATGGCGACCGAATCCTGCACGAATTGCAGGGAGCGCAGCATGGCATAGGGCATCAGATTGTCCTGCGACTGGGAAAACGCCTCGCTCGGCTCGGAACCGAGACCGCAAAGCGTCGCCGCAAGAAGAAGCCAGCGTTTCGAGGTTTTCGCCACACTCACCCCCGATCAGCCTCAAGCAGAATTTCGATGCGGCGGTTTGCGTCCGCCAGCGGGTCTGCCGGCACCTGCAATCGGCGGTCCGCGAAACCCGATACCTGCTTTACCCGCTCCTCTGAAAGCCCACCGCGCACCAGCATGTAATAGGCGCTGTGCGCGCGATCCATCGAAAGGCGCCAGTTGTCGTTGGCCTCGCCCTTGAACTGCCGGCCGTCGGTATGGCCGCGGATCACCACGCTGCCACCACGCTCCTGAAGCAGCTTGCCGATCTTTTCCATGGCCAAAACCATTTCGCGTCGCGGGACGGCCGAGCCAATATTGAACATCGGTGTTTCCGTCTGGTCGGAAATGGTCAGCAGCAGTCCGCCCTCGGCCGGCGTCACCACCAGTCCCTCGGAAAGCTTGCCGGTGATGCCGGCAATCTGCTTTTCGATTTCTTCACGCAGCGTATCGGCCTTTTCCCATTCGGCATCACTGGCTTTGCTTGCCTGATCCGGGTTGGGGCCTGGCTGGTCCGGTTTGGGCCTGGTGAGCGCGGCCTGCTCGGCGGCATCCGGGCGCTGCTGTGGCACCACTGCCGCGATTTCCGTCGGCTTGCCGTCTTCCGCCTTGTCGGAGGGCGTGCCGGCCTGCACAAGGGTAACCGCCTCGGTGCTCTTGTCCGCCTCCTTGGCTGCCACATCCTGCTGTTTGCTATTGGCAGGCTGCGCGGTTTCCACTGGAACCTGCTTCTGGTCGGCGCGGGTGATTTTCACCTGCTGGGTCCAGAAATCCGGATCGAAGGGATCGCGATAGGCTTCGCCGCCGCTTGCGCCGGTCGCGGGGCCGGAATCGGCCGCACCGCCTTCGCCCTTGGCGCTGACATTGGCCTGCTGCCCGACCTGCTGGGCGATTTCCGCCAGCACGGAATAGGGATTTTCGAAAAAGTCGGCCTCGGAGAAATTCGACTGTTCGCCGGTCTGCGACGTCAGATCCTCGCCGGTCGCCGCGGCAGAGCCCTTGGTCACCTTCTCCGCCTGGACGTTGGACTTGTCCTTCTTCTGGACGCCCTCTTCCTTGTCGACAGGCTTTTCCAGCCCCTTGGACGAGGGCTTCTCGTCGGACAGTTTTATGGGGTTGAAATAGCTCGCGACCGAGGCCTTGGTCTCCTCGTTTGCGGCATTGACCAGCCACATGACGAGGAAGAACGCCATCATCGCCGTCATGAAGTCAGCATAGGCGATCTTCCACGCACCGCCATGGGCGCCGTCGTGGTCGCCTTTGTGGCGCTTGACGATGATGATCTCGTTCTTGCCGTGGTGGTGATTTTCGCCTTCACTCATTTCATCACCTTGCGAAGACTGGATGCCCAGGCGGACATGCGCGTCACGAACACGCTTTCACCCAGCTCGATGGAAAGATCGATATCGGTGGTCTCGGTAAATTTCATCGTCTCTTCTTCAAAGCCCGGCTGGGTCTTCAACTGGTCGAACAGGTTCTTCGGACCCTTCACGACAAGCGTGACCGCCTCGCCATCCGGCATGGAGGCGCGCACCACATCCGCTAGCGCCGACACCGCCTTGAGCGACAGCTTTTCCGTCAGAAGCGGCGCGAGAATATTGGCGGTCTGTTCGCTGAGACTGGCGGCGATTGCATCGATACCTTCACGCAGACGGCGCGACAGAAAGCCGGCTGTCTCCTCAAGATAGACAGAACGGAGTTCCTCCAGCTCGGCCGCGTGCGCGGCGAGCAGCTCTTCCCGCTCGGCCTGCATCTTTTCGGTGACCTCTCGGGCCGCATCCTCGTAGCCACGGGCGTAAGCGGCCTGTTTCTCGCCTTCCGCGTCCAAGGGTGTCAGATCGTCGAAACCGGACGTGACGTCGGCAAAACCTGAGGCGAAATCGGTATCGGCATCTGCCAACTGCTCACCGAAGGCCGGTGACGCCGGTTGAGGCTCACCAAAATCCTTGAGAAATCGTGCAATGGACGCGCTCATGCCCGCCCCCGGCAAAACCGACCGAAGGGGCGAGACATGTTTCGTTGCCGGCGATCCGGAGCGTTTTCGCTTTTCCTCGAATCGAAAAAGTCTCGCCGCATTTCCAAACAGAAAATCGGGGTCCACTCTTTCTGGAAATGCTCTAAGCCGTTTGGCGGCACCACCGTCATCCTTGCTACCCTGCCCGTCTCTTCCATGATTCCCGACCGGATCGCGCCATGCGATCCACCCGATCTTGCCCCGACGTTAGGTGTTCAAACTTGTGCGAGGATGAAGGCGAGCCTGATCAAACAGCCTGCGCCATTCATCCGCGCGCGCCGCGCCGGTCGAAACCCGTTACTTGAAGAGCTGGAGGATATTTTGCGCGTTGGCATTGGCGATGGAGAGCGCCTGAATGCCGAGCTGCTGCTGCGTCTGCAGGGCTTTCAGCCTGGTCGATTCTTCATTCATGTCGGCATCGACGAGACGGCCGACACCCTTGTCGATCACATCCATCAAGCTCGAAACGAAGTTCTCCTGCATGCTGATGCGGCTTTGCAGCGAACCGAGGCTGGACGCCGTGCTGGTCATCGCCTCCAGTTGCTTATCCACGAAGGACATCATCGTATCGATGGCGTCAGAGTCGGTGTAGGTCGTGCTGCCGCCGGCAAAACCGCCCATGGCTGCAGCGACGAGATCCAAATTGCCGAGATCAAGGGTGGATACGGAAAAACCGAGAGAACGATTGGCAGAAGCCGTACCGGCGCTGACATCATAAAACCAGTCATTGCTGCCGGTGTCGCGATAGGCCGGAGAAACAGTCGTGCCGCCACTCGACGGGTTCGTCGTCGTGGCCTTGACCCAGACGTTTTCCGCAAGGCGAAGATAATTATCCGTGCCATTGCTGTAGAGATTGGGATCCGTATTCGTATCCGGCGTTGTGGCATTCAGCGCGCCGATCTGTGCGTCGCTCAACTTCTCAACGACGTAACCCACTTGCGACTCTTTACCGGCCGTCGTCGAGGTCTGCTTGACCTCTGTCTCCGTCTTGCTGACGAAAACAGCGTCCTTATCGAGAATCCCAAGCTTTCCGCCACTCAGGTCAAAAAGCACGGTGCTACCGTCGAGCGTATAATCGACGGTGGTGACGCCCACATTGCCGGCGCCCGTGCGGGTGAAGGATGCGACGACCTTTTTTGTGATCGATTCTGCAACCGGCGGCGTGCCGTTGTTGCTGATACTGGCCTGCAGCCAGTTCTCACCCGAGAAGGATGCTGATTCGGAGATGCTCTTCAGCTGCTCCTGAAGCTGCTTGATTTCATCCTGGATCTTGCCGCGGTCGGCACCCACGCCATAGGCGGCGACAAGCTTGGCCTTGATCTGCTTGACGACCTCGATCGTGCTTTCAAGCGCGTCATAGGCGGTGTCCACCTTGGCGGCACCGAGGCCCAATGCATCCTGCACGGCAGAAAGCGCATTGTTGTCGGAGCGCATCGTTGTTGCGATGGACCAGTAGGCCGCATTATCTGCGGCGGTTTCGACACGAAAGCCGGAAGAGACGCGCGCCTGTGTTGTCTCGAGGTTCTTGTCGATCATACGCAGGGTTTGCAGCGCGGCCATTGCCGCCGCATTGGTCAAAATGCTTGTCATGGGGTCCACCCAACTCAAAATTTCAGAGAAAATCCGGCGCGGTGCCGACAACGAGCAGGAGCATCATGCGCATCGGCAATGGCTTGAAGCAGCCACCGCGACCTGCTGTTCGTTAACAAATCGTTAACGCGATAGGTAACAAACAACGCGACTGATTTGCAAGGCGTTCCTGACTTTCACAGCCGGGTTTCGCATAAACCGGCAGGCTTCAGGCAAGCCCGGATCAAAAAGCGCCGGGAAAAAGCCGCAGCGCCCGTGATTTCAACGGGCGCGGCGGGCATGATGGAAATATGTGGCGGCTGATCCGGTTAAGCCGCTTCGCCCTGATGGGTGGCCACGAATCGGGCGGCCGCCAGGCTGCGGCGCAGAAACTCGGTATTTTCATCCGGGTTTTCGGAAGGATTCTGAAACGAGACGTGGTTGATCTCGATCGCCGCATGCCTGTCGGCGAGAATCAATCGCGCATAGACTGTTGCGCCCTTCGGCTTGAGCTCGAGATCGAGGACGATCTCCGGCACGCCTTCCCATTCGAGCTTATATTCCCCGCCGGCGCCGAAATTGATCGTCCCGGGATGATAATAAAGCTCCGCCGCCGATGAAACCAGATCGGCGATACTGCCATAGCACTCGAATCGCAGGAGCGAGATCAGGTCGGCCGGGTCTAACAGGCGTAATTCGGTGGCGATCGGGTTGATCGCCTCTGCGACGATCATTTCCCGCTGTTCGGAATAGGCGGATTTTTTCATTGGTCTTATTGAACCCGTATTTTCGATGACTTCATGGCGTAAACCCGATGAACGAGCTCAGCCACAGCCTTGTAAAAGACTGGTGGAATCACACTATCTACCGAGACTTGCGCAAACATGGAGCGTGCAAGCGGTGGGTCCTCAAAAACGGGGATATTGTTTTCTTCCGCAATCTCGCGGATTTTCAATGCGATAAGGTCCTGGCCCTTGGCAACGACGACAGGGGCGTCTCCCTCTTCGCGCACGTAACGTAGTGCTACCGCAAAGTGTGTCGGGTTGGCGATCACGAGCGTTGCACGCGGCACGTTGTTGATCATGCGGCGGCGGGCGCGATCGCGGGCAATCGACCGCTGGCGGGACTTGACCACCGGGTCGCCCTGCGACTGCTTGTATTCTTCCTTCACCTCATGCTTCGTCATTTTCAGCTGGCTGAACCAGTGATGGCGCGTCCACAAAACATCGACCGCGGCAAGGAGCGCCGTCGAAAGCAGGATCACGACCATCATTTTTTTGACGATCTCGACAACCCGGACAAAAATCACCTGCGGGTCGGAAAACATCAGATCGATGAGGCTGTAGAAGTCACCGCGAAGCGCAAAGAACATGATGGTCGAAACGATCATGATCTTGAACACCGATTTGGCGAATTCCACGAAACCCTGTTTGCTATAGATGCGCGTGAAGCCCTTCGCCGGTGACACGCGTGACCATTGCGGACGCACCCGCTCAAGCACTGGTGACGGCAGGTTCTGGAGAAAAGACGAGGCAAGGCCGAAGACAATGAACATGATCATGGCCGGCATGAGCAGGTAAGCGATGGACGTGCCGAGAAAATAGAGCAGCGACAGGGCATCCGGCCGGGTGCTGAGGTTCCATTGCTCGGGCTGGCCGAACAGATCTTTCAAGGTGACGCCGAGACGGCCCGCACCATCGGGCAAGAAAAAAACCAGGTAGCAGTAAAAGGCAAGCGACGACGCAAAGATCGGCACTTCGCGAGAAAACGGAAGATTGCCCTTTTCCGCCGCATCACGGAGCTTTTTCTCCGTTGGGGCTTCTGTTTTACTGTCCTTGTCCTGATCGTCTGCCAAGGCACGTTCCCGAAATAAGAAAGGCCCGCCGATCCCGGCAGGCCGTCATCCCGAAACTAGCGTTCGTGGCCGGCCATCGCAATGGCCGGTTCCGCCTTGGCGGCGGGTTATCAACCGGCTTCCGCTTAAGCGGCGGCCGGCTGTTCGTCCGCGGCGGCTTCCTTCAGCTGTATCTGGCCGGAATTGGCGAGCCGGATAGCCTCCTGCGCCACCGCGCGGCGAGCGATCGCCACTTCGCGGGTGTTGATCGAGGCCTGCGGCACCGCAAGGTCCGATTCGATCATGCGGCGCTGGCGCGGGCTGATGCTGGAGAGCACACATTCCTTGATTTCCACCGTGGCGCCACGCAGCGCCATGGTCAGAACATCCGCCGAGACGTCGTTGAGCAGCAGGACGCGGCTGCGCTGCGGCATGAACATGAGATCGTCGAAGAGGAAGATCTTCGGCTTGACCTTGTTGGCGGCTTCCTTGCTGAGGGTTTCGAGCGAGCTGAGCAACGTGTCGACCTGCGGCTTGTCCAGTTCGTTCATCAGATCGGCAACCTTCGTGGAACCGCCGGCATTGCGCTCGGCCTCGATTTCGTTGATGAGGTTGACCACACGTTTCTCGATGATCTGGGCAGCCGTCGGGCTGACTTCCTTCATATTGACGGTGCGGTTCATGATATCGGCGCGCTGCTCTTCCGGAATGGTCAGGAGAACCTTAGCGCCGAAGGAGGAAGGCAGCATCGAGAGGATATAGGCGATGGTCTGCGGATGTTCGCGCAGTAGGAACTTGCCGACGAATTCCGGCTCGGCTTCCTGCAGGCGGTCCCAGATCGACGCTTCATAGGCCTGGAAAGCCGCGCGACGGCCGAGAAGGCTGTCCACCTCTTCAGGGGTCAGGCCTTCTTCGAGAATGCTCTCGATTGCCTTGGCATTGTCCATCAGGCCCGTTCCCTCGGTGAACAGGTCTTCGAATTCGGCGACTATCTGGGCAAGTTCGTCAGGAGGAATGACACGCAGGGTCTGGGCCGAGGAAATGATCATCTGCAATTCGTGCTGCGTGAAAAATTTCAGCAGCTTGCCGGCGACGCCCTTGCCCATGGCAAGAAGCACCGCGGCCGCCTTGTCGGCCTGAGACAACGGCTTGCCCGCAAGGGGGTTACCGAAATCCTCGAAGTCCATCATGGTCTTTCCTCTCCGTCCCCACAGGGATCAGGCTTTCTTCGTACTCAGTACTTCAATCAATTTTACGCCGAAGCGCGTATCATCGTCTTCCAGAACCGTTATTTCACCGCGCGCAATACGGCGGCCATTCACCATGATCTCGACCGGCTCGCCGATCTTGCGATCAAGCGCGATCGTTGCGCCCTCTTCGAGGCTCATCAGCCCCGAAACGAGCATTCTGCTGGTGCCAAGCACGATCTGGACATCGATCGGGATGTCCATGATCATTTCCATGTTTTCGGACAATCCGCTGCCAAGCGGCGCCTTCATGCCCGTAACCTGCGGGGCAGCGGCAAAATCGTCCATCGCAAAATCGGCCGCTCCGCCACCAAAGGCGGAAAGGTCAGTGTCCGTCGAAGCCTCGTCCGTGCTGCCGAAATCGCCGAAGTCGCCAAAATCGGAGAGCGAGCCTTCCGCATCCGTCTTGAGGACGCCACGCAGATCGCCGATAGCCTGGTCGAGATCGCCGCCGTCTTCAAACGACGGCAACGCCGCATCATCGGTCACAGGTGTTTTCTTCGTAGCCATGCGCTGATTATTCCCTTTGAAACTTGCGTCAGCCTGCCCAGAACCCGAAAAGGCCAGGCAGGATTTAACCCATCAAATGTCGTAAGATCTCGTCGTCCGTGCTGACATTGTTCTTCACCCGAACCATGTAGCGGTCGCCGGACTTGCCGAATTCGCAATTATAGAGCTTTGAACCGTTGGCGCTGACCTCGACGCCGATATCGTCCTGCTTCAGAGCCTGGAACGGGATGACATCACCGGCCACCAGCTTGGAAATCGTCCTGAGCGTCAGTGTTTCAAGCTTGATGCGCGCCTCGAGCGTGACCTGCGACCGCTTCACCTGCTCCGAGATCATCTCCATCCACTCTTCCTGCTTCTTCAGCGCCTGGGCTGAAGCCTTGGGGGCGACGATGGAGGTCTTGAGCAGCGGCCGCTGCGGCACGATGAGAGAAAACTCCGAGGATACCTTGCCGATATCGATCTTCATGCGGATGGTCACGCCGTAGAGGCCGGCAATCATCTCGTCGAAGGCGCTCTTTCCATTGGAATTGAAGGGCGGCTCAATGGTCGCTTCAAAACCGCCCGGCGCATTGACGCCGGAGCGCAGCACGCCGGCGATGCGGCCGAGAACCATGGCCGCCAGATCGAGCTCGATATGAGAGAGGCTGCGCTCATCGGGTTCGCCGATCGCATCCGGTGCCGCACCGAGCATGCGCTCCATCAGCGCGATGACGAAGCCGTTGCCGACCGTCATCATGAAGTTGGGGCACCAGTTGCGCAGCGAACAATCGGCTACCGAAACATTCTGTCCGGCATTGGCGATGAGGTCGGTCATCAGCCCCGATTCGGAACCGATATATTCAACGGCGATCGCGATTCCGGTCTCGCTGTGAAAGATATCGGGCAGGAATTCGCTGTAGAGATGGCCGATATCGGAGCCGATCTTGGCGATCGTCTTGCGATCGGAAAGGCCGCCTGTGAGTTTTGCCAGCAGTGCCGTGTCGATGGCAGGGGCTCTTTGCGCTGCAGCTTTTGCCATGGTCATGCCGCCTTGTTTTCGCCGCCGGGATTCATCATCTCCTGTTCGACGGCGTCAATCGACGGCCGCTCATAGTTGGAGATGGTCTTGCGGCCATATTCAAGCGCGACCTGCGGCACCGAGCCGTTCATGTAGGCGATCAGCGTCTGCTTGACGATGATGTAGAGGCGATGCTGCTTGGTGCGGACGATCTTGACCTGCGATGCGAGCGGATTGCAGATCGAATAGGACAGGATGATGCCGAGCATGGTGCCGACGAGTGCGGCGCCGATCAGGCCGCCCAGCACCTCAGGCGATTCGTTGATCTTGCCCATGGCCTTGATGACGCCGAGAACCGCCGCGACGATACCGATGGCGGGGAAGGAATCGCCCATGGTGGTGATCGCATGGTAAGGCTTCAGCTTGTCATGGAGGATCGTCTCGATTTCCTCATCCATCAGCGCCTCGATTTCGTGGCTGCGGGCATTGCCGATGATGATCAGGCGGACATAATCACAGATGAACGAGGTCAGTTCCTTGTTCTTCAGGACAGAGGGTGCGCTCTGGAAGATCGAGGATTCCTCGGGATTGTCGATATGGGCTTCGATCTCGTTGCGCGATTTCGTGCGCAGATCACGCATCAGCGAATAAAGCACGCCGAGCACGTCGAGATAGTTGCGCTCCTTCGGAACCGAATGCTTGAAGGCCTCGCCCAGCGCCTTGCCCGAGTCCTTCACGACCTTCATCGGGTTCGCCATGATGAAGCCGCCGAGACCGGCGCCACCGATGATCATCAATTCGAACGGCTGAACCAGCACGTTGAGATGACCGCCCATCGCCATATAGCCGCCGATGATGCAGCCGAAGGTGATTATAAGTCCAATTACAATATTCATTGATCGACCACGCCCGAACAGTGTTCCATGACGCCATCTCTAGAAAATGTGGCTTGCGTGAACCTGTCCGCAATGCCTCCTGCGCCACCCTCGCCTCAGCCAGTTTCGCACAAGCAAGCCGCGACATTATGCCGACAAGGGCGGACGTGCGCCCTGAAATCGGGATCAAACGAGAGCGGCGGTTCAGTGACTTCCACCTACACCAGCTACAGACTGATCAGTCAGGATATCGGCAAGTCGCTCGAGCGGGTGTCGAAGCAGCCTGACGTGACGCGCGAGACCGAATATTACCGCGAAAAGATCGGAAGCGTGAAATCCATCGACGATTTCATGGCCGATACACGCCTTTACAATTACGCGCTGAAAGCCCACGGCCTGGAAGACATGGCCTATGCAAAAGCCTTCATCCGCAAAGTGCTGACGGAAGGGGCGAGCGACAAGAACGCCTTCGCCAACAAGCTCTCCGACAGCCGTTATGCCGACCTTGCAAAGTCGCTGGATTTCGCGAGCCTTGGAGCTGCGGCAACCGCGACCGAGGCGGCCAAGACCGGCGTCATCAGCAAATATGCACGCCAGACGCTGGAGCAGGAAGCGGGCGACGACAATAATGGCGTCCGGCTCGCCCTTTATTTCGAGCGCAAGGCGCCGACAATCAAATCCGGCCTCGATTTTCTGGCCGACGACGCGCTGGCGCAGGTGTTCCGCACAACGTTCAATCTTCCCGACTCATTTTCCGCGGCCGATGTCGACAAACAGGCCGCACTTATCGAAAAGAGCATCAATATCAAGGATCTGCAGGATCCCGAAAAGGTGGGAAAGCTGCTCGAGCGTTTCACCATCATGTGGGAAATGCAAAACCCTTCCACGACCTACGATCCTCTTGCCGTTTTCGGCTCCTCCAGCGGCTACGGCATTTCCCCCGACCTGCTGATTTCCATCAACTCCCTGAAACTCGGAGGCAAATGATATGCAATCCGGACTATACGTCGCCCTGTCCTCGCAGATCGCGCTGGAGCGCCGTCTCACCACCATTTCCGACAATATGGCGAATGTGAACACGGTCGGTTTCCGCGGTTCCGAGGTAAAATTCGACGCGATGGTTGCCAAGAACCACAATGACATGAACGCCAAGGTCGCTTTCGTATCACAGGGCAACGACTATCTCTCCACCCGCCAGGGTGCCTTCGAGCAGACTGGGAACTCCTTCGATTTCGCCATCAAGGGCGATGCCTGGTTCTCGCTGGATACACCTGATGGTCAGATTTTGACGCGCGACGGCCGTTTCACCATGCGCCCGGATGGCGCACTGATCTCGTCCAGCGGTTACCCTGTCCTCGATGCCGGCGGCGGCCCGATCCGGCTCAATCCGAATGGCGGCCCGATCACCGTCGGTCTTGATGGAGCGATCCGACAGAACGAAAACATCGTCGCCTCGCTAGGCATCTTTCAGGCCGATTTTTCGCAAGGGTTCCTGCGCCACCCCAATAGCGGTGTGAAGCCCGTGGCCCAACCGGTTCCAGTCGTCAACAATCACGAGGTCGGCGTCGTTCAGGGTTATCTCGAGCAGTCGAACGTCAACGGCATTTCCCAGATGACGCAGCTCATCCAGGTCAACCGCGCCTTTGAGAGCATTTCCTCGTTGATGCGCGACACCGAATCGACCTTCGGCGAGGGCATCAAGACGCTCGGCGGCGCGCGTTGAGGAACTGACGGATGACAATGCCGGAATCCATGCTTTCGGAATCCAAGCCCTCTGGCTGGGCCATTTCGCCGAAGCTCGCCCAGCTCGCCAGCCTTGCCGGGCACTATGCCGATCCGGAGTTTTCGGTGGCTCATGGCGGCCATGTCCGCACCATCGCCGCAGGGCACTACACAGTATCAGGCCTGTCGCGTCACGTCAGGCTCGGCGAATTCGTTGCCCATCGCAGCGCCACCGGCATTCATCTCGGCGAAGTCGTGCGCGTGGAGCCGGACATCTGCTATGTCTGCCCCATCGAGCCCGGCGAGCCGATCGGCATTCATGACGTCGTGATCCGCAAGGGTGCCTTCCGCGTCTCGCCCGACGATAGCTGGTGCGGGCGCACCATAAATGCGCTTGGAGAACCGATCGACGGCCAGGGACCGCTGGCTCCCGGCCTGGAACGCCGTTCGATTTCCAACAATGCGCCACCCTCAATGACCCGTAAAAGGGTGGAGACACCCTTCAAGACGGGTGTCCGGGCCATCGATATATTCTCCCCGCTTTGTCTCGGGCAGCGTCTCGGTATTTTCGCCGGTTCAGGCGTCGGCAAATCCACGCTGCTATCGATGCTCGCCAAGGCCGACGCCTTCGACAAGGTGGTGATCGCACTTGTCGGCGAACGCGGACGCGAAGTGCGAGAGTTCATCGAAGACACGATGGGCGAGAATATGAGCAAGTCCATTGCCGTTGTCGCGACGAGCGATGAAAGCCCGATGCTGCGCAAGATGGCACCGCTTTCCGCCGTTACCATCGCCGAGCATTTTCGCGATCAGGGCGATAATGTCCTTCTCATCATCGACAGCGTGACGCGATTCGCCCATGCGATCCGCGAGGTGGCGGTGGCTTCCGGCGAACCGCCGGTCGCACGCGGTTACCCCGCCTCGGTCTTTACCGAACTGCCGCGGCTGCTGGAACGGGCGGGTCCGGGCGCCGAAGGAACCGGCACCATCACCGCCATCGTCTCCATCCTTGTGGATGGCGACAATCACAACGATCCGATTGCCGATTCGACCCGCGGTATTCTCGACGGCCATATCGTGCTGGACCGCAGTCTCGCCGAAGAGGGGCGATATCCGCCGATCAATCCGCTTGCCTCGATCTCGCGTCTTGCCAAGAAGGCCTGGACGCCGGATCAGGAGAAGCTGGTGTCGCGCCTCAAGGCGCTGGTGCATCGCTTCGAGGAAACGCGCGATCTTCGCCTCATCGGCGGTTATAGGCCCGGCACCGATCCCGATCTCGACATGGCAGTGAAGCAAGTTCCGATCATCTATGAAACACTAAAACAGCTGCCGGACGAACCGGCGGCACAGGATGCCTATGCTGACCTCGCCACCGCCCTGCGTGGCGGCGCGCAGAACGGTCAGCCGCAGGTAACCCCGAGAATGAGAGGCTGACCCCGTGAAGAAAAAGCGGAACAACGATAGCCACGATGAAGACGTGCTGCCCAGGCGCGTATTCTTTACACCCGACCGTATTCTCGCATGGACGGGCATCGGGCTTGCTGCTGCGGCAGCCTTCTTTCCCTGGTATGTCTTCTTCAATGAGGAAAAATTCGGCATGAAGGTGGCGGGCGGCGATCGCACCCGCGATCTGCCCCATACCGGCCCGCGGGAAGTCTTCAGTGTTTCGCCCATGGCCATGACAAACCGCAACAAGGAAGACACCCCGCCGCCGGCCGAGCTGCCGGACATGCTTACGACGGCAACCGTCAATGCAGGCGGCAAAGAAAAACAGAACAATCTGGCAGCCGGGGTCGAGGACCAGCCTTTCCCCGGCCAGACATCCTTCCGTCTGCTGCACGTCTCCAATGGCCGCGCCCTGATCGAAGACAGTTCGGGCATGTATATGGTGAGGGTCGGCTCGACCCTGCCTGATAATGCGCTGCTGACGAAGATCGAGCAACGCAACGGCGAGTGGCTGATAGAAACATCCTCTGGAAAAACCTATCACCCCGAAAAATAAAAGAATTTTCTCCCGATCAAAAGGCGCGCCGCATCTGCTGACGCGCCTTTTTTCTTTGTGCGGGCAGCGCATCCATACGCCTTTTTCTGTCGCGGTACCCCGTCATCCCTCCCCGCAAGTCTGACGCAAGATTAGCCCCGTAGGTTCGGGCCATACGAGATGGAGAAGTCTATGCAACCGATTCAACTGTTCGATCTGGCATCCCGCCAAGCGGAATGGCTGAGCGTGCGCCAGGAAGTCGTGGCGACCAACATCGCCAACGCCAATACACCCAAGTTCCGCGCAAAGGATGTAAGCCCCTTTGAATCGGTGATGCAGGCCACCAGCCAGCAGGTCGGTATGGCGAGGACCAATCCTGCCCACTTCGGCGAAAGCACGCTCAGCGACAATATCGCGGTGCGCGATAACCCGGTCAATAACGAGATCGGCATGCAGGAATCGGGCAATTCGGTCGCGCTTGCGGAAGAAATGACCAAGACCGGCGAGATCAAGCGGCAGTACGACCTGAACGCCAGTCTCGTCAAATCCTTCCATCGCATGATGCTGATGACGGTTAAGAGGTAAACCATGGATCCCTTGAGTGCGGCGAGCAAGATCGCGGGCAGCGGTTTGGAAGTGCAGTCCACGCGACTGCGCATTGTGTCCGAAAACATCGCCAACGCCCGATCGACCGGCGATACGCCCGGCGCCGATCCCTATCGTCGCAAGACCGTCACCTTCGGTTCCGAGCTCGACCGCGTCAGCGGCGTCGAGCGCGTGAAGGTGAAGAAGCTCGGTGTCGACCGTGGCGATTTCGTCAACGAATACGATCCCGGCAATCCGGCCGCCGATAGCAACGGCATGGTGAAAATGCCGAACGTCAACGTCCTGATCGAAATGGCCGATATGCGCGAAGCAAACCGCAGCTACGACGCCAATCTTCAGGTCATCCGCCAGACACGCGACCTCGTCGCCTCCACAATCGACCTTCTGAAGGCATCGCAATGATCGACGGTATCAAGCAAGTCAGTTCCCTCTCGCTCACGCGCGGCGCAAGCGGCGTCTCCTCGTTGACGGAAGGCCTTTTCGGCAACTCGCAGCAGACGACGCCCGCCCAGCAGACGGGTCAAAGCTTCGCCAGCGTTCTCGGCAACGTATCGATGGACGCAATGAACAATTTGAAGAAGGCCGAAGTTGCCTCCTTCGAAGGCATTCAGGGCAAGGCGAATACGCGTGAAGTGGTCGACGCCGTGCTTTCGGCCGAACAGTCACTGCAAACCGCCATCGCGCTCCGTGACAAGATCGTGTCGGCCTATCTCGACATTACCAAGATGCAGATCTAGCCCAGCAGGAATATTGACATGAGAGCTCTTGCCATCGCTGCCACCGGTATGGACGCCCAGCAGACCAATCTGGAAGTCATCGCCAACAACATCGCCAACATCAACACCACCGGTTACAAGCGGGCGCGTGCGGAGTTTACGGATCTTCTCTACCAGACCGAGCGCATGCAGGGCGTGCCGAACCGCGCCAACCAGGCCATCGTGCCTGAGGGCGCCAATATCGGCCTCGGCGTGCAGACTTCTGCCGTGCGCAACATCCACACCCAGGGCAATCTGATCGAAACCGGCAACAAGCTCGATGTCGCGATCATCGGCCAGGGCTGGTTCCAGATCGAGGCGGCCGACGGTTCGACGCTCTACAGTCGTGCCGGCTCTTTCAACAAGAATGCCGACGGCAATCTGGTGACGGTCGATGGCTATAACGTCATTCCGAATATCAATATCCCGACGGATGCTCAGGACATCACCATCACCCGCACGGGTCAGGTGACGGCGCGCATCGGCAATGCTGCTGACTTCACGCAGCTCGGCCAGCTGACCATCGCCAATTTTGCCAACGAAGCCGGCCTCAAGCCGCTCGGCGACAACCTCTTTGCCCAGACGCCGGCGTCCGGTGCTGCGGTCGTCGGCGTGCCTGACGATCCGAGCTACGGCTACGTCAAGCAGTCCTACCTCGAAGGCTCGAACGTCGATGCCGTCAAGGAAATCACCGACCTCATCACGGCGCAGCGCGCCTATGAGATGAATTCCAAGGTCATCACGACAGCTGACGAAATGGCTACGATTGTCAGCAAGAACCTGAAGTAAGAACGGAAAGGCAGGCGAACATGAGGTTTGGCCGGAACAATAGCAGCTACAAGACGGCTCTCGTCCGTATGTGCCTCGCGTCTGCTTTTTCACTGGGGGCACTTGCCCCTGCCCTTGCGCAGGCTCCGATGGCGCTGGTTCCCACGCGCACGATCTATCCGGGCGAGACGATCTCGCCCGACCAGGTGAAGCCGGTGGAGGTGACCAACCCCAACATTTCCGCTGGTTATGCGAGTGATATCAGCGAAGTGGAAGGCATGATCTCCAAACAGACCCTGCTTCCCGGCCGCACAATCCCCATCGCGGCGCTGCGCGAACCGTCTCTGGTGGTGCGCGGCACGAGCGTCAAACTCGTTTTCCACATCGGCAACATGACGCTGATGGCGTCCGGAACGCCAATGAGCGACGGTTCGCTCGGCGAGGTCGTCAGGGTACGCAACATCGATTCCGGCGTGATGGTCAGCGGCACCGTCATGAAGGACGGAACCATTCAGGTTATGGCGAAATGAAAGTGCTTCGTATCCTCTGTGCGGCTCTGGTCATTTCGGCCCTGCCCTTCCTCTCGACGCCGCCCGCCCAGGCCGACACGTCCCGTATCAAGGATATCGCATCCCTGCAGGCAGGACGCGACAACCAGTTGATCGGCTACGGTCTCGTCGTTGGTCTGCAGGGCACGGGCGACAGCCTGCGCTCCTCGCCTTTCACCGAACAGTCCATGCGCGCGATGCTCCAGAACCTCGGCATCACCACGCAGGGCGGCCAGTCCAATGCCAAGAACATTGCCGCCGTGATGGTCACGGCCAATCTACCGCCGTTCGCAAGTCCCGGCAGCCGCGTCGACGTCACCGTCAGCTCGCTCGGCGATGCCTCCTCCCTTCGTGGCGGCAACCTCATCATGACGTCGCTTTCCGGTGCGGACGGGCAGATTTACGCCGTCGCGCAGGGGGCACTGATCGTCAACGGTTTCTCGGCCCAGGGCGATGCCGCAACGCTGACGCAGGGTGTGACCACCTCTGCCCGCGTGCCGAACGGCGCCATCATCGAGCGGGAATTGCCGTCGAAGTTCAAGGACTCGGTTAATCTGGTCCTTCAGCTGCGCAACCCGGATTTTTCGACGGCGGTGCGCGTCGCCGATGTCGTTAATGCCTTTGCCCGCGCCCGTTATGGCGAACCGATCGCCGAACCGCGCGATTCGCAGGAAATCGCAGTGCAAAAACCCCGCACCGTCGATCTGACGCGGCTGATGGCGGAAATCGAGAACCTGACGGTGCAAACCGACACACCCGCCAAGGTCGTGATCAACGAACGCACCGGCACGATCGTTATCGGCGCGGATGTGCGCATTTCGCGCGTTGCCGTGAGCTATGGAACGCTGACCGTGCAGGTGACCGAATCGCCGCAGGTCATCCAGCCCGCACCGTTCTCGCGCGGCCAGACCGCCGTACAGCCGCAGACGGATATCATGGCATTGCAGGAAGGCAGCAAGGTCGCCATCGTCGAGGGTCCTGATCTTCGCACGCTGGTGGCCGGTCTCAACAGCATCGGGCTCAAGGCTGATGGTATCATCGCCATCCTGCAAGGCATCAAATCCGCCGGCGCCCTTCAGGCGGAGCTCGTGCTGCAATGATGAAAGCTCAGAGGAAAAATGCATTGTCGAACGGCTTCGTCCGCTTTGCGGCCGTCGCATCGCTGCTGTTCCTGCTGCCGGCCGCTGGCGCCGAGAGCCAGCAGAATGTGGTGTCGGAACTCAGCACGCAGGACGAGATTCAGAAATTCTGCACTAATATTGCCGATGCGGCCCGCGATCAGCGTTACCTGATGCAGAAGCAGGAGCTTGAAAAGCTCCAGTCTGATGTCAACGAGCGCATATCCGTGCTGGAAAACCGCAAGGCGGAATACGAGGATTGGCTGGCGCGCCGCGAGCATTTCCTCGATCAGGCCAAAAGCAATCTCGTCAATATCTACAAGACGATGAAGGCGGATGCCGCGGCACCGCAGCTCGAAAAGATGCATGTGGAAATTGCAGCCGCCATCATCATGCAGCTTCCGCCGCGCCAATCGGGCCTCATCCTCAGTGAAATGGATGCCAAGAAAGCCGCAACCATCGCCGGCATCATGTCGCAGGCAATCGATAAGAACACTTCGAAGGATCCAACATGACCCCGCGTCTCCCGGCCCTCCTCCTGCCGCTTGCCCTGCTTGCCGGCTGCCAGAACAACCAGACCCTGAAGGAAATCGGCAACGCGCCTGCGATGAGCCCGATCGGCAGCGGTCTGCAATTCAGCCAGACGCCGCAGATGGGCATGTATCCCAAGCAGCCAAAGCACATGGCCAGCGGCTATTCGCTGTGGAGCGACAGCCAGGGTGCGCTGTTTAAGGACCTGCGCGCGCTGAACATCGGCGACATCCTGACCGTCAACATCCAGATCAACGACAAGGCCGATTTCGACAACGAAACCGAGCGTAACCGCACCAATTCCAGCGGTTTGAACTGGAAGGCCAAAGCGCAGATCCTTGGGTGGACGCCGGACGCGGATTCCAACATCAAATATGGCTCCGACACCGACACCCAGGCCAAGGGCAAGACCAAGCGCTCCGAAAAGCTGACACTTATGGTGGCTGCCGTCGTGACCGGTATTCTCGAAAACGGCAACCTCATCATCAGCGGCTCGCAGGAAGTGCGTGTGAACCATGAAATCCGCATCCTCAACGTCGGCGGTATCGTCCGGCCGCAGGATGTCGATGCTCAGAACATGATCTCCTATGAGCGCATCGCCGAAGCGCGCATCTCCTACGGCGGTCGCGGCCGTCTGACGGAAGTGCAGCAGCCTCCGGTCGGGCAGCAGGTCGTCGACCTGTTCTCGCCGCTCTGACGCCGGCACACGGGAACGGACTGACCCATGGAAAACGAACAGGCAGAGGGCAAGAAGAAATCCTCCCCTCTGGTCATGACCATCGCAGGCGTTGCTATCCTCACCCTGCTGGGTGCTGGCGGCGGCTGGCTCGTGGGTGGCATGATCGCCCCGAAAGTCGTCGCAACGGAGGCCCATGCCACCGCTGCAGCCGGCGGCCATGGTGAGAAGAAGGGCGATGGCATCGAGAAGATCTCGGCCGAAGCCAACGGTATCGTCCAACTCGATCCCATCACCACCAATCTCGCTTACCCTTCTACCAACTGGGTGCGGCTGGAAGTGGCGCTGATGTTCAAGGGGCCGGTGGAGGTGGGGCTGGCGGAGGATATCCACCAGGATATCATGGCCTATGTCCGCACGGTTTCCCTACAGCAGCTGGAAGGGCCGCGCGGCTTTCAATATCTTAAGGATGACATTCAGGAACGAGTTGACCTGCGCTCTCAAGGGCGCGTATCCAAGGTCATGTTCCGGACCTTTGTGATCGAATGATTCGATTTCTTATAACCATTGCCGTTCTCCTTGCCTTGCCGGGTCTTGCCAATGCCCAGCAATTTCCGACTGATCTGTTCAACACGCAGATAGACGGTTCCGTTGCGGCATGGATCATCCGCACTTTCGGTCTTCTGACGGTTCTCTCCGTCGCACCGGGCATCCTGATCATGGTCACGAGCTTTCCGCGCTTCGTGATCGCTTTTTCGATACTGCGGTCCGGCATGGGGCTCGCTTCCACGCCGTCGAACATGATCCTGCTGTCGATGGCGATGTTCATGACCTTCTACGTCATGTCGCCCACCTTCGACAAAGCCTGGACCGATGGCGTGCAGCCGCTTTTGCAAAACCAGATCAACGAACAGCAGGCCATAGGGCGCATTGCGGAACCCTTCCGCACCTTCATGAACGCCAATACGCGTGACAAGGATCTGAAGCTGTTCGTCGATATTGCCCGCGAACGCGGCCAGGAAGTGATGACCGACAACGTCGTCGACTATCGCGTGCTGGTTCCCGCCTTCATGCTGTCTGAAATCCGGCGCGGCTTCGAGATCGGTTTCCTCATCATCCTGCCGTTTCTGGTCATCGATTTGATCGTCGCCACCATCACCATGGCCATGGGCATGATGATGCTGCCGCCCACCTCCATCTCTCTGCCGTTCAAGATCCTGTTCTTTGTGCTGATCGACGGCTGGAACCTGCTTGTCGGCAGTCTCGTCAGATCGTTCAACTGACGGGCACTTGTGCCGGATTGACACCCATTAACCTTGTTTTTTAACCCCGTGCGCCGAAGGCCGCGGGGTTTTTGCTTATTGATGCTTTGTTTACCATTTTTACTAGCCATCGGCTAACTATATTCATAAATATAAAAGTTACCATTTAAGTAAATCAAAAAGTAACCATAAGTATCCTACAATATTTCTTAACGCTCAAATTAATAATTGCGCAATTTTTCCCTGCGAAGTTCTGACTACACGCAGCGGGTTTGGTTTCCGAAACTAAGAATTTCTGGACCGAGTGGCATGAAGCCGAAACGTTGCGACCGGTAATACACAAACCCGGTATGTCCCCACTCCAGTATCTCGTAAAAACAAGGGACACATTTATTATGGCAAGCATTCTGACCAACAACAACGCAATGGCCGCTCTGTCGACGCTGCGTTCGATCGCTTCCGACCTGTCGACCACGCAGGACCGCATTTCTTCCGGCCTGAAGGTTGGCTCGGCTTCGGACAACGCTGCTTACTGGTCGATCGCGACCACCATGCGTTCCGACAACAAGGCTCTCGGCGCCGTTTCCGACGCGCTGGGCATGGGCGCCGCCAAGGTTGACACTGCCTCTGCCGGTATGGACGCCGCCATCAAGGTCGTTACCGACATCAAGGCCAAGGTCGTTGCCGCCAAAGAACAGGGCGTTGACAAGACGAAGATTCAGGAAGAAGTCTCTCAGCTTCTCGACCAGCTGAAGTCGATCGGCACGAGCGCTTCCTTCAACGGCGAAAACTGGCTCGTTTCCACGGCCAACGCGACCAAGACGGTTGTTTCCGGCTTCGTTCGTGACTCTGGCGGCACTGTAAGCGTCAAGACGACGGACTACGCTCTCGACGCCAACTCCATGCTTTACACGGAAGGCACCCCGGGCACGATCGACGCGAACTCCGGTATCCTGAACGCTACCGGTGCGACGACGACTGTCGGCGCCAAGACCTACACGCAGATCTCCGTTCTCGACATGAACGTCGGCACCGACGATCTCGACAACGCTCTCTACTCCGTTGAAACCGCTCTGACGAAGATGACCAGCGCCGGCGCCAAGCTCGGCTCGCTGTCTGCACGTATCGACCTGCAGACCGACTTCGCCAGCAAGCTGTCCGACACCATCGAAAAGGGCGTTGGCCGTCTCGTCGACGCTGACATGAACGAAGAGTCCACCAAGCTCAAGGCTCTCCAGACGCAGCAGCAGCTGGCAATCCAGGCTCTGTCGATCGCCAACAGCGACTCGCAGAACATCCTGTCGCTGTTCCGCTAAGAACTGAACTTCTCATAGCCCTTCGGGGCTGGGGGACACATTTCTTCCCACAGGCAATCGGGGGCTGACCGAGCGCAGACTGGGATAGAAAGCATAAAGGTCCGAAAGGCTGAATCGGACTGAATGCATTAATGAGGCCGCATCCGGAAACGGGTGCGGCCTTATCTTTTTTTTAAACTTTTGGGGTTACGCGCGCGTGCGCGCGAAGGTTGCATCTTTAATTTTGCCGATGCTGAATTTCTTTCTCCGCTTATCAATTCATTAACCAAACCCGCGTTACCTAATGCTCATCGAAACGGCGAGCTAACGTTAAAAATCAGCCAGTTAGCAGGCATGATGCTGTGCGCCGTTCCCCGGTGAAACCGGAATGTCCCTTCTTTAATCAGCCATTCAAGGGGCACACTACCATGACGAGCATTATCACGAATGTCGCAGCAATGTCTGCGCTCCAGACCCTGCGCTCTATCGGCCAGAACATGGAAACCACCCAGGCCCACGTTTCCTCCGGCCTTCGCGTCGGCGACGCTTCTGACAACGCTGCCTACTGGTCGATCGCAACCACCATGCGCTCCGACAACATGGCTCTCTCTTCCGTTTCCGACGCTCTCGGCCTCGGCGCCGCCAAGGTAGACACCGCTTCTGCCGGTATGAACTCGGCAATCGACGTCGTAAAAGAAATCAAGGCCAAGCTGGTAACTGCAACTGAAGAAGGCGTTGACCGCTCCAAGGTTCAGGAAGAAATCGGCCAGCTGCAGAAGCAGCTCGCATCCATCGCACAGGGCGCTTCCTTCTACGGCGAAAACTGGCTTGTTGGCGTGTCGACGCTCGGCGCAGCAACGCCTGGTACGGACCCGGACAAGTCGGTCGTTGCCGGTTTCGTTCGCTCTTCCGGTGGCGCCGTTAACGTCACGACCACGAAATACGCTCTCGACAGCACCGCAACCGGCAACACGCTGTTCGGCGCCGTCGACTCCGCCGGCGTTCCCGACACAGCCGGCATTCTCGGCACGGTTGGCACGTTCACGACCGTTGCTGCCCAGTCTGTCTACACGCTTGATATCACCCAGTACGCAGCCGCTGATCGTGCCACCAACATGGCAGAAGCCCTGACGCTGGTTGAGAACTCGCTGAAGGCAATGACGAGCGCTGCAGCAAAGCTCGGCTCGCTCTCCATGCGTATCGGCCTGCAGGAAGATTTCGCTTCCAAGCTGTCCGACTCCATCACCAAGGGTGTTGGCCGCCTCGTAGACGCCGACATGAACGAAGAGTCCACCCGCCTCAAGGCCCTGCAGACCCAGCAGCAGCTCGGCGTTCAGGCCCTGTCTATCGCCAACAGCGACTCGCAGAGCATCCTGACGCTCTTCCGTTAATCGGTGGCTTCCGTCGAAAAAATCAACCGCGCCGAAAGGCGCGGTTTTTGTTTGTCCAGCGTCCTGCGAAATTAAGAAATTTTTCAATTAAGAGTTCATTAACCAAATCACGGCTAAATCAGCGCATCGAAACGACTCGTTAACCAAGACGAAAAAGAGGTTAACAGGCATCACGCCGCGGTGTCGTTTCCGGCGATCCCGGAATGTCCCTTCCTTTTAGCCAGCTCAAAGGGGCAATTATGACAAGTATTCTCACAAATGTCGCCGCCATGTCGGCGCTTCAGACCTTGCGCGCCATCAGCGGACAGCTTGAAGAAACCCAATCCAGAGTGTCTTCTGGCCTGCGGGTCAAAAGTGCGTCCGACAATGCCGCCTACTGGTCGATCGCGACGACGATGCGCTCCGACAACATGGCTCTCTCCGCGGTTCAGGATGCGCTGGGACTCGGCGCGGCCAAGGTGGATGTCGCTTATTCCGCGATGGAAAGCACCGTCGAAGTCGTCAAGGAGATCAAGTCGAAGATCGTTGCCGCAACCGAAGAGGGTGTCGACAAGACCAAAATCCAGGAAGAAATCGATCAGCTGAAAAAACAGCTTGAATCGATTGCGCAAGGCGCATCTTTCAGCGGCGAAAACTGGCTGCTCGGCACAGGCGCAAAGACCGTCGTTTCCGGTTTCGTGCGTGATGGCAGCGGCACCGTCAGTGTGACGAAAACGGATTACACGCTTGTCGACACTACCGCCGGCACGACAAACGCCAATGTGCTTTTCGGCCTGACGGGTTCACCCGCGACGCTCGACACGACCAAGGGCATCATCGGTCAGCCAGGCACAGCATCCGGGATTTCCGTATGGGATATCGATCTCAAACTGTTCAATTCTGCAACGCCGCCGACCTATACTATCGGTAATCTTCTCACCGATGTCGAAACAGCATTTCAGTCGATCAGCAGCGCGTCGGCCGCTCTCGGTTCGATCAAGATGCGCATTGGCCTCCAGGAAGACTTCGTTTCGAAACTCACCGACTCGATCGACAAGGGCATCGGCCGTCTTGTCGATGCGGACATGAACGAAGAGTCGACCAAGCTCAAGGCTCTTCAGACACAGCAGCAGCTGGGCATCCAGTCGCTCTCCATCGCCAATACCAGTTCCGAAAATATCCTGTCGCTATTCCGCCAGTAAGCGGCGCCCGTTGGCTACGGGCGGTTTCGTCCCGCTCTGGCAGCAACAGAATATTCGGATATGGAGACCGCGCTTCGAAAGAGGCGCGGTTTTCCGTTTGCTGACGATTGCCCGGCACGCACATGCGCAAACCGATGCAGACGATCGGCTCAACAACCACGTAAACTTTTGAATTTCGGAGAGAAATGGTGCTGCTAGAGAGATTTGAACTCTCGGCCTCTCCCTTACCAAGGGAGTGCTCTACCCCTGAGCTATAGCAGCATCCGGTGCCGAAGCGTTTGCTTCAGCATCAAGCGTGGCGGCCTATTGCCATAGGTTTTTGACGAGCGCAAGTCGCAAAACGATATTCTTCATTCAGCGGGGCAAAAAAGCGTTCCCCCTGTTGAAAAATGCATTTTTCAGATATTGCTCATTCTATGAACGAACATCATGACAAACAGGCAAAGGCAGCGGTTTCCGCCGGCGCGTCCACGGAGGCATCCGCTCCGGCAGCCGATGGCAAGCCGCAGGCGGGGCCCGGCGAAAAGGCGCGCCAGCGCGAGGCGGAGCGCAAGGCGCGGGCGGCGAAGAAGCTTCGTGAAAATCTTTTGAAGCGCAAACAGCAGGTTCGTGCGCGCCGTGCAGGCGAAGAAGACGAGACGATTGGCCTGCCTGCCGCAAAAACGGACGAATCATCCTCATAGACAATTCATCAGCATAAAATTGAAACGCCGCGGAAACTGGTCTAAGGACACGCCTTTCCGCAAGGCATGATAAGAAAGGCGGGCACAGGCCCGTAGGGACGCATGGATCGCATCAGAATAACGGGTGGCAACAAGCTCAACGGCATAATTCCCATCTCAGGCGCCAAAAACGCCGCCTTGCCGTTGATGATCGCATCGCTTCTGACCAGCGACACGCTGACGCTTGAAAACGTACCACATCTGGCGGACGTTGAGCAGCTCATCCGCATTCTCGGCAATCACGGCGTCGATATCTCGGTTAACGGTCGCCGCGAAAGCCAGGGCGAAGCCTATTCCCGCACCGTGCATTTCACCTGCCGCACCATTGTCGATACGACAGCTCCCTATGAGCTGGTCTCCAAGATGCGCGCAAGCTTCTGGGTCATCGGTCCGTTGCTGGCGCGCGAAGGCCGCGCCCGCGTTTCCCTGCCCGGTGGCTGCGCCATCGGCACGCGCCCGGTCGACCTGTTCATCGAGGGCCTGCAGGCGCTCGGCGCGACGATGGAGATCGATGGCGGCTACATCAATGCCAGCGCTCCCAAGGGCGGTCTGATCGGCGCTGTCTACACCTTCCCGAAAGTTTCCGTCGGCGCGACGCATGTGATGCTGATGGCCGCAAGCCTTGCCCGCGGCACTACCGTCATCCACAACGCCGCCCGCGAGCCGGAAGTGGTGGATCTCGCGCACTGCCTGATCGCCATGGGCGCGAAGATCGAAGGCGCCGGCACCTCCACCATCACCATCGAAGGCGTCACCTCGCTTTCCGGTGCACGCCACCGGGTTCTGCCTGATCGTATCGAAACCGGCACCTATGCCATGGCAGTCGCTATGGCCGGCGGTGACGTGGTGCTGGAAGGCACGCGCGCATCGCTGCTGGACAATGCGCTCGACACGCTGCGGCTTGCCGGCGCGACAATCAGCGAGACGGAGACAGGCCTGCGCGTCGTGCGCAACGGCAACGGCATCCAGCCGGTCGATATCGTCACGGAACCCTTCCCCGGCTTCCCCACCGACCTGCAGGCGCAGTTCATGGCGCTGATGACCCGTTCGCAGGGCGTCTCGCACATCACCGAAACCATCTTCGAAAACCGCTTCATGCATGTGCAGGAACTGGCCCGTCTCGGCGCCAAGATTTCCCTCTCCGGCCAGATGGCCCGCATCGAAGGCGTTTCCCGCCTGAAGGGTGCGCCGGTCATGGCGACCGATCTGCGCGCTTCCGTGTCGCTGGTCATTGCCGGCCTGGTGGCGGAAGGCGAAACCATGGTTTCCCGCGTCTATCACCTCGATCGCGGTTTCGAGCGCCTCGAAGAGAAGCTCACCCGTTGCGGCGCGCTGGTCGAACGCGTCAGCGATTGATGTTGAGTCCACGGACTGACGGATGAAAATGCCACCTGGTTTTGAAAGCAACCGGGTGGCATTCATGATAATCGACGCGAGGCGGCGAAGGGAGAATTCTTCGTGAAACCATTTGCCGCCCTGCAAAACGAACCCGCGCCGCAAGGCAGGCATGACGTCTCCATCCTGTCGATCACGCAGGCGACGGCCGCGACATTCTCCGATCTCTTTATCAGCCTGACCTTTCTCTGCTTTGTCCACACTGGCTCAAAACGAGTCATTTGCCCCATCAATGGCGAACTCGTTGCCAAGGAGGGGGATTTGCTGGTTTTCCCACCGGGGTCTCTCGTCACCCTCGAGAACCGGCCGCTGCCGGACGCACACTACCGGGCAGATGGTGTGTATTTCAGCCATGACCTGATCAATTCGGTCTTCACCGATCAACGGCATCCGCCGGAAATACAGATTATCCGGGCGCTTCCGAATGCAGCGGATATTCTGGAGCGTCTTCAGGATACGCTCAATGACAGTGGCCTTCCCCCGCCCATACGCAGGCACCGACTGCGAGAGCCCCTGCTCTGGCTGGAACATCAGGGAATCCGCCTTTCCGCGAGGACGGATGAACAGCTTTCAAGCAAATTGCGGAGTTTGATCGAAAGCGACCCGGGCCGTGACTGGCGCGTGTCGGATGTCGCCAGACGGTTTGCGATGAGCGAGGCAACATTTCGCCGCTCTCTAGCGAGATCAGGTCTCGGCTTCTCGAAAGTCATACAGAATACCCGCCTTGAGAAAGGTCTTGCCTTGCTGCAGACCACTGACACTCCCATCTCGCAGATCGCGCTGGAATGTGGCTTCAAAACGCCATCGCATTTTTCTGATTCTTTCAAAAAACGGTTCGGGATCAAGCCGAAGGCGATAAGATCGGCCGGCGATTGATCGTTTTTCGATAGTCGTTGCATCTCTGCCGGAAGCGCGTACCGCTTGTTGGCAATATTCTTCAGGCGTTATCAACCTCCCTGAAGGAAACAGCATGTCCAGATTTCAAAAGTTTCTTACCGGTTTGACCGTTGCGGCGGCAATATCGGCACCCGCCTTTGCGGGCGATTTCCGTTTGTCCAGCTCCTCCGTTTCGGAGGGAGATCAGCTTGCGGTCACTCAGGTCTTCAAAGGCTTTGGTTGTGACGGCGGTAATCTTTCACCGCAACTGGCGTGGTCCGGCGCGCCGAAGGAAGCCAAGAGTTTCGCCATCACCGCCTATGATCCCGATGCACCGACCGGTTCGGGCTGGTGGCACTGGAATGTCGTGAATATTCCGGCCGACGTCTCGCAGCTTGACGCCGGCGCCAGCGGAAACGGCGGCATGCCCAAAGGATCGCTGGAACTGAAGAACGACTATGGCGCCACGGGATTTGGCGGCGCTTGCCCGCCTCCCGGCGAAGTGCATCGATACATCTTTACCGTCCATGCGCTTGGTGTCGAAAAGCTTGATTTGCCCGAAGGTGCAAGCAACGCCCTCACCGGCTTCATGATCCGCGCCAATACGATCAGCCAGGCGCGCCTTACCGCCGTCTATAACAGGTAATATCGGGACGAAATTGTAAGCCCTGAGGGCGAAACTCCCGTTCCCTGCGTCGCCTGCGCGCCTTAACCGCCGCTCATCGATTTTCCACCTGTTGCAGAGCGGGCCGCGACTGCCTATTTCCAGTACACGAAATAGACATTGCGGCCCGTGGCCCACAGAAAAGGAAAAAACGATGAGCGGCCTGAAATTGCTGGCGCTGGATACTGAAGATCTCTCGATCATTTCGACACATATGCAGGACAGCGTCTTCAAGCTGAAGGATGTTGCCTTCGAACCGAAGCACGGGCAGTTCACGCTGTCCGCCAACCGTTTCGTTTGGGAAAGCACCACCAAAAAGAACCTGCCGCCAGAGCGCTGCCGCACAGTTGTTTTCCTGAAGCGCGTGTCCGCCGTGCGCTCTCAATCCATCAACTTGGCCGACAGGGAGCAGGTGCTTTCGCTTCTGGCGATACGCTTCACACCGAACGGCGAAGGCCCTGATGGCCTTGTGGAACTGGCGCTTTCAGGTGGCGGCACCATCGCGCTTGACGTCGAATGCATCGAGGCGCAGCTGACCGATGTGAGCGGCGCTTGGGAAACCACGACCAAACCGCATCATCCCGACAGCGAATAAGCGTTACGAGCCCTCGCAACGGTTGCCTTTCCTTGCCGTTTCGATTTATGCCACTTACCAGAGCCGCATTTTTCGCGGGCAAGTTCGTGCACCTCGCGGGATCACCCGCGGGGACTATGAAAGGGTAATGGCGTGGCAATCTGGCTGGAGCGGGCATCGGCTGATTTCGAACAGAAATTCGCGGCCTTCCTGACAACCAAGAGAGAAGTTTCCGAAGACGTCAATGCGACTGTTCGCGACATCATCAATGATGTCCGAGATCGCGGCGATGCGGCCCTTGCCCATTATTCCCAGAAATTCGACGGCATTGATTTTACCAAGGTTTCCATGCGGGTGACGGCGGATGAAATCGACGCCGCGTTCTCGATGGTCGATACAAACGTCATCGAGGCGCTCGAACTTGCGGCACGACGTATCGAAAAACACCATGCGCGGCAGATGCCGAAGGATGACATCTACGAGGACGATATCGGCGTGGGCCTCGGCTCGCGCTGGACCGCCATCGAGGCCGTGGGGCTTTATGTGCCTGGTGGCACTGCCAGCTATCCAAGCTCGGTCCTGATGAACGCCGTCCCGGCAAAGGTCGCCGGCGTGGAGCGTGTCGTCATGGTCGTTCCGGCCAATGGCGGTGCAGTCAATCCGGCGGTGCTGGCCGCCGCGCGTATTGCCGGTGTCGAGGAAATCTATCATATCGGTGGCGCGCAGGCCGTCGCCGCACTTGCCTATGGCACGGAAACCATCGCGCCGGTCGCCAAGATCGTCGGCCCCGGCAATGCCTATGTGGCGGCCGCCAAGCGGCAGGTTTTCGGTACCGTCGGCATCGACATGATCGCCGGGCCTTCCGAAGTGCTTGTGATTGCCGACAAGGACAATGACCCCGACTGGCTGGCCGCCGATCTTCTGGCGCAGGCGGAGCATGATCGCGGTGCGCAATCCATCCTGATCACCGACAATGCCGAACTCGGCAAGGCGGTGGAAGCAGCCGTCGAGCGGCAGCTGAAGCGCCTGTCTCGTTCCGAGACCGCGGCGGCGAGCTGGGCGGATTTCGGCGCGATCATTCTGGTCGAAAAACTGACGGACGCCATTCCGCTTGCCAACCGCATTGCCGCCGAGCATCTGGAGCTTGCCGTCGACGACCCGGATGCGCTGATGGCCCACATCCGAAATGCCGGGGCGATTTTCGTCGGACGTCATACCCCGGAAGTGATCGGCGATTATATCGGCGGTTCCAACCATGTTCTGCCGACGGCGCGCTCGGCACGCTTTTCCTCCGGTCTTTCGGTGCTGGATTTCGTCAAGCGCACTTCGATACTGCGGCTCGGGCCTGAGCAGTTGCGCCAGCTTGCACCGGCGGCGATCACTCTTGCCCACTCGGAGGGGCTGGACGCGCATGCGCGCTCGGTCGCCATTCGCCTCAACCCGGAAAGTTAAGCGATGGCTTCAGGCGACTTCCGGCTCTGCGACGTGGTACTGGACGACAGCATCGGCCGGTCTACGCCTGATGTAGAGCACGAACGCGCCGTCGCCATTTTCGACCTGATCGAAGAAAACACCTTTGAGCCTGCCGGGCATGACGGCGGGCCATACAGGCTGCATATATCGCTCGTCGATTCCAAACTAGTCTTCTCGATCAAGACCGAAGACGATACCGATGTCTCCACACATATCCTGTCGCTGACGCCGTTCCGCCGCATCATCAAGGATTATTTCCTGATCTGCGAAAGCTATTACGAGGCGATCCGCTCGTCGACGCCAAGCCAGATCGAGGCGATCGACATGGGCCGGCGCGGTATTCACAATGACGGTTCGCAGACGCTGATGGACCGGCTATCCGGAAAGATAAAGGTGGATTTCGACACGGCGCGCCGCCTCTTCACCCTTGTCTGCGTGCTTTATTGGCGGGGTTAGAGATGAGCGATCCTGCCGCAGCACCGAACGAAGGACGAGCGCCGAAATCGGTTCTCTTTATGTGCGGCATGAATTCCATCCGATCCCCGATGGCCGAGGTGATTGCCAAACGACTGGTGGCGCCCGGCATCTACATTCAGTCGGCCGGTGTGCGGGCGGGCGAGCGCGACCCTTTTGTCGATGCGGTGCTGGAGGAGCAGGGATTTTCGCTCGGCAAACATAAACCACGCACTCTGGACGAGATCGAGGATGATTTTTTCGATCTAATCATTACATTAACACCAGAAGCGCATCACGCCGCACTGGAACTGACGCGCTCGAACTCTCTCGATGTGGTCTATTGGCCCACCATGGATCCTACGGTGACGACGGGCACGCGGGAGCAAATTCTCGACGCCTATCGCGAGGTGCGGGATCATCTTGCAAAACTGATCGCCGAGCGCCTGCCAAAGCGGCAGCAGCCGGTGGCGGATACGCTTTCAAAAGACTGAAAACGGCCTCGGCCTGTGAAAATCGATCGCGATTTTCAAGCCGATGCTTTAGAGGTTCACAAATGTGCCGGGATTGTGTAGTTTCCGCGCAATTTTCCCGGACAGGACACGTCCGGCACTATCAACAGGAAGAAAACCCTTACATGACAAAAGAAGAAGTCCTTGAATTCCCGGGCATCGTAACCGAATTGCTGCCGAACGCAACGTTCCGCGTGAAGCTTGAGAACGAGCACGAAATCATCGCCCACACGGCGGGCCGCATGCGCAAGAACCGTATCCGCGTTCTGGCGGGCGACAAGGTGCTGGTCGAAATGACGCCTTACGACCTGACCAAGGGCCGCATCACCTATCGCTTCAAGTAATCCACGTTCCGCAACGGACGCCTGGGCCGCGCAATGACCAATTCAAAACAAAAGCTCGTTCTGGCATCCGGTTCGCCGCGGCGTCTGGAGCTGCTGCATCAGATCGGTATCGAACCGGCACGTCTGATGCCGATGGATATTGACGAGACACCCGCAAAGCTCGAGCATCCGCGCACGCTCTGCCGTCGTCTGTCACTGCAGAAGGCGGAAGCCGCGCAGGCGGCGCTGAAGGGCGAGCTGGCGTGGAAAGACGCCTATGTTCTGGGCTCCGATACCGTGGTCGCCGTTGGCCGCCGCATCGTCGGCAAGGCGGAATATACGGAAGAGGCCTCAGCTGCGCTGCATCTCCTCTCGGGGCGCAGTCATTGGGTCTATACCGGCATCTGCCTCGTGACCCCTGGCGGCAAAATCCGCCAGAAGGTGGCGGAGACCAAGGTGCGTTTCAAGCGCCTCTCCACGCGCGAGATCGATGCTTACATCGCGTCTGGCCAATGGCGTGGCAAGGCGGGAGCCTATGGCATTCAGGGTATTGCCGGCGCATTCGTGCAGAAGCTGACCGGTTCCTACACCAATGTTGTCGGACTGCCGCTCTATGAGACCATGTCGCTTCTTTCAGGTGAAGGGTTCGAGGTGACTTCGGGCTGGCTCGAAGGATAGGCCATGGCAAAATCTCCCGAAGGCGCCGGAAAAGTCACGCCGCTTCGCAAAACCCAGCCATGCCCGGAATGTGGCCGGCCGTCGACGCGCGAGGACTATCCTTTCTGTTCGGATCGCTGCCGCTCGCTCGATCTTGCCCGCTGGCTGAACGGCTCCTACGCCATTCCGGTCGCGGACGATGAAAGCAGCGCCGGCGGACAAGACGGCGGCAAGAGCAACTCCGAATGAGAACCTGCACCGCCGAAAACTTCGGCGGTGAATTGCATAAGATTTTCAGAGCCACCGCTCACACCACATATTCACCGGGTTGCCGACAGCCCGAAAAACCATATCAGAACCGGCTGACGCTTTTTTCCGTCAGCCCTTTAAGGTCTTGCGATGGACGCAGGCTTGCAAAAGAGAGTGAGCCATGGCGCGCTGCTGTTTGCGGTGCTGGCCGTTTGCCTTGCCATAGGCGCGACGGTGCTGCTGGCTAATGACAAGAAGCACCTTAAAAGCCTGCTGGCCTATCTCAATCTGGCGCCCGCCATACAGTCCACCACGCCACCGAAGATGAAGCCCGTCAAGCGGCAGAAACTCGCCGTCCAAAAAGTCTCTCTGCCGCCGCATCTGTTGAAGTTCGAGCAAGTGGGCGACAGAGCATCTTTCGCCCGCGATTTCGTTGTTTCTGGCAACGAGCTTTGCGACCGCTTTACCGCCGCAGGTTTCTCCAACCCGCGGGGCTGGCACGCGAGCCCGGTCAACATCCGCAGTTTCGAATGCATGGCCGATCTTGCGGCAGGAAACGCATCAAACCCGGCCGAACGGGCATCGCTCTTTCTTGAAATCAGGGGCGAAGCCTTTGGAGAAATTCGCTCCATCAGGATGAAGGCCGTTGCGCCCAAAACACCGGACGGGGCGGTCATTCTGACGAAGCTCGATGAAGCACTCACCATGATTATCGGACAGACACGCTGGGCCGATCTAGCGGACATGCTGGAGCCGGCACGTCGGATGCAGCCCTATCAGGCACAACATTTCGGTATTTCGGTTTCCATGAAACCGGAACGGACGGCGCCGCATCGTCTGAACGTGATTTTGTTCGCAAGCGAACAATCGCCGGGGGTGAAGCTGACACGCAGCTTCTTTGACCGGGATGGTTGGCTTAGCCCAGCCGCGCGACTGGATCGGCCGGCGCTCTATCCTTCCGTCAATAAAGACCGTGTCCGGTGAGGCAAAGGCCGCTCAGCCTATCGCTGCGAGCTTGCGCCGCACCGGCGGGATCCTGTCGCTTTGCTGTGCCTGACGCTTGGCCTCCCACTGAAGTGCTGTGCGAACGATTGTCGCCAGATCGTTGAAGCGGGGACGCCAGCCCAGCTCCGACTGGATACGCGACGAATCCGCCACCATGGTCGCAATGTCGCCCGCCCGGCGCGGACAATGGATGATCGGAAAATCGCGTCCCGATTCACGCTGCACGGCCTGCAGGACGTCAAGAACC
Organism: Agrobacterium sp. NPDC058088; assembly: GCF_042885035.1. NCBI lineage: Bacteria > Pseudomonadati > Pseudomonadota > Alphaproteobacteria > Hyphomicrobiales > Rhizobiaceae > Agrobacterium > Agrobacterium sp. NPDC058088. The sequence continues at coordinate 79,712 of NZ_JBHVSU010000002.1, read as the reverse complement.
GAATAACCAACGCCATAACCGCAATTGAGTGTGCGGGTGCCGCCACCGGCGCGCAGATGCGCCATGGCGAGCATATGGGCGTCAATGAGGTCGCTGACGTGAATATAGTCGCGGACGCCGGTGCCATCGGCGGTCGGGTAATCCGTTCCGTAAACTTCCACTTGGTCGCGGCGACCGGTTGCGGCTTCGCAGGCGACTTTGATGAGGTTTGCCACGCCCGTGGGGGAAGGCCCGGCGCGGCCCTGCGGGTCGGCTCCGGCGACATTGAAATAACGCAGCGCCACATAGTTGAAATCATGCGCTTGCACGACATCGCGCAGCATGATCTCGGAAGCGAGTTTCGACAGGCCGTAGGGGTTTTCCGGGCTGAGGATCGCGGTTTCAGGAACCGGGCCATCAAAGGGCTGGTTTCCATAGACGGCGGCTGTCGAGGAGAAGATGAAATTGCGGATGCCATGGGCGACCGCCGCAGCGACGAGGGCGCGGGTCGTGCCCGTATTGTTTTCGTAATATTCGAGCGGCTGGCTGATCGATTCAGGAACGCTGACAGAGCCTGCGAAGTGGAAGATGGTCTTGATCTGGTTTTCTTCGAAAATCTGGTCGAGCAGGGCGCGGTCCGCCGCATCGCCCAGATAAAAACGCGCCGCTGGCGCAACAGCCCAGCGCGACCCCGTCGAAAGCCGGTCGACAACAACGACCTCTTCCCCGGCATCGAGCAAAGCCCACACCATGTGGCTTCCTATATAACCGGCCCCACCCGTGACCAGAACAGCCATGACAATACTTCCCTGTTTGCTTTTCTTGAGCCTATCAAAGCCAATAATTCTTCATCATTGATTACTTGCACAGCGAACATACAACCGAGCGCCCGCCCCATTAAAAAGGTGGCTTACGATTGGTTAGCGCAATGAGTTTCTTTTTAGTGATTAGATGAAAATGTTCTCATAAATGGAACAAGGAGCGAATAGCACAGAAAAAGCCCCACGTCGATGGTTACGCCGTGGGGTTGCAGTTATAGGTCTTCGCTGTGATTTCGTTGCCGATTTCCCTACCACAGCGCGATGCCCTGCCCAGCAGGGGACACCGTTGTCAGGAAGATCGAGGCTTACCTGCCGAGAATGTAAGATGCCAGCCGATCGGCCGCATCTTCTATCTGCCTGGGGTTGCGCAGGAAGCAGGCACGCAGGAACAGTTCGCCGCCTGGGCCGAAAGCCGTACCGGGCGCTAGGCCGACGCCGGTCTTGTCGACGATATCGAGCGCCGTGGCGCGGCTGTCCCTGACACCGTCGATCTTGAGGAAAGCGTAAAGGGCGCCATCCGGCTTCAAGGTTTCCACACGGTTCGTGGCTATCAGCGCGTCGCAAAGAATGTCGCGAGAGGTCAAGGCACGGTCGTAGTTCTCGCGGATGAAACCATCACCATGGTCGAGCGCGGCAACCGCACCGCGCTGCATGAATTGCGCCACGCCTGACGTGGAATATTGAATGAGGTTTTCGATCACCTGACCGATGGCGGGCGGCGCAACAAGCCAGCCGACGCGCCAGCCGGTCATGGACCAGTTCTTCGAGAAGGAATTGGCAAAGACGATCTTGTCGTCCGGCTCCATCACATCGAGGAAGGACGGCGCGCGGCTGCCGGCATAGTGGTAGAGTGCATAAATTTCGTCAGCGACGATCCACAGATCGTGTTTGCGGGCGAGCGCCAGAACGTCACGGAGATTGTCGCGTGTTGCCGTCCATCCCGTGGGGTTGGAGGGCGTGTTGATGAAAAGCGCCTTCGTCTTGCCGTTGATCGCGCTTTCCAGCCTGTCGATATCGAGATCCCAGCGGCCATCGCGGAAATCGATACCGACCGGAACCGCCTTCGCGCCGGCCACGCCAATGGCGGCAACGATATTGGGCCAGGTGGGTGAGAGATAAACCATCTCGTCGCCCGGCGAGGTGAGCGCCTGCACGGCAAGCACAATCGCCTGCATACCGGAACCGGTAGCGTAGAAATGCTCCGGCGGCAGCGACGCCGCGAAATGGCGTTCGTAATAACGGCTCAGCGCCTGTCGCAATTCCGGAATGCCGCGCTGCCAGGTATAGAAGGTTTCGCCATTGTTCAGCCCGTCGATGGCGGCCTGATTGATGAAGTCGGGGCTTGGCAGATCGCCTTCGCCAACCCAGAGCGGCAGCAGATTGTCCCGCCCCCGGGCATAATTGACGACTTCGACAATGCCGCTCTCGGGAGCCGCAAGAGAGCGCGCACTCAGACTATTCAAAATGGACATTAAAGACACTCCGTTTGGTGCCTTCTTATCGCATCGGATCAGCCATGTGCATGATATTCCGTGAGGCGATCATGGATTTTCTTTATGGGTCATCCCCGGCGGAAACCTATCGACCACGCGGGCCGGCAGATAAGGCCGGGGATTGGTCTGGGTCTCAGCGTGTCTTCAGCAGATCGCGGATTTCGGTGAGAAGCCTGACGTCTTCCGGCGGCGGCGCTGCATCCGGTTTTTCATCAATCTTCTTGCGTTCAACGGAATCACGAAGCTTGTTGACACCCTTGACCATCAGGAAAATGATCCAGGCGAGGATGAGGAAGTTGATGAGAACCGTCAGGAAGCTGCCGTAAGCGAAGACGGCGCCCTGTTCACGGGCCGCGGCCAGCGAAGTGGCGGTGACGGTGGAACTCAACGGCAGGAAGTAGTTCGAAAAGTCGAACCCACCGAAGATAGCGCCGACGATCGGCATGATGAGATCGTTGACGACGGAATCGACGATCTTGCTGAAAGCCGCACCGATAATAACACCCACGGCCAGGTCCATGACATTGCCGCGGGCAATGAAGGTTTTAAATTCGTTAAGCATTCAGATTGTCCCTCTCTCCTGCTTCGCGAGCTGAAGCTATGTGACTGTCCCTACGCCTTCAACCATACAGATTCCCCTACGCATTTGGAATTCGTCAGGATTGCATTTATTGGCTTTTTTGCACGCTAGATGTGAGCTTTCAGGAGGTTATCCATTGGCAACTGGTCGAGGGTGCGTGGAGCTTACCCCCTCTGCCCTGCCGGGCATCTCCCCCCCCAAGGGGGGAGATCGAACTGCGGCAAGGTCTCGCCCATCTCAACGTCGGCGAATGAAGCGGTGGTAGCGCCGCTTGCCGATCTCCCCCCTTGAGGGGGGGAGATGCCCGGCAGGGCAGAGGGGGATAAGCTCCACGCACCCTCGGACCAGTTGCCAATGGACAACCTCCTGAAAGCTCCCACCCAGAGCACCTCCGATGAAGCGGAATCGGCGGACATGCTTTGGCACTCGCTTTCTCCGCATTTTCCGAGCGTAGAACCGCTACGTACTTTCGACGGAAATGCTGCCATCTTGAACTTTATGATCAGGCCGCGCTCATTCTCAACGGTGCGGAATTCGCTTATGCTCAGACAAGGGAATTCCTGCATGGGGAGGATGCGTGCTTCCTGGGTGGATCATATTCGGCTCGGCCTTCGCTTATATCCTGCTGTTGTTTGCGGTCGCGAGCTACGGGGACAGGAAAAGCCGTGAAAGAAACGCGCCGAAAAAGGGGCGGCCCTTTGTATATGCGCTCAGCCTGGCGATATATTGCACGTCCTGGACCTATTTTGGCGGTGTGGGACTTGCGGCCGATAAAGGACTTGAATTCCTAGGCATTTATACTGGCCCCATCCTTGCCTTCACCCTTGGCATGCCGATCATCCGCCGCATCGTCGATCTCGCCAAGACGGAAAAGCTGACCTCGGTTGCAGATTTCATCGCCGCCCGTTACGGCAAGAACTCGACCGTGGCGATGATCGTCGCCATCATCGCGCTGGTCGGCGCCATTCCCTATATCGCGCTGCAGCTGAAGGCGGTTTCCAGTTCCGTGGCGACGATGGTCGATCCCGGCGATTACGGTATCGGCAGCGGTAATCTTTATTTCCTCGACCTGCCGCTTGTCGTCACCCTCGTCATGGCCGGCTTCGCCGTCATGTTCGGCACCCGCCACACGGATGCCACCGAACACCAGGACGGGCTCATTCTGGCGATTTCAATGGAATCGCTGGTCAAGCTGGTCGCCATGTGCACGGTCGGCTTTTACGTGCTCTTCGTTCTTTTCGATGGCCCTACACATCTATGGCAGATGGCGACGAGCAATGAGCAGGCCATGCGGGCCATTTCCTATCACACGCCCATCAGCCGCTGGATCGTGATGACGTTGCTGTCAGGCTTCGCCATCATCCTGCTGCCGCGCCAGTTCCACGTCACCGTGGTGGAAAACCGCACGCCGGAAGAGTTGCGCATGGCGGGGTTCCTGCTGCCGCTCTATCTCATCGCCATCAACATTTTTGTGCTGCCGATCGCGCTCGCGGGTATTCTGACGCTGGGCGCCAATGGCGATGCCGATCTCTATGTGCTGCAACTGCCGCTCAATCATCAGATGCCGGTCGTCTCACTGATCACCTTCATCGGCGGTTTTTCGGCAGCGACCGCAATGGTGATCGTCGCTTCGGTGGCGTTGTCGATCATGATTTCCAACGATATCGTCATGCCGATCTTCCTGCGGCAGAAGCTCCTCAACCGCTCGCCGCACCGGGACAACTTCGCCAAGACGCTGCTCAATATCCGCAGGACAGCGATCTTTGCGGTGATGCTGCTCGGTTATGGTTACTACCGTGCTGCCGACAGCGCAACGGGACTAGCCTCCATCGGCCTCCTGGCTTTCGCCGCCATCGCCCAGATGGCGCCTGCCCTGTTTGGCGGGCTGTTCTGGCGCCGTGCCAATGCCCGCGGCGCTATCGCAGGTCTTAGTTCGGGCTTTTTCGTCTGGGCCTACCTGCTGTTCCTGCCAAGCTTCGGCGGCCCTGACAATTCCGAGGTGGCAGCGACCATTCTCGGCTTTCTGTTCTCCGGCAGCACGGTGTTTAACGGTCCCGAGGCCGATCCTTTCGTCAATGCGGTCATTCTCAGCCTGCTCGTCAACAGCCTCGCCTTTGTGCTCGGCTCGCTCTCGCGCAATCCGCGTCCGGTGGAACGCATCCAGTCCGGCATCTTCGTCAAGCGCCATTCGAAATCGCAATTCGCGACGCGCGGCTGGAAAACCCGTGTCAGCGTCGGCGACCTCAAAAGCGCGATCGCCCGTTATCTCGGTGAAGAGCGTATGCTGCGGTCACTCGCCACCTATGAGAAGACGGCGGGCAGGAAACTCAATGACGACCAGCCGGCGGATATGGCGTTGATCCATTTCTCCGAACAATTGCTCGGCAGCGCCATCGGCTCCTCCTCCGCCCGTCTCGTGCTCTCGATCATTCTGCAGAAAGCGGAAGATACCAGCGCGGATACGGCCTGGTTGCTCGATCAGGCAAGCGAGGCGCTGCAATATAATCAGGACATGCTCCAGACGGCGCTGGCGCAGATGGATCAGGGCATTGCCGTTTTTGACAGTTCGCAGCAGCTGACCATCTGGAACCGGCGCTTCCGCACCCTGCTGGACCTGCCCGAACAATTTGGCCAAGTGGGCGTGCCGCTAACCGAAATCGTTACCATGCTGCAGGAGCGCGGCGACATGCCTCCTGGCGATACGGATGAGCTGATCACCAGTTTCCTGACTATGGACCTGCCCTTCTCGCTGGTGTTGGCAGGCGGTGAGCGCATCATTGAGGTGCGCTCCAACACCATGCCGGACAAGGGCATCGTCGCCACCTTCACCGATATCACCCAACGCGTGGCGAGCGATCAGGCACTGAAACAGGCGAATGAAACGCTGGAGCAGCGGGTGGAGGAACGCACCGTCGAGCTGACCCGCGTCAACCGCGCGCTGGCGGAGGCGAGAGCCTCGGCCGATGAAGCCAATATCGGCAAGACGCGCTTCTTCGCCGCCGCCGGTCACGATATTCTGCAGCCTCTGAATGCCGCCCGCCTCTATTCTTCCTCGCTGGTCGAACGGCTTGGCGCGTCCGGCGAAAGCGATCTCGTTCACAATATCGACTCGGCGCTGGAATCGGTGGAAACCATTCTCGGCGCGGTTCTCGATATTTCCCGCCTCGACACCGGCTCGATGAAGGCGCGTATGACATCCGTGCCACTCAACGAGCTCCTGAAACGCATCGAGACCGATTTTGCACCCATGGCGCAGGAGAAGAACCTCGATCTCGTCGTTATGCCCACGTCGCTCACGGTCCGCTCCGATCCCAATCTGCTGCGGCGGCTAATACAGAACCTCGTTTCCAACGCCATCAAATATACGCTCGAGGGTAAGGTAGTCGTCGGCGCGCGCCGTCGGGGCGGCGAAGTCGTCATTCAGGTGACGGATTCCGGCATCGGCATCCCCGCCTCCAAATTCCGCACGGTCTTCAAGGAATTCGCCCGGCTGGACGAAGGGGCAAAAACGGCGTCGGGCCTCGGGCTTGGCCTTTCCATCGTCGACCGCCTGTCGCGTATACTGCATCATCCGGTGCAGCTTATTTCCACCCCCGGCAAGGGCACGACCTTCCGCATCCATCTGCCGCGCGAGGCGGACCGTCCTGCGCCTGTCAAGACGGAGCGAGGGATAAGTCATCCCGCAGCAAGCGACCGTCTTCAGGGCATTCGGGTGCTGTGCATCGATAACGAGCCGAAAATCCTCGAGGGCATGACGCTGCTTTTGACGGGATGGGGTTGCGAGGTTTTACCGGCGGGCTCCGTGGCGACGCTGGAGGAACCCTTCCTCACTCTGGCCGCAGCGCCTGACATCATCATCGCCGACTATCATCTTGATGATGGCGACGGCATCAGCGCTATCCGCCTCATCAGGACATTTTACGGCAAGTCGATCCCTGCCCTGCTCTTGACGGCGGATCGCAGCCCGGAAGTGCGCAGCGATGCCGAAAAATACGGGATTTCGGTGCAGCACAAGCCGGTCAAGCCTGCTGCGCTGCGTGCCTATATAAACCAGATATCCAGCACGGTCCGGGCAGCGGCCGAATAAAAACTCCCGGACCTTGCGATCCGGGAGCCGTATTACCTTCAAAATTGGAGATATCAGGCCGCCTGGTTGTAGCGATCCCGGCCGGTCGCCGACCCCTGCTCCATCTGGAACCGCTGCACGAGTTCGAGAAGTGCCTTGACCTCACCTGACAGGATCATGCTGGCCGCGCTCGACTGTTCTGCAAGCGCTGCGTTCTGCTGCGTCATCTGGTCCATCTGGTTGACGGAGCTGTTGACGTTGTGAAGCGCGGACGACTGGTCCTGCGTCGCCGTCGCGATGGTTTCGACATGCTGGCTGACGGTAACGATCTGCTGGCTGATGGCGGAGAGAACGGTGCCCGCCTCCTGCACCAGCTTCGAACCGGAGCTGACCTCATGGGTCGACTGGTTGATGAGCTGCTTGATTTCGCGGGCCGCGTCGGCGGACCGCTGGGCGAGTTCGCGCACTTCCTGCGCCACGACGGCAAAGCCCTTGCCCGCTTCGCCCGCACGCGCCGCTTCGATGCCGGCATTGAGCGCCAGAAGATTGGTCTGGAAGGCGATGTCGTCAATGACCTCGATGATCTGCTCGATCTTGCGCGAGGCGCCTTCGATGCGGCTCATGGCATCTACGGCATTGCTGACGACAGAACCGGAACTATCGGCGCTCTGCTTGGTGACGCGCACGGCCTCGTTGGCCTCCCGCGCCCGCTCTGCTGACGATCTGACGGTTGCGGTGATTTCCTCGACAGCGGCGGCGGTCTCCTCCAGCGAGGCGGCCTGATTTTCCGTACGCTTCGAAAGATCGACCGAGGACTGTTCGATTTCGAAGCCGCTATGCTGAATGACGAGCGTGCGCTCGCGGATCTGCCCCAGCGCGTCCCGCAGGTTGAGCAGGGATTCGTTGAAATCCGTGCGCAGCCGGTCGAGGCGGCCTGCAAAGGGCGTCTCGATCGTGCGGGTAAGATCGCCACGCGAAAGCCTGCCGAGGCCAGAAGCAATCTCACCGACCGCAAATTCGATCTGACTATCCATTTCCTGTTTTTCGGCGTCGTTGCGGTGACGTTCGGACTCGGCTGCAGAGCGTTCTTCAGCGCTTTTGCCCTCGATCGCCAGCTTCTCAACCGCATTCTCGCGGAAAATCACCAGCGCGCGGGCAATGTTGCCGAATTCATTGGTATTGGTGGCGTAGGGGATCGGCGTATCGAGATTGCCATCCGAAAGGGATTTTACGGCATCGGTCAGCTTGCCAAGCGGCTGAAGCGTACGCTTGATGACGAAATAGGCGAGCAGTCCGACGCCTAGCATCGCAAGCGAACCACACAGAAGCATCATGTCGCGCAGGCTGTAAATCTGGGCATCGTAGACATCCATCGGGACGCCAACGAACAGAATGCCGACGGTTGCGCCGGTTTTGTTCGTAACGGGCATATAACCCGTCATATAGCTGGTGCCGAACAGCGTCGCGGTACCAAAATAGGACTCACCCTTGGAGACTTTTTCGAAGGCCGGATGATCAGTCGCAAGCTTGGTGCCCGCTGCTCTCTCACCCTTCTCGTTCTTCAGATTGGTAACCAGGCGAATGAAATCGCCGCCCTTGGCTTCAAAGACGGTAGAGATGCCGCCATTGCCGGCTGCGGTGCGGTCCACGAGATCATTGTCGCGCATCGTTCCGATGCTGGCACGGCCCACACTCTTGAGGTCACCATCCACCATTTCCAGGGCAACACCGCCGACCTTCAGTTCGTAGAGGATCGCCATGCTACGCATTGCGCTGTGCGTATCACGCAACGCCGTGGTGATGATGTTGTCCTTCAAGCGAACATAGGTCGAAAAACCAACGGCCGCCACGCTGAGCGCGATCAGGCCGATCGTCAATCCGACGACCTTGCCAGCAACGGACTTAAAGAGCCGGTTGTGCATGAAACAGTTCCCCAAAGCCAAACTTATAAAAGTTCTAGTTGGCAACTGTTAAAAAACCGCGAAGCGCCGATGGCGCCTTTTAGGAGCGTGCGGAAGTTCAGTGAGCCTTCTGCGCGCATAAGGGGGACGGGAGAACCCGTCACATCAATGGATGTAACCGAGCCTGATCGCTTTGGCGATCGCCTGGATGCGGTTAACGGAATCGAGCTTGATTGTCGCCGAACCGAGATAGGCATTGACGGTGTGGACGGAAAGGCCGAGCTTGACCGCAATTTCTTCGCTGATACGGCCATCCCCCGCCAGCTGCAGGCAGGCAATTTCTCTCTCGCTCAGGGCTTCCGAGGGGGCGACCTTGCGCTCGTCGAGCGCCAGCATATCCACCATGATTTCGCAGCACTTGATATGCTGCTCGATCACGACCTCATTGTCGAGGATGAGATTGGTGCCGCAGAACACGATATAGCCGTTGCCGATGGTGCCGAGCCGCACCGGCAGAGCCAGCCCCGCATAGGGCAATGTGTCGTTCTCTATACGCCGCAAAAGTGCCGGCACATCGGGAAGATCGGCGAAGCCGCCGGCGTTCTTGTTGCGCCAGATGACCGGCAAAAGCGACGTCTCGATATGGTCGAGAAGAATGTCGCCGACGGCGCGGATGAACTGCGCGCTCTGTTCTGCGGCATTCATGCCCCAGTTTTCCAGCTCGCAGGTCATCTTCTTCTTGTTAGGGAAACCGGAAGCGGCAGCCTTCGTCACCACGAAGTTGCGCGCGCCAACCAGCTTCTGCATGGCGACCAGCTTCGGAAACAAATCCGAGCGGCTCGTCACAACGGGACTGCGGTAAAACATGCCCATATGACCTGTTCCCTCATTGTCTTTCGTCTGTACCATCCGTCCGACCATTATACGAGGTTGTTGCGCACGGCGTAGGCGATTGCCTCCGAGCGGGTTTTTGTCGCGGTTTTACGCATCACGCTTGTGATGTAATTATTGATCGTATTGCGTGAAATGCCAAGGATCATCGCAATTTCATCGCTCGTCTTGCCTTCGGCAATCCAGAACAGGCACTCGAGCTCACGTTCGGTGAGATCAATATCGCGCACCGTCTTCGCTTCGCTGGCGATGCCGAAGCTGACGCAATAACCCGTCAGCAGAGCGATTTCCCGCAGTCTTTCCGGCGAAGGCACTGCTTCTTCCGGAAACAGCAGCAGAAGGGAAAGGCGAATGCGGCCCACGCAGAAGGAAAGTGCCGAATATTGCCTGTCGATGCCATAGGGTACCGAAACGTCGTCGGGAAGGAGAAGCAATCGCGGCTGCAGAAGCGAAAGGCATTTCTCCATTTCGCTCGACCGGTTCTGGCTGTTGGCGAGTTCAATGCCAAGCCTGCGGACCAGATCGAAAGGCCAGTCCGATGTGACGATGAATTTCAGGCCGGTTTCTTCGAGAAGGTCATCCCGCGCCAGCAGATAATGCGAGGCGCCAGCATAGGTTACGAGCAGATCCAGCGCGCCTGCAACGTTACCGGCAGCAGCCGTGGCTGCGACGTTTTTGGCAAGCTGATCGCGCGGCAAGGGCTTACCCATGCCCTCCATAGGCTTGGCAGACAGCCTGCGGATATCAACATCGACTTTCAATCGCCTACGCCCTCTTGCTCCCAGTGGGAGATTATACCTCGGGATGGAATCATTCCATTCGAGAAGCTTACCAAAATGGGACGGCAAGCCCCCGGAGACCGAATCACTTCATTTTATGGAACGGACTGGGATTTGCCATTACCTGACACCAGCCTTTCCACGTATTTCACAGTTCGTCTATTGCTAAAAAAACATACTGAAAAGCTGTTCAATCCATAAACGGCATTCTCAGCCAATTCCCAGCAAACTGTATCGTTGCTGAATTTTTTGTAAACACTGTCCCAAAAGGAGATTGCCACGATGCGCCCGCCAAGCATAGCAAAAACCCCAAAAACGGAAAAAAGGCCGGGCAAAACCGGCCTTTTTATCATTATGCTGCTTTTTCCACAGCCCATTTGCGCAGAATTTTGGCGGCTCTCTCCTCGCTGATTTCCACCATGCGGGAGAGCCTGCGTTCGGGCCCTTCGCGAACCCGGCGGTTGAATGTGCCCTCGCCATCGCCGCCCGCCAGAAGATCGTCGGTGCTGTCGAAGCCGAAATCCGCCCCGAAACCTTCCATGAGACCGCCCGCGCCCGCCTCCATGCCGGGAGAGAAATCCGGCAATTCGAGACCGGCAGACTCCTGGCTCAGCTGAGCCGCAACCGAACCATTGGCCGTGACCGTGCGAACCAGAGGGCGTACACCGAGCCAGATGACAAGGAAGGCGACGGCGACGAAGGCAAGCGAATTGATGATGCCGGCGGAATTGCGGCTCAGCACTTCCATAACGCCCGGGCCGGCGGCAGCTTCATCGAGCAGCTGCGTTTCGAGGAAGTCCATCGCCGTCAGGGTGACCATGTCACCACGGTCGGAGGAAATGCCAGCGGCCGAAGTGACGATCTTCTGCATTTCCGCAAGATAGGCGTCGACCTTGGCCTGATCGGCTGGTTCGCCGACCATCTTGGCAATGCGGCCCTTGTTGACGACCACGGCAACCGAAATCTTCTCGACGGTATAGCCGTTCTTGACCGTGGCGACCGTCTTGGAATTGATCTCGTAGTTAGTCTGCTCTTCCTTCTTGGCCGACTGATCGGAAGACTGCGGGCCGCCCCCGCCGCCCTGCGGCGCCGCCTGCGGCACGTTCTGTTCCACGGTCGCGGCCGTGTCCGGCTGCGTTTCCTGGGACTTCTGGTCTTCCTTCACCGTGCGAACGGAGCGCTCCACACGCGATTCCGGATCATAGACGGTTTCCTGGATCTGGCGGCTGTCGGTATTGATCTGCGCCGTCACGCTGGAGCGGAAATTGTCCATGCCGAGGAAGGGCGCGAGCGCCTTGTCGATATTGGTTTCGATTTCCTGCTGAACATTCTGTGCGAGCGTCAGCGAGCGGTTCATGGCCGCGTTGGTGACATCGTCGCCGGAAGCCAGAAGTTGGCCGGTCGAATCAAGCAATGTCACGTCATCGACTTCGAGGCCGGGAACGGCCGAGGCGACGAGGTGACGAATGGAGGCGGACGCCTTGCGGCCAGCGGATGCGTTCGCACGGATCATGACGGATGCGGTGGGCTTCTGTTCGCCACGGCGGAAATTGCCGACGTCAGGCATAACGATATGAACGCGTGCGGCCGCGATCCCATCGATCTGCTGGATGGAACGGCTGATCTCGCCCTCAAGCGCGCGAACGCGTGTCACTTCCTGCATGAAGGAGGTCAGGCCGAGAGAACCGACATTGTCGAAAAGCTCATAACCGGCATTGGCGCTGTCAGGCAGGCCACGTTCGGCAAGAAGCAGCCGAGCCTTGCTGGTGAGCCCGACAGGAACCTGGAGGCTGGAACCGTCTGTTCCCACCTGGAAGTCCAGTCCCGCCTCGGCAAGCGCAATGCTGATCTTGTTAACGTCGCCTTTTTCAAGCCCTACATAGAGCGTTTCATAGGCAGGACGGTTCACATAAAGAGCTGCAGCGAGGATAATGGCCATGGACAATACGCCCACGCCGCCCAGCATCAGCAGCCGCGTCTGGCCCAGCGCCGCGACATTCTTCAAGACCTGAGGGATTTGATTTAACAGATTCATTCTGTTCCGCACCGTCATTCATAGAGTCCGAGACCTTTTGGCCCCGTAATGACAATAGGATGCGAAGCTTGCGCGAGCGTTGCCTTTCTCCGCATTCAGCGAAGGAAGGAACGGCCGGAATATGCTCTAGAACAGGTCGAAGTCTCCGGAGGCCTTGTCCAGCGGCTGGGAATGGCCGTGACGGAAGGCGGCGCCCAGCGCCTTCTGCATTTCGGCTAGCTTGACGAGGCTTAACGCCGTGGAGACATCCACGAACCAGTCTCCGGGAATGGAGCCGGTGATGGTGTCGATGAATTCTGCAAGACCGCGGGTCTTCTGGACTGCGAGATCAATGCCCTGCAGCAGCTTCACGCCTTCGCTGGACAATTGACCGCTGGTCACCTCCATCAGCTGCGGCTCGATACGCTCGATAAGATAGGCGACGTCGTGCAGTTCCGATACCACCCGCATCAGCACATCCGGCAGGGCTTCTTCGAACGGAGTGGCGGCGGTGTGCTCTGCAAGCTGCATTGGAAACTCCGTGACTAGAAAAATTCGATATCGTTGGCGACGGGTTTGGGTGCCGGCACCGGACGCGTTTCCATGGCAACCGTCTTCTGGGTTTCCGCGCCGCTGAGGGGATGCTGACGTGCGCGACCGGAGACCGGCCAGAATTCGATCTTCCGGCCGTGATCGCCGCCAGTGGAGGAACTGATGACCGGAATGCCTTCATCCTTCAGAAACTGCATGGCGAAGATGGCATTCTGTTCACCAACATTGGAGAAGCTGGCGATCGTTTTCGCACCGCCGAAAACCTTGGCTTCCAGACGATCGCGGCGGGCGCCCTGCTTCAAAAGGCCGTTGATCAGCAATTCCATGAGATGCACGCCATAACGTGTCGCATCTCCTCCGGTCACACTGCCCGTTCCCGGCAGCAGGAAGTGGTTCATTCCTCCGACGCCGGCAACGGGATCTCTCAGACAGGCAGCCACGCACGAGCCGAGTATCGTCGTCATCACCACGTCGGGATCGCTGACGACCTTATACTCGCCCTGAATGATATGTACGCGCTTGGCCGCAGCTTCAATCATTTCAGCGATCCGAAAACCGCCTCGATGGCTGCACGCATCTTGTCGATGGTGAAGGGCTTGGCCAGCACGTTGTTTGCGCCGAGCTGCGCTGCCTTCTGCACCAGCGCACGGTCGCCCTGCGCGGTCAGAATGATGAAAGCGGCCTTCTTGGTGGTCGGGTTGGCCCGCACGGCGTGCAGGAAACCGAGACCATCCATCTTCGGCATGTTGAAGTCGGAGATGACGAGATGATGGGGCTGCTGCTCCATGATCTTCAATCCCTGCTCGCCGTCGCCGGCGGAAGTGATCTGTTTGAAGCCGAGCTGTGTCAGCGCATCGCTGAGGAGCAACCGGCTGGTCACCTGATCGTCAACGATCAGAACTTTGATCTTTTCTGCGAGAGACATTAGTCAGCACCTTCTTTGCGGGCAGTGGTTAGTTTCAGGATTTCTTCGCCGATGGAAGCCAATGGCAATTGCTGCTCTACCGCGCCAAGCTCATAGGCCACGCGGGGCATACCATAGACGACACATGTTTTTTCGTTCTGGCCGACGGTGCGCGCACCGGCGTGGCGCATTTTCAAAAGTCCAGCCGCGCCATCGCGGCCCATGCCGGTGAGAATGACGCCGACGGCATTGCGTCCGGCAAGTTCGGCCACCGAATCAAACAGCACATCGACAGAGGGGCGATGGCCGTTGACGGGATCGCGTTCGATAAGCCGGCAGCAGGGTGCTGCCCGGTTGGCGATCTGCAAATGGCGTTCGCCGCCCGGCGCGAGGTAGATCTTGCCGGTCTGCAGGCGTGCGCCGTCCGTCGCCTCTTCGACCACTGGGGCGCAGATGCGGTTCAGCCTTTCCGCGAAACTCTTGGTAAAGGTCGGCGGCATGTGCTGGGTGATGACTGTCGGCGGGCAGTTGGCCGGGAACTTCTGGAGTACCGCGATCAGCGCTTCGACGCCACCCGTGGAGGAGCCGATGGCCACGACCTTGCGGCCCGCCCGATATTCGCTCATCGGAACCGGCTGCGCCACGGCAGCGGCTTCCGGCCGGGCTGCACGGTAGGCGGCGTGTTGCGAGCGGGCGGCGGCCTTCACCTTGTCGGCCAGATCGCCGAAGGGGCGCGCATCACCTGGAGCAGGCTTGCCAACACAGTCGAAAGCACCAATTTCTAGTGCGGCCAACGAAGCATCCGCGCCGCGATGGGTCAGCGACGAGACCATGATGACCGGCATGGGGCGCAGCCGCATGATCTTTTCGAGAAATTCCAGCCCGTTCATCTCCGGCATCTCGATATCGAGCGTCACGACATCGGGATTGAGCTGCTTGATGGCGGCACGTGCTTCCATGGCGTTACCGGCCTGTCCGACGACCTCGACTTCCGGATCGGCCTTAAGGACGGCGGAGATCAGGCCACGCATGGTGGGAGAGTCGTCAACGACCAGGACCCGTGCGAGTGCGCTCATGCCTTCCTCCCGGACGTGTGACCAATGAAGCGGTAGGTGGTGATGCCCGTATTGTCGAACAGGTTCTTGGCATCACCGGAGACGCGTTCGGAATGGCCGATATAAAGATGACCGCCTTCCGGCAGCAGCCCGGCGAAACGCGACCAGATGCGAGTCTGCGTCGGCTCGTCGAAATAGATGACGACATTGCGGCAGAAGATGACGTCGAAATTGCCCTTGAAGGGCCATTGCGTCATCAGGTTCAGCTCGTTGAAGGTGATGAGGCGCTTGACCTTGTCATCAATGCGGAACTTGCGGCGACCACCGGCATCGACCTCCGTGAACCATTGCTTACGCATGGCGGGCGACACGGTTTCGAGAGCATTGTCGTCGTAAACGCCGGCACGGGCCTGCGCCAGAATCTTTGGATCGATATCAGTTGCCAGAATCTTGAAATCGTAATCGGCCGCATTCGGGAACATGGCGAGCACGGTGAGTGCGATGGAATAGGGTTCCTGCCCGTCGGAACAGGCGGCCGACCAGAGGCGCACACGCCCGCCGCTCTTTGCCCTCGCGATGAGGCCCGGCAGGACTTCATCCCGCAGATGCTCGAAATGATGGTTCTCGCGGAAGAAGCGGGTGAAATTGGTCGTCAGGTGCGACAGCATTTCCCGACGCGGTTGCGCGCCTTCGGGCGAAGACACCAGTGCGCAATATTCGCGGAAACCGGAAAGACCGAGATTGCGGATATGTTTCGAAAGGCGGGAATAGACCAGCGATGCCTTGGTGTCGTTCAGATAGATGCCGGCATCGGCATAGATCATCGCAGCGATTTCCGAGAGGTCGCGTCTCGTCAGCGGGTATTCACCGCTAGCAAGAACCTCGTCGGGAGACTGGCGCTGGTCGCTGAAATTATGTGCTGCCATGGATGATCCGCTTTCAACCCGTCGCCGCGAGCGACATTTCCTGCTTCAGGGGCTGTCCGCGCGAGGCGCTGACGATGGCGTCTACATCCAAAATGAGCGCAACGCGTCCGTCACCCAGAATAGTGGCGGCGGCAATGCCCGGAACATGGGTATAGTTGGCTTCCAACGACTTGATGACGACCTGGCGCTGGCCCTGGATGGCATCAACCATCAGCGCACGCTGGCCGCCGCCTTCCGATTCCACCAGAAGCGCGACACCTTCGACCGGATCGGCCTGGGTGGGGCGGAAGTTTAACACACGGCCGACATCGACGAGCGGGCAGAAGGAGTTGCGGATGGAGATCAGCCGCTGGTTGGCGCCGAATGAGTGAATATTCTTCGCTTCCGGCTGGAGGGTTTCCACGATCGCGGTCAGCGGCACAACCAGTGTCTGTCCGGCAACCGTCACCACCATCCCGTCAAGAACGGCGAGCGTCAGCGGCAGGCTCATGGTGAAGGTCGAGCCAAGGCCAGGGCGCGAGGAGATGCTGATGCGGCCGCCAAGCGCCTGAATGGAACGCTTGACCACATCCATGCCGACACCGCGACCGGAGATGTCGGAAATCTTGTCGGCCGTGGAGAAGCCCGGAGCGAAGATCAGATTGTCGATCTCCTCATCCGTCAGGTTTGCATCGGCGGCGATCAGATCGTTATCGATTGCCTTCTGGCGGACGCGCTCGCGGTTGATGCCGGCGCCATCGTCCTGAAGCTCGATCAGGATGCGGCCCGAGCGATGCTTGGCCGATAGCTTGATGGTGCCTTCCGGGTTCTTGCCCGCCGCTTCGCGTTTTTCCGGCGTTTCGATGCCGTGGTCGACGGCATTGCGGATCATGTGTGTCAGCGGTTCGGCCAGCTTGTCGATGACCGTCTTGTCAACTTCGGTGTTCTCACCTTCGGTGACGAGGCGAATTTGCTTGCCGATCATGTCGGCGACTTCACGGACGATACGCGACATGCGCTGGAAGACAGGCTTCACCGGCTGCGCGCGGATCGCCATGACGCTGTCCTGGATTTCGCGCGTCAGCTGCTGCAGCTCGTCCAGCCCCATATTGACGGCGGACGTGCCGCTGGCATCGTTTTCGATGACGCTCTGCGACAGCATCGCCTGATTGATGACAAGCTCGCCGACGAGGTTGATCAGGCGATCAACACGATCGAGATCGACGCGGATGGTCTGGCCGGCGCTCGCATTGGCGGCAGCGTTGGCATTTGCCTGCGCTGCTGCAGGTGCTGCCGCCGCGTCGCGCTTTTCGATGGCGGCATTGACACTCTGGGCGATCTGCGTCGTCGCGACGGCGGCCTCGACGGTCGCGGCAACGAAGGATTCTTCCACCACGGCTGCTTCGACGGCGGGCTGTTCTCCCGGCCCGTCATCGAGAGCAGACAGATCGAACGGAACCGGGATCATCGGCAGTTCTTCCTCATCCGCGGCCACATCCGAAACGTCAGGGGTGATTTCGAGATCACAGTCCCATTCGGCAAATTCGAAGACGCTGCGGATCCCTTCCTCACCCTTTTCGGTGGCGATGGAAACCGTCCACGAAAGATAGGAGGCTTCAGGATCGAGCTTGTCGAGCGCCGGCAGTTCGGACATGTCGCAGTTAACGCTCATGTCACCGATGCGCGCGAGATCGCGCAGCAGAAGTGCTGCCTCATTGCCCTTGGAATAAAGCGATGCGTGCGGCTTGAACGTGATCTGGAAGGTCGGCACCTCCATAAGCGGCGTCGTCTCGTCGGCAAAATCGGAGAAAGAGAAAGGGATCGGCTCGAAGCCGCTTTCATCCGTCGGTTTGACCTTGACGGGTTCCGGCGCCTTAACAACGACGGGAGCCGGTGAGGATGCCGGAACGGCTTCGCCATTGGCCAGCGCCTCCAGCTCCTTGACGAGGCCACGGGTACGACTTTCATCGACGCTGCCGCCGTCCCTTGCGGCATTGGTGAGGTCCGCCAGCACGTCGGCGGAACGCAGCATGACCTTCAGGACGTCCTGGGTCGGTTCCAGCTTGTTGGAACGGACGCAGTCGAGCGTCGTTTCGAAAACGTGGGCGAAGGCCACGAGATCATCGAGACCGAAGGCCCCTGCCCCGCCCTTGATGGAATGAACGGCTCGGAAAACGGCATTGACGGTTTCCGGGTCACGGTCGCCGTCATTCAATTTAAGAAGCCCGGATTCCAGTTCTGCGAGCTGTTCTTCGCATTCCTGGAAAAAGATTTCCTTGATTTCGTTCATATCCATCGTGAAATGTCCTGTATCAGGCAGTTACGCGCTCAATGGCATCAATGAGTTTTGCGGGATCGAAAGGCTTGACGATCCAACCCGTTGCACCGGCCTGGCGGGCGCGGTTCTTCTTCTCTGCATCGCTTTCGGTCGTCAGAACGAGGATCGGGATCGCCCGGTACTTTTCGTTGCGACGCACGCCCTCGATGAAGCCGAAACCGTCGAGACGCGGCATGTTGATGTCGGTCACGATAACATCCGGGTTGCTCTGTTCCAGCACTTCCAGACCCTCGATGCCGTCCTCGGCCTGAATGGTCTCGAAACCGGCATTGTTAAGGGTGACCAGGAGCATGTTCCTGATCGTTCTGGAATCATCCACGGTGAGAACTTTTTTCTTCACTTTTGCATCTCCTTGGGGAGCAAATGGTCGATATCGACGCCTATCAGTTTCATGGTCTTGTCGAATGCATCGGAAACCCTTGCGAAACCAAAGGGCTTGCCATCCTCTTCCCAGGATTTCGCGCCGGCCATGAGGACCTGGGCGCACAGCGCGCCGATGCGCTCCACCTCAGACGCATCGACGGACAAAGGTGCTCCTCTCAGCGTCATCAGCTTGCCGTGCAGGGCCGATGCTTCGTTGAGATCCAGCACCGGTGACAGTTTCAGCGTCGCCTCAGCTGCTTTTCTGGCTGCCATTACATGACTCCCTGGCGCTTGAATTGTTGGTAATACTGGCCGTTCTCCGTACGGTTATCCGCACGGGCCATAAATGATGAGTGCTGCCGATCCGCACCGGCGGCGGCAGCGAAATGTTCCTGGCGGGCAATACGAAATTCGCGCACGGTGCGGCCGAGTTCCAGAATGACGGTATGAAGAGCATCCGCCTCGGAGGCGCAGGCATTGCTATCGGCCACATTTCGACCGGCATGCCTTTGCTGCTCGACAATATCGGCAGTGACCGATTGCAGTTCGCCGGCATGATCGGCGGTGCGGCGCGAGACCTCCACGATCATGTCGTTGATGCCCGACACCTGCTTAACCACGCCGTCAATCGCCTCCTGCGTGCGATTGACCATACGCACGCCGCCTTCGACCTGGGTCTTCGTAGTGCCGACCAGGCTCTTGATCTCTCTTGCGGCATCGGCGGAACGCTGGGCCAATGCACGGACTTCCTGCGCGACGACGGCGAAACCACGACCGCTTTCTCCCGCGCGGGCCGCCTCGATTCCCGCATTGAGGGCAAGAAGGTTGGTCTGGAATGCGATCTCGTCGATGGTGCCGATGATCCGGCCGATCTGTTCGGCCGACTGTTCGATGTCAGACATGGCGTCGATAGCCTCGCCGATCGCCCTGCCGCTTTCGACCGCCGCGTCGCGGGCGCTGGACACTGCCTTTTCCGTCGCCGAAATGCGCGCACCGTTTTCGGCCACGCTCGCAATCATCGCCTGAAGTGCCCGGGACGTCTCGGCAAGCGCTTCGGCCTGCTGGTGCGAACGCTCAGCGATGGAACGACCGAGATCGGCAAAGCGTGCGCTCAACGCCTCGGCCTCGCCGACACCGTTCTGAGCTGATACTAACGACGCGCCGATCGTCGCGAGCGCCGTATTGAAGGTTGCCGCAACATCCCGATAGGCATCGGGGATGTCACCGTCGATGCGAGCCTGCAAATCGCCCGCCGCAAAAGCCGTCAGCGCCGCGCCGAGCAGGCTTGCCGCTTCAGCGCGGTCATTGTCGCGCTGTTCCTGAAGTTCGCGGCCATGGCGCAGACGCAGTTCATTAAAGCGCAACGATACGGCGATCTCGGTATCGACCATCACCAGACGGACGACGTTCTTTACGGCTTCCGCCAGTTCACGGCTCTTCTTTCGGTTACCCGGCAGGATGGAACGTGGCGCATGTTCGGCCACCAGCCCGCCAAGCAGATGCTCCAGAACGACGGCGTGGCTGGCGATCTGCCAACGCGGATCGAGACCCATGCGGCTGGCATTGTCGGAAAGAACCTTCACCCGTTCGGCATAAAGCGCATCGAAACGTGCATCCGTCAGCACGCTCCAGTGCGAGGATTGCAGATCATGCAGTCGGTCGAGCTGGTTTTCGCTTTCGAAGGACGGGGAGCAGTCCGGCATGGACTGGAAACGGGTCATCACGTCGCGCAGGCCGGCCTTGACGTAAGGCTCCAGCATGCCGCGGTAGCTGCGCAGAAAATCGGATTGCGTTTCATCGAGGCCGGCAAAACGCAACCGTCCCGCCAGGCTTCCGCCTGCCGATCTGCGCGCTTGATCTGATGGCAAGTCCTGCCCCAACCGACGTCCCCAACAACATGACGGCCGGTGAAACCCGACCAGATTGGTCAAGGTTCAGAATGCCAGTACCCTAAGGGGATTTTTGAACGAACATACCCATCGCGGACGATGCGGCATCGACGCCTGCCTGACCTTCTTGAACCAAGAAACGAAAATACCGGATCGAGCCCGGTACGGCAGTGCGGCGTCATGCCTGGAAGGGGAGAAACCCCATTCCGCCGTGGAAATACCATCAATCTTTATGGTTAATTCCTTGCTTGAAAGTTAAGAAACATGCGTACCCGCGTCAAACGGTAAAATTTGTAAAAGCTTTTAGCCATTGCTGCCCTTACTTTGCCGCAAACGGGCAAAAACGAAAAGGAATTGGACGCTCCAGCCGGTTTTTCCGGCCAGTGCGCTGGACAAGCGCGTGCGGCTTCCCCTAAAACAAATCAACAGGATATTCGCTCAGCGGTGATGCTTTAAAGAGACCTTTTCGACGAAGGAGATGCCAACTTGCCACGGATGGAGAAAGGCCGCAGTTCAAGGCGCCATCCGCAAGTGCTCATCGGTCTCGTGGTCGCGAGCCTGCTCGTCATGATCGGCTTTCAGGCGCCTTCCGGCGTCAAGGCGCTCTCGAAGGCCAACCGCCTTGAGCGGTTGCAGACCGTCGATCTCAGCCGTTCGCTTTCCCTTGGCGACAAGGATTGCGATGGCGGCAATGATTACGAGTGCCGAAGCCGCAATGCTGGCCCCGGGTTCCGGCACGGGGAGGTCCCCTCCCCGATCACCAACATCACCGACAATGCCAAGGCCTCGCTCGTTGCTGTTGCCATCGTGCCACAAGCTTTCCGAGACTTTGCCAGCGTGGTTCCGCGCGCGCCTCCGCATATTATGTATTAGTCAGTCCGGCGGTCATCATCATTGGGTTCATGACGAACCTTGAGGGATCGGAGTCGTCGGAAACCCGCCGTAGGCTCCCATTCCAGAGAGAAAACCGCCGCCGCATATGACCCTTGCAACCCTTCTCCCATTTATTGTCGCATTGCCGTTCGTGGGCGCCCTCCTCACGGCCTTCATGCCGCGTGACGGTGCGGCCGCCGGTCCCGCCGCGGTTGCAGGCGCAGTCGCCCTTTTCGGTCTCACCAGCAGTATTCTTCTTTATACGACGATCAGCGGCGGCGGCGTGCTGAAATATGATGTGGAATGGCTGCCCCAGCTGGGCTTGAATTTTACCCTGCGGCTGGACGGGTTTGCCTGGATCTTTGCGATGCTCATCACCGGCATCGGCCTGCTGGTGGTGCTCTACGCCCGCTATTACATGTCGGCGGCAGATCCGATCCCGCGGTTTTTCGCCTTCTTTCTCGCGTTCATGGGCTCGATGCTCGGCGTGGTCATGTCCGGCAACGTCATCCTGCTGTCGATCTTCTGGGAAATGACCAGCATCTTCTCGTTCCTGCTGATCGGCTATTGGCACCAGAATGCCGGCGCGCGCGACGGCGCCCGCATGGCACTGACCGTGACCGGCATCGGCGGCTTCAGCCTTTTGGCCGGACTTCTGATCCTTGGCCACATGGCGGGAAGCTATGATCTCGACAAGATTATCGAGGCTGGTGCCGCTATCCGCGCCCATTCGCTCTATCTGCCGACGCTCATCCTCATTCTCGGCGGCGCGCTGACGAAAAGCGCACAGTTCCCGTTCCATTTCTGGCTGCCCAATGCCATGGCGGCACCCACCCCCGTTTCCGCCTATCTGCATTCCGCAACCATGGTGAAAGCAGGGGTTTTCCTGCTCGCACGGTTCTGGCCGGTGCTGGCGGGCACGCCGGAGTGGTTCTGGCTGGTTGGCGTGGCGGGCATCATCACCCTGCTGCTCGGCGCCTATTTCGCCATGTTCCAGCAGGACCTGAAGGGGCTTCTGGCCTATTCGACGATCAGCCATCTCGGCCTCATCACCACGCTGCTCAGCCTCGGCAGCCCGCTTGCGGCGGTTGCGGCCATCTTCCACATGGTCAACCATGCCACCTTCAAGGCCTCGCTTTTCATGGCGGCCGGCATCATCGACCACGAAACCGGCACGCGCGACATGCGGCGCTTAAGCGGGCTTTACACCTATATGCCCGCAACCGCGACACTCGCCATGGCGGCGAGCGCGGCCATGGCCGGCGTGCCACTGTTCAACGGCTTCCTTTCCAAGGAAATGTTCTTTGCCGAAGCCGTCGAAACCCACGCGGATTCGCTGCTCGACCGGGCCCTGCCCTATGTCGCAACGTTGTCAGGCGCATTCGCCGTCGCCTATTCACTGCGCTTCATCCACACGGTCTTCTTCGGGCCCAAGCCAGTCGATCTGCCGAACCCCAATCCGCACGAGCCGCCGCGCTGGATGCGTTTCCCCATCGAGTTCCTGGTGTTTGCCTGCCTCATCGTCGGCATCGTTCCGAGCCTTTCGATCGGTCCGTTCCTGCATTCGGCCGTGCTTTCCGTTCTTGGCGCACAGACACCGGTTTACAGCCTGTCGATCTGGCACGGTTTCAACCTGCCGCTGATCATGAGTATCGCAGCGCTGATCGGCGGTGTGACGATCTATGCCCTGCTTGGCGGCTACTTCTCACGCTGCGATGACGGTCCGCCGGTCTTCCGGCATTTGCGAGGCCAGCGCATCTTCGAGCGCATTCTCGTCACCGTGTCCTGGAAGTGGGCGCGGTGGCTGGAAAGCACGCTCGGCACGCGGCGTCTGCAGCCGCAGCTGAGGCTTCTCATCCTCGTCGCGCTTCTTGCGGGTTTCTCGCCGCTCTTCCTTTCGGAATTCTCCCTCTCGCTGCCGCGCGTCACGACCTTCGATCCGATCTTCGCCATTCTCTGGCTGATCGGCATGATTGCGGCCATGGGTGCGGCCTGGCAGGCGAAATATCATCGCCTCGCCGCGCTCGTCATGCTCGGCGTTTCCGGGCTTGTTACCTGCCTCACCTTCGTGTGGCTTTCCGCGCCGGATCTCGCCATCACCCAGTTGCTGGTGGAAATCGTCACCACGGTTCTCATCCTGCTTGGTCTCCGGTGGCTGCCGAAACGCTTTGAAAAGGTCGACAGCAGCGATGAGTTGCCGGCGCAGCTTCGCCGCGCGCGGGACTTTCTGCTGGCCGCCGCCAGCGGTATCGGCATGTCGGTTATCGCCTATGCCGTGATGACCTTGCCGGTGCCGAACGCGATCGCCACCTATTTCCTGGAACGCGCCTATACCGAAGGCGGCGGCACCAATGTCGTCAATGTCATTCTGGTCGACTTCCGCGGCTTCGATACTTTTGGCGAAATTGCCGTTCTGGCGATCGTGGCGCTCACCGTCTTTGCGCTGCTTCGCCGTTTCCGTCCTGCCCATGAGAGCATTGGCGTGCCGGAACAGCAGCAGCTGCAGAATGCCTTCGATGCCGAACGTCCCGACCGCAGCAAGGGCGATACGGTGCGTGATTATCTCTACGTGCCGTCCATCGTCATGCAGTGGATGTTCCCGGTCATCATCACCTTCTCCATCTTCCTGTTCATGCGCGGCCACGATATGCCGGGCGGCGGTTTTGCAGCGGGCATCACCATGGCGATTGCCTTCCTGCTGCAATATCTTGCCGGCGGCGCGCGCTGGGCGGAAGATCGCATCCGCATTCTGCCGCTACGCTGGATGGGCTTTGGCCTCTTGATGGCCGCCACCACGGGTATCGGCTCCTGGTATTTCGGCTACCCGTTCCTGACCTCTTATTTCCAATATACGGAAATACCCTATATCGGCAAAATGCCGACTGCATCCGCCCTGCTGTTCGATCTCGGCGTCTTCTCGCTGGTCGTCGGCTCCACCGTTCTTATTCTTATAGCACTGGCACACCAATCGTTGCGTAACTACCGCGTTCGCACGCCTGACGCCGCAAAAGCGGAGGACGTGTAATGGAACTCATTCTCGCCATCGGCATCGGCATCATGACCGGCTCCGGCGTGTGGCTCATCCTGCGCCCGCGTACCTATCAGGTCATTGTCGGGCTTTCGCTGCTGTCTTACGCCGTTAATCTCTTCATCTTCGGCGTCGGCGGCATCAAGACCAATGCGCCGCCGGTGCTGGTGAACGGCGTTGACAGTTCAACGCTGGCAGACCCTGTACCGCAGGCGCTGGTGCTGACCGCCATCGTTATCGGTTTTGCCACGACAGCACTTTTCCTCGTGGTGTTGCTCGCAGCCCGCGGCCTTACCGGCACTGACCATGTGGACGGGAGGGAGTCGAAATGATGTCGTTCCCCTTCCACATCGTCATTGCGCCAATCCTTTTGCCGCTCATCACCGCAGCGCTGCTGCTGTTCTTCGACGAGCGTCAACGTGTGGCCAAAGCCGCCATCAGCCTCACCTCAACCGTGCTGTTGCTAGTGGTCGCCATGCTGCTGTTCCGCGAGGTGAACTCGACCGTCAATACCGAGATCGCAGCCGTGGTTTCGAGCGGCGTCTATCTGCTCGGCAACTGGCCCGCGCCCTTCGGCATCGTGCTCGTCGCCGACCGTCTTTCAGGCCTGATGGTGCTATTGACGGCGCTGCTTGCCATTCCGTCACTGATCTATTCCATGGCGAAGTGGCACAAGTCCGGTGCGCATTTCCATTCGCTGTTCCAGATGATGCTGATGGGTGTCAACGGCGCGTTCCTGACCGGCGACCTGTTCAATCTCTTCGTGTTCTTCGAAGTGATGCTGGCAGCCTCCTATGGCCTGCTCCTGCATGGTTCCGGCCAGCAGCGCGTGAAGGCGGGGCTGCATTACATCGCCATCAACCTCGTTGCCGCCTTGTTCTTCCTGATCGGCGTCAGCCTCATCTATGGCGTGACCGGTACATTGAACATGGGTGACCTCGCCCACCGTATCGAAGGGCTAAACCCCGACCAGCGCATGCTGCTGGAAACCGGCTCGGCCATTCTCGGTATTGCCTTCCTGGTCAAGGCCGGGATGTGGCCGCTGAATTTCTGGCTGCCTTCGGCCTATGGTGCGGCCTCCGCCCCGGTTGGCGGCCTGTTCGCCATCATGAGCAAGGTCGGCATCTATGTCATTGCCCGCCTGTCCTTCCTGCTTTTCGGACAGACAGCCGGGGAATCTGCCGGTTTTGGCCATGATGCGTTGCTGGTCGGCGGCATCGCAACCATCATCTTCGGCGCGATCGGCGTTCTGGCATCGCAGGCGCTGGGAAGGCTTGCCGGTTTTTCGGTTCTCGTCTCATCGGGAACGCTTCTTGCCGCCATGGGCACCGGCAATCCCACGGTTGCGGCCGGTGCGCTCTATTACATGGTTAGTTCCACCCTCACCATCAGCGCTTTCTTCATGCTGATCGAACTGGTGGAACGCGGACAGGATGCGGGCGCAAACGTTCTTGCCGTGACCATGGAGGCCTATGGCGAAGGTGAGGAGGAAGACGAGGAAGAAGAGGTCGGCGTGACGATGCCCGCCACCATGGCGGTGCTCGGGGCCTGTTTTGCAGCCTGTGGCATTCTTCTGGCCGGCCTGCCGCCGCTTTCTGGCTTCATCGCTAAATTCTCGATGCTGACCGCCATTCTCAACCCTTCGGGCCTTGGCGCCAATGACAGCGTCTCGACGCTTTCCTGGTGGTTGGTTTTCCTGATCGTCTTTGCCGGTTTCGCCTCACTGATCTCGATGACCCGCGCCGGCATCCGCACCTTCTGGGCCTCCATCGAAGGCACCGTGCCGCGCGTGCTCGTGATCGAAATCGCGCCGATCATGCTGCTGCTCGGACTGACACTCGCCATGACCGTGCAGGCTGGACCCGTGATGCGATACATGCAGGAAACGGCACGTATTCTCGATCTGCCGGCGAGCTATATTCAGGGCGTCATATCCGCACCGCGAGCGGGCAGCAACCCGGAGGCGGAGCCATGATGAGCCGTCTCCTCCCCTACCCG
This sequence comes from Agrobacterium sp. NPDC058088, assembly GCF_042885035.1. Classification (NCBI taxonomy): domain Bacteria; kingdom Pseudomonadati; phylum Pseudomonadota; class Alphaproteobacteria; order Hyphomicrobiales; family Rhizobiaceae; genus Agrobacterium; species Agrobacterium sp. NPDC058088. The sequence continues at coordinate 53,283 of NZ_JBHVSU010000002.1, read as the reverse complement.
CTGCTGACGATATCGCTGATCTTCTTCTGGATGACGATCAACAGCTTTTCGCCGGGGCATCTGCTGCTTGGCACCGGTGTCGCGCTCATCGCCTCCTGGGCGATGGCGTCGCTACGGCCCGCCAAGCCGCGCATCCGCAACTGGCACAAGCTCGTGCTGCTGATCCTGATCGTGCTTTACGATATCATCAGGTCCAATATCTCGGTCGTGACGATCATTCTGTTCAAGCGCGAAAGGGACCGCAAATCCGGCTTTCTGGCTGTACCGCTCGATATTCGCGATCCCATGGCGCTGGCCGTTCTCGCGACCATCCTGACCTCGACGCCGGGGAGCGCATGGCTTGAATATAATTCCAGCCAGGGCACGCTTCTGCTTCACGTTCTCGATGATGTGGACGAGGCCGCCTGGATAAGCCTTATCAAGAACCGTTATGAAAAACTGCTGATGGAGATATTCGAATGAGTTCGATTATCCTTTTCTGGTCCTTTTCGCTGGCGCAGTTCATGCTCGCCATCGCCATGGCAATCTCGGTCTATCGCATCGCCATCGGCCCGCGCGCCCAGGACCGGGTGCTGGGCATGGATACGCTTTATGTCAACGCCATGCTGCTTCTCCTCACCTTCGGTCTGCGCACCGGCAACGACATATACTTCGAGGCATCGCTGCTGATAGCCATTCTCGGCTTCGTCTCGACCGTCGCCCTTTCCAAATTCCTGATGCGCGGCGAGGTGATCGAATGAGCGAGGCACACGAATTTCCGCTCTGGGCCGCCATTCTCGTGGCCTTCTTCGTGCTGTTGGGTGCTTCACTGACGCTGATCGGCACCATCGGCTTTGCCAAGCTCAACAGCTTCTATGAACGCCTGCATGCGCCCACACTCGGCACCAGCTGGGGCACCGGCGGCATTGTCATGGCCTCCATCATCTATTTCTCCGTCTCCGGCGACCGCTTCGCTTTCCACGAAATCTTCATCGGCATCTTCATGACGGTGACGACGCCGGTGTCGCTGATGCTGCTCGGGCGCGCCGCGCTTTATCGGGACCGGGCGGAGCAGAATTCGGATAATCGGGAGCATCTTTAATTAAGGTGCTTTCCGCCGCCTAAGCTCTTGGCGTACCCGCCGCCATTTGCCTTGCTCGAAGTTCTGCGAACATCGCCAAGCGCGATCTTCCTCCATGCAGGCTATTTCTGCGGCGCGTTCTCCATGTTGCTGGACCAGTTCGCCGACTATCCGTTTTATTTCCACACGGGGAATGAACATCGGCCGGATAAAGCTTTCCCACTTCACCCACAGGAAGACTATCAGCACGAACGTGCCGAACGCGAGGAGCGGGAAATGGTCCGCATGAATATAGGACATATGCAATCTCACGACAGAAATTCCACATACTGCATCATTATTGCATATTTCTGATTTTCAGCAATAGGAATGCCTTAAGTCGCGCGGTTGCAAAGACGACTGTCCCTTCAGCTCGGAGGGTAGCGATTGGAACTTAGAAAGATTTTCGGCAGCAATATTCGCCATCACCGAAAAGCGTTGGGTCTGACGCAGGAAGCCCTTGCGGAAAAAGCCGATCTTTCGATTGAGATGATGGGACGTCTGGAACGAGGCGACGCTTCGCCGTCGTTTGAAACCATCGAAAGTATCGCAAAAGCCTTGGGCGTTCCCGCCATCGCGTTCTTCGGCTCCGGTACTGTTATTGCACCTGGAGGCGAACGCGGTCGTCTGCTTCACCGCGTGAATGCGGCACTTGCACATATGAATGAGGACGATCTTGTGCGCGTCACCCGCATGCTGGAGGCATTCACTGGCAAGCTATAATCACGGGAGACTATCCTACGCACCTATCTAGGTGCGGTCCGACTGCTTCTTCCAGTGATATTCAGCATCATCTGTCATGCAAAGCTTATGCAGCATATTTACGAATTAAGCGACATTGCTTCACCTGCTATACACAGGTCGATAGTATTAAATTTTTAATCTGACATTGAGGGCGCTACCATTGAGCACCCGCACCATAAAAACTCATTTGATGAGAAATGGTGCCCGGAGGCGGATTTGAACCACCGACACGCGGATTTTCAATCCGCTGCTCTACCAACTGAGCTATCCGGGCACTTCAGGTCCTTGAAGAACCTCCGCTTTTTGGCGGTCGGGGCTGTTTGGCGCCCCGAAAGTGAGCGGGGTTATAACATCTTGTTCGAACATGGCAAGCGCCATCGCGAAGTTTTTTGACAGTTTTTTCACGAGGCCTGTGGATGGCTGCAATGGCCGCCGGGTGAGGGCCAGTTTACGCCCGAAAACTCGCTATAGGGCCTCCGGGCGCCAGAGAGCATTCGCCCACCATCATGTTTGTACAGGATCGATCCCTGTTGGCAGAGGGCGCAGCATGGCAGGCGGGGCTATGCTCCTTCGCTGCGCCGCGCTGCTAAACCAAGCGCGAAAGGCACAACGGCCACTAGCGCCGCCATGACGGGCGAAGACGCGAAGATGCGGCTTGCAAGCGAGGTGACCGCGACGGAGCGCACCACCGTCATCAGGCGGGAGTTCTCGCGCTCGCGCTCGTGGTGGGGCCGTGCGGGCCCGTGGCGGGAATGCTGGGCAGCCTCCAGCCGTTTGACATCGCGGCGGATCTTGTCGACCTGTTCGCGAAGCTCGTCCAGTTCTGCGCGCAGCGCCGGGTCGATGGTATTGGCGGTCGGCGTTCTCCTGGCTACGGGATTTTCCACCTTTGCTTCGGCAGCTATAGCTTCGGCCTCTTCGTCAAGTTCGGCCAATTCGTCGTCCAGGTCAGATGGCTTGTCGAAACCGTGGGATCGCAGTGGTGCTTTCATCGCTGTCTCCTGAGGCATGCTGAATTGCTGCGGCGGGCAGTTTTGCCCGGTCAGCCCCTTCAACGTCTCAGGCTGGCAAAGGATGCACGGAAAGCGGTGAGACAGGCAGAATAAAAAACAGGCCCCGAAGGGCCTGTTCAATCATTCACTGAAAGTCTCAGGCCGCCTTGGCGGCGCCTGCATAAGGATCGAAGCGACCGTAGAAGGTCTCGTCCTTGGCGGCCATCTCCTTCAGCAGCGGTGTCGGCCTGAAGCGCGGGCCATAGGTCTCGCCGAGCTTTTCGGCGAGCGCCACGAAGGTCTTTACGCCCATGCCGTCAATGTAGGACAGCGCACCGCCGGTATAGGGCGCGAAACCGAAACCGAGGATAGAGCCGACATCCGCCTCACGCGGATCGGTGACGATGCCTTCTTCCACCGTGCGGGCGGCTTCCAGCGCCACGGTGACGAGGAAGCGCTGTTTCAGCACCTCCATATCCACGCCTTCAGGCTTCTGCTGCGGATAGAGGTCCTTCAGGCCGGGCCAGAGGGACTTCTTGGCGGGCTTTGGCGGGTAGTCGTAAAAGCCCTTGGCGTTCTTGCGGCCGAAGCGGCCTTCGCCTTCCACCAGCTTCTTCACCAGCTCCATATGGCGCAGATCGACAGCCTTTTCGCCGAGATCGGCAACGGTGGCTTTCAGGATCTTGTAGGAAAGATCGATCGCCACTTCGTCGTTCAACGCCAGCGGGCCGACCGGCATGCCGGCGAATTTCGCGGCATTTTCAATCATGGCGGGCGGCACGCCTTCGATCAGCATATCGTAGCTTTCGGCCATGTAACGCAGCACGCAGCGATTGACGAAGAAGCCGCGGGTGTCGTTGACGACGATCGGGGTCTTCTTGATCTTGGCCACATAATCCAGTGCGACGGCGAGCGCCCTGTCGCCGGTTTCCTTGCCCAAGATGACTTCGGTCAGCATCATCTTCTCGACCGGCGAGAAGAAGTGGATGCCGATGAAATCGGTCGGGCGCTTGGAGTTCTTCGCAAGGCCGGTGATCGGCAAGGTGGATGTGTTGGAGGCAAAGATTGCGCCTTGCGGCAACACGGCTTCCACGGCTTCGATGACGGCCTTCTTCACGTCGCGGTCCTCGAACACGGCTTCGATGACGAGGTCGGCGTCGGAGAGTGCGGCGTAATCGGATGTGGCAGTGACGAGGTCGAGCAGGGCCTTGCCTTCATCCTGCGTCAACTTACCCTTGCCGATGGCGGCCTTGACGCTTTCCTCGCAATGGCCCTTGCCCTTGTCTGCCGCTTCCTGATCGCGATCCACCAGCGTGACGGGGATGCCGGCTGCGGCGGTGACGTAAGCGACGGCCGCCCCCATGAAGCCCGCGCCGACGACGCCGACCTTCTTGAACTCCGTCTTCGGTTGGCCGGCCGGGCGGCGCGCGCCCTTGCCCAGTTCCTGCATGGAAATGAACAACGAGCGGATCATGCCGAAGGCTTCCTTCGAGCGAAGGATTTCGGTGAAATAACGCTGCTCGACCTTCAGCGCCGTATCGAAGGGCAATTGCAGGCCTTCATAGACGCATTTGAGGATGGCGAGTGCCGCCGGATAGTTGCCGGCGCTTTCGCGGCGCAGGATCGCGGGTGCTGCGGGCCACAGCTGGGCAGCGGCGGGCGTCCAGATGCCACCGCCGGGGGCCTTGAAGCCCTTTTCATCCCACGGTGCTACCGGCTTCAGGCCGTCCTTGATCATCTGCTTTGCGGTTGCGACCAGCTGATCCGGCTCGACCACTTGATGCACCAGACCCATGGCCTTGGCGCGTGCGCCGGTCAGCGACTGGCCCGTGGTCATCATCTGCAAGGCGGATTGTGCGTCGGTCAGGCGCGAGACACGCTGAGTGCCGCCAGCGCCCGGGAAGATGCCGACCTTGACTTCCGGCAGGGCAATCTTGAGGCTCTTGGCGCTGGAGGCAACGCGGCCGTGGCAGGCGAGCGACAGCTCGAATGCGCCGCCCATGCAGGTGCCGTTGATGGCGGAGACCCAGGGCTTGCCGTTGGTCTCGATCTTGCGGAACAGGCCATTCATCCTGCCGACGAGATCGAACAGCTTCTGTGCCGCTTCGTCCGGGTTCTTTGCCTTTTCCTCGTGGTAAAAGGAGAACATCGATTTGATCATCGAGAGATCGGCACCACCGGAAAAGGTGCTCTTGCCTGACGTGAAGACAACGCCTTTGACCGCAGCATCGGCAACAGTGGCATCCACGATGGCATTCAGTTCCTCAAGAACGTCTGAAGTGAAGACATTCATGGATTTTTCCGGCATGTCCCAGGTGACGAGGGCAATGCCGTCTGCGTCCGTCTCGATGGTGAAATTGGTATAAGTGCTCATTTGGGATTCCTCTTCCCTGAATCGTAATGGCCGCTTCGCTTTCCTCGTCATCCTCGGGCTTGACCCGAGGGTCCAAGCACCGGCGATAGATCCTCGGGTCAAGCCCGAGGATGACGGAAGCGGGCTTGTAGCCGCTGTCTCAAACCCGCTCGATAACCGTCGCCGTGCCCATGCCAGCGCCGATGCAGAGCGTCACGAGCGCGGTGTTCAGATCGCGCCGTTCCAGCTCATCCAGCACCGTACCGAGGATCATCGCGCCGGTTGCTCCCAGCGGATGGCCCATGGCGATTGCGCCGCCATTAACGTTCATCCGGTCGTGGCTGATGTCGAAAGCCTGCATGTAGCGCAGGACCACGGCGGCGAAGGCCTCGTTGAGTTCGAAGAGATCGATATCGGCAAGCGACATGCCGGTCTTCTTTAGAAGCTTTTCCGTAACATCCACCGGGCCGGTCAGCATCAGCGCCGGGTCGGAGCCGATATTGGCGAACGCCTTGATGCGGGCACGCGGTTTCACGCCCATTGCCTCGCCGCCCGCCTTCGAACCAACCAGCACGGCGGCAGCGCCATCGACGATACCCGACGAATTACCGGCATGGTGGACGTAGTTAATCCGCTCCACTTCCGGATGCGCCATGATGCCGACGGCTTCGAAGCCCCCCATTTCACCAGGCATCTGGAAGGAAGGGTTGAGCGAGGCCAGCGCCTGCATATCGGTGCCGGGGCGCATATGCTCATCGCGGTCAAGGATCGTCAGGCCGTTCTGGTCCTTCACCGGAATGACCGATTTGTTGAAATAGCCGTTTTCCCAGGCATGCGCGGCGCGCTTCTGGCTTTCAACGGCATAGGCGTCGACATCGTCACGGGAAAAACCGTATTTCGTGGCGATCAGATCGGCCGACACGCCCTGCGGCATGAAGAAGGCCGGGAAGTTGACCGAGGGGTCCATGTACCAGGCGCCGCCCGACATGCCCATCCCGACGCGGGACATGCTTTCCACGCCGCCGGCGATGACGATATCGTCGGAACCGGCCTTCACCTTGCCGGCCGCGAAGTTGATGGCGTCCAGACCCGAGGCGCAGAAGCGCGAGATCTGCATGCCCGGCGCCCTGTTGGAATAACCAGCCTCGAAGGCAGCGGCCTTCGGGATGACAGCGCCGGCATCCATGACAGGATCGACGCAGCCCATGATGATGTCATCGACGGTTGAAGTATCGAGTCCGTTGCGGTCGCGTATGGCTTCCAGCGTCTTGGCGGCCAGGCGAACGGAAGGCACCTCATGCAGGCTGCCATCCTTCTTGCCGCGTCCGCGCGGGGTGCGGACATGGTCGTAAATGTAAACGTCGGTCATAAACTCTCTCCCTGCGGCGCGGTCAGCGCCAGATGTCTCAGAATGCTTCTGCGGCCAGTTCCATCATTGTGTCCGCGCCGGTTTCGATGCGGGCCTTGCGCAGCGCCGTCTCCGGCATGATGCGCTCCATGTAAAACTTCGCCGTGACAAGCTTCGTCTTGAGGTAATCCTCATCCGAAGCGCTGCCTGCCGCAAGCGCTTCGCTGGCGGCTTTTGCCATGCGCGCCTGCATGTAGCCCAGCACCACGATGCCAAAGAGATGCATATAGTCGGTCGAGCCGGCACCGGCATTGTCTGGCTTGGCCATGGCGTTCTGCATGAACCACATGGTTGCGGCCTGAAGGTCGTTCAAGCCCTTCTTCAGGCCCTTGGTGTAAAGGCTGAGCCTTTCATCCGCGCGGTTTTCCTCGCAGAAATCGCCGATTTCCTTGAACAGAGCCATCACGGCACGGCCGCCATTCATACCGAGCTTGCGGCCGACCAGATCAAGCGCCTGGATGCCGTTGGCGCCCTCATAGATCATGGTGATACGCGCATCGCGGACATATTGGCTCATGCCATGTTCTTCGATGTAGCCGTGACCACCAAAGACCTGCTGCGCCATCACGGCGTGGTCGAAGCCCTTGTCAGTCAGAACACCCTTGAGGATCGGGGTGACGAGACCGAGCAGGTCGTCTGCGGCCTGTCGTTCCTTCTCATCGGTGGAACGGTGGGCGATATCGGATTGCAGCGCTGTCCACAAAAGGAAAGCGCGGCCTGCCTCGTTATAGGCCTTGATGGTCATCAGCGTGCGGCGGATATCCGGGTGCACGATGATCGGATCGGCCTTTTTGTCCGGGAATTTCGCGCCGGAAAGCGAACGGCCCTGAATGCGCTCACGGGCATATTCCACCGCATTCTGATAGGCGATTTCGCCCACGGAAAGGCCCTGCAGGCCAACACCGAGGCGAGCCTCGTTCATCATCACGAACATGGCCGAAAGGCCCTTGTTTTCCGCACCGAGCAGATAACCCGTCGCATCATCGTAATTCATGACGCAGGTGGCGTTGCCGTGAATACCCATCTTGTGTTCGATGGCACCACATGTGACGCCATTGCGCTCGCCGAGCGTGCCATCTTCCTTCACCAGGAACTTCGGTACGATGAAGAGCGAAATGCCCTTGGTGCCCTCAGGCGCACCTTCGATACGGGCGATCACCAGATGAACGATATTGTCAGTCATGGAATGTTCGCCGGCAGAGATGAAGATCTTCTGACCGGAAATCTTGTAAGTGCCATCGCCCTGCGGCACCGCCTTTGTGCGCAGCAGGCCGAGATCGGTGCCGCAATGGGGTTCGGTAAGGTTCATGGTGCCGGACCAGGTACCTTCGACCATCTTCGGCAGATAGGTCTGTTTCTGCTCCTGCGTACCGTGCACGAGGACTGCGGCAATCGCGCCCTGCGTCAGGCCGGGATACATCATCAGCGACAGGTTGGCCGACGACATATATTCGCCGATCGCCGCATGCAGCGTATAGGGCAGGCCCTGCCCGCCAAATTCCTGGGGAACGGCAAGGCCGATCCATCCGCCTTCGCAATAAGCGTCATACGCGGTCTTGAAACCTTCAGGCACGGAAACCGAACCGTCATCGGCACGCTTGCAGCCCTGCTGATCGCCGGAAAGGTTGAGCGGGAAAAGCCGCTCTTCGGCAAGCTTCGCCGCCTCGCCCGTGATCGCCTCGATCATGTCGGGGGTTGCATCTTCAAAACCTGGCAGGTTGTTATACCGCTCGAGGCCGAGAACGTCGTTCAGGATGAAAAGCGTATCTTTAACTGGGGCCTTGTAAACAGGCATTACCGATGTTCCTCCGCATCGTGGGCGCCGGAGCCAATCCGGCTGATATGTCATGACAATATTTGACGTGCGCGTAAACGTCAAATAAATTTCCGCGGAATATCGTCTCCCTTTCCCGCTGAACGAATGCAGGGTTCGGCATACGCCCGCGCTTGCGCCGCAAAAGTTAAAAAATTCCGACCATAGTTAACCACTTCTTTACCACGTTTCGTGAATTCTCCCGACAGAGGTAACTGCTTCGTAGTCCGACGCATTTTCCTCGACGGGGGCAAATACCGGCTCTGGAATTGCTGCATGTTGCGGCGACGGCGTGTTCAGGCAGGCAACGTCGCGACACATAACCGGGCACAGCGGGCGGAAGCGAAGCGAGCGAAAAGATGAACGGATTGCGATCGAAAAACCAACAGCCAAGCGACAGGTCGTCTCTTGATGCTCTCAATCGCACCATTGAAGGCCTTGAAGCCCGTATCGAGGGGCTGATGAGCCAGAAGTTCCCGCGCGATCCGCGAGCCGCGAGCGCTCAGGCAGAGCCCAAGACCGAGGCCTATGCCGCGCCGCGTGAACCCCGCGCTGCCGTTACGCCACCGCAGCTTGATCCCGTCAACGAAATCCGCCAGCGCCAGCGTCTTCTCGAAGCAAGCTTCCAGCGCCCGCAGGAACCCGCTCTCCGCCCGGAGCGGACGATTACCCGGCCGCTCGCGCCGGAATATGGCTCGAGGGAAACCAAGAAGACGGCCGCTCCCGCGCCGCGCGCCCGCGCCATTCCGCCCTATCAGGAACAGCAGCGCAATGATGCAGCCCTGCAGGAGATCGCCCAGGCGCTCGTCAATCTTCGCCATGAGCTGAAGCACGATATTGCCGAGGGCGTCGCGCGCGAAGCGCAGGGACTGCGTGCCGAAATCCGCAACATCCGCGCGGTGGCGGAAGACCAGCAATTCATCGGCGACCTGCGGGACGACATCGCACGCCTTGCCGGCAGCATCGACCAGCTCGGCAATCTGGCATCTCCTGACGCCTATGGCCTGCGCAACGAATTCGAGGACCTGCGTCTGACCATCGACCAGCTCGCACGCGAAGACAGCGTGCATCGGATCGAAAGCCGCTGGAACAACGTGGAAGACACGCTGCGTGGTTTCGACGCCGGCGCCCTTCAGGATGAAATCGTCTCCCTCGCCTATCGTCTTGATGACATCAAGACGCAGCTCGGCGGTATGAGCAACAATCCCGCCGTGCGCGTGCTTGAAGACAAGCTGATTGCGATTGCCAGCGCCGTGGAGCAGCTCGGCAAGCACATGAAGCCCAACGAGGCTGCCTTTACCGAGCACTTTTCGGGTCTTGACCAGCGGCTCGACGAAATCAGCCGGGCCATTGCGGCAACTGGCACACGCGCCAATGCGCAGGCAGCCGACAATGCGCTCGCCCAGCGGCTGGAAAACCGCCTGAACGGCCTTGCCGAACAGCTCGGTGATATCAACCGCCTGGCCGCCGCAAAACCGGAACCTTCCATCGACCTCACCGCCCGCCTCGAAGCGCTGGCCGGCAAGATCGATGAGCTCAGCACGGCGCGCGACGCCGCCCAGTTGCATGACCGGCTGGACCAGCTGTCGTTGCTGTTGGAACGGTCCCAGCGCCCCACGCAACAGGCGGAACTGACTTCTTTCCTCAACGATATCTCCCGTAAGATCGATGCGCTGGATCACGGCGCGGTCAATGACGGCTTGGCCGAGCGGCTCGACCTGCTCTCCCGTCGGATCGAGGATCTGGATTATCGCTACAGCCAGCCGCAGCCGGCTGCTTCGGGTCTCAGCGACAGCACCTTTTCCCGCCTGGAAGAGCGGCTCGGTACTATTGCGGCGCGTCTCGACGAGACCGCCCATGCCGCTCCTGCCGATAGCCGCGCGCTGGCAAGCCTCGAAAACCAGATCGCCCATCTCTCCACGCTGATCAGCCAGCCGGTCCAGATGCAGGCAGCCGGCATGCCGCCGGAACTTGACGCCCGCATGGCGGCGATCGAAGACTATATGGCGTCGAACGACGAATATATCATCGAGGCAGCGCGGCAGGCAGCCGAGGCCGTTCTCGATGCCTATACCCGCAACAATCTCTCGGCCGGCGCAAATCTCGCCGACATGACGATGCTGACCGACCTTGCGACCGATCTGCGTAGCCTGGAAGCCTTGAGCCGTAACACCGAAGAGCGCACGCATCGCACTTTCGAGGCGCTGCATGAGACGCTGGTGCAGATTGCCGGCCGTCTGGACAATCTCGACAGCGCACCCGCCTACCGCCAGGATGCTGCCCGTAACGTCGCGCAGCACATGGTTGCCGCAAGCCACGAAGACGTGGCCATGCCGGCCGCCATTTTCCCGGAAGAAGGTTATATCGCCGAAGAGCAGGCCATTCTCGAGGATGTCAGCGAAAACGATGCGACCACCATCGTACCGCCGGCTGCCGCCAAGCCCGAAAAAGCACAGAAAACGAGCCTGCTCGCCGGCCTGACGAAGCGTTTCAAGACAAGCGCGGCGAAGCCGGCAAAGACCAAGGAAGAACCCGTATCGGCCTCCTCCGCCCGTACGCAGGTTGAACCTGCCCCATCACTCGATCCGATCGACGTTCTGCCGGCCGGGCAGGAGAATGAACTGCTGGAGCCGGGTTCGGGTGCGCCCGATATCAAGAAAATCCTCGAGCGCGTTCGCGCAAGCCAGGTTGCCGCCACCGGCAAGGCCGCGGATGCGGAAGGCCGGACCGATTTCATCGCCGCCGCCCGCCGCGCCGCCCAGGCCGCCGCTATGGAAACATCGCCGGAGAAGCTGGACACCGGCAAGAAGAGCCGCAAGGCCGACACCTCGGCACTGTCGCGTTATCGTCGGCCGCTGCTGCTCGGCATCGGCGCCATTCTTCTGGCGATGATGGCCATGCCGCTCGTCAAGACGCTGATTGGCGGCGCTGAAGCCCCGGCACCGCTCATAGAGCAGAAGATGGACAACGGCCCGGTTTCCGCGCTTCCCGAGACCGGCGACAAGGCTGTGACCATTCCGTCGGATCTCGCCGTCAATCCCGAGCAGGCGGAATCGGCCGATAGCATCGAAAACGCCGCTCCGGCGCAGAACATCATCGATAACCGCACCATCGGCGGCGCGCCGCTGCCGGATGAGCCGCCGGTTGCAGATGTTCCAGTCGTTGACCCCGCAAAGTCCGACACCGTTGCGCAGAACGAAGGGCCGAAACCGGTTGCGGTCGCCACCACGACTATTCCCGCCCAGGATGCCATTGCGGTTCCGGCCGGCATAGAGCCCGCATCGCTTGCCGAAGCGGCCGCCAAGGGTGACACGCAGGCGCTGTTCGAGATCGCCGTGCGTTACACCGACGGCCGCGGCGTTGCCGCCGACCGTGCGGAAGCCGCAAAGTGGTACAAGATGGCGGCCGATCGTGGCCTTGCCCCCGCGCAATATCGTCTCGCCAATCTTTACGAGAAGGCGAATGGCGTCGACCGCAATCTTCCGGAAGCAAAGCGCTACTACACGCTGGCTGCCGAACAGGGTAATGCCGGCGCCATGCATAATCTTGCGGTCCTGCTCGCCTCCGATGCAGCCGGCCAGCCGGATTTCTCCGCCGCCGCACGATGGTTCATCAAGGCGTCCGAACTCGGCGTCCGCGACAGCCAGTTCAACCTTGCCATTCTCTATGCGCGCGGCAGCGGCGTAAAACAGGATATCGAGGAATCCTACAAGTGGTTCGCCATTGCCGCCAAGGATGGCGATGCCGATGCCGCCCAGAAGCGCGACGAGGTTGCCGGAGCGATGAGCCCGCAGCAGCTTCAGAGCGCCAAGGCCAAGGTGGATGCCTGGAAGGTGAAGCCGCTTTCGGACGACGCCAACAGCGTTAACCCGCCTGAGGAATGGGCGGGCAAGGAGGGCGTAAAGACTGCGTCCGTGGACATGGAAAAGGCCATCCGCAACATTCAGGCGATCCTCAACAAGAATGGTTTCGATGCCGGCCATCCGGATGGCAAGCTTGGCAAGAACACCGTAACGGCCATCAAGGACTTCCAGAAATCCGTGGGCCAGGCGCCAGACGGGCGCATCACCAACGAGTTGGTGACCGCGCTGCTCGCCCGCAACAAATAAGCCTTGGAGAACAGCTGAAGCGGCCTTCCGGCCGCTTTCGTCCAACCGGGCGCAGGAATGTGGCCGGTTGCCGACACACGGCCGCTATCTTTCCAAATTATCAACGTATTTACCGTTGAATGTTGACAGGTCAGGCCCTCGCGGGCATGACGGATCAAGGTCGGGCATGCCCGGTCTTTTCAGACAGAAAGTGTAAATCGCGGCGCGGCCCCCTCACCCGGACAAGCCCTGCCGCCCGGAACCATTTGCCCGAGGTCCGAGCCGTGACTGTCTATCTGCCGATCGCAGAACTGTCGGTGAATATTTTCATCATTCTCGGCATGGGCGCGGCCGTCGGTTTTCTGTCGGGCATGTTCGGTGTGGGCGGTGGCTTTCTGATCACCCCGCTTCTGATCTTCTACAATATTCCGCCCGTGGTCGCCGTGGCGACCGGTGCAAACCAGGTGGTCGCCTCCTCCGTTTCAGGCTCGATCACGCATTTCCGGCGTGGGACGCTGGACGTCAAGCTGGGCAGCGTGTTGCTCGTGGGTGGTCTCATGGGCGCCACGGTCGGCGTGTGGATATTCTCGTTCCTTCGCAGCATCGGTCAGCTCGACCTCATCGTTTCGCTGCTCTACGTCATCCTGCTTGGCACCGTTGGCGGACTGATGCTGAAGGAAAGCATTTCGGCACTTCGCCGCGCCGCCCGCAACGAAACCGTGACGCTGCGCCGGCCGGGACACCACAACTGGGTTCATCGCCTGCCGCTGAAAATGCGGTTCAAGAAATCGAAGATCTATCTCAGCATCATTCCCATCGTCGCACTTGGTTTTGGCATCGGCATCCTCACCTCGATCATGGGTGTCGGCGGCGGCTTCATCATGGTGCCGGCGATGATCTATCTGCTGCGCATTCCCACCAGCGTCGTTGTTGGCACATCGCTGTTCCAGATCATCTTCGTAACTGCCTATACGACCATCGTACAAGCCGCGACCAACTATTCCGTTGACGTGGTGCTGGCCTTCATCCTGATGGTGGCTGGCGTCATCGGCGCGCAATATGGCGTGCGCGTCGGGCAGAAACTGCGCGGCGAACAGTTGCGCGCCTTGCTGGCGCTGCTCGTCCTTGCCGTCGCGATGCGTCTTGCCGTTTCGCTCGTGGTGCGGCCAGACGATCTGTTTTCGGTGGCGGTTGGAGGGCTGGGGTATTGACCGCTCGCTCGCTGCTTGCCGTCCTGTCGTTTCTCTTCCTGCTTGTCGTCGGGCAGACTGCCTCGGCGCAGACGCCGCCGCTTGCCCTGCCGCCCGGCCCGCAACAGCGACCGTTGCAGGAAAATATCGAAATCGGCGCATCGACAACCGAAATTCCCATCGCATCCGATTTTCGCGGGGCGGACTTCACCCTCTTCGGCGCGCTCAACAATACGGACCAGCTGCTGCTGGCCATCGGGCAATATGATATCGTCGTGACGCTGGAAGGGCCGAGCGATTATATGACCGTGCGCAAGAAGGAGCGTGTGGCGGGCATCTGGATCAATACCAGCGCCATCACCTTCACACCGCTGCCGGAATCCTATTCCATGGCCAGCACGCGCAATATTAGCGATGTCGCCTCGCCCGGAACGCTGCGCGCCATGGGGCTGGGCGTCGACCATCTGTCGCTCAAAAGCGCTGTCTTTTCCGGTGTGCCCGACAATGTCTTCGATTTTCAGGAGGCCTATCGCCGGCTCAAGCTTTCTAGCGGCATCTACCGCAACGACACGACCGGAGTGCGGCTGGAACGCACCGGTCTCTTCTGGGCGACACTTCGCCTGCCCGCCAATGTGCCGAATGGCGTGCACACGGCGCGCGCCTATCTCTTCAAGAGCGGCAAATTCATCGCCCAGCGCGAATTGAAGCTGCGAGTCGTCAAGACCGGCATGGAGCAGGCGATCACCGATGCGGCACATCAGACGCCGCTTGCCTATGGCGCCCTCTGCGTTCTGCTGGCCGTGGTGACGGGCTGGGGCGCCAGCATCATCTTCCGCAAGGACTGAGCGTTTTCAATCGCGCAAAAGAGACCGTCTGCCGCCCGCACGGACAAAGATAGCATTCGCTTCCTTCCGGGGTTTGCTGTAAAATTCAAGGCGTTACAAACGCACGCAGCTGAGGGCGGCAAGTGCGGTTGTAACGGGGAGGAAAAGGAGAAATGTCATGTTCAAGCACATTCTCATTCCCACCGATGGCTCGCAGCTGGCGCAGATCGCAATCGACCAAGGGTTCGCTCTCGCCAAGGAGGCAGGCGCAAAGGTGACCGTGGTGACGGTATCGGAACCCTTTCATGTGATTGCCAGCGATGTCGAGGACATTGCCGCCATTGCCGAAGAAGAATTCCACCGCTGCGAAGAGGCGGAGCATCTGCTACGCGACACGCAGGCGCATGCCGCCGCCATGGGGCTCGATTGCGAAGCCCTGCTGGCGCGAGCGGGACGGCCGGACGAGGCGATCATTGAAATCGCTGACAGGACCGGCTGCGATCTCATCGCCATGGCTTCGCATCGGCGCAGGAGCTTCGTCGAGATGCTGCTCGGCAGCGTCACGGCCAAGGTGCTGAAGAATTCGAAAATACCGGTGCTGGTTTACCGGCAGTAGAGCATTTCCGTCAAAAGTGCGTTGGGGTTTTACGTCCGGACGATGCGTAAAAACAAAGAGATACCGGCAAAGATTCTCTCAGCCGAGCAGATTTGAAAACCGCACCGAATAGATGCGGTCCCTCCCCATCAGATGCGCGACGAGAGCGGCATGGTCGAACAGGCCGCGCATCGCCTTGTGCCGCAAATCCAGCCCACCGCTCATCACCCCGAATGCCGGCATCAAAAGCCGTGAACCATCGGTGGCGAAACAAGGGCGTCGCACTGTTTTCTCGCGGCGGCGGACCGTGGCGGATGGATGCAGGTGCCCGGCGATTTCACCGGCGGCTTCGCCCAGCTTCGGCTCATGGCGGAAGACGAGGTTGCCGTAAAACATCTCATCCACAGACGAGCCCGGCAGATCGACAGTCCCATCCGGATCGTGGTTGCCGTTGATCCATATCCACTCACGGCCGCGGGCCATCTCGCGGATGAGTTCGCGCAGCGGCAGCGGCAGATGCTGCGAGCCGACGCGATCATGGAAATTGTCCCCGAGGCTGACGACGATCTTCGGATCGTAGCGGCTGACGAGGGAGGACAGGATTTTAAGCGTGGCAATCGTGTCGTAAGGCGGCAGCATGCGGCCACGCCTTGCGAAAGCCGCACCCTTTTCGAGATGCAGATCGGAGACGACGAGCAGCGACAGGTCCGGCAGGTAGAGCCCGCCCAACGGGTCGCACCATGCGGCAACGCCATTGATGACGGTCTCGCTGCCAAGGCATTCGAAGCCATTGGAAAATCTGTCGCTCAAAGTCAGCCGGCTCAGCAATTTCGTCGTCGTTCCTTCATTGCGTATTTCAGGACATGGCCTCGGCGATCAACTCGTCGGCGGCCTCGGCCAGCACATCGTCCATCGCCTGACCCGCCACCGTCTCGCGGCCGATTTCCAGCATCACCGGAACGGCAAGAGGCGAGACATGCTCCAGAGCGCGATGCGTGGTGTGTCCCTTGATTCGCTTCAGCATATCGCCAAGACGGCCAATGTCCAAAAGTCCCGCTGCGGCATCGCGCCGCGTCGCCTCCAGCAGAATATGGTCCGGCTCATGGCTGCGAAGAACGTCATAAATAAGATCGGCAGACACCGTGACCTGCCGTCCGGTCTTTTCCTTGCCCGGATGGCGGCGCTCGATGAGGCCGGAAATGATGGCGCAGTTGCGGAAGGTACGCTTCAGCATGAAGGATTCGTCCAGCCACGCCTCCAGATCGTCGCCCAGCATATCCTCATCAAGAAGGTCGGCCAGCGACAGGCGGCGGGATTTCAGCCGCATGCCGATATC
Source organism: Agrobacterium sp. NPDC058088 (assembly GCF_042885035.1). Lineage (NCBI taxonomy): Bacteria > Pseudomonadati > Pseudomonadota > Alphaproteobacteria > Hyphomicrobiales > Rhizobiaceae > Agrobacterium > Agrobacterium sp. NPDC058088. The sequence continues at coordinate 36,841 of NZ_JBHVSU010000002.1, read as the reverse complement.
CTCCATGGCCCAGATGGCAAGCGAATAATCGGTGGCAACGAAACCCATGGGTTTTGCACCCGCCCGCTCCAGCCGGCGGGTCAACAACATGCCGAGCGTCTGGTGCGCCAGCCGTCCCTCGAACGGATACATGACCATGAAGAAGCGCTTGCGGAAGGGAAAGGTCTCGACCAGCAGCTCATCCCGTTTGGGAATGATCGATTTTTCTTTCTGGATCGCCAGCCAGTCACGGACCTGATCCGGCAAAGCATGCCAGCGCGTCGGGTCCGAGAGCATGGAGCGCACCTGATCGGCGAGATAGGTGGAAAGCGGAAACTTGCCGCCGGCATAAGAGGGAATTTTCGGGTCCATGGAGAAGGCCTGCGACACCAGGCATTCATTCTCCCTGATGCCCTCGAACCGCAGCACCTTGCCGGCAAAGAGGAACGTATCGCCCTGCACCAGTTGCTCGAGGAAATATTCCTCGACCTTGCCCAGCGACATGCCGCCACGCCCGACCGTGCCTTTCGCATTTCGCTTGACCATGCGGACATTCAGTTCCGCCGCCTCGACGATGGTGCCGAGGTTCAGGCGATATTGCTGCGCGACCGCCGGATTGGACACGCGCCAGCGGCCATCCTTCATCTGACGGATGCGGGCGTAACGCTCATAGGTGCGCAGCGCATAACCGCCGGTGGCGGTAAAATCCACCACCCGGTCGAAGGTGGCGCGCGGCAGGTCGGCATAGGGCGAAGCGCTCCTGACTTCACGATAGAGTTCATCGGCATCGAAAGGTTCGGCGCAGGCCATGCCGAGCACGTGCTGGGCAAGAACATCAAGCGCGCCTTCGGCAATGGGCGGCGTATCCTGCGCACCGATGTAATTGGCATCCAGCGCTGCCCTGCATTCCATCACCTCGAAACGGTTGGCGGGGACGAGGATCGCCTTTGACGGCTCGTCCATGCGATGGTTGGCGCGGCCGATACGCTGGGCAAGGCGACTTGCGCCCTTCGGGGCACCGACGTGCACGACGAGGTCGACATCGCCCCAGTCTATGCCGAGATCAAGCGTGGAGGTGGCGACGACGGCACGCAACTTGTTTTCCGCCATGGCCGCTTCTACCCGACGGCGCTGGCCGGCATCCAGCGAGCCGTGATGCAATGCAATTGGCAGATTGTCGTCATTAATGGTCCAGAGTTCCTGAAAAATTCTCTCCGCCTGCGAGCGGGTGTTGACGAAGATCAGGGTTGTCTGGTGCTCCTTCAGCGCCGGATAGAGATCCTTCATGGCGTAGCTTGCCGAATGACCTGACCAGGGAATACGCTCTTCGGTGTGCAGAATGGCGATATCGGGTTTCGCCCCGCCTTCGACCGTAATGAGGCCGGCAGGCGGTTCGCCTTGTCCCTGCGGTGCGAGATAACGGCGCAGATCCATTGGCTCCGCTACCGTGGCAGACAGGCCGATAAAGCGCACGTCGGGCGCATGCCGGCGCACCCGGGCGAGCGCCAGCGACAGCAAGTGGCCGCGCTTGGAAGTGACGAGCGAATGCAACTCGTCCAGCACCACATATTTGAGGTCACGGAAAAAGCGCTCAGCTTCCCTGTTGGCGAGCAGCAGTGAGACCTGTTCCGGGGTCGTCAAGAGAATATCGGGCGGTTTGACCTTCTGGCGCTGGCGTTTGGCCTGCGGCGTATCACCCGTACGGGTTTCGATGGAAATCGGCAGGCCCATTTCCGTAACAGGCTTGGTAAGGTTGCGCTCGATATCGACCGCAAGCGCCTTCAGCGGCGAGATATACAGCGTGTGCACGCCGACGAAACCGGAGCCCGCCGGCACCTTGCCGCGCTCCGCCAGATCGGTGAGCGAAGCCATGAAGCCACCCAAGGTCTTACCGGCGCCGGTTGGCGCGATCAGCAGCATGTTCTCGCCGCCGCGCGCCCGCGCCATCAACTCCAACTGATGGGCGCGCGGAGACCACCCTTTTTCAGCAAACCATTTCTGGAATTGAAGGGGCAAGGTGCCGACATGCGTGCCGGAAGTGGGAGACTCGGTGTGTTTCACGCCTTCAAGGTAGTGAAAAACCTGCAAAAAAGAAGGGCGGAACATGGCTGCTTGACAGGAAAACTGAATCGTGGATAAATAATATCCATGATACTGAGGCAACGGGATATGAGGAAGACCGATGAAACTCGGCGATGGCGTTGAACAGGCCATTCACAGCGTGGGCATGCTGGCGGGACTTTCCGAAGGCGGCGTGCTGTCGGCAGCGGCGCTGGCGGAATTCCACGGCGTTTCCACGAGTTACCTCCTGAAGCACCTGCAGTCACTGTCCAGCGCGGGAATTGTCGCCACGGTTCCGGGTCCGAAAGGCGGTTATCGTCTTGCCCGGGCAACCGACAGGATCACCCTGCTTGATATCGTGCTGGCTGTCGAAGGACCACAGCCCGCCTTCCGCTGTGCGGAAATCCGCCAGCGCGGGCCGAACCCCCTGCCGGGGCGCTATTTCACCAAGCCCTGCGGTATCAATGCCGCTATGTTGAAGGCGGAAAAGGCCTATCGCGCCGAACTTGCCAAAACCAGCATCGCCGACATTCTGGGTGATCTTACCGCCAATGACGATGGCGGAATTGCCGCGCGGGGCTGCGCCTTTCTTGAGTTGAACGAGCGCAAGACGATGACGCGCTAAAGGCCGCAGAGCGGACCACCACAGAACAACCAATCGAAATACCGGAAAGCAGAACAGCTTCCCGGAGCGACTAACCGTGCCTTCAAACAGGCCTGACCAAAGGAGAGACCCATGAAAACCCGTATCAACTATGCCAAGGCATCCCCCGAAGCCTTCAAGGCTGTGGTAGCGCTGGAAAATTACGTCCAGAGCAGCGGCCTCGAGCGCCGCTTCATCCACCTCATCAAGCTGCGTGCTTCCATCATCAATGGCTGCGCCTTCTGTGTCGACATGCATGTGAAGGAAAGCCGCCATGACGGGCTTTCAGAACAATGGATCAACCTGATGAGCGTGTGGCGGGAATCCCCTGTTTACACCGAGCAGGAACGGGCGCTGCTTGGCTGGGTGGATGCGGTGACGAAGATTGCCGAAACCGGCGCGCCGGATGATGCTTTCGATACCTTGAAGGCACATTTTTCCGACGAGGAGATTGTGAAGATCACGGTTGCGATCGGTGCGATCAACACCTGGAACCGGATCGCGGTCGGTTTCCGATCGCAACATCCGGTCGAAGCCGCCGCGCGGGCAGCCTGAACCACCTTGACCGCATCGAACGACCGCTACATGGCGATGTAGCGGTCGTTCCTGTGATTGACGGCAAGCGTGAGGTTCATGACCAGCGCGCCAAGAATGGAGCAGAGGATGACGAAAGGCGTCGCGACGAAGAAGGAGCAGGCCAGCACCATGCCATCAAAGGCAAGCTGGACGAGGCCGGCGCGCCAGCCGAAACGATCCTGAAGATAAAGCGCCAGTATGCCGAAACCGCCGAGGCTGGTGCGGTGGCGAAACAGCGCTAGCATGCCAGCGGCGACGGTGAGCCCACCAAAGAGGGCAGCGGCAATCGGATTGATGCTTTCGAAAGCAAACAAGCCGGGCATATATTCGGAAAGCAGCGCCGTCATGCCGATGGCGCAGAAGGTCTTCACCGTAAACGCAAGGCCGAGACGGCGGAACGCCAGGTAATAAAACGGGAGATTGACAAGGAAGAAGACCGTACCGAAGCTCAGATCGGTGCCATAATGCACCAGAAATGCCAGTCCGACCGTGCCGCCGGTCAACAGACCGGCCGCCGAAAACAGAGTGACGCCAAGCGAGACCAGCATGCTGCCCGCCAGAACGCCCTGCACATCTTCCAGCAATGAGTGGCGATCCGGTGCAGAGGCCCAAAGATTCAAGCGCTTGCGTGCAGTCATATCGCTCATCGCATTTTCCCCTTTTGCCGGAAGCCCGGACGAGCTTTGCGCTTGGGCGCAGTTTTTTTCAAGCGTCTCGCCTCAGCGCACGACGATGTATCTGTCCGAGCGGTGGTTGATGGCGAGGAATATGTTGAGAACGAAAGCGCCGACGATCGAATAAATGACGGTGGCCGAGTCAATGACAAGGAAAGCACAGAGCATGACAAAGGCATCGAAAGCCAGCTGAATAAGGCCGGCGCGGATGCCGAAGCGGTCCTGAATATAGATAGCCAGAATGCCGATGCCGCCGAGGCTGGCGCGATGGCGATAAAGCGCCAGCAGGCCATAGCCCAGAAGCAGACCGCCAAGCAGCGCCGCCCAGAGCGGATTGATGCTGTCGATCACCATCCAGCGCGCCTCCAGTTCCGTCAACACCGAAACGAGGCCGATTGCGATGAAGGTCTTGAACGAAAAAGCGAGGCCCAGACGGCGGAAGGAGAGGTAATAGAACGGCAGGTTGACGAGGAAGAACAGCAGGCCAAAACTAACGCCGAAGGCATAATGAATGAGAAAGGCTACGCCGGCGGTGCCGCCGGTCAAAAGGCCGACCTTGTTCAAGAGATAAAAGCCGAGCGCCGACACGATGGCACCGGTAACGATGCCCTGTACGTCCTCCACCGGAGCATGCCTGGCCGGATCGGAACTCCACATGCCGTAAACGCTTCTCGTTGTGCTCACGCTTTTTCCCTCAGGTTTCCGGCATATTTTGCACTGCAAAAAACATCTGATCAAGATGGATACGTAAGCAAGCCTGACCTATCGTGAAAAAGGCAAGAAACGAAATGTTCAGGCTTTGGCGCGGGCAAGAAAGAGAATGCCGGAAAGGGGTTTTCCGGCATCCTTGCGAATGGTGGTTTTGCGGATTTCGATGGGGGAAAAGCCCGTCCGCTCAAGAAGATCGGTCACGTAGCGTTTGGAGTGCGCGTAACGGAGGGATTCCCGCAACACGAAACCTTCCTCGTCCCCCGCATCCTCCACCGAGAAGGCAAAGAAGCCTGATGGCGCAAGCAGGGCGGAAACGAGCGGCATGACGGTTTCGAGGCTACCGAGATACATCATCACATCGGCGGCGGCGACGAGAGCGGCGCGGTGATGTGCGAGTTCCGGGGTAAACAGCCCTGATGCCCCAGCTTCCAACGAAAGATCGGCCTGGCCGAGATGATCGTAAAGACCTTTTTCCTCCGCCTTGGCCAGCATGTTCTGGGAGATATCAAAACCCTCAAGCCGTTTTGCGAGGGAACGGATTTCGATGCCCAGGAGACCGGTGCCGCAACCAATATCGACGATGGTGTCGAAGGTGCCGCGTGTGGCCGCCTTGCCGATCAGCTCCGCCAGTTTTTGCGGCACGCTGTAATCAAGCTTCTCGACAAGCGAGGTTTCGAAACGGTCGGCATAATCGTCGAACAGCCCTTCCACATAGCGGCTCGGCGGCTGTTCAGGTGTTTCCGCGGCACCGAGAACCGCGAGCTTCAGTTCGGCTGCAAACAGCCCTTCCCCATCCAGCTCGGCGACTTTCTCGTAAGCCGCCACTGCCTTTGCGGTCTCTCCCGCCTTTTCGTGATATTCCCCGAAGCGAAACCAGCCCGCCGTCCACCGTGGCGCAAGTTCAAGCGCCTGTTCCATGAGTTCGGCGGCGGCGGGATAATCACCGCCTTCCGCCAACATGCGGGCATAGTCGGCCCGGCGGTCGGCAATGACATCACCGGAAGAAAACTGGTTTGGGGCCATCAATGATTTCCTGAGAAGATGCCGGCTGTCATTTATCAAGCCATAAAAAAACTCAAGTCCTATTTCATGGCACCCGCGTGGAATTGGCTGATATGGCGCGATATAGTGCGTGAAAACTTGCATCGAAGCGGTGCGCCCCATATGTCAGGACAAAACAGGAGACTTGCTGATGGCCGGTGAGGTCAACAAAATGCTGGGTGATACGGTGGCTCGCACCGTGGTGAAGCTGCTCGTCGTTTCATTGCTCGTCGGTTTTCTGATGGCGATCTTCGGATTGACGCCCTGGAACATCATCTATGGCGCACGCGACTTCGTCGTTGACCTCTGGCGCAGCGGCTTTCATGCGCTTGGTGCGATCGGTGACTATCTGATCCTCGGCGCAACGATCGTCATTCCCGTTTTCATCATCCTGCGTCTCCTGAGCTATCGCCGCTGACATGACCGATTCCACGTTTCAAACGCTTTCACGGCGCGGCTTCGTGCTGCTTTCCGCTGGTTCCGTTCTTTCCGCCTGCGTTTCCGTGCCCACCAACAAGGGTCTGCCATCCGGCACCCGCGATGAGACGGCAGCGGCGCTTCCGATGGTCAATGACCTGCGTCGCTCGAAAGGCCTGTCGCCTCTCGCTATCAATAGCGCGGCAAGCAGCGCCGCCGCCTATCAGGCTGGCCGTATGGTCAAGGCGCAGAAGATGGCGCACCTGATCGGCCTGACCGACAGTTTCCTCATACGCATGAAGGAAGGCAATGTGCCGCTTCCAGCCGCGGAAAACGTGGCTGCCGGGCAGGACAGCGTGGAACGGGTGGTCAAAGCCTGGATCGGCTCCAAACACCATCTCGAAAACATGCTCGGGCCGTATAACGGTCTCGGCGTCGCGGTCGCCTATGATGCCGCCAGCCGCAACCGCCCCTATTGGGCGATGGTGCTCTGCGCCTGAATTCACGGGCGGGGGATCACCCCGCTCCCTCCCTCTTCAGCCGAGCTTACGGTCAGCCCAGCGGTCCACCCCGCTGTCGCGCAGGTCGCGGATCGATTCCACGCCCTCACGGGCAACAAGCTTCGACAGGCCCTTGACGATGGCCGAGGGCAGGCCCGGACCTTCATAGACCATGCAGGAATAGAGCTGCACAAGATCGGCCCCTGCCCTTACCTTCTCCAGAGCCGTTTCTGAAGATGAAACGCCGCCAACGCCGATGATCGGCAGATTGGCGCCGACGCGACGGCGCATCTTGGCAAGAACCGTAGTGGAAAGCTCGAAGAGCGGCTTGCCCGACAGCCCGCCAGCCTCGCCCTTGTTTGGGCCTGGCCGCAGGCCTTCGCGAGCCAGCGTGGTGTTGGAAACGATCAGACCATCGAGATCATGGGCGAGCGCCTCTTCGGCAACATCGTCCAGCCCTTCTTCCGTCAGATCGGGCGCGATCTTGAGGAAGATCGGAATGCGTTTGCCAAAGCGCTCCGTTTCCGTCTTGCGGCGTTCCAGAACTGCACGCAAAAGAGCTGCGAGACTTTCACGCGCCTGCAGGTCGCGCAGGCCGGGCGTGTTGGGCGAGGAAATATTGACGGTAAAATAGGACGCGACGGAATAAAACGCCTCGATGCCTTGAACATAATCGGCAATGCGGTCTTCGCTATCCTTGTTGGCGCCGATATTGACGCCAACGATGCCGCGCAGACGCGCCTGTTTCAGGCGTTCCAGCGCCGCAGCATGGCCTTCATTGTTGAAGCCTAGGCGGTTGATGACGCCTTCATCCTCGACCAGGCGGAAAATGCGCGGCTTGGGATTGCCGGATTGCGCCCGCGGGGTGACGGTGCCGATTTCGGTGAAGCCGAAACCAAGCCGCAGCAGCGGTTCCGGTACTTCCGCATTCTTGTCGTAGCCCGCCGCCATGCCGAGCGGATTGGGGAAAACGAGGCCTGCCACCGTCTGCTGCAGGCGCGGATCATGCGGCACCATGCAGGTGGGCAGGAAGCCGCTTTTCAGCGCCGCGACGGAAAGACCATGCGCCTTTTCCGGATCTATGAGAAAAAGACCCTTGCGGCCGAAAGAGGAAAATAATCCGCTCATCACAAAATCTCCGGAAACTGGTGCTGGCCATCATGATCGAGGGAGAGTGGCGTTTCCCAAAGCACAGCACTGAGGGGAAGCGCGGCGTAAAGATGCGGGAAAAGATCGCCTCCTCTCGACGGTTCATAAACCAGCTTGTCGCCAAGTGCTGCCCCGTCGACCGCGATCAGAAGCAGGTCGGCCTGGCCGGAAAAATGCCGCGCGGCAGTCTCCGCCACCTGCTTTGCCGTCGAAAAATGGATGAAGCCATCGGTGAGGTCGATGGCCGCGCCTTCGAACTCGCCTTTTGCCCTGGCCGCATTCCACAACGTCTCCGGCACGATTTTATAGATGATCGCGGGCGTTTCCTGCATAGGGCTCTCCAAGGCTTTCCACTCAGCGGGATTTGCCGCAAAGCTCGAAGATTGTCCACAGTTTCCACGGTATTTTTATTGCGGAAGCCCTGAAAGACCGCGTGTCCACAAGCTTTTCCTTGTAATGCCGAAGTGATTGGCGCAACCTTTGGCGTAGGAGCCGGGTGTGTTTCGACCATCGGCAAAGGGAGTAAGCCACTAGCTGCGAAAGAACCGCATAACGCCCTTGGGAGGGGGCCAGAATGTCGGAACTTGTCATTATCATTGCAGACGACCACCCGCTTTTTCGCGGAGCCCTGAAACAAGCCGTAACCGGTCTTGACGGGCAACAAACCATCATTGAGGCCGGCGATTTTGAGGCTGCGCGACGTGCAGCCGCAGCGCGCAACGACGCCGATCTCATGCTTCTTGATCTTGCCATGCCAGGGGTCAGCGGATTTTCGGGCCTGATGGCGTTGCGAGCGGAATTTTCCAGCCTGCCGATCGTCATCGTTTCGGCAACGGATGATGCGACCACCGTTCGCCGGTCGATCGAACTCGGCGCCTCCGGTTTCATTTCAAAATCCTCGGGCATTGACGATATCAGAGACGGCATCCGCGCGGTTCTGGAAGGCGATGTCTGGATACCGACCGGTCATCACGGTGAGAAGGAGCAGGACCCTGATGTGGCCGATCTCATCGGCCGGCTCAGAACATTAACGCCGCAGCAAAGCCGGGTTCTGGGCATGCTGGCCGAAGGGCTGCTGAACAAGCAGATCGCCTATGAGCTCAATGTTTCCGAAGCCACCATCAAGGCACATGTCTCGGCGATCCTGCTGAAGCTCAAGGTCGACAGCCGCACGCAGGCGGTCATCCAGCTCGCCAAGATAAACACCTCGGCAATGGTGGCGTAGGGTAAGGATTTTATTCCTTTTCTTCCTTTACTCCTGACCGGATTTGGTCTAGATTCCGGTCAGTAAACGACAGGAGCTTTCCGCTATCGGCTCCACTTGCGGGCTTTCTATCATGCTGTCACACGAGACGATCTGGAGCGCCATCGATACGCTTGCCGAACGCCATCAGCTGACGCCTTCGGCATTGGCGAAGCGTGCCGGTCTCGATCCCACCTCGTTCAATAAGTCGAAACGCTTCGGGCCGGATGGCCGCAAACGCTGGCCCTCGACGGAATCCGTCTCCAAGGTGCTGGAGGCGACGGGAGCCAGTGTCGACCAGTTTTTCGGTTATGCTTTCGGCAGGGCGCAGACGATGCAGCCTTCCGGTGCCGACAATGCCATTCCCCTGCTCGGTTTCGCGCAGGCCGGTTCCGGCGGCTTTTTCGATGATGGCGGTTTTCCGGCGGGTCAGGGTTGGGATGTGGTGGAATTTCCCTCTTCTCCCGAGCGTAAGCAGGGCGTCTACGCACTGGAAGTGCAAGGCGAGAGCATGATGCCGCTTTACCGCGATGGCGACATTCTCATCGTGGAACCGGGCGCGCAGGTGCGGCGTGGTGACCGCGTGGTGCTGAAAAGCCGCGATGGCGAAGTGATGGCCAAGGTGCTGGCGCGGCAAAGCCCCAAAAACATCGAGCTTCTTTCGCTCAACCCCGAACATCCCAATCGCAGCTTCGATATGGCCGATGTGGAGTGGATTGCCCGTATCATCTGGGCCAGCCAATAGTTCCGCAATTGCGGACAGAAGTTTTCGCGCTGCCGCTCGGACATACACGCGGGGAATATTCCTTTAGAGGCCGAGTGTCCTTGCCGCGGCATCGACCGTCATGATCTTTGCACCGCCGGACGCCGCCCTGCGGACGAGACCCTGAAATCTGTCCTCCGGGCAGCCGTAAAAGCTTGGTGTCTGTGAAACATCATGGGTGAAGATGATGAGCCAGCCGCCTTTTTGCAAAACATCCTCAAGCCAGTGGTCGGCAGCATCGAGGTAGTTTTCATCCGCACGCAACTCGACTGCGGCAAGATTATGCGGGTCGACACTGCCCCGGTTGATGCCAGGCATGATGCCGCGTGCAGTCCTGAACCGGCGCCGCAGCAGGGGCTGCATGACCGGCGAGGCCATGCCGAAGGGAACGGAGAAATTTCGGCTGTGCCGGTTTTCATCGAACGCGCCCAGCACGCTATCATTGCGTTCCAGATCTTCTTCGAGCCCCCGTCGTGAAAATCTCGAGAGTTTGCGATGGGAAAAGGTGTGGCAGGCAAGTTCATGGCCGGCCGCTACCAGTTCCGAACAGCCTTGTGTGGAAATCATCTCCTGCTGTTCATCGTGTCTGTCGATGAAGACGCCGGCGATGTAAAACGTTCCGCAAACGCCCTCGTTTTCCAGGGCCCGTGCCCCCTTCGTCCAGGCGGTGGCCGGCACATCGTCGAAAGTGAAGGACACGATCGGCTCGGATGTTTCGATCCGCACCGCTGGTCCCGGAAAATACCGCACCAGCCGATTATTGATCCGGTCTGCAAAAGTCCCGATTTTTTGCGTCATACGAAGCCCCCCGGCCTATCCGCAAATTACTGCCCCTGTTCGAGTATGTCGTGAGCCTGATGCCTCAAACAATAGACTGCGATCAGCAGAGAAGACCAAATAGGCCCGGTTCCGGTAAAGAAATTACTCTCAAGACACGAAGAAAGTAGAGCATACACCCAAATTCGTGCAAAAAGACGGGTCAGTCCCGCGTCCGTACCCTTGTCCACCGCCGTGTGGAAATCATTTGCGGGTATGATGACCAGCCATATGACCGTGAGAATGAAGGCCGGCAGGCCGCCATTCAGCAGGCTTTCGACATAACCATTATGGGCATGGAAAGCCGTGACCGCCCAGGTGCCGGCAATATCGGCCTGCGACAGCAGCCGGTCACTCGTCCAGAATGCCTGGAACCCCTGCCCGAAGATCGGCGATTGCGCGAAGGTGTCAAAGGACAGGCGCCATATGTCCGTCCGGCCGGTGAAAGTGGAATCGATGCCCAAGCTTTCGACAAAATTCTGTATGCTCGGGAAATAGGTAGAGCCGACCGCGACGATGTTGAGAAAGGCCAGAAGACCACCGATCATCAGCAGGGTACGATGGGCGTGCCTTTCCATGATCCAGACCAGCGCCAGGGTGACAGGCAAAAGCATGGCCGCGGTTTTTCCATTGGTCTTCCAGAGAAAGAACCCGGCCAGCAGCGTAATCGCGATGCCGCCCAGCGTCGACCAGGCGTTGCGCAGGTAAAGTCCGATCATGAAAAGAATGATCATGGCCGGGGCGGCGGCGTTCTTGTGATTGAAGATGCCGCGCCAATCACCCGCAAGCGCCTTTTCATCAAGGTCAAAGGGCTGATGAACCGAGCGAGAACGCAGGAAGATAACGCCCAGATAACAGAGCGCCAGCAGAATAATGGCGAAGATGGCCATCATTCGATCGAACTGCCGCCGATCCCGGGGCATGACGACGAGAACGCTGGTGATGAAACACAAAAGCGCTGTGAAGACCAGCCGCTGCAACGAGGTGCCGGGTTGGGTGCCAAGCACCGAGCAGAGAGCCAGCCAGAAAAACAGCAGCAGGATGGGCAGGCGTGGCCTCAGCAAAAGCCCCGTCAATCGGTGGCGCAGCGCAAAAACGGCCAGGATCAGCGCTATCACGAGGCCGGTCAGCTGGTTTGCCGCCGCGCGCGGTATAGGAGGCGCCGCGAGATCTTCAAAAGGCGCTACGGAAATCCAGATATAGAGCATAGTGGCGACGAAAAAAAACGCGTCGCGCCGGCCGCCGGCAAGGGATATGGCGCTGCCTTGCGCAGGGATGGGCTGTGTATCAGCCGAACGCGGCATGGTCGCGTGCACTGGAACTGGACGATCGGATCATGGGCCTGCCTTGTGACGAACAACGAAACCCTTCTGAAACAGGGCCATGTCCAAATAACCATAAACAGTCATTATAGTCATTATTATGCAATTGCTTTAACCCTCTCTTACCTCAAGACGGATAAGACAGGATAAACTGCAATCCATTGGGTTGCGGGCTTTTGTATTATTGGCCGGTTGCGGCTTTTTCAGTTCGCGGATTTTCAGAAAAGAAGCGCAGTCATTGTCGGATTTGCCGGCAATGCCGGAAAACATGGAGAATGAGGTGTCGTTTAATACGCCGCGGTTCGGCCATCTAGTCAGACTGGGATTGACCTATATGGCATCCGGCGGGGCGCTTCTGATGTCCAGTGCCGCCCAACTCCTGACCTTCGCGCTGCTTGCCCGCCATCTCGGCGTCGAACAATTCGCGCTCTATGCGTCGATCACGGCTGTCACCAATCTTGGCGTACAGATCTGCGGCATCGGCTCGCAGGAATCGCTGATACGCCGGGTCGCGCAGGATCGCAGCATGTTTCCCGTGATGCTCGGCCACAGCTATCTGCTGAGTGCCGCAACCGGCGTGGTGCTGACAATCATCGGCATGGTGACGATCCCGGTGTTTTTCCCGACCTCGGAAACCCTGCTTCACACACTGATCACCACCTTCCTGATCCTGTTCACCAACCTCGTTCTCTTGAAGGTGATCTCGCTTTCCACGCAGAGTTTCATCGCCCATTCCAACTTTGCCTCGGCAAACAAGCTGGAAGTGATGTTCGCCGTCGCCCGCACCATTGCCGCGGTGCTGGCCTGCCTCATCTTCAAGGTGGAAACGGTTGAGGCCTGGGCGCTCTGGAACCTTGCCGCGCACACCGTTGCAGCCATGATTTCCGTCAAGGCGATCAACAGGCTCGGCCGCCCGGTGTTTCGGATCGTGCGCGAGGAAATCCGCATCGGTATCCTGTTCTCCACCCAGTTCCTGTTCAAGGCCGTGCGCGGCAATGCGGATATTCTCGTTCTCGGCGCCATTGCGAGTGCCGAGGTGCTGGGCAGCTATTCCATCGCCCGGCGCATTCTCGATAGTTCCTATCTCTCCGTCGAGGCCCTCAACCGGCTGATCTATCCGGGCTCGGCCTCCGCCGCCCTGCAGGGTATCACCAAGACCATAGGACGCGCCTATAATGTGCTGAAGGCCGCGCTCGTCATCGCAACCGGCAGTGCGCTTGCCATTTTCATCATCGCCCCCTTCCTACCGCTGCTGTTCGGCGACGAATATGTCTCTCTGCCCATCATAACCCGCGTGCTCTGCTGGGTAGTTCTGCCCATGGCCGTTGCGGCCACCGCACTCGAGGCGCTTGGTGCTTCCGGGCGCCAGGATATTCGCGCGAAGATTTGGAACAGCGGCAATCTCATCGGCTCCGTCGTCGTTGCCTTCTTCACCTGGTCCTTCAGCATTTCGGGAACGATCGGCAGCTATTTCCTGGTGGAGACCGCCATCGCCGCCGCCGTGTGGATCGCGCTTCTGCGCCTGCGACGCAACGAACAGGTTTTCGCGCCGGCCAAATAAAGTCCGTCGCGACGGTCGACGGAATTCTCTAGTAGAGCCCGTAGGGGAAATAGCGCCGATATATTTCTTCCAGCCGGCCGTTTCGTGAAAGGGCAGCCAGCGCCTGATCGAAGGCCGGCACCAGAACATTGTCCGGATCGACCGCCATGATGGACAGGCCTTCGCCGAGAAACCGGTCTGACATATAAGGGCCGCCGAAGAGCGCGCAGCAGCCTTCGGAAGCGCTTCCCGAAACCCAGAAAGGCAAACGAAGACCATCGGCGAAGATGGCGTCCACCTTGCCTGTCTTCAACGCCTCGTACATGGGTTCATAGCCATCAAAAGCTTCGACCTTGGCTTTTGGAAAAAACGCTTTGAGCATTTGTTCGTGCCGCGAATTGCCGATCGCGCCGACCTTCTTTCCAGAAAGCGCTTCCGCGCCGGAACCGTTGAATTTTGCCGCCTTGTTCACCGCGAGCCGGGCGGGCAACAACAGATAGGGCCGCGAGAAGGTAAAGCTCTTGCGCAGATCAGCCGTGGTGGCGAGACCTGAAATCACCGCTTCGCCCTCACCCATTTCGAGTGCCGCTTCCAGCTCGTCAAAAGGCAACGCCTGCACCTGGCATTTGCTTTCCACCTTCAGCTGGGCACAGATTTCCCGCACCAGATCGACATGGAAGCCCGCAAGCCGGCTCTCCTGATCGGTGAAATTGAAGGGTGGGAAATCCACAGACATCAAAAACCTGATGCGGGGAACAGACGAAAGATCGCCACCCGGAAACCGCTCCTGCGCATCGAACAAAACCGGCATGCGGTTTCCATCCGACAGACCTTCGGCACGAGCTTCACTAAAGTAACCAACAAATTGTAAAGCGAAAGCTAAAGTAAAATATAGACTTATATTTCGCATTACATTCGCTATTCTCATCTATAGTATCCGTAGCAGGAAATGGGCGTTACCATGACGGCGGCAGCGATGCATGGATTGTTTCAGGCAATATACACGAGATTCGTTTCTAACGACGCCGGCAGAAGGAAAAATTACATTTTCCCATACGGATGGGAATCCGCCTTCGGTTTCTCCCGAACAGGACCAAACCGGGCAAACCTGTTTTCTCCATTCGCTGGGATTGGACAAGTCGCATATCGCGGCACTTGAGCAGCAGGCGCTCGAAAACGGCTCGACTGTGGACGAGGAATTGCTGGTAAGCGGCCTCGTCACTGCAGAAGAGTATTTCAGCGCCTTCGCCAAATATCTGCGGTTGCCGTTTATCCCGGAAATCGCGTCGGAACGGATAGCGAATTTAGATAATTTCGATCTTCAGCTCGCCGAACCGAGGTTTCTGCGGCTGATGCCGCAGGACGGCAAAACGCCGCTGCTGATCGTGCCTGAACTTGCGCGGATAGCATTATTGAAAAACATATTGGATGAGCGTCCGCATCTTCTCGACGAACTTGCCGTGACCACGCCGCAAGCCATGCGCGGCGCGATCTGGAAAGCGGGTGAAGCCCGCCGCCTGCTGGAAACCCGGCAGCAGCTTTTCAACGCTGCGCCCCAGCATTCCGCCAAGATCACTTTGCATGGCCAGCAAGGCTTTTATGGTGGTATTCTCGCCACCCTGCTCGTCCTTTCGCTGCTGACTTATAGTGAAATGGCCATGGCCTGGCTTCACGCTACCCTGTCGACGCTCTACCTAAACACCCTGCTGTTTCGGCTCTTTGCCCTCGCCCATACCCCTCGGGAAACCCACACAGAAACAGCCTTGTCTCTTCAGCACGAAAACAAACTGCCGGTTTACACAATTCTGGTGGCGCTTTACCGCGAAGAGGCCGTCATCGAACAGCTCGTCAATGCACTGGAGCGTCTGGATTGGCCTCGATCCCGGCTCGATATCAAGCTTATCTGCGAGGCCGACGACGGTGCAACCATCGAGGCGATCCGGCGGATGAATCCCGGCTCGCATATGGAGATCATCAACGTGCCGCCTTCCCAGCCGCGCACCAAACCCAAGGCCCTCACTTACGCCCTTTCCGGTGCGCGGGGCTCATTCGTGGTCGTTTATGATGCCGAGGACCGGCCCCATCCGCAGCAATTGCGCGAAGCCTATGCCGCCTTCCGTAACCAACCGGATATGGCCTGCCTGCAGGCACCCCTTATCATCAGCAACGCCCCTTCTTCCTGGCTGAGCGCCTGTTTCGCACTGGAATATTCAGGCTTGTTCCGCTGCATGCTGCCGGCCCTCGCCGCCCATGGCCTCCCGATGCCGCTTGGCGGCACCTCCAACCATTTCCGGACTGCCGCATTGCGGCGGGCCGGCGCGTGGGATCCCTACAATGTCACGGAAGATGCCGATCTTGGCCTCAGGCTGCATCGGCTCGGCTATCGCTGCGGCGTCATCCGCCGCCAGACGCTGGAGGATGCGCCGACATCGCTGCCTGTGTGGCTGAACCAGCGAACACGCTGGTTCAAGGGTTGGCTGCAAAGCTGGCTGGTCATGACCCGTACACCCTTTGCAACCGCGCATGCCATGGGATGGTTTGCCTACATCGCCTTTCAGCTGCTGATCGGCGGCATGATTCTGTCGTCGCTGACGCATCCCCTGCTCTTCATTTTCCTGGCATTCATGGCCATGGCCATCCAGGAAAATGGCGTCCAACTGCTCTTCACATGGCAGGGCGTGCTGTTTCTTATCGATGCGTTGAATATCGTTGGAAGTTACACGATCTCCGTGCTGATGGGCCGAAGCAGAATGATTGCCTATGAAAGGCGGAAGGTCGGAAAGCGATGGTTGGCAATGCCTCTCTATTGGCTAATGTTATCAGTGGCAGCCTGGCGGGCCATGGTGGAGCTTAAAACGCGCCCTTTCGTCTGGAACAAGACGCCGCATGTGCCGGTGGCCAAGGAAACGACCTGACCCGCATTCGCGGGAGCCAACAGTCGCGCGCTTCTTCCAGTCATGGGAAAACTCACCCGGCTGCTTCAGCCAATTACCGCCGATCAAGAGGCGTACTATTTGCAACGTTTCCGGGTGGGAAGTGGAGCGGGTGAAGGGAATCGAACCCTCGTATTCAGCTTGGGAAGCTGCTGCTCTACCATTGAGCTACACCCGCGCAGGCTAAGACATCGGACAGTTCGCGGCGGGTGTCAAGCGCCCCGCCGGGGGATCATTACTCGGCGCGGAAATGCTTGGAGAGCTTCAGCCCCTGTGCCTGATAGTTGGAACCAAGCCCGGTGCCGTAGAGGCCCTCCGGTTTTTCCAGCATATGCTCGTAAACAAGTCGCCCGACGATCTGGCCGTGTTCCAGGATGAAGGGCACTTCGTGGCTGCGGACCTCGAGAACGGCGCGGCTGCCGGTGCCGCCAGCCTGCGCATGGCCGAAGCCGGGATCGAAGAAGCCGGCGTAGTGTACGCGGAACTCGCCCACCAGCGGGTCGAAGGGGGTCATTTCGGCCGCATAAAGCGGCGGTACGTGCACGGCTTCGCGTGAAACAAGGATATAGAACTCGTCCGGGTCCAGGATCAGTTCCGCACGGCCGCGGGCGAAGAGCGGCTCCCAGAAATCGAGTATATCGTGCTGGGCCTTCTTGTCGACATCCACCACCGCCGTGTGGTGTTTGCCGCGATAGCCGATCAGCCCGTTCTCACCGAAACCTTTGAGATCGATCGAAAGTGCAATCCCGCCACCCGTCACGTTCGGGTTTTCGCTTGCCACCAGCGTTTCAGTTTCGTGCAGCTTCAGCAGTTCGCTTTCATTGAGAAGCGCATGGCCGATGCGGAAACGGATCTGCGACAAGCGCGAGCCGCGGCGCACGACGATGGGGAAGGTGCGCGGGCTGATTTCGAGATAAAGCGGACCGGCATAGCCAGCCGGAATCTTGTCAAACTCCTGCGCATTGTCGGTCATTACACGGGTGAAGATATCGAGACGGCCGGTCGAGCTTTTCGGGTTGGCCGAGGCCGACATGTCTGCCGGCAGATCAAGGCTTTCCATCAACGGAACGATATAGACACAACCGGTTTCCAGCACCGCACCCTGGCTGAGATCGATCTCATGCAGGCTGAGGCGATTGAGCTTGTCGATGACACGGGTTCCGGGGCCGGGCATGAAGCTGGCGCGGACGCGGTAAGCCTTGGAGCCGAGCCGCAGATCGAGGCTGGCGGGCTGCACCTGGTCGATATCGAGATCGGCCTCGCTTTTCAGCTTGCCGCCCGTAAACAGCGCCCGGATTGCGCCGTCCGCCAAAATGCCCGTGGTTCTCGTCATGGTCATCATTCCTTTTTACGGCGACAAAACCAAAAGGAAAGCATTGACGCAAGCCGGTAACGGCAGTATGGCAAGCTTATCCCGTGGTGATTTGGCCGGTCGGCTTGCAGCCACGTTAAACAAGTGGCTAAAAAGACC
This sequence comes from Agrobacterium sp. NPDC058088, assembly GCF_042885035.1. Classification (NCBI taxonomy): domain Bacteria; kingdom Pseudomonadati; phylum Pseudomonadota; class Alphaproteobacteria; order Hyphomicrobiales; family Rhizobiaceae; genus Agrobacterium; species Agrobacterium sp. NPDC058088. Next base: position 19,002 of record NZ_JBHVSU010000002.1, on the reverse strand, counting down.
GGGTGCTAGGAACCGGTCTGCTTTTGCGGCCGGTTTTTTTGTTTTGAAGGTGATCACATGAGCAATAAATGGCGCCCGGCAACCCAGCTCGTTCACGGCGGTACGCTACGCTCACCCTATGGTGAAACGTCGGAAGCAATCTATCTGACCCAGGGTTTCGTCTATGAGAACTCTGAAGCCGCCGAAGCGCGCTTCAAGGGTGAGACGGACGGCTTTATCTATGCCCGTTATGCGAGCCCCACCAATGACATGTTCGAGAAGCGTATGTGCCTGCTGGAAGGCGCTGAAGACGCCCGCGCACTTGCCTCCGGCATGGCTGCCGTCACCGCCGCCATCATGTGCCAGCTGCGCGCCGGCGACCACATCGTTGCCGCACGCGCCCTCTTCGGCTCGTGCCGCTGGGTGGTTGAAACGTTGGCGCCGAAATATGGCATCGAATGCACGCTGATCGACGGACGTGATCTCGGCAACTGGGAAAAGGCGATCCAGCCGAACACCAAGCTATTCTTCCTCGAAAGCCCGACCAATCCGACGCTTGAGGTGGTTGATATCGCCGGTGTGGCGAAGCTCGCCAACCAGATCGGCGCGAAGGTGGTGGTCGACAACGTCTTTGCGACGCCGCTTTTCCAGAAGCCGCTCGAACTTGGCGCGCATATCGTGGTTTATTCGGCCACCAAACATATTGACGGCCAGGGCCGCTGCCTCGGCGGCGTGATCCTTTCCGACAAGAAGTGGATCGAAGAAGAGTTGCAGGATTATTTCCGCCATACCGGCCCGGCCATGTCGCCGTTTAATGCCTGGACGCTTCTGAAGGGTATCGAAACGCTACCACTGCGCGTAAAGCAGCAGACGGCCAATGCCTCCAAGATCGCGGACTTCCTTGCCGAAAGTGGCAAGGTCGCCAAGGTCATTTATCCCGGCCGTGCCGATCACCCGCAGGCGGATATCATTGCGCGCCAGATGTCCGGCGGCTCGACGCTGGTCGCTTTCGAGCTGAAGGGTGGCAAGGAAGCAGCCTTCAAGCTGCAGAACGCGTTGGGAATCGTGAAGATTTCCAACAATCTGGGCGACGCCAAGAGCCTTATCACTCATCCGGGTACGACGACGCACAAGAACCTCACCGACGAGGCGCGCGCCGAACTCGGCATTTCCGGCGGCACACTGCGCCTTTCCTGCGGTATCGAGGATACGGACGATCTGCTTGAGGATCTGGCGAAGGGTCTCGAGGCCGTTTCCGCCTGAAAATTCAAACGCCAAATTGCCATGGCCCGGCCGCGTGTCGGGCCATGGTTTGCCCGCGTGGCCGGAAAAGGCGGTATCAGGCAACCAATATTTACCTTTACCGTTATCCCTAATGGCAAAAAACAGCGCAACGGGAGACGCCCCCTGCCCGTCAAGTCATTCATTTCCTTGACGATAGCCAGAGCCTATAGTGTAGGATATGGCGGCAGGCATAATTTCGAGGTGTGGCGCGTATGTATCGTGCTCTGACAAGGGATATCGAGGTAACGGTCGATCCGTATTATCTCGAGGAACAATCCGACCCGGATGACGATCGTTACGTCTGGGGCTACAAGGTCGTGATCGCGAACAATTCCGATGTGCCCGTGAAACTCGTCAACCGTTATTGGAATATTACCGATCAGAACGGACAGGTGGACGAGGTCTACGGGCCGGGCGTCGTGGGCGAGCAGCCGCAGCTCAAACCCGGTGACAGCTATGAATATTCCTCCGGCTGTCCGCTGGATACGCCGTCAGGCCTTATGTTCGGCCATTATGAAATGGAAACCGAAAATGGCGAGGTGTTCAATGTCACGATTCCCGCCTTTTCGCTGGATTCCCCCGGCCTGATGCGGGTTCTGAACTGACGACTGCCACCCGGCCAAAAATAAGCCGCGCCCCTTTGGAGCGCGGCCTTCTGTTCAGGCATTCTCAAATTCGCTGACATCGTAGCGATAGGTGGTGGAGCAAAACTCGCAGGTGACCGAAATGGCGCCATCCTCCTCGCTTGCCTTGATTTCCTCGGCGGTGAAGCCTGACAGCACACCCTTGATCTTGTCCCGCGAGCAGCTGCAGCGGTCGAAAATGGCCTGCGGGTCATAAATCCGCACGCCGCTTTCGTGGAAAAGCCTGTAGAGCAGGCGTTCCGCCGGCACCTGCGGATCGGTCAGCTCATCGGTATCGATCGTGTTCAGCAGCGTTACGGCTTCGGTCCAGGCATCGTCTTCCTGCACCTCATGACCGCCCTCGTCACCATCGCCACCATGCAGGTCACGCATGCGCAACCGCTCGGGGGCCTGTGGCAGGAACTGCGCGATCAAGCCGCCTGCACGCCAGGCGTGGCGCGGCTTGCCCTCGCCGTCGCGGTCGAAGAACTCGGCAACGCCCAGGCGCACGCGGGTCGGAAGCTGTTCCGACTGGCGGAAATAGACCCCGGCAATGTCTTCCAGCGACGAGCCATCGAGCGGCACGATGCCCTGATAGGGCTGCATGCCCGCGCCCTGATCGATGGTGAAGGCGAGAATGCCGTTGCCCAGCAATTGCTCCGGCGATGTCGCCCCGGCTGCAACCGCTTCGGCCAGCCGTTCCTCATCAAAACGGGCATAAGCGCGCATACTGTCCGGCGCGGAGAAATCCGCGACCAGCAGATCAACCGGGCCATCGCCCTTGGTCTGGAGAGTGAGCTTGCCGGAAAACTTGAGTGAGGTGCCGATCAGCGCCGTCAGAACGGTCGCTTCCGCCAGCAGCCTGGCGACGGCAGCGGGATAATCATGCCTTTCAAGAATGGCGTTCAGCAGCGGCCCAACCTGGACCGCGCGGCCGCGCACATCCAGACCTTCGACCTGAAAGGGCACAACCTTGTCGTCGCCAGCAAAATCGAGATCGTCCAGTTCAACCGTTACATCTGCCATGTCATACTCCTTGGCGCAGCCGTGGCGCCGCTACCGTCCAAAAGTCCGGCTTTCAAAATGTGCTTTTTTGCTTGTCGCACAGAGACCCGGCAAGAGAAACCGCTTCCGGGGAAAAACGTGCAAATCGTGATGATGGCCCGCCAGCAAAACCGACGAGCCTCCTCGAAGTGCCACAGATGGTAATCGATGCAGGGAAGTTCAAGAACCCGGCCCGACGACGATCGGAGCGGGTGAATTCCTCAGATCACGCCCATGCACCAGGCAATGATGGACTTCTGCGCGTGGAGACGGTTTTCCGCCTCATCGAAGACTACCGATTGGGGGCCGTCGATCACCGCATCCGTCACTTCTTCTCCACGATGGGCCGGCAGGCAATGCATGAACAGCGCGTCCTTTTCCGCCTTGGCCATCAGGGCTTCATTGACCTGATAGGGCTGGAAGATGTTGTGGCCGCGCGCCTTGTGCTCCTGGTTCATGGAGACCCAGGTATCGGTGACGACGCAATCGGCACCCGCAACCGCCTTGTCGGCGTCATGATACAGTGCGATCTCGCCGCCGTTGTTGCGGGCCCAGTTCAGGAACTTATCATGCGGTTCGGAACCCATCGGCACCGCCATCGTCATGCGATAACCAAAGCGCGCGGAGCCCTCAACGAAAGAGTGAAGGACATTATTGCCGTCACCGGTCCAGGCAATGGTCTTGCCTTTTACCGGGCCGCGATGCTCCTCGAAGGTCATGATGTCGGCCATGATCTGGCAGGGATGCGTGTCGTCGGTCAGGGCGTTGATAACAGGCACGGTCGCGTGTTCGGCAAGCTCCAGCAAGCGCGAATGATCTGTCGTGCGGATCATGATGGCGTCGACATAACGCGACAGCACCTTCGCCGTGTCACCGATCGTTTCGGCGCGACCGAGCTGCATTTCAGTACCAGAGAGGAAAAGCGTTTCGCCACCAAGCTGGCGCATGCCGACGTCGAAGGAGACGCGGGTGCGGGTGGAAGGCTTTTCGAAGATCATCGCCAGCATCTTGCCAGCAAGCGGCTTTTCCGCCGTGCCGGCCTTAGTGGCGGCCTTGCGCGCGCGGGCATCATCAAGAATCGCCCGCAGATCCTGCGAGCCAACGGCCGACAGGTCGAGAAAATGTTTAGGTGAAGCCATTTCAAACTGTCCCATGCTCGCGAGCCTCCAGGAAGAGGCCCGCATTTTATTGTTTCGTCAGGCGATTTTCGCCTGCTTGGCGGTCAGGGATGCGGCGGCCGCTTCCACGCGCGCCAAGCCTTCGCGAGCCTCTTCCGCCGTGGTGACGAGCGGCGGCAGAAGGCGGATGACGTTGTCGCCCGCCGGTACACCGAGCAGATGTTCCGCGCGCATGGCCTGCAGCAATTCACCCGAGGGAACCCTGGCCTTGATGCCGAGCAGCAGGCCTTCGCCGCGAATTTCCTCAATCACATCTGGATAGCGATCCTTCAGCGAGGCAAGGCCCTGGCGGAAGACGAGCGCGACATCACGAACCTTTTCCAGAAAGCCTTCGGAAAGGACGACATCGAGCACGGCATTGCCAACAGCCATGGCCAGCGGGTTGCCGCCATAGGTGGTGCCATGCACGCCGGCCGTCATGCCGGAAGCGGCATCGGCCGTTGCAAGGCACGCGCCGAGCGGGAAACCGCCGCCGATACCCTTGGCCACCGCCATGATGTCAGGCGCGACACCCGTCTGCTCATAGGCAAAGAATTTGCCCGTGCGGCCAACACCGGTCTGGACTTCATCGAAAATCAGGAGCAGGCCGTGTTCATCGCAGAGCGACCGCAGCAGCTGCAGGAATTCCTTGGCTGGCGCGCGAATGCCGCCCTCACCCTGAATGGGCTCGATCAGAAGCGCAGCCGTCTCCGACGTGATGGCGGCTTTCAGCGCATCGACATCACCGAACGGCACCTGGTCAAAACCTTCGACCTTGGGACCGAAACCTTCGAGATATTTCTGCTGGCCACCGGCAGCGATCGTCGCCAGCGTGCGGCCGTGGAAGGCGCCTTCGAAGGTGACGATGCGGAACTTTTCCGGATGCCCCTTGGAATAGTGGTAACGGCGCGCGGTCTTGATCGCGCATTCCAGCGCTTCCGCGCCGGAATTGGTAAAGAAGACCTTGTCCGCGAATGTCGCTTCCGTCAGGCGCTTGGCGAGTTTTTCCTGTCCGGGCACTTCATAAAGGTTCGAGACGTGCCAGACCTTCTCGGCCTGCGTCTTGATCGCGTCGACAAGATGCGGGTGGGCGTGGCCCAGCGAATTGACGGCAACGCCGGCCGCAAAATCCAGATATCGCTCGCCGCTTTCCGTGAACAGCCAGACGCCCTCGCCTCGCTCAAAGCGCAGGGGGGCTCTTGAAAACGTATCGAACAATGGCGCGGCGGCTTCGGCCATGGCTGTATCACTCCTTGCGCAAATGCGCTGTCAGACGGTTGTCAATAGGCTAGTGAGGTTATCCCTCGCCTGAAAATCAAAAATGCCGCCTCGCGGCGGCACGGGCACTATTGTCACTTCGCCTGCCGATGTCAACAAAAGTCCGTATTTCCTAGGCTTATCAAGCCCTAGTAGGTGGCGGCTCGGCAGACCCCAGGTGTTGCCTTTCTGACTCTACTCGCCAGCAAGTTGGGGAAAACCGGAAAATCGATTCGAGATGATTCCCGTGACTCTTGCCACGGAGTCTGCGTGGCACTAGGTTAATCGCTAATTACTAGACTGCATTGCGGCGGAACTAGTCACCAAAAATCAGGCAGAAACCACACTCGCGGCACATCCCGCGAGACGGAGAGGGATTCTGCCGAAAATACACGCGAAAAGCGGAGAAGCGGCATGAACTGGACAGACGAACGGGTCGAGAAACTCAAGAAATTGTGGTCCGAAGGGCTTAGCGCCAGCCAGATAGCAGCACAGCTGGGCGGTGTCAGCCGCAATGCCGTCATCGGCAAGGTCCACCGTCTTAACCTGCCGGGACGCGTCAAGGCTGGCGGTCCGGTCACTTCGGCGCGTTCCGCTCCCAAGCGTGCCGCGGCCCCCGCTCCACGCGCGACGAATTTCGTGGGCCGCGTCGGCACCGCGCCTGCTCGGGTTCTGACGCGTTCTAACGCAGCAACGGCTCTTCAGGAAGATATCGGCATCGAGACTGCGGAAGTCCTCGATTACGTTCCGTCCAGAAACGTTGTCACCCCGATTTCCCGTCGCCTGACGCTGACGGAACTCACCGAGCGCACCTGCAAGTGGCCGGTTGGCGATCCCTTGAAAGACGATTTCCATTTCTGCGGTTGTGAAGCGCTGGAATCTTCGCCCTATTGCAAGTTCCATGCGAAGCTCGCCTACCAGCCGGTCAGCGAGCGCCGTAAGGCTTGAGTGTTGCGGCACGCATTTGACACTCAAAAACTACGGGCCTTCGGGCCCGTTTTTTTGTGACACGTACGACGCTTCCCGGACGGCTATAGCAGAACACCAAGGCCTATTCATCGTCGTCGGGTTTCGCCCTTCAATCCGGATTTCGGTGGGCTCTCAACCGCTCGTCAAGCAGATGAAAGTATCGTGCTTGCGGAAGGTTCAAAATGAAAAAGCCCGACACCATCCCGGTTTCGGGCCTTTTCATTTTGGCGGAACGTCATGCTGAGGGGAACCGTCAGTTCGGTTCCGATCAGGCTTCCATCGAATATCCGGCACCGCGCACGGTGCGGATGACGTCCTGCATATGGGAAAAATTGAGCGCCTTACGCAGGCGTCCGACATGCACGTCGACGGTACGCTCATCGACGTAGATATCATGGCCCCAGACGCCATCCAGCAACTGCGAGCGGGAGAACACCCGGCCCGGAGAAGTCATCAGGAACTCCAGCAGGCGGAATTCCGTCGGGCCGAGACGCACTTCGCGGCTTTTGCGGTGAACGCGATGGGTCTCGCGATCCAGTTCTATATCGCCACATTTCAGCACCGAAGACAGAACCTCGGGGCGCGCCCGGCGCAGCATGGCCTTGACGCGGGCCATGAGTTCCGGCGTCGAGAACGGCTTGACGACATAATCGTCGGCGCCGGTGGCAAGGCCACGAACGCGCTCGCTCTCTTCGCCACGCGCCGTCAGCATGATGATGGGCAGACGTTCGGTTTCCGGCCGCATTCGGAGCCGCCGGCACAACTCGATGCCGGAAACGCCAGGCAGCATCCAGTCCAGGATGAGAAGATCCGGAATACGCTCCTGCAGCCTGATTTCCGCCTCATCGCCACGGGGTATCGTGTCGACGTCGTATCCCTCAGCCTCGAGATTGTAACGAAGCAGGACGCTCAGAGCTTCCTCATCTTCCACAACTGCAATCTTGGGCACCATATACTAACTCCGCAAGCCGCTGCTTGTCTGTTACTCGGTAACCGAACCGAGCGTGTTGGAACTGTCGTCCTTCGGACGTTCGCCTTCCGGCTGGCTGCCGGTGGTCATGTAATAGATCGTCTCGGCGATATTGGTGGCGTGGTCGCCGATACGCTCGATGTTCTTGGCGCAGAACAGAAGATGCGTGCAGGTGGTGATGTTGCGCGGATCTTCCATCATGTAGGTCAGAAGCTCACGGAAGAGCGACGTATACATGGCGTCGATTTCCTCGTCGCGCTCGCGGATGGCATTGGCCTTCTCCGCCGAACGTGTCGAATAGACGTCGAGGACTTCCTTGAGCTGTACCAGCGCCAACTCCGACAGGTGCTCTATGCCGCGGGCGAGCTTGCGCGGCACGCCCGTTCCGGCAACCGCGATGACACGCTTGGCAGTGTTCTTACCGAGGTCGCCAACACGTTCGAGGTCCGCTGCAATACGCAGCGTGCCGATGATCTCGCGAAGGTCTGCCGCCATCGGCTGGCGCCTGGCGATGGTGACGATGGCCTTGTCGCCGATCTCGCGCTCGGAATGGTCGAGGATCGCGTCGTCGGAAATGACCTTCTGGGCGAGTGCGGCGTCGGAGTTGACGAGCGCACGCACGGCGTCGGCACACATCTGTTCCGCGAGACCGCCCATTTCGGCGATACGACGCGTGAGGAATTTCAGTTCGTCGTCATAGGCCGACAGAATATGCGAATGGGTCGTTGTCTGTGTCATGGTCTAGTCCTCCGGCTTGGCCTGCATGCACGTACCCCGAAGCGGGCACGGCAGAGGCACCAGTCTTGTTCGGTTTCGATAAAACGCCGGCCGGGATCAGCCGAAGCGGCCCATGATGTAGTCCTGCGTGCGCTGGTCGTCCGGATTGGTGAACATCTTGTCGGTTTCGTTTTCTTCGACAAGGTGACCAAGGTGGAACATAGCCGTGCGCTGGGAAACACGCGCCGCCTGCTGCATGGAGTGCGTGACGATAACGATCGTGTAGTTGGTACGCAGCTCGTGGATCAGTTCCTCGACCTTTGCAGTCGCGATCGGGTCGAGCGCCGAGCAGGGCTCGTCCATCAGAATAACTTCCGGGCTGACGGCAACGGCGCGGGCAATGCACAAGCGCTGCTGCTGGCCACCGGAAAGACCCGTGCCGGATTCCTGCAGGCGGTCCTTCACCTCGTTCCAGAGACCGGCCTTCTGCAGGCTGTGCTCGACGATCTGATCCATATCCGCCTTGTTGCGGGCGAGACCGTGGATGCGCGGACCGTAGGAAATGTTTTCATAGATCGACTTCGGGAAGGGGTTCGGCTTCTGGAACACCATGCCGACACGGGCGCGCAGTTCAACGACATCGATCGCCTGATCGTAGATATCGTCGGTGTCGAGCGTGATCTTGCCGGTGACCCGGCAGCCGTCGATCGTGTCGTTCATACGGTTCAGGGTACGCAGGAATGTGGACTTGCCGCAGCCCGAGGGGCCGATCAGCGCGGTCACCGTATTTTCCCGAACATTGAGGTTCACGTCGTAAAGCGCGCGCTTTTCGCCGTAATAAACCGAAACGTCCTTGCCGATCATCTTGTATGAGACTTCATTCATTTTCTTGTCCAGCGCCTTTTCAACTGCTGCTTCCGACAACATGTTCATTTGCTCAATCTCCCTCTACCAGCGCCGTTCGAAGCGGCGACGCAACAGGATTGCGCCAACATTCATGACGATGAGGAACAGAAGCAGGATGATGATAGCGCCAGATGTCCTTTCGACAAAGGCGCGCTCGGCTTCGTTCGCCCACATGTAAATCTGCACCGGCAGGGCCGTGGACGGATCCATCGGCGTTGTCGGGTAATTCGCAACGAATGCTACCATGCCGATGAGGAGCAGCGGCGCCGTTTCGCCCAGCGCGTGGGCGAGGCCGATGATGGTGCCGGTCAGAATGCCGGGCATGGCGAGCGGCAGCACATGATGGAAGATCGTCTGCATCTTGGAAGCGCCGAGGCCGAGGGCGGCGGCGCGGATTGACGGTGGCACGGCTTTCAGGGCAGCGCGGGTCGCGATGATGATCGTCGGCAAGGTCATCAACGTCAGGACGAGGCCGCCAACCAGCGAGGCCGAGCGTGGAAAGCCCATGAAGTTGATGAAAACCGAGAGGCCAAGCAGACCGTAAACAATCGAAGGAACGGCCGCGAGATTGTTGATATTCACCTCGATAAGATCCGTCAGACGGTTCTTCGGGGCGAATTCCTCAAGGTAGATCGAGGCCGCGACGCCAATCGGCAATGACAGCACCAAGACGATCAGCATCATGTAGAAGGAACCGATCAGCGCCACGCCGACACCCGCCGCTTCCGGACGGCTTGAGGCGCCGTTGATGAAGATGCCCGTATTGAAATGTTTGCCGAGCTGGCCGCTTTCGGCGAGCTGGTTCATCCAGCCGAGCTGCTGGTTCGAGATGCGGCGATTGGCTTCATCCGCCGTCAGGTCGACCTGACCCTTGAAGGCGCTGTCGACATCCCCCGAAGCGAGAAGCGTGACGGTGCGCGTGGTGCCGATAACGGCGGGATCGGCGACGACGATGTCACGCAACTGCGTGCGCACGCTGTCGGAGATCAGGAGGTTGACGGCGCGAAGGCCGGCGCGGTCAGTCGGTGCAACACCAAGGACCTTGGCGACAGCATCGCGGGCGATGACGGGATAATTGGCCGTCATCAGTTTAGTGGGATTTGTGGCGCGCTCATTTTTCGGATCGATGATCTGTTCCGAAAACTCAACCGGAACGGTGATCATCGTCTGCTGGAAAGCGGTGTAACCCTTGGAAACCACCGAGAAAAGCAGCAGGAAGAGGAAGATGAGGCCGAAGGAAATCGCTGCCATGCCGTAGGCACGGAAGCGGCGTTCGGCGGCATAGCGGCGCTTGATGCCGATATCACGGCGCGTGGCCCTGTTGACGGCGCTCGCACCGGCTGCGGGAGAAACGATGTCGGTCATTCATATTGCTCCCGGTATTTGCGCACGATGTAAAGCGCGTAGATATTCAGGCAAAGCGTGATGGCGAAAAGCGTGATGCCGAGCGCGAAGGCGACCAGCGTCTGGGGCGAGGTGAATTCAAGGTCACCGGTAAGCTGGCTGACGATCTTGACCGTCACCGTGGTCATGGGCTCGAACGGGTTGAGCTGCAGCCGGGCGGCGACGCCAGCCGCCAGAACCACAATCATGGTCTCGCCGATAGCGCGCGAGGCCGTCATCAGCACGGCGCCGACGATGCCGGGAAGAGCGGCGGGAACGATGACCCTCTTGATGGTTTCGGACCGCGTGGCGCCGAGCCCGAGGGAACCGTCACGCAGCGAACGCGGCACCGCGGTGATGATGTCATCCGACAGGGACGAGACATAGGGGATCAACATGATGCCCATGACGAAACCGGCGGTGATGACGCTCTGCGCCTGGATGAAGTTGGCGTAGTTCCCCGTTGCAAGACCGTTGATCTGCGTGGAAATGTCTCTGAGGAAAGGACCGACCGTCGTCAGCGCGAAAAAGCCGTAAACGATGGTGGGGATGCCTGCGAGGACTTCAAGCAGCGGTTTTGCCACCGAGCGGAAGCGCGGCGAGGCATATTCCGCCATATAGATTGCCGAGAAAAGGCCAACCGGAACCGCAACCAGCATCGCAACGAGACCGATATAAAGCGTGCCGGCGAGGAGCGGGATCAGGCCGAACTGGCCGGAGGAGTCGGTAGCACCAGCCGCCGCGAAACGCGGATCCCAGACCGTTCCGAAGAAGAACTGATGTGCCGGCACCATGGTAAAGAACTGGATCGCCTCCGTCAGCATCGACAGCACGATACCGATGGTCGTGAGGATGGCGATGGACGAGGCGACGAGGAGGGCCGCGAGAATGACGTTCTCGACCTGGTTGCGTGCCCGGAAGCGCGGCGCGATCGAACGCAACGCATAGGCGCCGCCGCCAAGCGCGGCCAGCAGCACAACGGCAATCATCGCGATGCGGCTGGTGGAGGTCATGCTGTTGAGCGTGTGAGCGGCATCGACCATGAACCGCGCGGGATCACCGGCGATCGCGACACCCTTCGATGCCAGAAGCGGCCGCACCGCAGCCGTATCCGCCTCAACCTGCGCGGTTTCCTCCGGCGTCAGCCGCTGAAGGCCGCGGGCAATGGAGGTCACCATGCCGTAGGTGAGGCTCTGCTGCGCCTCGGATTGCGCCCGGACATCCTCGGGGAAATTACCGCGCACCGCAGAGGTAACAAGCAACGGGCTGACGACCAGCCAGGCGCAGAGAATGAACGCCGCGGGCAAAACCGCCCAGACAACCGCGTAAGAGCCGTGATAACCGGCACGGGAATGCATGCTGGAGGGGCGACCACCAGACAAAACAACAGCGCGGCGGCTGCCGAGCAAGTAGCTGCCGATGCCGATGAGCGCCAGTATCAGCAAAAGGATCGATGTGTTCATTAGAGTTCCCTCGGCGTGCCTCAAGAGCACGGTGCGATATCGGGCAAATCAAAAAGTCATCAAAACGAGACCGCTGGACCATCCAGTGATGCTTGCCGCCTGACTGGAATAAAGTCTGGCAAGCGTCAAGGTTGATACATCCTATCCATCTGTAATCCATCAATAATCATGTGGATGGCGATGGATGGGAACTGTCAACCGGAGACAATCACCGAGACGAATGGCGCCGAGACGGAATGTCACCGAAGCGGAACGAGGGGTGCGGCAGGCCACACCCCTCTTTCTTCATTACATCGAAGCGCCGGCAGCGAACTTGGCGCGGATTTCTTCGCGCTCCTTGTCCGGAGCGGCGACGAGGCCGTAGTTTGCGAGCGGCGAGTCAGGGCCGATCATTTCGTCGGACGTGAAGAACTCAACATATTCCTTGAGGCCCGGGATAACACCCAAGTGAGCCTTCTTCACGTAGAAGAACAGCGGGCGGGAAACCGGGTACTTGCCGCTGGCAACGGTTTCGGTGGACGGAACGACGCCAGAGACAGTCGCGACCTTCAGGCGGTCAGCGTTGTTTTCGTAGAAAGCGAGGCCGAAAACGCCGAGGCCGGACTTGTTGGCATCGATACGAGCAAGCGTCTCGGTGTAGTCGCCGTCGATGTCGACTGCAGCGCCGTCCTTGCGAACTGCAACGCACTTGGCAGCAGCCTGCTTGGCGTCGGTGATCAGCGTCTTGATGACGTCGGTCGCCTTGGCTTCCTTGCAACCGTCAGCCATGATCTTCTCTTCGAAGACTTCGCGTGTGCCGTGCTTGGAACCCGGGATGTAAGCAGCGATTGCCACATCCGGCAGTTCCTTGTTGATTTCCGACCACTTCTTGTAGGGGTTGGCAACGAGCTTGCCGTCCTTGACGATTTCAGCGGCAAGCGCGAGGTACAGATCCTTCGGCTCGAGCTTGATGTCCTTGTTGGACGAGTCCATTGCGAAGACGATACCGTCGTAACCGATCTTCACTTCCTGAACGTCGGCAACGCCAGCAGCCTTACAGGCGGCCAGTTCGTCGCTCTTGATCGGACGCGAAGCATTGGCGATGTCGATGGTGCCTTCGCCGACGCCGGAGCAGAATGCCTTCAGACCGCCGCCCGTACCGCCGGACTCAACAACGGGAGCCTTGAAGTTGGGGAAGGTTTCAGCAAACGTCTCAGCGACGATCTTGGCGTAAGGCAGAACGGTGGAGGAACCAGCAACCTGGATCTGGTCGCGAGCAGCGGCGGCGCCAGCGAAGGCGACAGAAGCCACCAGAGCTGCTGCGGAAAATTTAAGGAAGTTCATTTGTCTCTCCCGTCGTGGGCTTGTTTGTGGACGCAGCCGATAGCGGTACTCGCTCGTAGCATGCGCTCGGCGACCTTTTCTTAACCACCGTAGCCACATCCTTTTATGTCACTTTGACGAAAGATTTGTGACAGCCTAAATTATTGATTTTGATTATAAAAATTCATGCCCTTAATAGCGGAGGCATATTTTATGTCAGAATCTCACGGTGAAGTCGGTACCGCTGCCCAATTCCGATTTAATGATGAGACGGGCGCGGTGGCGGGTGAGGATGTGCTTGACGATGGCGAGCCCGAGGCCCGTGCCCTTTTTCGAGCGGCTGTCGGCAACGCTGACACGATAAAATCGCTCGGTCAGGCGCGGCACGTGCTCGGCGGGAATGCCCGGCCCCTTGTCGATGATGCTGACCTCCACCGGCTTGCCGGGTTCGGCACGCAGCCAGACATCCACGACCTTGCCTTCCTGACCATATTTGCAGGCGTTTTCAACGAGATTCTGGAACACCTGCACCAGCTCGTCGCGGTCTCCCTGCACCTCTGCCGGCCGGTCGGGCAGGTGCAGCGTGATGGTCACATCCAGTTCATTCGCAAGCGGTAGCAGCGCATCACGCACATGGCCGATGACGGGAACGAGATCGACCCTCTGGTCCGGCGCGATATTTGCCCGCAGCTCCAGCCTTGAAAGGGACATGAGATCGTCCACCAGCCGGCTCATGCGGGTTGCCTGATCGAGCATGATGGCAAGGAAGCGCTCCTGCGCCTTCGGGTCGTTGCGTGCCGGCCCCTGCATGGTTTCGATAAAACCCCGCAGCGAGGCAAGCGGCGTGCGCAATTCATGGCTCGCATTGGCGACGAAATCGCTACGCATCCGGTCGATACGGCGAAGCTCCGAAACGTCGCGGAAGGACAGGATATAGAAAGGCGGGCCAGCCCCCTCGCCCACATCCGCGCGGGCGATGCGGACGATGAAGACCCGTTCGGATGGGAAACGCTCGGAATGCTCGACCTGGTTGGGCTGCCCGGTGGTGATGGTTTCGCGAATGACGTCCAGCAGGCCGGGTGAACGCAGCCTTGCAGAAATATGCGCACCGGCTGGAAGCTGGCCGAAGGCGCGCTCGGCCGCGCCATTCTGAAACAGCACGCTGGCATTCTTGTCGAGAATGAAAACCGGCGTATCCAGCGCCGCAAGGCCCGCCCTAACACCGGAAATGACGTTTTCACCCGGCACATCTGGCTCATCCATATTCGCGACTGCGTCTTCATCCTTCTCAGGTGCCGCCGGTTTTTCCCGAGCAGCTAGAATGGCTATGATAGCGCAGAGCCAAAGGGCGGCTGGCATATAGGGCGTGTTCAGCTCGGCAACGGCCACCACGGCAAGCATGCTGACAATGAGAACGGGCAACCAGTTCCGGCCAAGCTTCTTTCCCAGAAGCCTTAATCCACCATTGCCTTCCCTGACTGCCATTTCAGCCTGCTCTCCACTCTCACCCTACAGCGCATCGAAATCTCATAGGCCAGCTTCATGACAGAGATTCATCATCATGCGTTTTCCACAACGTATATGCGCGAAATCTGCGCCGCAATCGCCAGCGCCCTCGTAGTCTAGTCTACCTACCCTGTTTCACTTGAATTCCGGCAATGGATGTGAACTCATTGGCGGCGAGTTGCCTTTACACAACAAGATCAGGAGGAAACCATGGGCAAAGAAACGAAGAAGCGGACGGTCGAGATCACCGTAGGCGGCAAGCTGCGCAGCTTCGACATTGACGACCCGATTCTTCCCGACTGGGTATCGGAAAAGAAGCTCTCCGCCGGCGATTTCCCCTATGACAAGAAGATGAAGCGCGAGGATTACGACGCCACTCTGGAAGCGCTGCAGGTTGAGCTGGTCAAGGTGCAATTCTGGCTGCAGGCCACCGGCAAAAGGGTCATGGCAGTTTTTGAAGGCCGCGACGCGGCCGGCAAGGGCGGCGCGATCTTTGCAGCCCGGGCCTATCTCAACCCCCGCTATGCCCGCGTGGTGGCGTTGACCAAACCGACGGAAACCGAGCGCGGCCAATGGTATTTCCAGCGCTACATCTCACATTTTCCGACTGCCGGCGAATTCGTTCTCTTCGACCGTTCCTGGTATAACCGCGCGGGCGTGGAACCGGTCATGGGTTTCTGCACCCCGGACGAACACAAGCGTTTTCTCAAGGAAACACCACGTCTGGAAAAGATGCTTGTTCACGAGGACATTCACCTTTTCAAGTTCTGGCTCGACATCGGCCGCGAAACGCAGATCGAGCGCTTCCATGACCGCCGCCACAGCCCGCTGAAATGCTGGAAGCTCTCGGATATGGACATAGCCGCACTGACGAAATGGGACGATTACACCCAGAAGCGCGACGAGATGCTGGAAAAAACCCACACCGATGCCGCCCCCTGGACGGTGGTGCGCGCCAATGACAAGCGCCGC
Source organism: Agrobacterium sp. NPDC058088 (assembly GCF_042885035.1). NCBI lineage: Bacteria > Pseudomonadati > Pseudomonadota > Alphaproteobacteria > Hyphomicrobiales > Rhizobiaceae > Agrobacterium > Agrobacterium sp. NPDC058088. The sequence continues at coordinate 3,470 of NZ_JBHVSU010000002.1, read as the reverse complement.
GCACGGGTGAACCTTATTCGCCATATCCTCCTTGCGCTGGACTATGAGGGCAAGGACAGACAAGCCATCGGCGAGATCGACGACAAGATATTGGGATCAGGACCGGATTTCCTCAAATAAGACCGCGAAACCACGACAAGCGCCCCATCAGAGGCGCTTGTGCCTTTCCTTATTGGCCCGGCAGAATGCGCACGGAATAGAGATTAACAGGGCGTCCGCTGCCATCGATATCGCTATTGATGAAGATTTTCCCCGGCGCATTGGGAGCGAGGGACCGCTCGAATGTCGTGTTAAGCAGCATATCCGCACGCTCGGCCGTCGCGGTGAAGCGGTGGCGGGAGCAATCACCCAGCGTGGCGAAATCGCAGGAGACGGAAACCTGTGTCTGGCGATCGCTGGAGGATTGCAGCGTGATCGATATGGTCGAGGACTTGCCCGCCATGTCCCGCATGACTTCCACGGGAACTTCGACGCGGACGGCACCATCCTGCGCCACACTTTTCGACGTTACACGCAAGGCTTTGCCGGCTGGCGTAGCGATGTTTTCGACAGTGGCGCGCGGGCCGGCCGAAACGCCTGAGCTGCCGCGCTCGGCATTAAAGACCTCAACCCAGTCGTCAGAAAAGCCACGACCGGCCGAAAGGCTCGGCGCGGGCTCCGTGCCGTTAAAATCCTCCGCCTGCACCTGCGCGGGCGGATTGGGCACGCTGGTATCGCGCTGTTCCGGCGAGAGCAGCAGGCCGGAAGAATAGACCCACCAGGCGCCGAAACCGATAAAGGCGAGAAGCGTCACATAGATGAAAAGTCGGGCAAACAGCCCACGGCGCTTGCGGCGGCCAACTGCGCCCTCCGGCCGGAAAGCAAGTGATGCATCGGTAGCACTGGAGCCGCGCTTCGCCGGCTTTCCATTACGCCGTCCCGCAGTCGGCGGCTCCGGCGCAACGGCAGCAGCACCCGGTCGCACATCGCGCGTTTCCCCGCGCAGCTCCGGCTCGACAGCCATAGTGTCGTGATGGGCTGGCTGCGAAACGGGATCAACCCCGTGATCATACTGCTGCGGGCTTTCCGTTGCGGGCGGACGCAATTGCTGCTCCACCCTATCCAGAAGACGGTTGCGCTCTTCATTTTCAATGAGATGGATCAGGCTCTCGAGCCGCTGGCGCTGCTGGGCAACGACCTGCGGATCGTCTATGCCCTGCTTGCGCAGGCCCGCTTCCAAGGCCTGACGGGAGGATTGGTAAATCCGTGCACGAACTTCGGCGTTCGATCTGTCCGATTTTTCCAGAGCATTTCTGATTGCCGTTTCCAGTCCGCTCACGACCGATCCTTGTTCTATTGCGCTGTGCAAAAATATGCCGCGCTGCGCCATGTCTTCACGATTCGGTAAAGGCTATGCCGCCCCTCCGCAAGCGTCGTTTGTGATAAAGACCGGATTGTCTTGAGGAAAATCGATCCATTGTGGCGCTACGAACGCAGATTCGGCAGGTCTTTGCCGCGCTGTTTTCGCTTTCAATCCGTCGCCGAACGCGATATTGACTTACGTGCGCGTAAACGTAATTCGTGGGAGGAGACATGCTGCCGTCCGTGCTGAAAGACAATCTGCGTCTTCCGGTCATAGCATCGCCGCTATTCATTATTTCGCATCCGCAACTGACGCTGGCGCAATGCAAGGCCGGCGTCATCGGCGCTTTCCCGGCGCTCAATGCGCGGCCCGAAAGCCAGCTCGATGAATGGCTGGCGATGATCACCGAAGAGCTTGCCGCGCATAACCGGGCCAATCCCGAGCGTCCGGCGGCGCCTTTCGCAGTCAACCAGATCGTTCACATGTCCAATCGCCGGCTGGAGCATGATCTTGGCCTATGCGTCAAATACAAGGTGCCGGTGGTGATCTCCTCCCTGGGCGCCGTGCCGGAGGTCAATGCAGCCGTGCATTCCTATGGCGGCATCGTACTGCACGATGTCATCAACGATCGCCACGCCCGTTCCGCCATCCGCAAGGGCGCCGACGGGCTGATTGCGGTGGCGGCCGGTGCGGGCGGACATGCGGGCACGCTTTCGCCCTTCGCCCTCGTTCAGGAAATCCGCGAATGGTTTGACGGCCCGCTGCTGCTGGCGGGCGCCATCGCCAATGGCGGTTCCATCCTCGCGGCGCAGGCCATGGGCGCTGACATGGCCTATATCGGCTCCCCCTTCATCGCCACCGAGGAGGCGCGCGCTTCCGAAGGTTATAAACAGGCGATCGTCGATGCGCAGGCGAAGGACATCGTCTATTCGAACTATTTCACCGGCGTACACGGCAATTATCTGAAAAGCTCGATCGTCGCCTCCGGAATGGACCCCGACAACCTGCCCGAAGCCGACCCTTCCAAAATGGATTTCGAGACCGCCACCGGCGGTGCCAAGGCCTGGAAGGACATATGGGGCGCGGGCCAGGGCATTGGCGCCATCAAGGCGGTGGAACCGGTGGCCGCACTCGTGGATCGGCTGGCAGACGAATATGAAGCAGCGAGAGGTCGGATCTGCGGAAGGGCCTGACGCGCCTCTAAACAATGGACAGGCAAAGCTTTTTGCGGAAATTTCAAAACCAGCACATTCAAGGCTTGAAATCCGTCAGCATTGCCTGTATCAGCCCGCCATGAAGCTGATCCGCAACAAGCGGGTCACAATCGGGCCGCTTTAGCTCAGTTGGTAGAGCACGTCATTCGTAATGACGGGGTCACGTGTTCGAGTCACGTAAGCGGCACCATTTCCTTTAAAATCAAAGACTTGAATACCGAGTTCCGCAGGTGGGACATTTCGGTGAGCCATTTCTTTGTTTATCCCCTCATACATTCTCAAGTCCCGGCACGGTGTATTCTACTTCCGTTGGCCGTTGCCCAAGCAGCTACACCCGAACCGTAAAGCCGAAACGATCAAGCTTTCGCTACAGACACGCGATCCACGAAAAGCATTGCGCTTGTCCCGGTCTATGATCCAGATAGGGGAACGACTTACAGATCATGGAATTGCATACGGGATGGAATACAGGGAACTGCGCGGCCTGCTGACACAGCATTTTCGCGATCTTCTGACCAAGGTTACGAACGAGATCGATAGCAAGGGACGTCTGTCCGAACAGACGCGTCAGGATTACCAGCAACGACTTGCAGCGACGCAGCAGGAAATTGAAACAGATACCCCTCTCTCCTTTGCCACTGGCTATGAAAGCCTGCTTTCAGGCTTCATGACTCAATACAACGTACCGTTTTCCAAAACGGATGGTCAGTACGTTTGGCTAGAACAAGATTTTAAAAAAGCTGTGCGCAGTTTTCTTAAAACGGTTCTGGAGCACGACGCGTCATACGACGACTTTGACCTGCGCGCGCCAACCCAGACTGAATAGCCCCTAGATTTGTAGACGCCTTCTTTCCTAATTTTGAGGCAGGAAGAGTATCATGAGCAAATCGAATTTCAGCGAAGATTTTAAGCGC